>NZ_AUFY01000001.1 GCF_000426745.1 Veillonella montpellierensis DSM 17217
ATCCGGACAGCATTCCGCCTCGATAATTTCTACATTTTTTCTCTTACTTAAATCTCTTAGAATTTTACCTACATCAACTTTTATCCGACCATAAATTATTTGCCTTCTATACTTTGGAGCAAAAACAATATGATATTTACATCTCCATTTACTATGTGATAAGCTTTTTACGTCATTCATTGACATTGAACCTCCTATGTTAAAATGTTGTGGTTACCAGACCAACTTCATTTTATCACTAGGAGGTTCTTTCCTTTTCTCTAAGAAATTTTACTGACCCCCAGTTTAACTGGGGGTTTAATCATGCCTATTCGGCGTACAATAAAAAAGAGCAGATATATAATAAAATCTGCTCTTTTCTCATACATTATCAGTACCTTTTAGGCCAATGACCGAACTGACGCTACTGAATCTTCACTTTTACAAGCTGAACGTCTTCTTTCTGCCATTCTCATAGTCTGCGATAAATGTTTTAAAAATAACTCTTGAATATATGGATTTTCTCCTAGTCCTTCATTCCAAATAGAAACACTATAGCCTTCTTCCGTTAACAATGCATAAATCGAATCGGACCGATCGCCCCCTAAATAATCCATTAAATGTGTAGAACCAATTAATGCCAATGGTACCACTAGAATATCTTGATAAGATATTCTATTTAAAATATGTAAAGCTTGTTTAAAATTAGGGAAGCCATTAGCTGTAAAAACTACCATATTAGGTGCTGCACCATATAGACATTTCAGTTGTAATGCACTAAATTCTAGCTGATTCTGTCCATTCGCCATTAATACGATTGCTTTATCGATAGCTTTAGTACTAACATGTTTAACAATTGCTTCAATTGTTGCTGTATAGTCATCCGCATAATTTTTTACGCCTAATGATGTCAATAAAGGTTTTCCTACCGCAATTTGTGTAAAACCATATTCTCTTGTATGAATCATTTTCATAACTTGTTTTCTCATCTGTTGATAACATTGATCACTTACCAAGGCAAATGGTTGAATATAAACTTCTTCTATATCTTCAGCTCTTAAGCTTTGTAAGGCTTCTTGTAAAGTCATAACACGCGTATCGTATTTTTCGTTCCACTTTTCCACTAATGCATCCGATAAGAAAACTCTTCGAATAGCCACATCTCCATAAATAGACTTCACTTTTGATTCCATTGCACCTATTGATTTTTCCACCGCATCTTGATATACCGACCCAAATGATGCAATAATAATTCCTTGTTTTGTCATAGCTAGACCTCCATATATAGTTACAACACCTTTGTTAAATGTACCTTAATGTATATATCACATAACAAATATACTGAAATGTGTTATCATTATTCTATCAATTATCATACGTCATAATCTTAGATTAGTCAATGAGAAATATTATCAATATTGTGTATTTGTGATATTTGACACACTCTTTCTCATTTGATATGATTATGTCAAATGAATATAGGCGATCAAGGTGTACACTATATTAATAGTATATAATGTCGAATATATCCTATTAATATTAGTACTTAATATGAAAAGTGTAGTGAATGCTACCGCGGTCCCGCCACTGTGAAGGGGAGTCCATTCAATACGTCACTGAGTTATATAACTTGGGAAGGCGAATGTAACAATGAACCGAAGCCAGGAGAACTGCCTTGACGATATTACCCAGAACCCACGAGCGATGGATAGGTAATATATACCTATCGTTGGAATGTATCAAACGTATGTATATATGTTCACTTATGTAACGATTTTTCTACTTCATATAGCATATTACATACTGTATCTTCCCCCTAGTATATACGTCCTATCTCTCCTCTTCTGGAGAGATTTTTTATACCTATATTCATGATGTATTTTATTTTATTTTGTAGATAAATTTAAAGGAGAATGTATATGAAACACGCTATCCGAAAAACATTAACTACTACACTTACTATGGCTGTTATGGCAGGTTGTATGGGAGTATCTACTTCTCATGCCGCTTATATGCTAAATGCAGAAGTTACCGATCCTACACCAGCCTTACAACAAGCATCTCAAATTGGCGTAAGAACTTATGAAAATCCTCAACTTCAATACAAAGAAAATAAAGATGCTATTCTTGTTATGAGCTTTGGTACAACATATAAAGATACTCGTGCTAAAACAATCGATGCCACTGTGGATGCAATCAAAGCCGCACATCCAAATACAAAAGTAGTGACTGCTTTTACTTCCCATATCATTCGTGACAGAATCAAAGCTAACGAAGGAATCACATACCCTACTCCTGAAGAAGCACTTGATCAATTAAAAGATGAAGGATATTCTCGTGTAGCATTAACATCTCTTGATGTAATTCCAGGCATGGAATATAACTATGATGTAGCAGTATTTAATCTATATAAACAAAACTTCAAAAAAATGACATTAGGTACTTCTCTAATGTACTGGATGGGTCAAGAAAATCAAAGTGATGACATTATAGAAGCTCTTAATGCACTTAAAACTCAATTCCCTGCAGTAGGAAAACAAGATGCTGTACTAGTTATGGCTCATGGTACTCCAGATCCTTCTAATGCTTATTACTCTGTCATCCAAGATCGTATCACATCTATGGGATTACCTAACACATACATCTATACAGTAGAAGGTTGGCCTTCCCTAGAAACTGTTATTCCTCAATTAAAAGCAAAAGGCATCAAACATGTAACATTAATGCCTCTAATGATGGTTGCTGGTGATCACGCTAATAACGATATGGCTGGTGATGAACCTGATTCTCATAAATCCATTCTAGAAAAAGAAGGATTTGCTGTAGATACTTATATCCATGGTATTGGTGAAAACACTGCAATACGTCAATTATTTGTAGAACGTGCTAATGAAGCTTGGAATGCATTAGTAAAATAATTTACATAGTATACAAGAAAGTGTGAATGATTGTGAAAAAGAACTTTCTTCTCTTAGTTATTTGTATTATTACCCTACTATGTGCGGGTTGTAATAAAAATATAGGCTCTAATGCAGAGGCAACTAAAAATATAACCTTTAAGGGAGAAACGTACACAGTACCATCTAATCCAGAAAAAATAATTACTCTCTCTAACTCGTTGCTATCTATGCTAGATGCTGTTGATGGTAAGGCAATCGCTAGAGTAGAAACTAACGATCCTCTACCTGATAAATTAGCTGCCTTACCTACTATTGGTCATACATCAACACCTTCTGTAGAGGCAATCATTGGTATGCACCCAGACTTAATATTAGGGCTAGCTAATCAACATGATAAACTAAAAGATCAATTAACAAGTAATCATTTGCCTTACATACTAATTAATTATGATGGCATCAATGATAACATTCCTCTCATCACATTATTAGGTCAATTAACTAATCACACTGATAAAGCTAATGCGGTTATTGAAAAGTATACAAAACAAGTTGATGCGGTAAAAGAAGCCGTTAAACATGTGACTCCCGCTAAAGTAGCTATTTTACGAGCTACCGGTAAAAGTGTAACCGCAGAAACGAATTTGGCGATTACTGGTTCTATGATAGAAGAACTAGGTATGCAAAATGTAGTTATGAATCATTATACTGACAATGGTAAACACAGCAAAACAATCCCTTACTCCTTAGAAACGTTAGCAGCGGATAATCCAGATATTATCTTCGTTGTAACCATGGGTAAGGAAGCTGATATTACAGCTACTATGCAAAAAGAAATGACTAATAATCCTGCGTGGAATGAATTAAGTGCTGTTAAACAACAGAAAGTCTTTTATTTACCATCAAAATTATTTTTATTAAATCCAGGATTGGATACACCGAGTGCTATGGCTACATTAGTACAAGATGCGTATGGAATTACTATTCCTTCAGAAAAATAATAATCTACTAAATTCGATGATTATCTTTTATATGTATCTAAACTAATCTAATAAAGAGCTGTCATACAGAAATAATCTGTATGGCAGCTCTTTATGTATAATAATCATTTTATATCTATACACTAACTAAATCTATAAACTATAAAATCATATCCAATAGTTTCATACTATAGTGATAGATTCATAAATGTATTCTACCTAGTAGCAAAAAAATAATAACAATACAAAATATTCTAGTGAAGACAACTAGCAATTATACTTCTAATGTAACCATAATGTAATCATACTACTTATTATAATAATCCATGAATTTGTACTGACAACTGATTATTTTCATACCGAACATCGCCATTAACCATAAAAATATCTCGTAACATATGCTTGGTCATAACTGCTTTTGGGGTTCCATGTAATGCCAAGGTTCCTTGATGTATTA
This sequence comes from Veillonella montpellierensis DSM 17217, assembly GCF_000426745.1. GTDB lineage: Bacteria > Bacillota > Negativicutes > Veillonellales > Veillonellaceae > Veillonella > Veillonella montpellierensis. The sequence goes on from NZ_AUFY01000001.1 coordinate 4,314, forward strand.
CTGCAATCTGATGCGAATACCTCGCTGCCTGATTAAGTTCATGCAATACCATAAGTACTGTCATATGACTCTCTTTATTCAATCGTCGTAAAAGTTCCATAATTTCAAATTGATGATTAATATCTAAATACGTAGTTGGTTCATCCAATACAAGCATTTTGGGATTCTGTGCTAGCGCCATCGCAATCCATACCCTTTGTCGTTCCCCTCCCGATAAGGAGCTAACTAGTTGCTTGCGTAAATGTGTCACTTTAGTAAATTCTAATGACTCTGAAATAATCTCTCTATCTTCTTTAGCCGTATTCTTCCACCAATTTTGATAAGGAAATCTTCCACACCCTACCAGTTCTTCTACGATCATATCTTTTGGAATATCTGGTGTTTGTGGTAAAAATGCTAAATATTGTGCTAAAGCGCGGCGTGAATACGTTTCTATATCTTTTCCATTAATCCGAATAGAACCTGTAACGCTATGATTATAGCCTACCATAGCTTTTAACAAAGTACTTTTACCACAACCATTAGGCCCAATCAATGTAGTAATTTTCCCTTGAGGTATCTGCCAAGTAATATCATGAAGTACACACTTCTTATTAAAAGAAATGGACAAGTTATTAACTTCTATCGCTGTTGTTTCCGTGAAGTTACTATCATTCGATGCTTCTATAGAAGGGGTACTAATCACGTTTGTGTCTACTTTGTGCGTCTGCGATACAGGTGATGGTACACTAATCAAGTCAGAACCATCATGAGTTATTTGCTTTATAACACTAGAAGCATGAATTTTTATAGATTCATCTACACTCATATTACTCTCTCCTCAATAAATATAAGAAAAATGGAGCTCCAAAGAAAGCCATAATAATCCCAACAGGAATCTCAACCGGACTTACTATCGTTCGACCAATCGTATCACTAATAACTAGTACAATGGCTCCCATACAAGCAGAACTAGGAATTAAAAATCGATAATCCGTACCAATAATCATCCTCATAATATGAGGTACAATAAGTCCTACAAATCCAATTAATCCTGCAATACTAACTGCACCAGCAGCTAATAAAGATGCTACGGCTGTCATTATGAATCGCGTCTGTTCAACTGGTAAGCCAAGTCCTTTGGCCGTTTCATCACCCAAGCTCAAAATGGTCAATCGTTTCGCACCCATACATGCCAATACTAATCCTACAACTGTATAAGGAGCTAATACATACACTTGTGGCCAACTTCTAGCCGATAGTCCACCTACCATCCATAACAATGCCCCTTGTACGCGATCACCATAAAAGACTAATAGTGCAGAAATACCTGAACCTAAAAAAGCAGACACAGCCACCCCGGCCAATATAATTCGTGTGGGGCGAATTCCATTTTTCCATGCTAATACATAGACCAAGATTGACGCGCTTAGCGCACCCAAGAATGCTACCATAGGAACAATATATTCATAACTAGGAAATAAAATAAGAACTATAATCCCTGCTAACCCGGCACCAGAAGAAACACCTACAATCTGTGGATCTGCTAAAGGATTTTTCATAACTGCCTGTAATATAGCACCCGATACAGCTAAGCTAGCACCTACTAAGGCAGCCACAATATTACGTGGCAAGCGAATATTCCAAATAACCATTTCCTCAGTTGTACGAATAGTATCTGTCATAATCGTATGAATAATAGTCGATAAGCTAATTTCTACTGCTCCATATATCATCGATATAATTAAAGCTAGAATAGCCATACATGCCAAAGCGATAAGAATAATACCCCTATCAATTATTCTATTCTTATTACCTAGAATCATAACATTCTCCTGTCGTAAAAATAATGAAAAAAGTTGTACCCACACAACCTACTTGCATAAAGTACAACTCCTTTCCTGTAGAATATAATTGCTAATTTTACTTTATAAATAATGAATAGATATCTTTATAAGCATATTCTACGTATATAAAATGATAATACATTACTAGTCACTTCCACAGTAAAGCATAGTACTATTAATGTACAATTATTCTATTACGATTCTATCAATAGCTATACCTTACTATGATCCATATCTCACCTTATACACATTGAGAATATTATTTTTTGCCTTGTACAAATAACATATCATCTCTTTTGACACCTGTATAAAGCAATGCGTTTATAACAGACGCAGCAATAGGACTACCACCTTTATTGCCTTTCACTGTAATGTATGGAACAGGTGATACTTCCATTAAATAATCCTTTGATTCAGCAGCGCCTACAAATCCAACAGGAATTCCTACAATCAATGCAGGCTTAATATTTTCTTCTAAGGCAAGACGCAATACTTCATACAACGCTGTTGGTGCGTTACCAATAGCCACTACTTGACCGTCCAATTGTTTTCCAAATGTACGCATAGCCGCAATCGAACGAGTTACGCCTAATTCCTTAGCCATAGCCGCTACTTTTTCATCTTTAATCAGACAATGTACTTCGTTACCGTGAATTTTTAGTGCTGGTTTACTAATACCTGTGCGAACCATCTCTACATCGGTGAAAATATCCGCCCCATTTTGTAATGCTTCAATACCTTTTTGAACCGCATTAGGACTAGTACGAACTAAATTAGCATAATCCACATCCCCAGATGCATGAATAGTGCGAGAGTATACTCTGATTTCATCATCTGTTAAATTTAAATCTTTTACATACGGATAAATTAATTCCATACTCTTATCTTCAATTGCTTTAGGATTTTTTACGTAATCCATCGATTTGTTCCTCCCATATATCAAAAAATTCTTCAATAGAATTTGCGATTGGACCATCAATTGCAATCGCCGGTCTATCAATAACAATAACATGTACACCTAGATCAATAGCTGCCTGTAATTTAGTATCTGCGCCCCCTACAAGCCCAGAATTTTTCATAATAACTACATCAGCTTTTGTATCAGCAAACATAACTTTATTCATATCATAACTAAAAGGGCCTTGCATAGCTATAATAAATTTAGGACTCACACCTAACTCTTCCATAATGCCTAACACTTCTGCCGTTGGTAACACTCGAGTCCATACAGATTTATCTTGTAATGCAGGTGCTTGGGCAAAGACTTTCATAGTCTTACTACCAGTAGTTAAATAAATACGCTCCCCTAAGCTACCAGCTAATTGAGCTGCTTCTGCTTCATTAGCTACATGATGCAGTTTATCGTAATTAGGTAATGGTACCTCTTGACGTTCAAATCGAATAAAAGGAATGTGCATCTCTTTAGCTGCCTCTTGTGCTGTAGCAGTCACAATAGCTGCATAGGGATGACTAGCGTCAACTAATATATCAATCTGCTTGTCTTTGATCATTTGACACATCGCTGCTTTATCAAGCCTACCCGTATATACTTCAATACCTTCATGCTGTGACAGCTTAGCACCATAAGTACTGACTACAGATACAAGAACATTTTCTTGTATTGTTTCTTGAATTCTTACGGCTAAAGTACGTCCATCCAATGTGCCTGCAATAACCCAAATCATAATTTATATCCTCTAGGTGTGATCATGCGTCCATTTTCAACATATGTATTACTATTGCCAATAATAACTAGTGTTTGCATATCAACTTCTTCTTTTGTAAAGTTTTCTAAATCAGAAATAACCATATGTTGACCTGCACGACCAGCTTTTTGCACAATGCCTACTGGAGTCTTAGGATCTCTATGTTGTAACACCAACTCTCTAACTTCATCTAAATGAGTAATTCTTTTTTTACTTCTTGGATTATATAAAGCAATAACCATATCTCCTTCTGCACAAAGGGAAGCACGTTTTTTTATCAAATCCCATGGTGTCATCAAATCACTTAAACTGATGACAGCAAAATCATGCATTAATGGAGCCCCTAATACAGATGCTGCCACATTAACAGCGCTCAATCCAGGAATGATTTCAACAGTAGGGCGCTTTTCTACATCTATTTTGTTAGCTAATTCAATAACTAATCCTGCCATTCCATAAATACCAGAATCTCCACTTGATACAACAACTACTTCATGCCCTTCTACCGCTAAATCTACAGCTTGTTGACACCGATCTACTTCTTGCATCATCGCAGTACCTACAGTTTTTTTATTGCCAATCAAATCTTTAATTAACTCTAAGTATGTTAAATACCCTACTACTCGATCAGCCGCTAAAATCGCTTCTCGTGCTTGCGGTGTCATAAATTCTTCATTACCTGGTCCAATGCCGATAACTTTAATTCTACCTGTGCAATGGCTACCGTTGTTTTGGGATATATTGTTTTCTTTTGTATTAATGTCTGGCTTTGTGCCATTAATAATGCTGTTGTCTCGCATACGTTTCCTACTCCTATAGTCTTTTTAACAAAATCAGATGTTGATATATTAGAATTTTCTACAATAGATGCTATTTCTTCTTGTGTAAAAAATGTAATGGGCCAATGTAATTCATTGACGGCCTCTAATAGCCCCTCTTCATCAGCTTTAACAATAACTGATGCTGCACTCATTACACTTTTATATGATCTCCCTATATTCTTTAATGAATTTTGAATAGCCTCCATAATTAATATTTTAGAAGTATTGCGCCTACAACCAATACCGATTGTCATGGTAGGAGGACGCAATACTAATGCATGAGTGCTTATATTATGTGGTAAATTAAGCAATTGATCTGTTACAATTACACAAGGTCCCTCTTCTTTATTGATTTCTTTGGATGTACCATTAACTATTGATACCAATGTAACGGGAATTACTAACTGTGATTCACCCAATATTTTTCTCGTAAACTCTTGAATAAAAGAACTATATTCTCCTGCTAGAACTAATGAATTATCAATATAGTACGAAACACTCTGTTTTTCTACAATCGCCGCATTCACTCGTTTTAACACAGAAAAATCATCGACTCGAAAATGTAGTTTTCTCGCAATAACATCGGGTGCTGGATATCCATTCACATCAGTAGCTGTTGTAATAATAGGCTCTGCATTGACTCCTAAAGCAATCTCTGATGCCCATTCATTAGCTCCACCCAAATGTCCTGATAGCAGGCTAATCGCATAATGTCCAGCTTCATCCATAACCACAATGGCTGGATCAAGAGACTTATGCTTAATAAACGGAGCAATCATTCTTACTACAATGCCGGTAGCCATAATGCAAAGAATGCGATCGTAATTCAGAAATAAGTCTTCCATCAACGGTTTCATCGTTGAAAATAAATAGGCCTTTTTACCGCTTATTTTTCCATCCTTTTCATAGCAATCTGCGTCAGGGATGACTTCTGCTTTAATACGTTGTCCTAATAAAGCCGCCTTCTTAGTTACAGAAATAATTGCTGTCTTCATTACTCTTTAGCACTCCGATACATATGACTAAATCCCTTGTCATATAATTTGGATAACTCATAGTCACTATCTAGCACATGACTAACTACAATCATTGCCTGTCGTATAACACCTTCATTTTGTACAATATCACAAATAGTCTCTAAAGTACCACGAATGATGCGTTGATCTGGCCATGAAGCTTTTACAACAATAGCTACTGGTGTTGTTTTATCATAACCACCTTCAATCAGCTGCTCTACTACCTTATCCATCATTTGTACACTCAAAAAGATACACATAGTAGCCTCATGAGATGCTAACATAGATAACTTTTCTTTAGGAGGCATCGGTGTACGACCCTCCATACGAGTAATAATAACTGTTTGCGATACATTAGGTAATGTATATTCTTGTCGTAACGCAGCAGCTGTTGCTAAAAATGAACTAACTCCAGGAATCACTTCATAAGAAATATCTAATTCTTGTAAACGATCCATTTGTTCTTGAATAGCTCCGTAAATTGCTGGATCTCCTGTATGCAAGCGAACGACTTGTTTATGATTAGCCACGGCGGTCTTTATTACTTCAATTACTTCATCAAGATTCATTGTGGCACTATTATAAATTTCGCACTCCACTTTACAAGCTTTTAAAATTTCAGGATTCACAAGTGATCCAGCATAAATAACAACATCAGCTTCTGACACGACGCGATACCCTTTACGAGTAATTAACTCTGGATCTCCAGGGCCAGCTCCGACAATATGTACTTGTGCCATATTATTTCTCCTCTTTTCTTTTAATCGCAGTAACAATAAAAATAGGGCTTAATGGATTCATTAAATGATAAGGTCCTGCTTTACGATACCGATTAACTTGAACTTGAAATCCTTCATACGTAAATGGACGACCTTTTAACTCTTTTAAAATAGCAGCACCTGTTTCCATAGTCACTGCAGTAACTACTAATCTGCCATCTATTTTTAAAAGTCGTTGTGCTTCATCCACAATGCCACTTAAATTACCTGCACTACCACCAATAATAACCGCATCTAAGGTCGGTAAATTTTCCATACCTTCAGGTGCTTTTGACTCAATAATCGTCAAATTTTTTACATTAAATTTTTCTGCATTTTGCCGAATTAAATCCGTTGCTTTCTCAAAGCGTTCAATCGCATATACATGTCCTTTTGAGGCACCTAATGCCGCTTCAATGGAAATAGATCCCGTCCCTGCGCCTACATCAAGAATAATACTATCTTCATCTACACGCGCTTCATTCATGACAATCATACGAATTTCTTTTTTCGTCATTGGTACTTCACCACGAATAAATTCGTCATCGTCTATACCAAAAAAATGTCTCATCCCATCACCACCAATACAGAATGACAAAAACCTTCTAAGTGAATCATCTCTTCTAGCGTTCTACGCTCGATATGTTCATCTTCATAGCTCAATCTTTCACAGGCGGCCGCTTTCGTAATAGGAGGCCACCCCAATTCAATTAAATATGCTGCAATCTTAGCAGGATTATATTCATTGTCCGTTAAGAAGCCCATTTTTTTCCCTTTGTGATATGCTAACTTTTCTACTGCTGGCACTCTTCCATGGAAGCTCATTAAATCTGCATCTTGCCAAACTTCATGCAATCTTGCAAAAGCAAATGTCATAGAACTTAATCCTGGTATCACCTCTATAGGCACATGAGAGAATTTCTTTTTCAAATACGGCAACAAACTATAGTAGCCTGTATCACCGCTTACCATGACAGTCACATCATGATGTAGTAACTGCTCTTCTATAAATGCTGTCAACTCTCCTAACTTACCTGTAATCGGATACGTTACTTGTTGTTCTGTAGAAAAATCAGCTAATGCTCGTGCACTACCTACTAAGATAGTTGCACGACGAATGATGTCTAATCCTTTTGGCACCACATAATCAGGATTACCCGGTCCAATGCCTACGACATACAAGGTATGTTCCATCGTTCTTCTTCTCCTATTTCTTTTGCACGCTTGTCAACGGCTAATATTTCACCTTTTAATGTAGCTATAATAATGCCTACCTTTGCTTCATTCGCGATATATCTTTCAGATCGCATAGAGGCTCGCTCCGCAATGCGTTGATACACATTAGTTAAACCAGCTTCCTCTAAAATAGGCATAGCTGCTTCTGTTGTTTGACAGGCAAATAATTTTTGTGCCACTTCTGTTGAAGCCCCTTCTAATGCAGCATAAGCAACTAAACTCTCCATGCGACCATCGCTCATGCGATTATGCGTATGAAAACTACCACTAGCTAATTTAATTAGCTTACCTACATGCCCAATAATTACAATTTGCTTAAATCCAATTTCTACGCACTTTTCTAACATAAACCCAATAAAATTACTAGTTTCTGCCAATTGATTTTTTTCTAGTCCCAATACATTACAAGCAATGTCTTCTCCAATACGTCCTGGCGTTAAAATCGCAGTTTTACAACCATTAGCTTTCATTACCTGTAACTGTGGTACTAAGGAATTCTTAAATCCTTCTTCACTCATTGGTTTAACAATGCCCGTAGTACCAATAATAGAAATGCCACCTTCAATTCCCAATGTATGATTGAGAGTTTTCTTAGCTAGTCGTTCTCCATCTGGTACACTAACTGTAACTTGCACACCAATCCCCTTAGGGCCTAACGCAAAATCCTCAAATACAATTTTCATCATGCGCCTTGGTCCAGGATTAATAGCAGGTTCTCCTTTAGGGGTAGATAGACCATCTTTTGTAACAGTTCCTACGCCAAATCCAGCAGCAAAAGTAAGCTCTCCGCTAGTATTTAACTCAATAGCAGTTACTATATCTGTGCCATGAGTTACATCTGGATCATCCCCCGCATCTTTCATGATTGTAACCTGTGCCGATGTATCAGACAAGATGGTAATGCTCTTTACAGGCACTTGAATATGCTGACCTTGTGGATTTTCAATGATAACTTTTTCTGCTTGTTTATGATCTAATAATGCCAACAAGCCTGCCTTCATGCCTGCTGTGGCACAAGATCCAGTTGTATAGCCACCCTTCATCTCTTCTGGTTTTAATTGAGCCATGGTTCCTCCTTTTCAGATGGTATCAGCTATTTATATAATTAGTAATAGCCCAAATTAATTCACTAGTATAACTATATGGTCCTAGTCAATTGAAAAGGTATCGAGTATATTGCAACTAGTCAACATCTCAATATAAGCATGTATAATCGAAAACTTATAATAGACTAATGAGTTACCAATTATGCGTTAATGGTCATAATAGAGTGCCTTACATCACTCCATATATTACGAGCGGAAATTAACAAATTGCAATTCTACTGGTACATCCAAGTCTTTTAACATTTGAATAACAGATTGCAAGTCATCTTTATCTTTACCAGACACACGCACCTGATCTTCCTGAATCGACGCATTGACTTTTAATTTCATGCCTTTAATAGCCTTAACAACATCTTTGGCGTTCTCTTTAGAAATACCTTTTTTGATAGTAATAATTTGTCGTACTGTACCACCTGATGCTGATTCCACTTTTCCATACTCTAGGTTTTTTAGTGACACATTCCTCTTCACCATTTTCCCTTTTAATACATCAATGACAGCACTTAATTTATAATCATCATCTGCTATAATTTTAAGACTGTCACCATCTAGTGTAATTTCACATTTACTACCACGAAAGTCATACCGTGTACCAATTTCCTTTTGTGCTTGATTAACTGCATTAGTCACTTCTTGCATATCCACTTCAGATACTACATCAAACGAACAGTCTTTAGCCATATATGTAAACCTCCTAAAATTATAATCTATAACTATTTTATTTTACCATATATTCATCTATTTCGTCCCTTTATTTTCTATAAATATTTAAATTTTTATATATAGTTTTCTCCACATAACAATATGTATACTTATGCTTAATCATATCCATCCTGTCTAGCATATAGTATAATAAATTCATACTATTAATTTTATGATACATTGCATCAATCTATTGTAAAAATAAGGCCCTAGAAAATTTTCTAGAATAAAATAAATACATCGCAAATTTGCATCATACTCATAGCGGTAACTTATTACATATAACTCATTTTTAGTAAGTTCATACAACTATAGTACCTAGTATTACATATAAACTATCTCAAAAAATTTAAATAACAGGATTTCTTATGCAGCCATTATTAACAATACCTATCAACAAAAATATTCACTCCATTTCGATTAATCACGCTATTAAAAAAGCACATATTTCTCAAGCTATGCGACGTAAGCTTAAAAATCAAGGCACATTTCTATGCAACCAAGTTCCCTGTAACTGGAACACTCTGTTACATGGAGGAGATATATTATCCGTGTTTTTAGAAGAGAGACAATCCTTTTCTCCCTATGAATTCCCCCTCTCTATTGTCTATGAAGATGACTACATCATAGTAGTGGATAAGCCTTATAATTTATTAGTGCATCCCACTTCTACAGAAAGATTACATACCCTTGCAAATGCTGTGACTTACTATTATCAACAAACAAATCAACACTCTTCTTTCCATCCAGTACATCGGCTCGATAAAAATACATCTGGTCTTATTATCATTGCTAAATCTGCCATCGTACAACATGCTTTCACTAAACAACATACCCCGATTTATAAGGTATACCAAGCCATTATAGAGGGGAGTTTGCCCATAGCATTAGGCACCTTACATTGGCCTATAGGAAGATGTACTGGTAGTATCATTGAACGAATTTGTACGAGTAATGGCAAATTAGCTCATACTGATATTCAAGTAATACGTCGCTATGCGCAGTATACTCATATACAATGCATTTTACACACAGGGAGAACACATCAAATCCGTGTGCATTTAGCTCAATTAGGCTATCCTTTACTAGGTGATGATATATATGGTGGTTCCTTACGTTATCTCTCACGCCATGCTTTACATGCTATAGGGCTGCAATTCGTCCACCCCATGACAAAAAGAGAGGTAATACTATCTTCTCCACTACCTTCGGATATGAAAGCACTATTGATTCCCCCCCAATAACAACTATCATCTACACTCAGTAGATCAAAAATGCCTTATCACACATGACAACGTCCCTCTAAAAAAGTATTAATTCGTTCTTTTAATGAATTACCTATAGCACTTTATCTAAGTTCTTGCTATACTTAATTTGATATATGCACTTATTTCAATTACTATCATCACACAAATGTGTGTGTAGCTAAGGAGGAATACTAATGCCATTAGTAACAACAACAGAAATGTTCGAAAAAGCCTATAAAGGCGGTTATGCGATTGGTGCTTTCAATGTAAATAATATGGAAATCGTACAAGGCATTGTAGATGCGGGCAAAGCAGAACAATCTCCATTAATTCTTCAAGTATCTGCTGGTGCAAGAAAATATGCTAAACATATTTATCTTGTAAAATTAGTAGAAGCAGCTTTACAAGATAGTGAAGATTTACCAATTGCCTTACATCTTGATCATGGAGATTCCTTTCAGATTTGTAAAGACTGTATTGATGGTGGTTTCACATCTGTCATGTATGATGGATCTCATTTAGATTTCGAAGAAAATATTAAAATAACAAAACAAGTTGTAGACTATGCTCACGCTCATGGTGTTGTAGTAGAAGCTGAATTAGGACGTCTTGCTGGTGTAGAAGACGACGTGAATGTCAGTGATAAGGATGCACGTTTTACAGACCCTGATCAAGCGGTTGAATTTGTAGAACGAACTGGTGTTGACTCCTTAGCCATTGCCATTGGTACAAGTCATGGTGCCTATAAATTTAAAGGTGATCCATATTTAGACTTTGACCGATTAGAAAAAATTGGCAATTTGTTACCAAACTTCCCTATTGTACTACATGGTGCCTCTTCTGTATTACCTGAATTTGTAAAAAAATGTAACGAATTCGGTGGCAATATTCCAGGTGCTCAAGGTGTTCCAGAAGAAATGTTGCGTAAAGCTGCTACAATGGCTGTCTGCAAAATTAATATTGATACTGATCTACGCTTAGCCATGACTGCATCTGTTCGTGAATTTTTACAAAAAAATCCTTCCGAATTTGATCCGCGTAAATATCTTGGTCCAGCTCGTAGCGCTATTCAAGGCATGGTACAACATAAAATTAAAGATGTACTAGGTTCTTCTCATAAAATCTAATGCTACCATCTGTTTCAGAAAAGACGGTGACTCTCATAAGATTCACCGTTTTTTATATTGAGTAAACTTCCTCATATATGCTACAATTGATAATTGAAGTATATACATTTATGCGTAATGTGCATTATATAATAGTATCCATATCGATAATGATATGGTAGGAGTGATTATGGTCAATCGATTTTTAAAAGGAACTTTTATCCTGACTATTGCAGGTTTTGTCGTTAAAGCTATTGGCAGTATTAATTGGATTTTACTGTCTCGCATTTTAGGTGGTGAAGGCATTGGTATTTATCAAATGGCTTTTCCCATTTATCTACTTGCCTTGCAAGTATCAAGTGCTGGTATCCCCATTGCTATCTCCATTATAACTGCTGAAAAACTAGCTCTCAACGACTATAAAGGGGCCTCTCGCGTTTTCAAATTATCTTTTAATTTGTTATTTATTACAGGCTTACTTTTTAGCGTGCTTACCTTTTTCGGTGCCGATTGGTTTATTGCAAGTGGGTACATTCGTGAAGCTAGAGCCTATTATTCAATCATCGCTTTAGCACCTGCCATTTTTTTCGTCACTCTCATCTCTTGTTTTAGAGGTTATTTACAAGGGTGGCAACTAATGACACCAACAGCTATCAGTCAAATTATAGAACAACTCTTACGAGTTGTCGTTATGCTGGTAGCCGCTGCTATTTTACTACCTTATGGTCTAGATAAAGCGGCCGGTGGTGCTAGTATGGGTGCTGGTATTGGTGCATTTGGTGCCTTACTTGTTCTTCTTTACTATTACTGGAAATTACCTAAAGCACCGTCTCAAGGAGAACTCTATCAAGGTGTACAGGAAACCTCAAGTTCAATTTTATCCCGTTTAATCAGATTAGCTATTCCAATTTCTTTGGCAAGCATTATGCTGCCATTAGTAGCTAACTTAGATTTATTTATCGTACCCCGTCAATTAGAAGTAGCAGGCTATTCCACTGCGCAAGCTACAGAGCTATTTGGTTACTTAACAGGTATGGCTGTACCACTCATTAATCTTGCAACGATTATTACAGCTGCATTAGCCACAAGTATTGTTCCTGCTATCTCTAATTTAGTAGCCAAGAAAGATGGGCAAGGCATATTTTATCGTACTGCTGGAGCAATGCGTATGACATTTTTAGCCACTGTGCCTTTTAGTATTATGTTATTTGTACTGGCTAAACCTGTGGTTACATTAATTTATAATGCACCTCGCGCCGAAGAGGCAACACAAATCTTAGCGATTGCTATTTTCTTTTTAGGACTACATCAAGTAACAACTGCCATTTTACAAGGCCTTGGAAAACCTACATTACCAGTTATCAATATGGCACTTGCTTGTATTGTAAAAGTTATATTAAATTGGAATTTAACTGCCATTCCTTGGTTAGGTATTGCAGGTGCTTCCTATGCTACTGTAGCAGATATTGCATTTGCAGCTATTTTAAATCTATTTTATATAAAAAAATATACAGGATATTTCCTAGACATATCCATCCTTTGGAAAAATGTGGTAAGTGCCACCATTATGGGGGGCATTATGTATCTATCATACCATGCATTAGAGCCAACAATGCCTATGGTATTTAACTTTCTATTAATCGGTATAGAAGGCGGTGCTTCCTATATCGTAATTATGATACTAGTGAAAGGCCTTAATAAATACGATGGTGCCAGAATGCCATTACTAGGAAGGTTCTTTCAGTAAATAAAAACTATCCTTAAGCAAAGCTTCTTTATTAGAAATTTTGTCTAAGGATAGTTTTATTATTTCTACTTACAGTTACAAGACTCTATATATTTCCACACTCTTTCTAAATAACTGCATGTTACTATTTCTTCTTTTCAATGATATCATTAGAACAATGCATCACTCTATGCTTACTATAATGCCAACCACGACGATCATCATATGCATCCGGTGAATCCACTTTAAAGCATTCAAAAAGTTCCATTTGAGCAGCTAAGGAAAGTTGTTTCTCATTTCTAAGTGATTTGCACCGAGATGAACCTCTACTAGTAGTTACGCCACTACTAGAATGCCGTCGTCTAGTAATTCCCAATTCTTTTCTAATCAATCTCACTTGTTCTTCTATTTTACGTCTCATACGATCACAAGGTGTAACACCATTATAATAACCATAAATCTGCTCATAAATTAAACCCGTTTTTTTACAAAACGTTTCTAAATCTAGGGTTGTGCTTTCAATAAGTTCTGGTATCGATTTTCTCGTATTAATCATGCCGCACTCCTCATATAATATACGAATTCAAGTATCAGTCTTTTAAATACGTGTAAGAAGAATGTATTTCAACTATTTTATAAGTTTTTTTATTGTATCCTCTACAAATCGTTCTTTATCCTTTCTTAATAACTTTAATCGTTTCAACAAATTATCTTCTTCTTCACATTTTTCTAAATAGGCATTTACAAATTGTTCTTCTTCATTCTTAGAAAGAATTGGAATTTGAATCCCCGATAAATCACTAATACTGATAGTTTTAATCGTATTTCCTTTTACAATTTTATCTAACTCTCTTTGCCCCACACTACTATTTAAGTAGCTCATAAGATATATAGGATTGATTCTGTCCTCACTACTTACAATCATATATAAATTACCATTACAAAGAATGTCTTTCTTTTCCATATCGCGCACCATTGCTGCTTTAAATGGTGCCAATTTGCTCATTATAATTGTATTCTTACCAATCTTAGGGCTCTTATAGTCCAAATCCTCTTTTAATGATGCCACAGTATCTAAATCGATAAATTCACTCACTATATCCTTAGGTGTGATATATCTGATAGAAGTATTTGTCTCACTTATCATTTGATCTAATTCATTCGCTCGTAATAAACTACCACGACTAATTTTACAAGCTTTACCTAACTCTATAGCAGGAGAAGAAAACTCCATACCTTTCCCATAACGACTAGGCGTAAAAATATACTCCTGGTCTTCGATAGCAGGAATCGAAATAGTCAATGACTTATCATTACTAAAATATAACTTTTTAATATCCTCTATATTATCTTCTAATAATGTATTTTGTCGTCTACCTTTTGTAAAGATATCGGTGGCATCAATCATTTTTACCGTTTTATTCCCCTCTGAAAATATAAGTATCGCCATAGGAGTTAGATTATTATATAGTAAATTAGGTGGTAATTGAATAACCGCTTGTAGCAACCCTTTTGTAACAATCCCTTTTCTTAATATAGATTGTGCTACATTATCTAGTGCACTCATAGGAAGAAGGACCACTAGTAATTCATCATTACTATTTATACTACTCAATCTACTAAGAACAGTCCCCCACATACCACGCCCTAAAGCCTTTTCTAAATCGTTTACATCAAAACCATGATATATACTACGAGGTGTACTAACTAAATTATTTTCTTCTATAAAAGAATGCCTATTTCTACTCATATCTATATCGCTTTTTTTCCCTTTTTTTAAAGGATACATAATACGTATAGTGCCACACTTGGCTTCTTCTAGTTCTTTTACCTCTTTTTTATAATAATATGTAATGATACTATCTAATACGCCACCCTTTAAACGTACCAACATTTCCTCTTCTTCACTACCTACATATACTCTGAATTCTTTTGCATAACCTTCTAAAGCCGCATAGACAAAAAAGAACGAATTACTGCCAGTCCATATATTGCCATTTTTTTGTTTTCTATCAATTAGCGTATCTATTAATTGATATACTGACATTGATACATTAGATCGCAACAAATCAGAAAATAATATATATGCAGCCAATTCACATGTAGACATCTCTAGAAGTTCATCTGAAATATGACCATATCTACATAAGGTATCTTTAATCAAGTTATCTAATTGCACATGGCGGTCCATCATGTCACTTTCAAAAATACTCTGTCTTCCTCGTCCTTTTATTTTATTCATATAGGCAAACATAACAATAACAATTTGCTCAATATCTCTCCTTGGCGCACGAGGTCTCATAGTAATCTTTTTATTAATTCTAAAAATAATATCTTGTATTGCTCCCTCTGATAATCCCTGTAATTCTAATGCCAATTGCTTATTCATACTAGCCAACTCCTTTTCATAAATATATCATTTGGTTTTTTTTAACCACTTCATGTCATTATAATACATCAACATGTATTTTATGTCAATGGTTTTTTTTAACCATTTTTATTTATTTAAAAAAAATGGCTATACACACATATGCATAGCCATCTTCTGAGTATATAAAAATAAATTATTTAATAGGGCCGAACCATTTTTCATAAATTTTTTGATACGTACCATCTTCTTTAAGTTCTTTTAAAGCTTTATTAATTTGTTGAAGTAATTCTTTATCATCTTTGCGAACACCCATAGCAATGCCTGGAGAATCAGTTGGTTGTCCTGTTAATTTTAAGTCTTTACTTGCCCCTTGTGCGAGATAATATTTAGCTACTGCTGTATCTAATATAGCCGCATCAACTGTACCCGCTTGTAATTCCATGAACATTTGAGAATTTCCATCTACTTCTTTCACAGTTGTACCAGGAATTTTATGTGCCATTTCAACAGGAACAGTACCAATTTGTACAACAATACGTTTATTAGCTAATGAGTCAAAATCTTTGATATCCGTATTGTCCTTTCGAGTGATAATACTAAATCCCCCATCATCATAATAAGAATCTGAGAAATTGATTGCTTTTTCACGTTCTGGTGTTGGATTCATACCAGATGCAATAACATCGATATCTTTTGATTGTAAGGCTGGCACTAACGCATCAAAGCCCATGCTCTTAAATTGGTATTTATATCCCATTTTTTCAGCAAGTGCCTTTGTTAGATCCATGTCAAATCCTACATATTGATCATTTTCAGAAAACTCAAATGGAGGAAATGTGGTTTCAGCACCAAATGTTAAGACTTTCTCCTTTGATTCTTCATTACCACAACCAGCAAACAAGCCAACAGCCAAAATTCCTACTGTTGCCACTAAGGCTAGTTTTTTTACTGTTTTGCTCATACAATTAAACATAACTAACTCCTTTCACACTTCTATACGAATTATAAATGTATATCTATTTGATAATTATACATCACTAGTATATAATTATCAATATAAAATTAAAATTAATTAATTTTCACTGCATATATATACATAATATACATTTCAAGACAAGGAGAATGTGATATGAATCAATTACAACAGATATTTATCAAGGAAATTAATAAGCATATATCCACTGCGGAACATGTAAATCATCAATTGGCCACACATCCTGAGTTATCTGGGCAAGAATATGAATCATCAAAATTATTATGTACTATCTGCGAATCTGCTGGTATGAATGTGGAACGTGATTTTATTGGCTTGCCTACGGCATTCCGTGCGAATGTAGTACGTGCTAATAATCCGCAAGGTAAATTAGCCATTTTATGCGAATACGATGCTTTACCAGATATTGGGCACGGGTGCGGACATTGTGCAAGTGGTAGTATGAGCCTATTAGCTGCATTAACATTGCACGAAATGTACAATACTAGTTCTATGGCTAACTCATCTACAATGGATATCGACCTCATTGGGACTCCTGATGAAGAAGCTACTGGTTGCAAAGTTGATATGGTTAAGGCTGGTATTTTTAACGACTATGACTATGCTATTATGGTTCACCTCGATGGAATCGAATCACGAGCTAAGGCTCAATTTTTAGCTCTTGATAATTTTAGAGTTCGCTATCACGGTAAAACAGCTCATGCCGCTTCTAACCCTTGGGATGGTGTAAATGCATTAAATAGTGTGCAACTAGCCTTAACAGCAATCGACATGTTGCGTCAACAGGTGCGCCCTGAAACACGTATCGGCAGTTGGATTATTACTGGTGGAAAAGCGGCCAATGTCATACCTGACTTTGCTGAATTTGAATGTTGCATTCGTCATACAGACAGACAATATCTTAATACAGTTACTGAAAAAGTAAAGAAGATCTTTGAGGCCGCCGCTATGGCAACTGGTACAACGGTAGACTATACATTTTATGGTAATCCTTACGATAATATGAATATAAATCAAAATGGTATTACTCTTCTTGAAGATATTATGGCACAACTGAACATCGACTTTAACCCTAATCCCCCTACAGAATTAGGCAGTTCTGATATTGGATCTGTTAGCTTTCAGTGCCCTGCATTCCATCCATACTTACGATTGGCTGGCAAAGATAAAGTGTGTCATACTATTGAATTTGCTAATGCTATGTTAGAACCTACCATCACAAAAACTATTCAAGAAGGAGCAATGATTATCGGTGTATCATTATTAGAGTTAATAAGTCATCCTCAAAAACTAAGAGCTATAAAAGAAGAATTTTATCACTCTATAAATAATCTATAATACGCTAATATAATAACTACATTCTCTAACAATAAAAAATAGTAACATGGTACAATCACTGGTAGTCACTATACTAGACTATCACGATACAACACCATGTTACTATTTTTTATATACGTTTATGCACTATTTATATCATCACACTATAACTATACATAGATATAAGAATAGATGAAACGCAACCACTTATGACTCACCTTAGATTAAATCTTCCTTATCTATTTTCAATCATGCCCTATGTCATACACACTATTATACAGGACTCTATTGACTATATTGTATGTTTCCAACGTCGTCGAATAATTGCTGGATGTGTAATTTGCAAAGAATCCATTAATTCGCCTACTACATTATGCCGTTGTTCAAGCACTTCATAGGCTTGCAATAAATATTGCTCATTAATATCAATTCGTTCGGCTACACTAAAATAATTTTTTACATCTCTATGATTATATTCTGCTAAACGCACTATAAGCGGCATAGTAGGATATTGTTCTTGCCACTCATGTAAGCCTTGACTTAAATCATCTGCTAACGCTTCTGGTCCTGCAAATTCTCCATGGACCCACTGGCTAATAATTAAAAAATTATTATACGCAATACAACTTTTACATATATCATTAACTGATAAATTAACAGTCATCCCTAATGGTCGGTATTGACGGTCTAAGGTCTTAGCATATGCATATACTTCATTAAAATAGCGCTCATCGTCATCAACTAAAATACCTGGTTCATAGAATAAACTCCAACCAATAACGGAAGAGTGGTTTTTGTCTCGATTCATAATTGCTTTTACAATATTTAAATGACTTTGCATTACTCGAATCTTGACATCTGCTTGTGAATAATAGGATCCTTTATCATCAAAGTCGGCTACATTTTTAATTCCCATACCCGCAGCGGATATTTCATCAATCACTAATAATCCCATTTGATCAGCTAAGGTAATGATATACTCGGGCAATGTATAGCCACCGCTAAAAATACAATTACCTCCTAATTCTAATAGACGAATTAATTCCCGTCTCGCCATAATAGGACTTGCAGTCATAGCGTCTACATGGCGCCCATCAACGCGTACACCTCGCAATATAACCTGTTTGCCATTAATACACCAAGTTTGATTATCTATTTCAATGGTGCGAATCCCTATAGGAAGGGAATACGTATCATGATGCTTTCCCAATCGACTAACATCAAAATCAAGTCGATATAAATACCCATCACCAATATCCCATAAATGCGGTGTATGAATAAGTAACCGTCCATTGCCCCCTACGCTAGTAGCAACCACACGACCTTCTCGATCCCGCAAAATGGCTGTTACTAAACAATTGCCTTTAATTTTTACCATGTAATGAATAACGGCTTCTTCTGGAGTTACTTTTTCTATATGATAGTCTACATCAGTAATCCGGTTTTGAGGCACTGTACACAAATGCACAGAAGCATATAGACCCGTAGGCACTGGATAATCCGAATGATTTACATTTACTTTTCGTCCATCTGCCCCTACACGCACATGCCCTGTTGGTAAATCATAAGGAGTAATACCGT
Source organism: Veillonella montpellierensis DSM 17217 (assembly GCF_000426745.1). Taxonomy (GTDB): domain Bacteria; phylum Bacillota; class Negativicutes; order Veillonellales; family Veillonellaceae; genus Veillonella; species Veillonella montpellierensis. The sequence goes on from NZ_AUFY01000001.1 coordinate 23,827, forward strand.
TACTAATCTGTATAACAATTTTATTTTCTTCCCCATAACGAATTTGCCGGGTTATATCAATAGCAAATGGTATAAATACACCTTCATGACGACCAGCTACCGATCCATTTACATATATTTCTGCCCGACGTCCTACGCCTTCAAAATGCAAATATACAGTTTCTCCTAACCATTCTTTTGGTATAAACATAGTACGTTCATACCACATGGTGCCACTAAAAGAACGCTCTGTAGGCTTGATAAAACTATCTTGTATGTCAGCTGGTACATTAACTACAGTTCGTTTTGGTATTCCTGCTTCCCAACCAATTTGATTTTCATCGAACGCAAAATACCATGATCCATCTAATGGAATACTATGTCGAAATTCGTTATCTATAGGATATAATAACTCCATAAGACGCCTCCTCTAATTATTACCATGTTCTCATCTATAAGTATATATGATACATCTACCATAATACAACTATAGTTTTATCCCTTATTATAAGGATTATGTATTCTATACTATAACTATACAACATATGTAAAGACTATATAGTATCAATCTATCTAAACATCTGCCAATACCATATGCTATCCTATATTTATACTGTACTACTCTATTAAATCGATAGTACACAAAAGTTATCAGTTAAAAATAAATCTACCTTATTATTCTCGTCTATCCTATTGCATAGGTAACTTAGAATCAATACACTAGTATTTGGTGTGTAAATCTGTTTATTAACTACCGCGTAGGTAGCTTAAAAATACATATATTAATTTAACTTCTTCTTGTGCAGGTTAACTAGCCCATAGTTAGTAAAGAGTAAAACTCTTGTCTAAGAGGAATATCCGTCTCAAAAATTCCTCCTAAGGAAGCCGTTTTAGTAATAGTTCCAGGCTTTCTAATACCTCGGGATGTCATACATGCATGTTCTCCACGAATAACGACGATAATATCTTTTGTATCTAATACTTCCTCTAAAATCTCTCTAATATCATCACCAATTCGTTCTTGTAGTTGTAGCCTCTTACCTACCAAATCAGCAATTCTAGCCACTTTTGATAAGCCAATCACTTTATTATTAGGAATATATCCTACACTAACGTCCATATTATACATAAGTGCTAAATGGTGTTCACAATAACTAAATATAGGAATATGTGTAACAGTGACTAAACTCCCCGTTTTAACTTCTTCAAATACTTTTCCAAACTTTTCCGCAATCTCATGATTAGAATAACGAATACCTTCAAATACTTCTTGATACATACGAGCCACACGGTCTGGTGTTTCTAATAATCCTGGCCGATTAGGATTTTCTCCCAATTCAATTAATAATTCTCGTATTAATGCTGCCACGCGTTCTTCATTAATTTCTTGTTTCATATTATACCCCTCTCGCATTAGGGTCCCAAATAAATTTATGCATCTGCAATTGCATGCGAACACACTCTAAGTGATGCATCATAATAAAATCAACAATACGTGCAGGTTCAATCACACCAAATATAGGACTAACAAATATTTCTAATCCATCAATAGTTGGTAACAGTTCCGTCACCACTTGTTTCATTTTCCATAAATCTTCATCAGTACCTACTACAAATTTAATGACATCTCCTGACTGTAAATAATTGAAATTCTCTAAAAGCATCGCATGATTCATTGCACTTGATGGTGATTTATAATCAAGAGTATAGATAATATGACCTTTATATTGCACTGGATTAGACATGTCACGCTTGTTACCATGTTTTTTAGGGAGTATATAACTATCGCTATCAGTAATTTCCCTATTCTCGATTTTCTCCTCTAAACTTTTGTCGCTGGCGTGAGAGAATGCATATTCTTTTTTATTAAAATTTGTAGTATCTCGCAATTTCTCAAATGGCAACAATGAAACAGCTCCGTTTGTTTCTATATTAATTTCATAGCCAAGAGTAATTAATTCTTCTAGTAGAGGGTATACTTCTGCCTTATGTAATAATGGCTCTCCACCAGTTAATGTAATACGTCTATAGCCTAGTTGATTAACCATAGATATTATATCAGAAATTGACATGTTGCGATAATCGTTACCTTCCACAGCATACATGGTATCACAATAGGAACACCGAAGGTTACAATCAAACAACCGAATAAAGGTAACAGGATATCCACTACGAATACCCTCACCATCAATAGATGTAAAAATTTCATTAACTTTTATCATAATTGCCCCATATAGACTTCAATAGGTAGTCCTGGTTGTACATAACAAGCTTCATTACCTTCCGTTTCTTGCACAACGGCTTTATAGCAACTAGGGATTGTATCCACTATCCATTTTGCTATATTTTCTGCTGTTGGATTAAGTCCATCCTTAAATGGCACAATATCATTAATAATATGATGATCAAATACATCGTGAACTTCTTTTTTTATATGTGTGAAATCAATGACCATGCCATCTTTATTTAATTCTTCCGCATAGCAATACACCGTAATAATCCAATTATGTCCATGTAAATTTTCACATTTACTTTGATATGAGAGATGTAATTGATGTGCTGCAGATATTTCCATTCTCTTTGAAATAAAATACATAAATTTTTCATCCTTGTAACATTTATTTTTTATTCGTAACTAGTGGTGATAGGAAATTATTTCATCATATTCCTATATAATCACTCACTCTCTAAAAGCATACTATATAGCTATATAAAAATATATGTGTTAACGATAGAAATTACTTATAGGGATTCATTAAAGTCTACTACAGAAAACTTTGTATCCACCACAAACTACATATATTATATATACTACAAAAAAAGACTATAGTATATAATACTACAGTCTTTCATAACTATCTACTATGCATTTTTAGCGATTTCAACTAATTTAGCAAATGCAACTGCATCATTAACAGCCAAATCAGCCAACATTTTACGGTTAACTTCCACGCCAGCTTTAGTTAACCCAGCAATAAAGCGACTATAGCTTAAACCATTACTACGGGAAGCAGCATTAATACGAGCGATCCATAATCTACGGAATTCGCCTTTTTTAGCACGACGGTCACGACGAGCATAGAATAATGCTTTCATTACTGTTTCATTAGCTTTTTTAAATAAACGGCTACGAGTACCGCGATATCCTTTCGCTAATTTTAAGATTTTTTTATGACGAGCATGGGCTGTAACGCCTACTTTAATTCTAGCCATTATACATTTCCTCCAATATTACTATCTAATATTTACAATTTACTACTTATAGAACGATTAAGCGTAAGGTAACATTTTAACTACACGTTTATAATCAGATTTACTTACTAATGTTGCTTTACGCAAATTACGTTTACGAGCTGGAGATTTTTTTTCTAAAATATGGCTTTTAAACGCTTTCGCACGCTTAAATTCACCAGTACCTGTTGCTACAAAACGTTTAGCCGCTGCACGACGAGTTTTAATTTTTGGCATAATATAAATCCTCCTCAATTATCCTTTTTTTGCTAAAATCATAGTCATATTTCGACCCTCAAGCTTAGCTGCTTTTTCAACAACTGCTTGCTCTTTGAGTTCATCAGAGAAGCGGGTTAAAACGTTAAGACCTAATTCCGGATGGCTTAATTCACGACCACGGAACATAATTGTGACTTTTACTTTATTGCCTTCTCCTAAAAATTTAGAAGCATTTTTCATTTTAACATAAAAGTCATGATCTTCAATATGTGGACGAAGTTTTACTTCTTTTAAAGTAATAACTTTTTGTTTCTTTTTGGCTTCTTTTTCTCGTTTTTGCTGTTCATATCGATATTTGCCAAAGTTCATAATTCGACAAACAGGTGGTTTTGCATTAGGAGAAATTTCAACTAAATCTAATTGTTGTTCTTCTGCTAATACTAACGCATCACGAGAACTCATAATGCCAATTTGTTCATTATCGGCACTTAACACACGAATTTCACGAGCACGAATTTCTTCGTTAATACGTGGCATATCTTTGCTAATAAGGTTCACCCCCAAATAAAAATAACGGACAGCATAATATGCCATCCGTGTAGTATTGCTATATATAACCCTATATTTCATGACATAAGGTGAGAAGCGGATGGCCTCTTCTTCATAAAGCTTACTAAATAATAATATACTATTTACGTACTAATGTCAACAATTATATAATGCACTAAAACAAACATACAACGATTGTATTAGTATCACCAACAAGCACCTACTAAAACATATAATCATCCCATTTATAATTGTATACTATTTCTACCATTATTATCTAATCTATTAGTGATTCTTACAGTTCCGTATATTATAAATGGCTTGTTTCTTCCTGTGCTGGCATAGAGCGATGAGCCATAGCTACTGCAATTTCATTAAGATGCAAAATTCCAACGCCCATATAAATAGCAACACTCAAATGTTCTCTACAACGAGCTATACCAATTTTCCCCCCCACATTGAGTCCTGTCGCTTTCCGTTTAAGTTGTTCTAATGCTTCTTGTGTAGCTCCAATAACAGCGCCTTCTCCAATATGATTGGTTGCTACTACACCTTGTCTCTGTGCAGCAATAACGGCGTGTTCAATGATTTTAGGAATTGATGGAATGAATTGCCCGCCAAAATCGACTGCTACAGAACGAATATCAGCCGTTTCTAACTCTTTTCGCAATATTTGCTCATCCATTCTAGTTTCTGATAACGCCAAGCGCAACGCAGCTCGACCCACAGTTAAACTTGTTTGCTCCATATAGTACCTCACACTTTTTACTCAATAATAGAATACTTTTATTATAACAAAATATAGTGAATATACAACTTCAATTTATTATCCCAATCTACTAATTCAAAAAAATCTTCCTATAATCTTATGATTAACATTATCACTACCTATAAAATAAGCCTGTCATTAATCGTTATAGTAATGACAGGCCTATGTATTAAATATCTATGAGTAACTATCCTATACCATGTAATAAAAACTGTATGTTCTTACATAACTTATTTATTTTCTGTAGCACTTGCCTTAGTATCTTCACTGATAACTATATGATTATCTTTTACATCGGCTACTAAATTTTTCACATCAATATGATCAAGATAAAAATCAGTAACAGTATCTCGTACTTCACTTTCAATAACCCTACGCAATGGACGAGCACCTAATGCTTTATCGTAACCTTCCTCCATTAAAAATTCTTTAGCTGCATCTGTTACAGTAAGTTTGATATGTTTTTTAGCTAATGTAGCATTTACTTGATCTAACATTAAATCCACAATTTTATGCAAATCCTCTTTGCTCAAATGGTTAAATTCAATAACACCATTAAAACGATTCAAAAATTCTGGACGGAAATATGGTGCAATACGATCCATAATATCAACAGATTCATCTTGCTGTTCTGTGCCATATCCAAATCCTGCATTTGATGTAGCAATAATAACGGTATTCTTAAAGTTAACTGTATTGCCTTGTCCATCTGTTAAATGTCCATCATCTAACACTTGAAGCAATAATGTAATAACTTGTGGATCTGCTTTTTCGATTTCATCAAACAATACAATAGAATATGGGTTACGGCGTACACGTTCTGTAAGTGTATTAGAATTATCATCATATCCTACATAGCCTGCTGTAACGCCAATCAATTTTGATACAGCAGTTCGATCACTATATTCTGACATATCAAGACGAATAATAGCATCTTTATTACCAAACATATCTAAGGCTAATTGTTTAGCTAATTCAGTTTTACCAACACCAGTAGGTCCGACAAATAGAAAACTACCAATTGGCCGATTTCCTTCATCAAAGCCTGCTCGATTACGTCGAATAGCACGTGATACAGCTTTTACGGCATCATCTTGACCAATGACATGTGCTGCCAATCGAGATTTCATGTCTTTAAGCCGTTCAATATCAGAAGCACCCATTTGAGAAACTGGAATACCAGTCATACGTTCTACAGCCTCAGCTACATCATTGACCGTAGCTGCTACTTTTTGATTTTCTGTATGATTATCAATTTCGTTCTGTAACTTTTGAATTCTCATCTTTTCATTAATAGCAGATTCATAGTCTTCTTTTCTTGCATATTCTTCTTGCATATCTTTTGCTTTTTTTATTTCTGCTTCTAATGATTTAATATCCGTAACAGGATGCTGTGAAGCTAAATGAGCTGCAGTAACATCAATCAAGTCGATGGCTTTATCTGGCAAACTCCGTTGTGGAATATATTGTACAGAGTAGTCAATTGCTGCTTTTAACACAATGTCTGGTAATTCTATATTATGATGTGCTTCATATAAAGGTCGAATACCTTGTAAAATCTTAAATGTATCTGCTGCAGATGGTGCATTAACCTTTACTTCATTAAATCGACGTGCCAATGCAGCATTCTTCATAATTGTATTTCTATATTCATCTTGTGTAGTAGCACCAATAACTGTTAAATCACCACGAGATAAAGCAGGTTTTAAAATATCTGCTAATCCTTTTGAGCCTTGTCCATCACCAGTAGAACCAGCCCCTAAAATCTGATGAATTTCATCAAAGAAAATAATAATGTTTCCTGCTGCTTGTACTTCTTTTACAAGTTTTTGTACATTTTCTTCGAAAGAACCACGATATTGAGTACCTGCTTCTAAGCCAGAAATATCGATAGAAATAATCTGTTTATTTTTAATAGCTGCTGGTACATCTCCATTCACAATAGCTTGTGCTAATCCTTCAACGACAGCAGTTTTACCTACCCCTGCATCCCCAACTAGTACAGGATTGTTTTTTGTACGCCGAGCTAATATTTCAGCAGTTTCTTGAATTTCCTTATTACGCCCAATAACAGGATCCAATTTTCCTTCTCTAGCTTGTTCAGTCAAATTAGTGCCTAATTTTGCTAAAATACCATTTTGCTTCATAGGACCTACATTATCATCCACACCTTCTTGACGTGGCAATTGTCCATTTTGACGATAATAAGCAAATTCTTCTGGTGTTACCTCTCTGCCATTGATACTATAGCGACGATTTTCTGTGGAGTAACCACCCATATTGCCCATTAATTGATTAAATAAGTCATGCATGCTATTAAAATCATTGCTAAAATTATTGTTCATAATAAGTACCTCGTTTTTACTTTCTAGGAATAGTGTTACACTATTCTATTTATAATTTACTGTATCTTTTTCTTATAAAGTTAATTCATTACATCTACGTAACCTATCGTATACTGTTTTCTCTTCCAAAATCGCTAGCCATTATTTTGTCAACACCTCAATCATCAGATAATAATTATATTACTTATTAACCTTTTGACCTTTAGCACCTCCAGTTCCATTTCTTCTTTATGTCCTTATCATACTCCCCAAAAGTCAAAAAGTCAATAGGTCAAATTTTATTTTTTTACTTTTTTTATTAGCTAGTTATTTTAAACTATTTGCACCATGTTTTACTATGAATGACTAACATATGATACTTCTATTACATATCCATTCGTTGCTCTATGTAAACTTCCTATATTTAGATATATATTTTTTATAGCTATTCTTACTATTATTAGCACTGTATAAGGGATTAAGCCTATTGATTATGGTATATATAACCAAACTTTCTCGATATAGTACGCCTTATTAGTCATACTATATCTATAAAAGGAAAACTACATATATTGCTTATTAACAAAAAGCGTATCCTAAAAACTATTGATTTACTAGTATATCGTAAAAATAGTTATATAAAAACGGTATAATACTATTTTTTCAGCACTATACCGTTCCCATTTCTATGTAACTATTTTGTTTTATAAAAGCATTCTAACTACTATTCCTTTACAATATTAGGCATATGTTATTTAGTATATCATCAATTACTATTTCTATCTTTAATGTTTTACGTTCAGTTCAGAAGAAATTTGTGCATAAGCTAGCAACGTAAATACTCCTGTTCCCCCTAATATATTCCCTATCCCTGTAGGAATCAAAAATGTGAAAAAGTAATCACTCATCGTTGCCATGCCATGAATAACGGCATAACACATTTCAGCTGATCCAACAACAATATGTGTGAAATCGCCTAGTGCAATAAAATAGGTGAAAAATGCAATGATGAAAAAACTAAAATTACGAGCGGATGGCATCATCCAAACAATAGCTGCTATTAAAATACCAGAAGGTATGCCTCTAATTAAATTTTCATAGGCACTCATATGTGCCACATGACTAGCAATCAATTCCATTTGCACTACAAATTCAGGATTCATAACTCCATCAATACTTAGAAACGAAGCAGCTAGTGTCGTACCAATCAAGTTAGATAGTAATACGATAGTCCACAAGCGTCCTAATGGACATAACTTTTTGAATTTAAAAGGCTTAAAGACTGGTACTACCGTAGTAATTGTATTCTCTGTAAATAGTTGCGCTCGTGCTAAAATAACAAGAATAAATCCTATTGTATATCCCATTTTTGAAATAATTGGACTCCATGATTCTTTTGGTAGTAAAGCTGCCAACACTGCCATACACACAAAAGAAAATGTAATCATAATTCCTGCACCTATGCCAGAGAATACAAGCGCCTTAACTGGTCGTAATAATTCTTCAATACCATCTCTGCGAATAATTTCAAAAATTAAATGTGGTGATAATCGTTCATGTTCTTCAACAATTACTCGTTCTTCATGATTTAATGTAACTGTATTATACGCTTCTTTATATATTTCTTGCTTCTCCATAGCATTAATATCTACTTTCGATAAATCAATACCACGTTTCCATACATCACTAGGTGTAATAATCTCTTCATCACATTGAATTACTTTACCATCTTTAGTTTCAACCAATCGACAACCTTTTACTGTGCCTTGTTCCATGTCTATATTAACTTCCTTTCTCCCTTAGTATAAACTTTCAAATTAATCTTTCTAATATCAAAAATATATTGTAGCAAAAAAGAGTAGGCATGACAAACATTTCTATGTCTGCCTACTAGATATCATAAAATACATATCATAATGTTTCTATATGAATCATTAATTTTACACAAATCGCGTATATAGTTTAATATCTCATGGTATCTATTGTAATGAAGTATAAATCATAAAATATGACATCTTTTATAATACTCTATAGCAACTTATAATTCATCGAATAAAACTTAAAGTTATAGTATACTTAGCAATAACAATAAAATTGATATGAGCTAGCTAGATAGTCACTTAATATATTCAAAGGTAAAAATTTTTATTTTTACCTATAATTCTATAGTAATATACTATAAAATTATATCTTACATAGAAAGTAACGACTAGAATCTATAGTGATCCTATATAAAATTATGGTATTATCGATTTCCTTATGATATAATAATTAACACATGCGCTTGTAGCTCAATGGATAAAGCGTTGGTCTCCGGAACCAAAAATCCGAGTTCGATTCTCGGCAAGCGCACCATATGCCTCTAGTATATATGCTATGTACAAATTAAATGATACATACTACATATACTAGATTTTTTACTTTTATGCCAATATTACATACTAATTTGCTATACTCCTAATGAAATATCTTTATGAACCATGAAAAGTACTCTGCCAACTACAGAGTACTTTTTATATACACTATATTCTGTCCATATAGTGATATCTCATTTAATAGAAAGGAGATCAAGAAACGTATCACCTGTGAGTGTACTTAATGCATCATGTAAATAAATAGAGAACGATCCTAACCCTTCTTCATTCTGTAATCTCATTTTAGCGATTTCGCCGCTAATACTCATATAACTAATTCCTAATATTGCTGCCTTTATAGGATCAGTAACTGTTAAAAAGGCACCCACTAATGATGTAGTCATACATCCAGTCCCTGTTAGCTTAGGTAACAGATCAACCCCATTATATAAATGATATATACATTTTCCATCTGTAACTATATCCACTGGACCAGTTACTGCTACTACCGTATGATACTGTAAAGCTATAGATTTTGCTATTTCATCATAGTTTTTATCTTCATCAATCAAAACTGAATCAACGCCTGTGGAAGTATATGTTTCAGAATATAATGCAATTAACTCACTCGTATTACATCGAATAACCGCTACAGGAAATGTATTCAACAATGTTTTTGCTGCGTAACGTCGCAAAGAAGTAGCTCCTACGCCTACTGGATCAAATACTATCGGGATAGTATGGTGTTGTGCCGCTTTGCCAGATTCTATCATAGCCTCTAAAGTACCAGATTCAATAGTACCTATATTCCACACAACCGACTGACTATGAGATGTAACTTCATAGGCTTCTTCTCTATGAGAAGCCATGATAGGAGAGGCTCCAATCGCTAATATGGCATTGGCACATTCATGTATCGTAACACGATTAGTAATATGATGCACTATGCCCCGTTTCTTTCGTATCATATCTAATACTATCTCTATATCTTTAATCAAGTGCATCCATACCTCCTAGTAATTCGCTATATCGTAGACAACTTACGATATGATCATTAACAACGCCAATCGCTTGTAAAAATGAATAAATAGTAGTAGTTTCAATAAAAGTAAAACCATATGTTTTCATATCTTTACAAACTATATCTGATAGTTCTGTACGACGAGGCACCTCGTTCATAGATACCAATATCCAATAATAGATTTTCTTCCAGTAAAACTCCAAATATACGCGTCAAAGGACCCATATATACGTTGTATTGCTTGAAAAGCTCTAGCATTTTTACGTAATGATTTTATCTTCAATGTATGGCGAATAATGCCAGCATTATGCAACAAAGATTGTTCTTTTTTAGTATCGTACTGAGCAATTGTATTTCTGGAAAATCCATCAAAAGCACATCTCATAGCCTCTCTATGCAGTAAAATAGTTAATCAAGACAAGCCAGCCTGCATTATTCTAATACTACACATTCAAACAATATAGCATCATCATGAATGGGTATTCCCCATTCTGTATCATGATATAGTTTCTCTCTTTTACTTGTTAAAACCCATGTACATACTGTTAATGATTTCATAAATTCTCTCACTATATCGCTCACTATAATAATCATATATCAATTTCTTGGTGTAGGTAGTATATACTCATAAATAGCAGTAATTCATACTTTATATGAGGAGAAATGCCATCACTCAAAAAATTCCTATCTTGGGAATCAATAACATAAAATATAAATAGGGACAGCATCCTTTTGTTATGCAAGAAGATATATATCTACTACTAGCTCGATCAATCATTCATAGAATGGCTATTTTTAGTGTTTCTAATGATTATCGTACCTACCATACCATCATTATATAAAAAAATATATTAAATTTGAATCTTATGCTTTTCATATATTCTAATCGATCTATCTAACTACTTCCTGTAGAAATAATACTAGATGCTATAAAATATATAGCATCTAGTATTATATATAACATATAATTTTATGGTATTGTCTTTACATAAAAATATATGTAAAGAGTGAAGCTACACGGATTATGCATTCTACCATAAATATATTTACTGTTACTATTCTATGAAAGATATATCTCGGTTTTTCATTTTATCAAGAGAAATCCTATATAGATAATAATTCAAAATTGACCGCTAGCTGTTTATACTAATTATAATTTTTCTTATTTTTCAGGATCTGCTTTACCTGTCATGCGATTACGAAGGTCTCGACGACATAATTCCATAATCCACAACCACCATATATGTCCAAATAATTCAGAAAATTGTTCGTCAAACGGAATTTCTGTTAATGGAGGAACAAGTCCCATCCACGGCATAACAATACAATGCGCTAAAAAATAAACAAAAAATCCAAATACAGTACCTTGCCACATTTTAATTCTTGGCCAATATTCTGCAATCACGCAATACATAATACCAAAAATCACAGAAAATAACACATGTACTATAAACACATCAACTGGTTGTACTATACCAGAAAACATAACGTGCCAATCACCAATGCCCAACATATCTAATAATACTTTAGGTGGTGTTACACGAGCTGCTGCATCAATCGGCCAAAAAACATCTGGGTTCCGTGGTGGAAATGGTACTTCCCACCCCCATTTAGCAAAAGCCCCAATAATGCCAACAATAATACCTATTAAAATAGATAATCCAATGTGACGTTTATTTGGATTGGTAATATATGCAAAACCACATTTCATATAAATTCTCCTTTCCCATAGACAACTTTTATAAAAAGGCATTAATTCTAACACTATAACTCAAAAAGTTATGAATACCTACGATAACTCATATTATCATAGCATACGTATTACAAGATATAATAAATCAATATAAAAAATAATTCCTATAATTCTGTATAAAAACATATTTCTAAACAAATCTACACCTCACTCGTGTGAAATATAGCATTTACTACAACTTGCTATATTCTCTCAACCTTTTTTATTCCCCATATACTCAGCCATATCTTATATAAGGTGCATCATCATAGATAACACTAAAATAAGGTTATATATAACTAACTACTTAGTTACATATAACCTTATAATAATAGTCTACATTATATCTATATCATAATGATTTAAAATAGCTATGAACTCATATAGCAACTGAACCATCGAATGTATTGTGCATCACTTAATGCTTAATAGATGCGATTCGTTCTTCTGTACGATGGCGGATTTCATCAATAATTGGTTTAACTTCTAAAAATTCTTCATCGGTCAAGCGAAATGTTCTTCCAGTTCGTTGAAATAGGGCTTTTTTGCGTCCGGCGCCAACACGCTTACCGCCCCAGTTATTCCCTTTCATAATATGACCTCCTTATACAATCTTACATGATTAGCAAAATGTAAATCAGTGCATATGTTTCTATACATACATAGTATACACTATTCAATTTATGAATTTCAATTATGCAAAACAATAATATGAAAAAATCATATATATATTCAAAAAAATTGCCATAGCAGAAAGAATTTCCGCCATGGCAATCAACAGAATCACATAAAAATAGTATAAAATTATTTATTAGCCTCAGCGGCTGCTTTAGCTGCTTCAGCTGCTTTTTTTAGATTGGCTACTGAAGTTGGACATGTTGCAGGTGTACATGCTCCTTCTGGTCCTAAATCAGCAGATCGATTTACAAATGTCGTATGTAATATACTTTCAGCTTTTTCGCTTAATGGAGAACCAAAAAATTCTTTATATAGTGCTTGAATTTCTGGATTATTTACACATGTTTTAATCGACACTTCACCATCACGTTTATATAAGGAAGCAATACGAGCTGTACGTGCTTTATCAGCCATAGGTAATTTTACTTTTGGTTGACCACCGCCACCAATACAGCCTCCACGGCAAGCCATAACTTCTATAAAATCATAATGTTTATTGTTAGTTCGCATATCTTCAATAAATTTTCGCATATTGCCAGTTCCATGAACTGCTGCAACATGTAACACTTTATCCCCAATAGCAACATCAGCTTCTCTAGCACCATCCATGCCACGAATATCTTCAAAAGGGATTAAATTAGCTGGTGCTTTTTCCTTTGTAACCATTTCATAAGCAGCACGCATGGCTGATTCCATAACACCGCCAGTATTACCGAATATAATACCACCACCAGATGCTTCACCCATCAATGGATCAAATGTGGAGTCTTCTAATGTAGAAAAGTCAATATTTTCTGCACGTAGCCATTTAGCTAATTCGCGAGTTGTAATGCACAAATCCGTATCCATCATACCAGGTTCGTTCCAATAATCAGCAGAAGCACTCATTTCTTCTCTACGAATTTCAAATTTTTTAGCCGTACATGGTGTCACTGCTACTGCTACAATTTTCTTAGCATCTAATCCCATTTTTTCAGCAAAATACGTTTTTTGTGTTGGTGCTTGCATACCAATCGGACTTTTAGCTGTCGATAAATTAGGCAAAAGTTCTGGGAAAAATGTTTCCGCAAACTTAACCCATGCAGGACAACACGATGTAAATTGAGGTAGTTTTCCATGTCCATGCAAGACACGTTCAATTAATTCTGACGCTTCTTCCATAATCGTCATATCAGCCCCAAAATTTGTATCTAGCACATAATCTCCACCTAATTGGCGAAGTGCTGCTATCATCTTTCCTTCTACAAATGTGCCAGGTTCAAAGCCAAATTCTTCGCCTAAGCCCACACGTACAGCCGGTGCTGTTTGGAAAATAACCACTGTATCTGGATCTGAAATAGCGGCTTTCACCTGTTCTATTTCAGATGTTTCATTAATAGAATCAAATGGACAAATAGATGCACATTGTCCACAATGAATACAAATAGGATGGTCGCCATTGGATTCTAAGTTATAATAATCAAATACGCCCATGTCCACAGCACAAGCACGTCGACATAAAGAACAATTTTTACATTTACTTAAATCTTGAACAACTGCCACATTCCCATCTTCAATAGGAACACGACGGTCTAAGAATTCGTACTTACTCATTATTTCCTCCTAAAAGTAACGTTGTTATCGTTATACACTCGCATTATACCATTGGTTACGCCTTTTCTTCAAGTTCTAACCACCGCTCTGTTAACATGTCAATTCTCGTCTGCGTTTTCGTTCTCTCATCTATGAGTTCTTTTATGTTTTCATAATCATTATCCATTCTTGAAATCATAACATCTAATCCTTTGATTAAATGTTCTAATTCAGTAATGGTATCCATGATTTCACTATATTCCTTTTCTTCACCTAAAGTAAGTCCTTTTTTAGTTTTATGAGAGTTATTATTATTTACGATTTTTTGATTCTCATTTGTTTTTTTATCTATTTTTCTTATATTTTTTTCTTTCCTATTATCTTGCATGTCCATATCCGTTTTATAGTCAGAGTATGATCCATGAACAATTTCTATATTACCATTTCCTTTAAAAACAAATAGCTTATCTACTACACGATCTAAAAAATAACGATCATGACATACGGTAATCACCACTCCACAAAATGAATCTAAAAAATCTTCCAACACTTCTAATGTAGGGATATCTAAATCATTAGTTGGTTCATCTAATAGTAATACATTGGGTGCATCCATTAACAATTTTAACAAGTAAAGACGGCGTCGTTCTCCACCAGACAATTTACGAATAGGTACTCCATGTAACTCAGGAGTAAATAAAAATCGTTCTAGCATCTGCCCTGCACTAATGGTATTTCCATCACCTAATACTATATAAGAATGATTTTCTTTAATATAGTCTAATACGCGTTGTTCCTCATTAAAGGGAGGCATTTCTTGTGTAAAATGAGCAATACGAACAGTTTCTCCTCTCACTAATGTACCTGTTTGCGGTTCATATGTACCATCAAGTAATTTCAAAAATGTTGATTTTCCCATACCATTTGGTCCCACTACACCAATTCGATCATGCTTAACAACATGATATGTAAAATCATCAATAATTTGAGTGTTTCCAAAAGAAAATGTAATGTGATCTATATCAAAAATAGTTTTACCTAGCCTAGTTTTTAATACTAATGGATCAATTGTTCCTTGCCGATGTGTGGATTCTAATGATTTCAAATATTCATACCGTTGTAATCTGGCCTTTTGTTTTGTACTCCTAGCTTGTGCTCCACGACGAACCCATGCAAGTTCTTGTTTCAAAAATTGACGTCGTTTTTCTTCTGTAGCAGCCTGTTGTTCTTCTCTAGCTTGTTTTAATGATAAAAAATCCTCATATGAACCTTCATAACCATAGATACGTCGATCTGATAATTCTAAAATACTATTACAAACAGCATCTAAAAAGTATCGATCATGAGTACTTACCAATAAACCACCTTTTCGATGTAATAAATATGATTCTAACCATTCAATGCTATGGTCATCTAAATGATTAGTAGGTTCATCTAAGAGTAATAACTCACACGGATATAGTAATGCTTGTCCTAATGCTAAACGTCGTCTCTGTCCTCCTGATAAAAATTTTACCGGCATTGTGACATCATCAAATCCTAACTGATGTAAAATAATTTTCGCTTCTTGTTCTACTTGCCATCCATCTTCTTCATTCATTCTCTCTAACAAAGCCATATATTTTTCATCATTTCTATTAGATTGATTCACTTCTTCAAACGCTCGTACTAAAGCTAATTTAGGATGATTTCCCAAGAATATATTTTCTAAAATTGATTGTTCTTCCTTAACAATTAGCTGTTGTGGTAAATAATAAATTGAGGCTTTACCATTCTTATCAATACAGCCCTTATCAGGTTCTACTTCTCCTGCCAACATTTTTAGAAACGTAGATTTTCCCGTACCATTGACGCCCACTAATCCATAGTGGCAATCAGTAGTAAAAGTCATTGTTACATCTGTAAATAATAAACGTGTACCATACGACTTTTCAACATTTTGTAAACTAATAACATTTGTTGACATACATATCTCCCTTCAGTAAAATGAAAGACAAAGAGCCTAGAGTAGTTATAACAGTAATTGGAGGCAACTATGGAAGCACAAACAGTAGAATCATTTTATAATGCACTAGATATAGAATTAGTTGATATTGATAATTTTGACACCTTATTGTTCGATATATCAGACAGTGGAGATTATGCCACTATCAGTGATGATGACGGCAATATACCTACAAGTTTAGATACACCTATTGTAGTAAATATATATGATGAAAATAGTGTCTATCAATGGTGTGTTACATTACAAGATTCCTATGAATTTTCTGATATATACCAAACCTCAAAAGACTCTATTACTTTATTAAAAACATTAGAATCAATTCGACAAAATAATATTGCAAAATACGATACATTATAACTGTATCCAGGCACCCATGAAAAAGGAGTTGTTATGAGAAGTAGTATCTTCATAACAACTCCTTTTTATATTCATATCCCTCTTTTGAATATATATTGCAAACATATAAACAATATATAGTAAAGCCCTAAACAAATGTCTCTGAAATTGGTCTAGCCGATGAAAGATTAGTTTTTTTTACATCCAATAAGCTAATAATTGAATGAACAATATTCGCTGCTCCATCTACATGCCATTCTAAGGAACACTGTGACATCTGTTGTAGTCGTTGAGGATTGATTAATAATGCCGTCACTACATCTTCTAAATTGTGAATATCTCGAGCCCATCTAGCACAGCCTTTCCCCTCTAAGAAAGCTGCATTCGCCTCTTCTTGACCGGGTATAGCATTAAAAAATACCATGGGTAATCCCATCGTAATAGCTTCCATACAAGTTAAAGCGCCTGGTTTTGTAACCAATAAACTAACATTCTTCATAATATCAGAAATATTAGTCATATATCCATAAATTTTAGTACGCGTATGTAATTCACCTTGCATATCATGTAAAGCATCATATAACGCAGTATTCTGCCCTGTTACAACAACTAATTCATCCACGCCTTGAATATCATCAAGTCGTCTAAGTGCACTTTCTACAGAACCTAATCCTAATCCGCCTCCCATAATTAGAATACGTACAGGTTGTTTAAGTTCATAATGATGGATAGCATCCCTAAAAAAAGAACGTCGCACAGGAATACCACTTACATGAATTTTTTCTTTATCAATACCACAACGAGCAATCTCGTCTACCATCGAATCAATCGCCACATAATACGAGTCTACTTGTGGATACATCCAAAATTGATGGCTAGTAAAATCCGTAATCACACCGATTAATGGTATATTAATCAAATTTTGTCGCTTCAAAATACATGCAGCGCCACATGGAAAGGGATGTGTAAAAATAACTACATCAGGTTCTTCCTTAGTGATCAGCTTTAGCATACGACTTTTTAAAATCCATGATAATAAGGTCTGTACCATACCACCTTTTCGTTCACCTTGTGAAAGACGATAAATTAAATCATAAAGCATAGGAAACACATCAATCATCTTGATGTATGTTTCCTTTAAAATATTATCAAAAGACAATGTATCGGTCGATAAAAAATCTACGTGTAAAATTTGTGCATCTGGTTCAGTTTCTAACCAGTATTCCTCAATAGCACGAGCTGCTTGTGTATGCCCTGTACCAATTGATGCTGATACAATTAAAACTTTTCGTTGCATTTCATGGTCCATATCCGACTTCCTCTCTGAAAGCATTATATCATATTTCATCACTCTATTTCTAACAAGTATCCTATCAATATAAAGACAATTCACACAGCCTATCTCATAAAATCAAAATCTTCACTGATATAAAAAGAGAGTTATCGTTTATAATAACAGATAACTCTCTTTATTTACACTAATTCTACACAAAACTAATAGTAAAATTATTTTTTACGTTTATTAACAACTACGTTAACTTGTTCTTTTAATTGTTTACCAGCTTTGAATGCAGGAGATTTAGAAGCTGGGATAGTAATAGTTTTACCATTTTGAGGATTGCGACCTTCACGAGCTTGACGTTCACGTACTTCAAAAGTACCGAAACCAATTACTTGTACTTTTTCACCAGATGTCAATTCTTCTGCAATTGTGTCAAATACAGCTTTGACTGCTTTTTCAGCATCTTTCTTAGTTAATTCAGTTTTTTGAGCTACGCTTGCGATTAATTCTGTTTTATTCATGACAGAACCTCCTTAAAATCAAATATACTCATTCAGCATCAGCTATTAGCTGTGTAGAATGTTCTTGCTCTAGCATTTTCGCCTTATTCCAAAACGCATCAAGTTCTGCGAGAGAAAATTCTTCCCAGCCCTTGCCACTTTCTTGTACACATCGTTCTACAAAAGTAAAACGACGTTGGAACTTATTGTTTGTACGGCGTAATGCATTTTCTCCGCTTATTTTATACCATCTAAAGAGATTAATCAAGGAAAAAAGTACATCTCCCCCCTCTAATTCTATATTTTCTTGATTTTTTTGATGAATTGCTTCTTTAAATTCATCAATTTCTTCATAAAATTTTTCCCATACTGCACTCTCTTCTAACCAATCAAAACCTACATTTTTAGCCTTTTCTTGTAATTTTTGAGCACGCAATAAAGAAGGAAGTCCCTTTGAAACACCATCTAATAAAAATTTTCTTTCATGACCCTGTTCTTGTGCCTTTAATTCTTCCCACGAAGCTGTAAAGCCGTCTAATTTTTCATGCCCATCTTTATGAAACACATGGGGGTGACGGTGAATCATCTTTTTCGATACATCATCAATCACATTTTGAATTGTAAACCAACCTTCTTCTTCTGCTAATGCAGAATGGAATAAAATCTGCAGTAGTACATCACCTAATTCTTCCCGCAGATTATCTATATCTTTATTATCAATGGCTTCTAATAACTCATACACTTCTTCTAAAAAATATCGTCGCAATGTGCTATGCGTCTGCATACGATCCCAAGGACATCCCTCTGGAGAACGCAACGTTTTAATAATACCATATAGTTCTTTCAAGGACAGGTCCCTATCTTTATCTTCTCTATCCATGAATACTTCTCTCCTTCTCTAATTATACTAAGAATGCCTACTTAACCAAAAATGAATTCACTCTTCCTGTGCAGCATATATGTGTTACCATACCATTCATATAGAATCCCATAAATGTATGATGTATTAAACCACTAATGCTCCATAGTCAGTCCATTAAATAAACCTACATCAATCATGTTCTCTTATGCTGAACTCTTGAACTATATGATTAGGCCCATAATTTTATATACTCTCTAAGCGATTATTTTTTTCTTTCTCTAACTGAAAACTTATTACCAATTATAGGTAATGTAGTTATATCCTCTTTATTGATAGCTTTGGTAATCCATAAACTTGCTAAATAAATCATAATAGCTATTAAAATAGATATACAAACAGCTAGTGTATTTCCCAAGAGTGACGACAAGAAATGATATCCTACTGCAGTAGCTCCACCCATCGCCATAGCCGATATAATAATTTTACACACATTATTAATATCCAGTCTATATCCTACATATTTGTTAACAAAATATACATTAAGTGCAGCTGCTAATCCAAAATCAATATTAGTAGCCCAAGCAGCACCATTAATACCTAGTTCAGGAACTACAATTAAATACCAACTCAGTATTACTTTTACCACTGTGCTAAGCAATAAATTAATCATTGGTATAGCTGTTTTACCGAGTCCTTGCAAAATTCCTGTTGTAACTTGTTGAATACCGAGGAAAAAAATACTTAAACTCATAACTGCTATTGGTGGCCCTGCATGAGGTGTAGCATATAGTAATTGTGAAATAGGTATAGCCAATACGCATAATCCAACGAAAGCGGGAATCGTAATTAAATTAGCAATCTTTAAGGCTGTATTGGTTCTTTCATGAATCGTTTCTATACGGCCTAATGCATATGCCTCTGACACGGCTGGTACTAAACTAGCTGCTAATGATGTAGTTAAAATAATCGGCAAATTAACTAAACTTGTAGCCATTCCTGTTAAATATCCATATAAAGTAGTTGCTTCTTGAATCGGATATCCCGCTTCGATGAGTCGATTTGGCACAATGAACATATCAATACCTGATACTAAAGGCATCATAATATTTGCCATAGAAACTGGTATGGCTAAGAAAAACAATTCTTTTACAATGGATACAGAAGATCCTGATGTACTAATATCTTTTTGTTGCAATAGCAATGATTTGCGATAAGTACGTTGTCGATAATAAAAATATAGCAATACTCCTAGTCCTGCTATAATACCTGGGAAAGTAGCAAATGTAGCCCCTGCTGCTGCAAATTCTAATCCTTTCGGCAATAAAATATAGGCTAATGCCACCATAGTAACAACACGAAATGATTGTTCTAAAATCTGAGATATACCCGTAGGTAACATATTTTGAAAGCCTTGAAAATAACCACGAAAACAACTTAATATGGTGACTAATAAAATAGCCGGTGATAGGGACTCTATAGCGAATAACGCCCGTTCATCACGGACCCAACCAAAATCTATCATACATTGAGCCGAATTATACAGACCCACGCTAAAGATAACACCTAGTCCCGCTAACATAACTAAAGATATAGCAAATACTTTATTAGCTCCACGTATATCTTGATTAGCTAACCGTTCTGCCACCATGATTGAAATAGCCACTGGAATTCCCGCTGTAGATATGCTCACAATAATCTGATAAATAGGATAGGCTAATTGATATAAACCAATTCCCTCACCACCTAAGATACGGGCAATCAATACTTTACTAAATGCGCCTATAACTTTAACAATCACACCAGCCAATGTCAAAATCATAGCACCTTTTAAAAATCGATTCATAAATCCTCCTAGCTATGACTCTACTGATGCATCAATTCGGCGTTCTAGCTCTGTTAACACATTATCTGTCATAGTAATAATAGAAGTAGTCATACCATCAAGAATGACATGCGCTGATGTTGGTTTTGTATCTAACAACCTAATCCGTTTCCACATCGATTCACTAACAGATGCCATATCCCAATGCGTCATTTTGCTATCATCATACCATTGAATAATTAACGTATTATCTCGATGTATAATACTATGAATGCCTAGCAATCGAGCTCGTTCTTTTATCATAGCAATTTTGAGCAATCGATTCACAGGTTCCGTCGGTGTTCCAAATCGGTCAATCATCTCATCCATCAAATCATCTAATGCCTCTACTGTTTTTATATATAGCAATCGTTGATAAATAGAAATTTTTCTAGCACTATCTTTAATATACGCATCATCTATAAATGCATCAACACCTAAATCAATAATTGGGTCTGGAGGTGGTGCAACCTCTTCTGTAACTTCTTTATTTTGTACTTTACTAATTGCCTCTTCAAGCATTGTACAATACATAGCAAAACCAACGGAAGCAATATTTCCATGCTGTTGCGCGCCTAATAAATTGCCTGCTCCTCGAATTTCTAAATCCCGCATAGCAAGTTTAAACCCAGCTCCCAGCTCAGTAAATTCTTCAATCGCTTTTAACCGTTTTTCTGCTGCTTCTGTTAAGACTTTATCTGGTCTATATAGAAAGTACGCATAAGCTCTTCGATGTGAGCGTCCCACACGTCCTCTCATTTGATATAACTGAGATAGGCCTAAATGATCCGCATCATACACAATAATTGTATTCGCATTTGGTATATCTAACCCAGTCTCAATAATACTAGTACATAAAAGTAAGTCATAATGACCTTCGTAAAAATCGGTCATAATATGTTCCATTTCTGTCCCCGACATCTGCCCATGCGCAATGGCTAATCGTAAATCGGGTAATGCTCCTTCTAATAGTTCAGCCATATGATCAATAGATGCTACGCGATTATACACAAAATAAACTTGTCCACCTCGTTGCAATTCGCGACGAATGGCATCCACAATTAATGACATATCATATTCCACCACGTAGGTTTGAATCGGAACCCTATCTTCTGGTGGTGTTGTAATGACACTCATTTCTCTTACCCCTACTAACGACATATGTAACGTACGAGGTATTGGTGTAGCACTCAATGTTAACACATCAATAGTATGCGCCCAACTTTTCCATTTTTCTTTCTGCGCCACACCAAATCGCTGTTCCTCATCAACCACTAACATGCCTAAATCTTTAAAAGCAATCTTCTTATTAAGCAATGAATGTGTGCCAATTAATATATCGACTTGTCCATCTTTAGTCGCTTGTATAATCGTCTTTCGTTCTTTTAAACTTTTAAAGCGATTCATAACTTCTACACGAATACTAAATGGTGAAAAACGATGTAAAAAAGTCTGATAATGTTGTTGTGCTAATACAGTAGTTGGTACGAGTACAGCTACTTGTTTACCACTCATAACAGCTTTAAAAACCGCTCGCATGGCCACCTCAGTTTTACCAAAGCCTACATCGCCACATAGCAATCGATCCATCGGTATTGGTTGTTCCATAGAGGCTTTTATTTCTGCTGTCGCCCTTAATTGATCCTCTGTTTCTTCATAAGGGAACGCCTCTTCAAATTCTTGTTGCCATGGTTGATCGGGCAGAAATGCAAATCCTGATGAAATCTCACGTTGTGCATAAATTTTAACCAATCGCTCTGCTAACTCATCAATAGATTTTTGTGCCTTCGCTTTAATGCGTTGCCAATCTCTACCACCCATTTTATGTATACGTGGTGTATCCCCTTCATTACCTATATATTTTTGTAATTGGTCTAAATTATCGGCTGGTAAAAACAACCGATCTGTACCTGCATAAGCTATTTCAATATAATCTCTATGAATGCCCTCTGTTTCAATTGTTTTTAAACCTAAATATTTTCCAATACCATGTACAGTATGAACTACATAATCACCAATTGATAAATCAGTAAAATACTTAATATCTTGTCCTTTTTCTGCTTTTCGCCGCAATCGTTTCTTTTGCTGTCCGTAAATATTGCCTTCTGTAATAACTACAAATCGACTATGCGGGAATTCGAATCCATCTGTTAATAAGCCATCCCAAATAGTAACTATACCAGTTTCTGTTGTCCATGTATCCGATAATTTATACTTAATATTTTCTTCTAGTAAAGCTCTTTCAATGCCTTCACGTCGCTGTAAATTATGCATAACTAATACTACTTGATACTGCAATGCATGCCATTGTTTAATTTCATCCATCAACAATGGTACTTGTCGCTCAAAGCTTGTCATTGCTTTTCCCTGAATACCAATTGGCGAAAATCCACTTAGTCCAATGGAACGCTGTTGCATAAAACTAAATGCCACTTGTGTAGGAGATGTAATGGTTTTCGTCAACCCATGCCAATCATAATGAAACGTATGATGCGTACTATCTTCTTTTAAATACTTTTTTAACGATTCTTGAATACGTACTGGTTCATCAAAAATAATCAAACCTTGCTGTACATAGGACAATAAAGAGCTTTTGCTCTCTGTATTAGCTAATTTAATAGGTGTTATCATGCAATCATCAATATGAGTCACAGAGCGTTGTGTTTCTACTTCAAAGGTGCGAATGGTATCAATTTCATCACCAAACAGTTCAATACGATATGGCAAATCATTATTCACAGAATAAATATCAATAATATCTCCGCGTACGGCAAAATGACCACGTTGTTCCACCTGGTCTACTCGTTCATATCCAATTGCCACCACTCGTTCTAATAGCTCATCTCTAGCTATCTCATTATTACATGCTAAAGTAATACTCATATGTGCTAATTCTTCAGGGGATACTACAAACTGAGATACTTCCTCTGCATCAGCTATAACGATAATATTTTTTTCTGCTTGAAGCATACACAATGCTTCCATCTGTTTTGCTTGACTTTCCATACTACGAGCTATCGTAGAAAATGTAACTTGCTCGATATGAGGAAATGCCAGCACCCTACTAGTAGGCAACAAACACGCCAAATCTCGTTGCCATAATTCTTTATGTTCTTTATCATGAACAACGATAATTGTAGGAATCATGCCATGTAATTTCATAGCATGACTATACATAAAAGTTTTTTGTGAACCACTCATACCATATAATAGAGTATTACCTGTATGACCAAATGCCTCTATTCCCTCTTTATAAGAATGGTTTTGGTATAACAACGATTCTATATCAGTCATATTAGCCTCATATAAATAAAAAAAGCATGGACAGCCAACTGTCTATGCTTATACCAACACTGTCTATTGTGTTATCTATATACGTAAAATTATCTAACTAAAAAGTGGTGCGGGAGAAGGGACTTGAACCCCCACGCCGTAAGGCGCCAGATCCTAAGTCTGGTGCGTCTGCCAATTCCGCCACTCCCGCGTACCAACATGATTATATTATCATAAGCCTATATAATCGTCAAGCATTTTTTACTGCAAATCATACACGTAATTTTAACACAAATAAGCCTTATTTCTACTGTCCCATGTCCGTATATATAAATTAAGTGCATGTGCCTATATTAACTATTACATGTATTACTTTTTTATACTTACTCTAAGACCATAAAATTTATCTTAAAACTATAGCAGCCTAGTATTTAGTCATTTAACTAATACGTACATACACAAACGATAAAAAATAGAAAGATGTATTAATCCTTTTATAGGACATAACAAACTTTCTATTCTATCCATAACATATAGACCTATGTGCTAGATCAACTTAATCAATACTATAAAAGGAGAGCACCGACTTATTAAAAGTCGGTGCCGGATGATGATGATAATGTACGCCCTTACATTTATCATGACTTATATTAACACGCAAGCGTGGTAATACCAATTTGGTGACACCACAAAACTACTAAGCCATGATTGTCAACACAGTAAAGACGATAAAAAAATCCTCTTTTAACCATGCGTCAAAAAAGGAATAAATTCTCCTCCCTATCGCTCGTAGGTCAAATGGTGAATGATGAATAGGCAGTTCTCCTGACTCGGCTTCAACGCTCATTTGGTCTTCCCAGTTTCCCAGTGACATAATCAAACTCGCTCAACCATACAGTGGCGGGACCGTGTCGGCATTTCACCGACTTCTCTGTTAGGCTTTTCAGCACCTACTCCCAAATATGTATTGTTTTTATGTGCTTATTATATCTCTATTCCTCTCTACTGTCAAAGAGTTTTTCTATGCAAATTTATCATCTATTACTACAAAAAAAGAAACGAATACTACTCTTTTATATAAGAAATAATAGAAATATCAATAAATATATTGTTTTTTTCAAGTATGCATTTATATCATGCAAATAAATATTTTTATATTACCATTATCTATAGAATCTAAAAATATGAGCCATGCTATAGCAATTATTGTATAGCATAGCTCGTGTTAAACTATATTTCGTATTGCCCCATTCTATTATTTAACAAATAAATGATAGGATACATTATCTTTTTAAACCCTGGCACTAATGACATCATGCTACTAGTAAAATTAATTAATCCTATTTGTTTAATATTAGAATTTAATGTACATATCTCACTGCCATCCTTTACGCCAAAAGTAAATTCAACTGACATATCACGCAATGTATCATGATGCTTAACGCGTCCCACTAATCCTCTATAGACAAAATCAAAATACGCAGTACTCCCTTTGAAATTGTCTGTCAATATATACAGAAATTTTTGCACATCACTTTCTGATAAGTACATCAAAACGCCTTCACTAATAAATAATAATGGTCGATTGTCTCTTTTAATTTCTTTAATCCATGCTTGATCAAGAATCGATGCTCCAATATTATGTACTCGCGGATGTTCTTCAAATAGTTCTTCTCTAATTTTTATAACATTGGGAAAATCAATATTATACCAATCAATATGCCCATTATCTACGCGGTAAAATTCTGTATCTAATCCAGAGCCCAATGATACGATAATCGCATTATGATATTGATGAATAAACTTAGTAATCTCTTGGTCAAATACTCTGGCTCTTCCTAATATTCCATAATAGCTCTTCCAACCCTTATGTACTGAAAATAAATCTTCTGTGGGCTTTATTTGTCGATACGCTCTCCAAGATTGTTCATCATGTAAAACTGACCTATTAGATTCATAATCCTTTGCTCGTACATACAAAGTTAATAGCGCCGTTTTACTAATATAGCTCAAATCATCTTTCATAGGTAACACTCCTTTATATGATAAATTACTTCTGTTCATACTTACGAAATTATACTATTTAGAATCATCGTTATATACTTATATACAAACATAATAATATATATGTCATATCCTATTTATCATCAACACCAAATGCAACTATACTAATAGGATTAGACATACAACACTTATTATCAAGTCTCTAATAAAGTATCCCTATTCTTATCTACTTAATTTCTAAATACAATAGTAACACAGTTACCATACCAAAAGACTGCTACTTAACGAATTACTATATCTATACACTACTTACCTATAGTATATATCATCTATCAAAAAAAACAATTTATTATATTAATTTTATTTATATAATATGTTATATATAAATCTATTATGCGAAATGGTTACTTTCCTTTATTCACAACTGTACCGTATAGAACCCAAGTTTGTGCTTTATCAATACGTGCTTCTACAGTATCCCCTATAGAAATAGAATCTTCTCGAGAAAATAGCACCATCTTATTTCCTGATGTACGGCCAAACCACATAGATGGGTCTTTTTGACTAGGCCCTTCTACAATAATGTCAAATACTTTATTTTCCATTTCTTTATTGATTCGCAAAGAAATTTCATTTTGTACATCCATAAGTTGTTGCAATCTAACCCGCTTAACTTCCTCTGGCACTTGATCTTCCATAATGGCAGCTGGTGTACCTGACCTTTTTGAAAATATAAATGTATATGCCATATCATACTGAACATCACGTAATAATTGTACTGTTTTTTCAAAATCTTCATTGCTTTCTCCAGGAAAGCCAACAATAATATCTGTGGTTAATACCACATCTTTTATATATTGTCTTGCACAGCTAATTAACTCTTTATAATGTTCCACTGTATAATGACGATTCATTTTCTTTAAAATTCTATTTGACCCTGATTGAGCTGGCAAATGTAAATGCGTCACCATATTAGAAGATTCTCCAATAGCCCGGATCATGTCAGGTGTCATATCTTGCGGATGACTCGTCATGTAACGGATGCGTTCAATTCCAGGGATTCCATCTAACGCATGCACTAAAGTCCCAAAATCAGTACCATCATGAAAGTCTAAGCCATAGGAATTCACATTTTGTCCTAATAAAGTGATTTCTTTGAACCCCTTACTTCCCAATTCCATTACATCGCTTACAATCAGTTCTACAGGTCTACTAATTTCTCTACCACGCACATGAGGAACAATACAGTATGTACAAAACTTATTACATCCATTCATAATGGGTACCCACGCGCTAAAAGTGCCATTAGGTTTTGCTTTTAATTCAGGCAACACTGTATTATCCATATCCACATTAATTTGATGTCTGTGAGTACGCTTCACTTCTGCTATCATTTCATTAATATGTTGGATATTATGAGTTCCCAATACAATATCAATATGTGGCGCTCGTTTAAACATTTCAGCTTGATTTTTTTGTGCCATACAACCTGTAACAGCAATAATCAAATCAGGATTCTTAGCTTTTAAATGTTTTAATTCTCCAATACGTCCATATGTTTTTAGTTCAGCATTTTCTCGCACTGCACATGTATTTAAAATGATAAGATCTGCTTGTTTCTCATCATCAGTTGGTATATATCCTACCTCCTCTAATTGATGGGCTAACCGTTCTGAATCAGCCGCGTTCATTTGACAACCATAGGTAAAAATATAATATGACTTCATTCATAACTCCTTATCTATTACGTATGTGCCCTTTCCACAATTCCTTTAACCTTGATAGCCATACGTTCTACTGACATTCCTGTAATATATTCAATTTCATATTGTATCGATTTCTGTACTTTTTGCATTAATTCTTTAACAATATGCCCATATTCAATGGTAACTGATAATTCTATCGATAACCCATTGGGTCCTTTATCCACCTTTTTAAACTTAATATCATTCGTATCAACAACACCTGAAACTTTGCGAACTCCATTTTTTATAAGCTCAATAATCACTTCATCTGCAAAAGTAAGTCTTCCATAATAACTGAAAGAAGGTCTAATAACAGACTTTTCAAATCCTTCGGATCCAATTACACCAATTGTGGAAGGATCTTGTTTTTTTAAACTTCTACGTCTAAAAATAGACTTAATAGGATCAATTAAATATCCTTTAAAGTGCGGTTTTAATTCCATAGTTGGCACAGGAATAACATGCTTACCTTCTTTTAATCTAGCATATTGTGCTCTCTCAATTTCTTTAGGCGTTGCCACATCTTCAATTCTAATATATCGACTCGGTGCTGGTATCATTAATGCATTAGCAATTTTCTGTACCATATTATCGGATGTACCTATAATCATCAATCGTTTTGGTTGAATTTCATCTAATTTATGTTTTACTGATGCTACTTGTTTTTTATCCTGAAAAATAGCACGTCGAACCGCTTTTAATCGACTTGCTTCTTTTTTAGCAGATGTACCTGCCACTATTTTATTATGATAAATCAAAATACCATCATCAATAATACATTCTATCTGATTCTCATGTGCTACTACTAATGCACGATGACTCTTCCCCGTTCCACTGCCACCAACAAATGCAATTACTTCCATAGTAATACCTCGATTCAATCATTACCGTATCTATATAGTTCTTAGAACTTGTATAAATTTTTCTACATCTCGACTCTGTACCGTATATTCCCCTATATAAGTAGGCCATGTATGGTTGATACCATGAAAATCAGATCCTCCAGTTATTAATAACCCTCGTTGTTCTGCTACTATACGATAACGCTTCACATCTTCATCATCATGTTTACTATGATACACTTCAATCCCGTCAAATGAAAAGTGTAACAATTCTTCTACATAAGTATCATTGTGAATTAACTTAGGATGTGCTAACACAGCTAATCCTCCTGCATGATGAATTTGTTCGATTACTTGTTCAACAGAGGTTTTTACTTTAGGTACATAACAAGGACCTGATGGATTTACTATGTGCTTGAAAATAAAATTAATCGATTCTGCATATCCTTTTTTAATCAGCAATTGTGCTACATGAGGTCTGCCTAACGCTTTTGTAGTTGGAAATAATCTTACCAGTTCATCATAGTCAATACAATAACCTGCTTTTTGACATAAATCAATCATAGCTTTAATTCGCTGTCTTCTTGCCTGCTGATAGTACGAAATATACTCTCGCAACTCTCGATCATCACAATTAAATCCATATCCTAAAACATGTATATCTTTTCCTTTATAATCTGCACTAAACTCAGCACCTGTAACAATATCAATGGAGGTAGCATACGCTTTCATCGGCTTAATACCTGCTATTTCATCATGATCTGTCAATGCTATCATGCCTAATTGACCATGTTCTGCAAATGATACTAATTCTTTCGGTGTATATACACCATCAGAATAGGTTGAATGCATATGAAAGTCTACAATCATATTGTCCTCCTTATAGTGAACCATATCTATGTATATTCTATCATATATAGCTAGTCTAGTCAGATTCTATATGGCCGACTAGTATATTCTATAAAAGAGTTTTCTAATTATATGACTAATTCTCCTTATCTCATTATCGCATTATGTATATTTAGCATTATGAATAATTAGTATCTAGCAACTATACTACAAGCATTCAATATACACAAAGCTATCACAATAAAACTAGTCTCAACCTATCTATATCTTTATATAAAACTCTATATCCATATAATGATATTTATTGCTTGAAAATAATACGTGCCAAACTTTAAGCATAAGTAAAGGAGCTGATCTGCTACAGCTCCTCCTATTCCTTATAATGTAGATAATAGCTCTTTTGTAGAAGTAATGACTTCATCAATTTTCACATTAACTACATCACCCGTTTTTCTTGTTTTTATTTCTACTTCACCAGTTTCAATAGTATGCTTACTAATTGTAATACGTAATGGATATCCAATCAAGTCTGCATCTTTAAATTTCACACCAGCCCGATCTTTTCGATCATCTAAAAGAACATCGATGCCTGATGACTGTAAAGAAGTATATATCTTTGTGCTAATATCCATTAATGCTTCATCTTTCACATTAATAGGTACAATAACTACTTCAAATGGTGCAATAGAGCGAGGCCAAATAATACCATTTTCATCATGGCTTTGTTCAATCGTTGCCGCTAATGTACGAGTCACCCCAATACCGTAACAGCCCATCACTAATGGTTTTGGTCTACCGCTATTATCCAAAAATGTAGCACCTAACGCCTCAGAATATTTAGTTCCTAATTTAAATACTTGTCCTACTTCAATGCCTTTGTCAATGCGAAGTTCTTTTCCACAGTGAGGACATACATCTTCATCTGTAATTAAGCGAATTGGTGCAACAATGATCTCTTCTGTGTTAAAATCACGTTTTGGATTAATATTAATGTAATGTGCATCCTTTTGATTAGCACCACCACAGCAATTATACATTTCCATAACAGATTCATCCACTACAATCGATAAATTATCTGTTGCCACTAATCCTACAGGGCTAATAAATCCAGCAACTAATCCTACGTTCTCCATTTGCTCATCAGTAGCCATTTCTGGTTCTAAGATTCCATTGACTGCATGCTGAACAGCGATTTCATTAACCTCGTGATCACCGCGAACCATAGCTAACACAACTTTACCATCAATACTATATACTACAGCCTTGATCGTACGTGTAGTAGGAATGCCTAATTGCATAGCTACAGCTTCAATAGTTTTCGCATTTGGTGTAGAAACAATAGATAATTCTTGTAATGGTTCTTCCTCTTGTTTGATAACTCCAGGTTGTCCAATTTCAATATTAGCCGCATAATTACAAGATGTGCAATGAATAACATCAGCTTCACCTGCGTCAGCTAATGCCATAAATTCATGGCTATTACTACCACCAATAGCTCCTGAATCTGCTTCAACAGGTTTAAAGTACAAACCACAGCGGGAAAAAATTCTATTATACGCATCATACATAGATTGATATGATATGTCTAATCCATCCTCATCACTATCAAATGAATACCCGTCTTTCATAATAAACTCACGGCTACGCATTAATCCAAATCTAGGGCGGCGCTCGTCACGAAATTTACTTTGTATTTGGTATAAATTAACTGGCAATTGACGATATGAATTAATCTCATTCTTCACCAGTGTAGTTACCATTTCTTCGTGCGTTGGCCCTAAACAGTAATCACGATGATGTCTATCTGTAAGACGTATCATTTCTGCACCATATACTGGCCAACGTCCTGATTCTTGCCAAATTTCTGCAGGTTGCAAAATAGGCATCATAATTTCCTGTGCATTCGATGCTTCCATCTCTTCTCTAATAATAGCTTCAATTTTTCTAAGAGATTTCCACGCTAATGGCAAAAAAGTATATAAGCCTCCTGCTACTTTGCGAACAAATCCTGCTCGTAACATATATTGTGCACTAATAACATCAGCATCTGACGGCACTTCACGCAACGTTGGTGCGTATAATTTGCTGGCTAACATAAACCTATGACTCCTTTTCCTTCATCTCTAAATATGTATTAATTTCATTAAATAATGTATCAACTAATTGGTGTTCTGGAACAGTTTTTATAACTTCACCTTTGCGGAATACGATACCTTGTCCATTACCACCAGCAATACCAAAATCAGCTTCTCGAGCCTCTCCTGGTCCATTTACTACACACCCCATAACCGCTACTTTGATTGGTTCTTTAATAGATGCTAGTCGTTGTTCTACAGTTTCTGCCATACTAAATAAATTAACTTGGCATCTGCCACAAGTAGGACAAGAAATCATAGTAGCTCCAAAATTTCTCAATCCCAATGAGCTTACTATCATTCGTCCCACTTCAATTTCGTGAATTGGATCGCCCGTTAATGATACCCGTAAGGTATCCCCAATACCGTCAGCTAATAAAGCACCAATTCCAATCGCGGATTTAATAGTACCTTGCTTTATAGTTCCTGCTTCTGTAACCCCTAAATGCAATGGATATGGTACTTTATCTGATAATTTGCGATATGCTTCTATCATCAATGGCACTTCAGTAGCTTTGATAGATAATTTCATCTCTTTATAGTCTAATTTCTCTAAAATGCGAACATGTTCAAGTGCTGTTTCCACCATACCATCCGCAGTAGGATGTCCACCATAAGCTTCTAGAATGCGCTTAGGTAATGATCCTGCATTCACACCAATACGAATAGGAATCCGTTTTGGTTTCGCCTTTTCCACTACGGCTAACACATTATCTATACTTCCTATATTCCCTGGATTAATTCGTAAACCATCGACATTACTATCGATGGCTTGTAGTGCCAATCGATAGTCGAAATGAATATCTGCAATAAGTGGTATTGATATACCTTTTTTAACAATCTCTAATGACTTAGCGGCTTCCATAGTAGGAACTGCCACTCTAACTATTTCACAGCCTGCCTCTGTTAATCGATTAATTTCCGCAATTGCTTTGTCTGTATAGATTGGATTCGTAGTAATCATTGACTGAATACTAATTGGTGAAAAATCACCAATTTTAACTGGCCCCACATGAATACCATTAGTTTGTTTTCTTACAATCATAGCATATACTCCTAGATATTAGATATCATAAACGACTGATATCACTTATCGTCGTATAAAGAAATAACAATAATAATAAAGCCACTCCCGTCATTTGTATGTATTGTAAAGCTTTTGAAGGTAATTTTTTACCCGTAACCCCCTCAATAATCAATAAAATTAAATGGCCTCCATCGAGGACTGGCAAGGGCAATAAATTGATAACACCTAAATTTAAGCTTAAAATAGCTGTAAAGTAGACTAAGCTTGCGAAGCTAATAGCCGCCACTTCTCCAGCCATTTTCGATACACCAATCGGTCCAGATAACTCGGCTTTCTCTTGCCCCGTTACCATAGCCCACAATCCATGCAACATATCATAAATTGTATGCCCTGTAAATGTCACTGAATGTGTAACTGCCTCGCCAAAGGAAAATGATGTATATACAGGCTTTTGCATAATACCTATAAGAACTCTTCCATCTTGTTCTACTGGAATCAATGATAGAGATTCTTGCATATCCCCGCGCTTAACTACAACAGTAACTACTTTCTTACTTTTACCTTCTAAAGCCTTAGCAATATCTGTCCACGCTGCAATAGATTTGTCACCTATAGAAATAATCCGATCATCCACTTGCATATGTGCAATCGCAGCTGGACTACCACTTGCAATAGACCCTACAAGCGGTTCATTAGATGCTTGTCGTTGACCTACGCAAAGAAATACCAAGAAAAATAGTACTATGGCTAACAAAAAATTGAAAACAGCACCGGCTGCAATAACAATAAATCGTTTCCATACAGATTTGTTTAAAAAAGAACGTTCATTCAATTCCTCTTCATCCGTCATACCTGCTATTTTATTATAGCCACCCAAAGGTATCAGACGAATAGAATATAATGTTTCTCCTTTTCGTACTTTTACTAAGGCAGGCCCAAATCCAATAGCAAATTCATCGACTTGCATACCAGAAGCTTTAGCAGTAATGAAATGTCCAAATTCATGAATGAACACAATAATACCAAACACAAATATGGTAGCTAAAATCGTTGTCATATAGTCTCCTAATTATCTCTATCTATAATAAACTGTGCTTTTTCTCTTGCCCATCTATCAATGGCCAACAGATTTTCTAATGTGAATTCAGCAGCAGACTCCATGGATTCTAGTACTTTTACAACTGTACTATAAATTTGAGGAAATGATAGTTTGTCATCTAAAAATGCATATACAGCTGTTTCATTTGCTGCATTAAATACAGCAGGTGCAAAACCGCCTTGGCGTCCCACTTCAAAGGCTAATCGTAGTGCTGGGAAATCATCATACCGTGGGGGCATAAACTCTAATGTTAATGCTTTAGTAATATCCAATGTATCCATAGACAATGCTTCTCTCTTCGGGTATGTCAATGCATATTGTATAGGCTCACGCATATCTGGATTTCCCAATTGTGCTAATATAGCACCGTCTTTCATCATAATCATTGAGTGCACTATACTTTGCGGATGTACTACTACATCAATATGATCAAAATCAAAGCCAAAAAGCCAATGGGCTTCAATAACTTCTAATCCTTTATTAAAAAGACTCGCTGAATCTATAGTTATTTTATTGCCCATATTCCAAGTCGGATGTTGTAAACAGTCCTTAGCAGTAGCTTGTTTGATCCTTTCTGATGTCCAAGTTCGTAAAGGACCACCAGATGCAGTGATAATCAATTTATCTACATTATCTCTCTGTTGTCCTTCTAAACACTGAAAAATAGCACTATGTTCACTATCGATTGGCAAAATATCTACACCATGTTCTCGTGCTAATGATGTAATTAAAGGGCCTCCTGCTACTAAGGTTTCTTTGTTAGCTAGGCCAATCGTTTTATGATGCTTAATAGCTTCCACAGTAGGTTCGATACCTGCTGCACCAACAATAGCTGTAATTACCATTGTTGCTTCTGATAAAGTAGCTGCCTCTATCAACCCTTCTTTACCACATACTAATCGCGTATTACCTGTATATCGTGATTTTAATAAGCGATACGCCTCTTCATCAACTACACCTGCCATAATAGGGGCAAATTTATTAATTTGTTCTTCCAGCAAATCAATATTATGATAAGTAACTAACGCTACCGTCTTAAATAAATTAGGATGCTGCGATACTACATCTAATGTTTGCGTTCCAATAGATCCTGTACTACCTAGAATACTTAAAAATTTCATATGCTATCCTTCTTATATACGCAATAGTGACATAACTACACTAATGATAAACATTAGAATAATAAACCTATTTAAACAAAAAATAAATATATAACTGTTAGTGGTGCTGTAAATAGCAAACTATCAAAACGATCTAATACACCACCATGACCAGGAAGTAACACACCTGAATCTTTCACATGGCAATCTCGTTTCAACTTTGATTCCATTAAATCTCCTAAGGGAGCAAAAATGCCTGCTAATATACCTATAGAAAAACCTATATGTATAGGAAAATTAAAAATTAATCCCAATATAGTTCCTGTTATAATAGAACCAATAAATCCACCCACAAAGCCTTCTAATGTTTTATTGGGGCTAATGAGGGGAACAATCTTATGGTTTCCCCACGCACGCCCTGAAAAATAGGCAAATGTATCACTAGCCCATGTACAAAACAATAGTAGCCATAATACAAGTTCGCCCATATTAGTAGATACAACTGGTATATTAAAAAACGAGTAGATTTCATTTTGACGCAATACTAATAAAGCCCCAAATCCAAGAGTAATATATAACAAGCCCCATAGAGCATGTGCTATATCACTAATAGTATAAGATTTTGGCTTAAGAATATATAATAATCCCCCAAGAAATATAGACATCAAAGTTACAGTAATAGCTATGCTAAACGCATGCATAGCTATAGAAGCAAGAATAATGATTGCTAAAATATAACCTCCTAATACGGGAGGATGTATTTTATTATTCGCCATCATAGTGATAAATTCTCTCCATCCAATCAAGGCCAATAAGATAATTAACCCATCATAGATGTTTCCACCTGTAGTAATCGCAAAGATAGCAACTATAAAGCCAATCAAAGCGGTAATAACTCGTGTTTTAAGCATCCTTTACTCCTCTGTTTTTAAGCCACCAAAGCGACGTTCTCGCTGTTGAAAGTCCCATACAGCTTCACGTAATGTAGCCTCTGTAAATTCCGGCCAATGCAGATCAGTAAACCAAAATTCTGCATAAGCTAATTGCCATAATAAAAAATTACTAATTCGATAATCTTTACTTGGACGAATTAATAAATCTACATCAGAAAATTCTTTAGTCCATAATCTTGATCCTACATACTCTTCTGTAATAGCATTAACGTCTAATAATCCTGCTTTTACATCAGAGGCTATTTCTTTCATAGTACTCACAATTTCAGCACGACCGCCATAGTTGATAGCCAATTGTAAAGTAAGGCCTGTATTATTCATAGTTAATAATTCGGCATCATGAATAATTTTTTGTAATTCAGGAGCTAGTTCACCGATATTCCCTATAAAGCGAATTTTAACATTATGAGAATGCATATCCTCCATATTATGGCTTAAATATTCATGAATTAATGTCATTAATAGCGACACTTCTTTAGACGGACGTTTCCAATTTTCTGTAGAAAATCCATACACTGTCAACGCTTTAATCCCAATTTTATCAGCAGCAGTTACTATTGTTTTCAGTGTATCTGCTCCTGCTCGATGTCCCATTGCACGAGGTAAGCCACGTCGTCTAGCCCATCGACCATTACCATCCATAATAATAGCCACATGTTTTGGTATGTTATTAGGGTCAAGATTTTTCTGTACTACACTCTTAGGTTTTAAAAATTTCTTTAGCATATTCTACCTCTTTGCAGTCTTGAAAATTACTAGTAATCATAGGCCTATATAGTAAAATGTGCCATTCACCATCCTGGTAAGTTACACGACCCACATAAAATCCTTGTTCAGAAACATCAAAAAACCGATTAAACGAACCACCTATAGTTACTTTAAATGGAATAGAAGCAGCCTGCAAAATAGGTTTCACAAGCTGCCAAGGTAGTCCTACTATATGTTCAGAAATATTCATTATACTTCTAAAACATCCTTTTCTTTCACATTTTTTAATTCATCGATCATTTTGATTTTTGCATCTGTTAATTTTTGAATTCTATCTTGGCCATCTTTAGCTACATCTTCGGTAATTGTTTTTAATTTTTCTTCTTTTTTAATAGCATCATTGGCATCGCGACGAATATTGCGAATCGCCACTTTAGCATCTTCAGCTTTTTTATGAACAACTTTTACAATTTCTTTACGACGTTCTTCTGTCAATTGAGGAATAGCCAACCGAATTTGCGAACCATCATTATTGGGATTAAGACCTAAATCTGATTGTAAAATTGCCTTTTCAATAGCCCCAATCATAGATTTATCCCATGGAGCAATAATGATCATTCTTGGTTCTGGGGCAGATACGTTAGCTACTTGATTAACTGGTGTAGGTGTACCATAATAATCTACCATAACCTTGTCCAATAAAGATGTACTAGCGCGGCCTGTCCGAATCGAAGCAAATTCGTGTTTCATAGCATCGATCGTTTTATCCATACGAATCTCTTGTTGTGTTACTAATTCATTTAATTCCATTATTTCTCACCTCTTACGATAGTTCCAACGTCTTCACCCATTGCAGCACGAGTGATATTACCAGGAATATCCATACTAAATACTACAATAGGAATATCATTATCTTTGCATAGAGTTGTAGATGTAGCATCCATCACTTTTAATTCTCTACTAATAACATCCATATAAGTAAGTTCTTCAAATTTCTTAGCTTCTGGATTGATTTTTGGATCAGAATCATATACACCATCTGCAAATTTTTTAGCCATTAAAATTGCATCAGCTTCAATCTCAGCTGCTCGTAACGCAGCAGTTGTATCAGTAGAGAAATAAGGTTTACCTAAGCCCGCGCCAAAAATTACGATACGTTTTTTTTCTAAGTGACGAATTGCACGACGGCGAATATATGGTTCCGCAATTTCTTGCATTACAATAGCTGTTTGCACACGTGTATCAACGCCAGCTTGTTCCAATGCATCTTGTAGAGCTAACGAATTCATAACAGTCGCAAGCATCCCCATATAATCAGCAGTGGCTCTATCCATGCCTTTATTACTTCCAGCTAATCCACGCCAGAGATTACCACCACCTACAACGATAGCAATTTCCAAGTCTGTATTCTTAGCCAAGGCAGCAATTTCCTTAGCAATTTCTTCTACAGTTACTGGATTAATACCATATCCTTGTTCACCAGCTAATGCTTCACCACTTAATTTTAATACAATCCGTTTAAAGTCACGTTTTTTTGACATCTTATGTTACTCCTCTACTATATTGCAAAAATAAGAGAACACTATTCGGTGTTCTCTTATCTATATCTTACTTACCAGCGAATGCCATTACTTCTGCTGCGAAGTCATCATTACGTTTTTCAAGGCCTTCACCTAAACCATAACGAACAAAACGGCGTACGTTAATGTTTTCACCGATTTTTGCAATATTTTCATTAATGATATCAGTAACTGTTTTGTCACCATCTTTAATAAATACTTGCTCCAATAAGCAATTCTCTTTATAATATTTTTCAATACGGCCATTAACCATTTTTTCCAATACTGCCGCAGGTTTTGGTTTACGACCAGCTTTAACGTCTTCTTCTGCTTCTGTCTTAGCCTGTTCAAGAAGAACTGCTTTTTCATGCTCAATAACAGTTGCTGGCACATCTTCACGTTTTAAATATGCTGGATTAGTAGCAGCAATTTGCATAGCAATATCTTTTGCCAATGCTTGGAAATCATCTGTTTTAGCAACAAAGTCAGTTTCACAGTTAACTTCTACTAATACGCCAATACGTCCGCCGCCATGAATATAAGATGCAACAACACCTTCAGCAGCAATACGTCCAGCTTTTTTAGCGGCAGCAGCTAACCCTTTTTCACGAAGAAGATCAATCGCTTTTGCCATATCTCCATCAGTTTCAGTCAATGCTTTTTTGCAGTCCATCATTCCTGCACCAGTAGTTTCACGTAATTCTTTTACTTGAGCAGCTGTAATCGCCATTCTATTATCCTCCATTACACTAATTAAGGTAAGGATTATCCTTACCTTAATTATATTAAGTCATAAAAATAGTATAGTCTTATCTATTAAGCTTCTTCAACCTGTTCGCCTTGACGACCTTCCAAAATAGCATCGGTCATTTTACCGGCTAATAATTTGACTGCACGAATTGCATCATCATTAGCTGGAATTGGGAAATCAATTTCATCAGGATCACAATTAGTATCTACAGTAGCAACAACTGGGATACCCAATTTTTTAGCTTCTGCAATAGCAATACGTTCTTTTTTAGGGTCAATAACTAGCAATGCTCCTGGCATTTTAGGCATATCTTTAATACCACCAAGGTATTTTTCTAATTTTTCCATTTCATGGCGAAGACCGATAACTTCTTTTTTAGGTAATACTTCAAATGTACCGTTTTCAGCCATTGTTTCTAATTCTTTTAAACGTTTAATACGAGTTTCAATTGTTTTAAAGTTAGTTAACATACCACCCAACCAACGTTCATTAACATAGAACATGTTGGCACGAATGGCTTCGTCCTTAATAGATTCTTGAGCTTGTTTTTTTGTACCTACGAAAAGTACTACATCGCCGTTAGCAGCAACGTCGCGCAAGAATGCATATGCTTCTTCTACTTTTTTAACTGTTTTTGCAAGGTCAATAATATAAATACCATTGCGTTCTGTAAAAATATACTTCGCCATTTTAGGGTTCCAACGACGAGTTTGATGTCCGAAATGAACACCGGCTTCTAATAATTGTTTCATTGATACTACTGACATGGTAGTTACCTCCTGTTACTAAACCTCCGCAACTTCATCCTCCGGGCCACTCAAAATCGAGCACAGTACCGAAGTCCATCAACGTGCGTATTTTTTATACTGGTAAATTATACCATAAAGAAAGATAGAGTAGCAAGTATGTTTTTTACTTATATCGATAGACTGATGGCAATGATATATGCATATGATTATCTCCTAAACTAGTATCTATTAAAACTAGTTCTATCTATTCATCTGTTACTTGCCCCTATATATTAAGCTTTTAGTTGTTTAATGACAGCGGCTCTATCACGTGCTCCAAAAATCGCAGATCCAGCTACTAATAATTCAGCGCCCGCCCTCTTGACTGCTTCACATGTTGTAGTATTAATACCACCATCCACCTCAATGACTACGTGAGTGTTATCCATCAACTTTAATAGTGAGGATACTTGTTTAATTTTATCAATTGTTCTCGGTATAAAAGACTGTCCCCCATATCCAGGATTAACACTCATGATCAGCACCATATCTAGATCATTAATAATATTTTCTAACATAGCAACTGGAGTTGACGGATTTAAAGCAACCCCAGCTTTCATACCTGATGATTTAATTTGTTGAATCAATCGATGTGCATGTGGTGCAGCCTCCACATGAAATGTAAAGTATTCCACACCAATATTGGCATACTCATCAATATATGTTTCTGGATTTGTCACCATAAAATGAACATCAAAAGGCAATGTTGTATAAGGACGAATAGCCTTTACAATAGGCGTTCCAAATGTAAGATTAGGTACAAAGTGACCATCCATTACATCAATATGTAACATATCAGCGCCACATTGTTCAATATCTGCTAATTCCTTGGCTAATTCTGCAAAATTAGCCGATAACATAGATGGTAACACTTTAACCATAACTAATTCCTTTCTTATGAAGATACTTCTCTACACATACTAGTACTGCCTATATAAAATCCTATTTTCTATGATATATATACCTAGATTGTTAATTCAATACAACAAGAATGCTGTATATAACGCCATAATTATAGTGCGTATTCACGTGCCCGTATATAAATCTAGAACGTTTCAATATATTAACGCTGTCTTTGCTTGATGATTTCCTCTCGAATCGCCAGATACGATGCATATCGTTGTTCACTAATATATCCATTCTGCAAAGCATCTTTGATTCCACAAATTGGCTCATGATCATGATAACAAGGACTAAACTTGCACTGTGATTCATACTGTAAAAATTCTGGGTATAAAGAGGTTAACCGTTCCAATGATATATGGGTAAATCCAATGGCACTAAAACCAGGTGTATCCATAATAAACGACTCATCATTCAAGCTAAACAAAGACGCATGGCGAGTCGTATGACGACCACGCTTAATTTTTTCACTAACTTGACCTGTTTGAAAGGAAAAACTTGGCTCTATCTCATTAAGTAAACTACTTTTACCTACTCCAGATGGACCTGCAAAAGCACTTACCTTGCCTTGTAAACAATCTCTTAATTCATCAATCCCCTCATGTGTTCGAGTTGATGTAGTTAATACGCTGTACCCTAATTGACGATATTCATTAACCAATGCACTCGTTGATGCATCAGCTAAGTCGTATTTATTAATACAAATTCGTACATATATATCGGCATCTTCAATCATCACTAATAATTTATTTAGCAGTAATGTATTAATATCTGGGTCATGAGCCGCTACTACTAAAATAACTTGATTGATATTAGCAATAGCTGGACGAATTAAAGAATTGACTCTATGATGAATGCGTTCTATAAAAGCATCCTCTGATATATCAACATAATCCCCCACTAAAAGGGAATATCTGGT
The DNA here is from genome assembly GCF_000426745.1 of Veillonella montpellierensis DSM 17217. GTDB lineage: Bacteria > Bacillota > Negativicutes > Veillonellales > Veillonellaceae > Veillonella > Veillonella montpellierensis. Next base: position 65,756 of record NZ_AUFY01000001.1, read on the forward strand.
TTTTTTTAATCTTCCTCGCACTTTACATTCATGTACAATTCCATCCTTAGATTGTACATAAAAATAACCATTCATATTTTTTATTACAATACCTGTAGTCATATAACTCCTATAATGTTGAATCTTGTACTAATGCACCATCTAAATAGACTTGCACTCGCACTGTACCCACGCCAGATACTTTTTTCACTATACGGTCACCCGATTTTTTTACATCATCATAAATTACTTTTGTGCCTGTATCATCTGTGGTAAGAATTTTTAAATGTTGATTATTAGATCCAGATGGCACTGTTACATCGACTGTACCACTCGTTCCATCTGCATTAGATGCATTATTTTCTCGTTTTTTACTATCTTGCATTTCAGTAGTAATCGTAATGCCAGCTCCTACATCTACAGACTCATTAGCTTTCAAACTTTGCTTAGTTACCAATGCAGACTCATCAATTGATCCTTGAATATTTAATAATGAAAGCTGTGCAGAAGCTAATGTTTCTCTCGCTTCTTTTAAAGTCATTCCAATAACACTAGGAACTGTTGTTTTCTTGGCCACTAATTTATTAACAGTAATATTAACAATAGTTCCCTTAGAAACTTTAGCATTACCTGATGGATCTTGCATAATAATCACACCGTCAGGTTGTTCTGAATCATTCGCCGTCGATATTTTCCCAATGGCAAGCCCCAAATCCTTGAGTTTTTCCTTAGCTTGATCGATAGTGAGTCCTGTTAAATCCGGTATCGTAATATCTCCAATTCCTTTACTTACTACTAAATGAACTGTACGCTGTTCCTTAACCGTTTCTCCTGCCTGTGGTGTTTGTGAAATAACTTGTCCTGCTGGTACATCTGGATTAGTTACTTCGCTCACAGAAACTCGCAAATGCTTATCTTCCAAAATATGCTTTGCTACAGAGACTTGTTTACCTACTACATTAGGAACATCTACTGTTGCATTGCTCCAGAAATTTCCAAAACTCAAAAAGGCCCATAAAAAAGCTACTACAAAAATAGCAATAGATCCTAATAAAATATATTTTTGTGGAATACTTGCTAATTTATTTAATATACCTCTTTTTGACTCTCTATCACTAGGCTCATACTCATCTTCATAATCGCTAAGTGCATCCGCATTAACAGATGGTAATACTTGCGTCGCAAAGTCATGAGGAATCAAACGGCTACTTTTCGAATTAACAAACCCTTGAGACAATCGTAAATCACTAATCATGTCGGAAATAGAATGAAACCGCTCAATTGGATTTTTAGCCAATGCTTTCACAACAGCAGCCTCTAACAAAGGAGGTATACTTGGATTATACCGAGTAGGTGGGCATAGAGGTTCTCGTACATGTTTTAGAGCTACACTAATAGGCGTATCCCCTTCAAATGGAACATGACCTGTTAACATTTCATATAGGACTGCACCCAAAGAATAAATGTCTGTACTACCTGTTACTGGCTTTCCACTTGCTTGTTCTGGTGATAAATAATGTGCTGACCCCATAATAGAATTAGTATACATCATGGTATTAGTCGTATTCATAGCTCTAGCAATACCAAAATCAGTTACTTTAACACGCCCCTCTTTAGTAATTAATACATTATGAGGTTTAATATCACAGTGAACAATCCCCATAGCATGAGCATGTTCAAGTCCTTCAGCAATAGAAATCGCAATTTTAACAGCTGTATCAATGGATAAACGACCATGTCGTAAGATATACTCTTTTAATGTTTCTCCATCTACATACTCCATAACAATGTAGTGTAATCCCTGATCAAACCCAACATCATACATATTTACAATATTAGGATGGCTTAACTTTCCTGCTGCTTGTGCCTCTCTCTTAAAGCGACTAACAAATTCATCATCATTTGCAAAATTTTGGTGCAAGATTTTAATGGCCACTGTGCGACCTAATAAAGAATCTATTCCTTTATATACATCAGCCATACCACCGATGCCGATTTTTTCTAAAATTTTATATCGATTATCGAGGATGATTTCTTGATTATCATGTATTATATTCATCATTTCACCACTTTCCAGATTACACTGTTCCAATAATAATTGTTACATTATCACTAGCACCTAAATCATATACCATAGACATTAAATGGTTTAACGCCTCTTCATCTGACGAAATCTGTTCTAATGTGTCAGCAATGATTGTATCATCAGCATAACCTGTCAATCCATCTGAACATAATAATATACGGTCACCTGATTGTACTGATATTTCACCACTATCAACCTGAACCGTGCTCTCTACCCCCACAGCACGAGTTAACAAATTCCTTTGTGGGTGTTGTAACAACTCTTCCTTTTTAAGATGCCCATCCACATACAATTGGTGTACCATCGAATGGTCTGTTGTAATTTGTTCTAACTGATGATTAGAATACACATATAAACGGCTATCTCCTACATTAGCCCAATATAGTGTTTTATTAACCACAGAAGCTATAACAGCAGTAGTTCCCATCCCTTTCAACGCCGGTTCTTCTTTTGCCCGTCTAGAAATGCTCGTATTAGCACAAGTAATCGCATCAATTAATGTGCTTTGTTGAATCGGGCTATGAGACTCTAAAAAATGAACAATTTCATCAATAGCTAATGTACTGGCTAAAGCACCACCCTTATAGCCCCCCATACCATCTGTAACAATACAACTCGTACGAGTAATAGCAAATCTATCTTCATTTTGTTTGCGAACTAGTCCAATTTTACTCATGCCAACGCTTTTCATTGCATCGCCTCTTTCTTATATACTGCATGCTGCGCTTTCAATTGTCCACAAGCAGCTTGAATGGCATCACCCATTTCTTTTCTAACTGTAACCGATATACCGTAAGAAAAAATAATTTTTTTAAAATCAGAAATATCTTTTATCGTAGGTTTATATAAGTGAATATGTTCATTACCATTCACCGGGATTAAATTAACATTACAATTAGGAAAATTAGCTGCGATTTGACCTAATTGATGGGCACATTCTTTAGAGCTATTGATTCCTTCAATTAAAATATATTCAAATGTAACTCGTCGCTGTGTTTTTTCATAATAATACTGGAGGGCTTTCAAAATTTCCTCTAATGAATACGTAGCACCTATGGGCATAATTTTTTGTCGCATATCATCTGTCACTGCATGTAATGATAGAGCTAATGTAATCGGTAACCCCTCATCTGCTAATAAGTAAATATTTTCTACAATACCACATGTAGATATGGTAATTTTACGATAACTAATCATACATGTTTCTGATGCATGAATAAACTTCAAGGCTTTCATAACATTATCATAGTTCTGTAATGGTTCACCAGCACCCATAACCACTAGCGAATGGATATTCTCTTGCAGCATATAGGCAAATAGTAACACTTGTGAAACTATTTCATGAACTTCTAAATTTCTATATAGACCATTAACAGTAGATGCGCAAAAGATGCATCCCATAGCACAACCTACTTGAGAAGATACGCATACTGAATTTCCATAATGTTGTTTCATGAGCACTGTTTCAACACGGCTACCATCATTAAGTTCTAGTAACAATTTACGTGTCTTACCATCAGGTGCTACATGTTCTGCTATAACACGAGGTATCGATATTATACAATTTTCTTTTAACCACGTTCGTAGAGACTTAGGAAACTGTAGCATACTATCAAAATCAAAAATATATCGTTTATAGATATAATCCATCAATTGTTTAGCTCTGAATTTTTGTATATGATAAGTTATAAATAATTCTTGCAGTTCCTGTAAAGATTTACCTAGTAATTCTATCATAATTTCTCCTTACGCAACCGAGCCATAAAAAAACCATCCATACGATCCGTTGCTGGATTGATGGCAAGCATTTTATTTGGCGTAGGTAAATGAAGATACTCTGATATATCATCTACTATAAAATCTTTATGTGTCATTAAAAAATGATTTACTACATCTTCATTTTCCAAATGATTAATCGTACATGTAGAATACACTAATATACCACCTTCTTTCACTACTTTAGCTGCTTCATCAAGAATCATAGATTGCAATTTTGGCAATTCCTCAAGATGTTTCTCATTTTTTCTCCATCTCATGTCTAATTTTTTCTGTAAAATACCTAAACCTGAACAAGGGGCATCAACAAGAACTTTATCAAATGATTGACCATATAAGTCATGCAAATCTCTACCATCTTGCAGGCGCGTTTCTACATTGGTAACTCCCAATCGTTTAGCATTTTGATTCATCAATGCCAACTTATGCTCATGTATATCACTAGCTATAATATGTCCAGTATTATGCATCATGGCAGCTAAATGCATTGTTTTACCGCCTGGTGCGGCACAAACATCTAAAATGTAATCGCCATCCTTAGGTGCTACCACATGTGCCACAAGCATCGATGCTATATCCATAAAGGTAATTTTTCCTGTTACTACTAAAGGATGAGTAGATAGAGATTCCTTATGAGATATAATGTAAACTGCCTCTTTTATATACTCATGTTGCTTGATAGTCCATCCAGATTGCTCTAATTCTATCAAACAATCTTCTATAGATATTTTTAATGTATTAATGCGTGCTATTAAGCATGGTTGCTCATTAAACCATTCACATAAGCCAATTGTTTTAGATAAACCCATCTCACGTTGCCAACGTTGGATTAACCATAGTGGCTGATTATACGTATAAGCAATTCGCTCATCTTCATCATGAGCAAGTTTATCAATACTTAAATTATCTATTTTTCGAATGGCATTTCGCAATACACCATTAACAAATCCAGATAATCCTCGTACAAATTTTTTCGCTAATTTGACACTTTCATTGACGGCCGCCGTATGAGGTACTTTATCCATATAGAAAATTTGATATAAGCCTAATCGTAAAATTTCCACCACTATCGAGGATAATCTATGTATCGGCTTATTCGTTAAAGCTACAATAATTGCATCTAAATAATTTCGCCTACGAATAACGCCATATACTAACTCTGTAAAAAATCTCCGATCTAAATCATGCAATTCATAGGTCCTAATATAATGTGCCAATACGATATTAGCATACGCACCTTGCCGATTAATTTCCGTCAATGCTTTAATTGCCAGCAAACGAATATTTATTTTATTTATAGTAACTTGATTTTCTCCCATCAATTAGTCCTTCTACGATACGTCTAACTTTTTTTACGTCAACTCTTGTATTACAACAAGGTCCATTTGGTCTTTCATTTAATACGCCAATAACTGGTATGGGAAAGACATCAACCATTCCACTAGCCAAGTCACGTTCACAGGCAATTGCCACAATTGCTTTTGGCTTTATTTTTTTTACTTGCATACGAGCCAACGTGCCTCCCGTGACAACTATAAATTGACATCCATAGTCATTAGCAATTTCTAATAAGTCCCCTACTTGACACCTACCACATTGCTTACAATTATGTATATCATGTGTTACTTTATGAACACATGTACTTTCCTGTAAACAGTGAGGCGTTAATAATAAAATTTGACGAGCCTCTACCGTATACATATGAGAAGCAACTAAATGATTTATCATATCAATCATAGATTGCCTAAATTCATCTTTACTAATTCTACATAGCCATGCAATGCCAAGACTAATAGTAGAGCATGCATAGACAAATCGATTACTCATACGTAAAAGATAAGGCGGTACACGATAGATACCATAAACAGCTATCAGTAATATCCCGTATAAACTCCAAATTATCACAGGTAATATCAATATAGTACATTCGATGCCTAGTGCCACACTAAAGCCAAATTGACATAAACCTGGCCACAAAAGATACATAAACAAAGCAATCCATAATGTAATGATGATAAAAGTAACTGTCATCATAGCAATATAGAGATGATATGTTTTATAACTTTGTTCTTTCATATACTACACTCATTCCTCAAATTGTAAGCCTTTACTAATTTGATACCCTCTACAGTAATCACCTGCGTTAACCGCCTTTTTATTTTCTGGTTGAACCATTGTAATCTCAATAGTTCCTGCGCCAGTAAGAACAACAAAGGAACGTTTAGTAACTGCTAAAATAGTGCCAGGTTTTTCCATAGTAGTCGGCATATCACTAATGGTTGCTTCCCATATCTTTAACCGTTTCCCATTAATAAAAGAATAGCACCCTGGTGCAGGATTTAAAGCACGTATTCTATTTACAATATTTCTTGCACTATCTTTCCAAGAAATTCGCCCCATATCTTTTGTGATTTTATTAGTAAAAGTAGCCTTATCATGATCTTGTGGAGTTGGAATGAGCTTTCCCCCTACATAATCGCTGATTACTTTATTGATGCATGAGCCACCTAATATGGATAATTTGTGGAATAATTCGCCTGTTGTTTCTTTCTCATCAATCATAACTCGATGAATATAAAGAATATCACCTGTATCGAGGCCATTATCCATTTTCATAATCGTAACACCCGTCTCTGTATCACCGTTTAAGATGGCCCAATGGATTGGTGCCGGTCCACGATAAGACGGTAAAATAGAGGCATGTACATTAATACAACCATATTTTGGTAATGCAATAAGCCAAGGTGGTAAAATTTTACCATACGCCACCACAACTATAAGATCAGGTGCTAAGGACTTTAACAACTCTTCTGTTTTAGAATCCCGTAAAGTAACTGGCTGATAAACTGATAAATTATGAGATAACGCCACTTCTTTAACTGGTGGTTTCTGTATTTTTTTACCCCTCCCACTTTGCTTATCAGGTTGGCAAAACACGCCAACAATTTCATGTCCCTCCTCGATAAGAGCTTGTAATGTAGGAACTGCAAAGCTTGGTGTTCCCATATATACAATTTTTAACGGGCTCATAATAACCTCCCTTGCCAATCCACACTAGTCAACGTTATTTTGAACAACATTCTTCAAATCAGTTGCTTTCTCAATAAATAAAATTCCATCGAGATGATCGATTTCATGTTGTAAAATGCGTGCTAAAAAGCCTTCAGCCCGAATAACAACCTTTTTATTATGTTTATTAATAGCATGAACTACAACTTTATTAAATCGAACAACATCACCATAATATCCAGGTACACTTAAACAACCTTCTAACCCAATTTGTGTGCCCTCTTTATGTACAATAACTGGATTAATTAGTTCTAATAAACCATTTCCGTCATCTAACACAATAATTCGGCTGGATACACCAATTTGTGGTGCTGCCAATCCACATCCATCAGTTTTGTACATGGTTTCTGCCATATCTACTAATAAACTTCGTATCTTTTTATTTACAAATGACACAGGCTCCGCTACCTGTTTTAAAACTGGATTTCCTGCTTTTAACACGTCTAATACTGCCATATTACCTCCATTAAACAGGATCTACATCAATCAATACACCTTCTTGTGTAAATATCCACGAATTATATATATATTTCTTAATATGATTGAGATGTGATCCTCGTAACATAATCGATAACCGATATAAATCTCTAATTTTAGAAATTCCTTCTTCATAAGGGCCAAAAATACTAACTGATATATCCGCCTGTGCCGATATATCATCAACAATCGAAGTAGCAATTTTATCTGCTACTTCTTTATGTTTATGACGAACCACTATATGAATCATTTCTCCATAAGGTGGATACCCTAGGTCTCGTCTATTTTTAATTTCTTCATTGTAAAAGCCCACATAATCATGGGTCTTACTTTTTATTATAGCATAATGTAGCGGATTATATGTTTGAATCACTGCTTTTCCTGATTTATTTCTGCGTCCTGCTCGGCCTACTGTCTGTGTTAATAAATCAAAAGTACGTTCAGCTGCCGTATATAAAGGAATATTCAACACTGAGTCAGCTGTTAAAACGCCAACTGCTGTAACATTTGGAAAGTCGTGTCCTTTCGATACCATTTGTGTGCCCAACAAAATATCATAAGCACCTATTGCAAAATCATGTAAAATAGCATCGCCTTGTCCTTTTTTAGTAGCTATATCTTGATCTAATCGAGCAACCTTCGCATAGGGATACCGTTTTTTTAGTTCCTCCTCCACTCGTTGGGTACCAGAACCAAAGTATTTAATCTTTTTACTTTGACAGTGAGGACAAACCATAGGTATAGGCTCATGATATTCACAATAATGACACTTTAACTCTTTAGCCGATTGATGGTACACTAACGCCACGTCACAATGAGGACATAAAATTGGCTTTCCACATTCACGACACATAACAAAAGTACTATACCCACGACGATTTAATAAAATAATCATCTGTTCCCGTTTTTCTAATGTTTCTTGAATTAATGATGATAATGCATCAGAAAAAACAGAATAATTACCATATAATAATTCTTCTTTCATATCTACCAATTCAATGTGTGGCATCGGTTGATCAAAGATACGATGTGGTAATTCCAATAAATGATATTCAGATTGTAATGCTTTATAATAGGATACTACCGATGGAGTAGCTGATCCTAATATAACTGGGCATTGATGTGCTTGCGCCCTCCACAAAGCCACCTTTCGTGCATGGTACCTCACCATGTCTTCTTGTTTATAAGAGTTATCATGCTCTTCATCAACTATAATTAATCCAATATCATCCGATGGGGCAAATACTGCTGAGCGTGCCCCAATAATAATATGACTATCCTTTCGCCGTAATCGTTCCCAGTTATTATAACGTTCTTGTACAGTTAACTTACTATGAAAGACAACAACTTCATCACCAAAAGTATCTACAAATCGAGTAACAATTTGATCCGTTAGTATAATTTCTGGTACTAATATAATAACTGATTTTCCTTTTTCTAAACATGACGCAGCCGCACGCAAATATACTTGCGTTTTACCGCTTCCAGTAACACCATGTAATAAAAATGGTTCATAGATATCATGATTAATTGCATGTTCGATAGATATAAAACACTGTTGCTGTTCTTCTGTTAAAGGAATATGTATATGTCTATGGTCCACATATTGAAATTGAGTAGTTGTCTTAGATAGTCTCTCTTCTACTACCACTAAAGGATGATTCATCACCTGTTTAATCACAGCTAGTGTAAACCCTTTTGCCTTCACCAGCGATAGTGGCGCCACTTCTACTTCTTCTAAATAAGTAGCCAATGCTCGTTGCTTTTTTTTGCGTATTTCAAATTGTTCATGCGAAAAGCCTGGCAATATACGAATCCATTTTTCTTTAGGCCGCTCATAGCTTTTTAATTGCTTTTTAGTAATAGTAAATAATCGTAATGCATCACCGTATGAACAAAGATAGTATTCACTTAATTTTTTAGCAGTCCCTAACATTTCATCAGTAAACCAAGGTTCACTATCTAATACTGCTACAATAGGCTTAATAGCAAATGTTGGCTTTTCTAATAGTTCCCGATACCCTATGAGAATTCCTTCTTCTCGTGCTGTTCCCAATGGAACAACGACCCGTGTTCCTATCGGTATAGTACCTAAATCTGATGGCACTTCATAGCTATAAGGTTTATGTAATTGTTTCGTGGGGCGATTAATAATGACTTCCGCTACTACCATGTACTACTACCTCTTTAGCAACTATACTACATACTAATAATTTATTATATACCAACCCATGATATTATGAATAGTCTCTAAGCCAGAACCTACCAAAATATAACTCATAGCCATACCTACGTGTATCCGACAAAATCGTAGTCTTTGGTTCAACTTATATATAATTACTATTTTATCTAATCTATATTTCATATAATCTATCATCATAACTATAAATCATGTAATTGGCCTAGTAAACAATATATACTCCATACACAGCAACTTTATCATTAGTTATGTATAATCAAAATATAATTGTATTACCTAGTAAAAGAAAAATAAACAGCTACAATATCAGATATATAACACCTAATATTGTAGCTGTTCTCTAGTATACGATTCCTACAATATAAATTATATGCATACCAAACTATAAACGTTAAGCACGCTGTCTATTTTTAACTCTTGTTTTCCACATATTCCACAATGAAGTGGCAACACAAATAGAAGAATAACATCCACTAATAAAGCCAATGATCATAACCAATGCAAAGTTCTTAGTCGTATCTCCACCGAAAAAGAATAATGCTAAGCAGGCAAACAACGTTGTAGATAATGTATAAAAGCTACGATGAATACTTTGCGCAATACTTGCATTCGCTAAATCAGCAAATGTATCTGTTCGTTTATGAGTATGTGTATTTTCACGAATACGGTCAAAAATAACAACACATTCATTCATAGAATAGCCAATAACTGTTAAAATCGCAGCTAAGAATGAAGAGTCAATTTCCAATTGAAAGAAAGAAAACACACCAAGCACCATAATCAAATCATGGAAAATAGCTATTAATGCAGAAATGGCTATTTTATATTCAAAACGATAGGAAATATAGAGTGCTAACGCTACAAAAGCAACGACTAAATTAATAATAGCATGTTGCGTAACTTCGGACCCAATAACAGCCCCTACACTTTCAATACGTTTAGTTTGATTTTCACCAATTGTCTTAGTCATATTATCAATGACTGCCTTACTTTCATTAGGTGTTAAATTCCGTGTACGAATCATAACGTCTTTACCAGATGTATCATTAGATTCTCCTGATAACTGTATAACAGAATTTTCTAAATTAAATGTTTTTAAACTTTCACGAACCTGTGCAACTTCAACATTTTGTGTAAATTGAACTTCCACAATAGTACCACCAGTATAGTCGATACCAAGATTAAAACCTTTAGTAAAAATAGATACTAAGCTAATAATTACTAACAAAGAGGAAATAGTAAACCAAATGCGATGACGTGCTATTACATCAAATTTCATTATTTCTTCCCTCCTTTACTAGCTTCAATAACATCAAATACCGATTTAGATGGCGATATATTAGATCCAAACCAGAATGGGTGTTGGGTAAAATTACAAGCAATAAGCATTCGTAATAAATAGTGACTCATAGTAACTGCAGTAAACATACTTACCGCTACCCCTAGGGCTAAGGTGATTGCAAATCCCTTAACTGGACCAGATCCTAAGGCAATTAGAATAGCAGCAGTGATCATGACTGATACATTGGCATCTAGAATAGTCGCAAAGGCACGTTTAAAACCAGCTTCCATAGCTACACGCATAGATTTACCAGTAAACACCTCTTCTTTAAACCGTTCAAATATCAGAATATTAGCATCTACAGCCACGCCAATAGAAAGTATAATACCTGCAATGCCAGGAAGTGTCATCGTCGCATTAAATCCAATGGGACTTAAAATAACTAACAAAATCAAAACATAAATCAACAATGCTAAATTTGCCACAAATCCAGCCAATCTGTATAGCACTAATAAGAATACAACAATAAGTGCCAATCCAACAGTAAAAGCCATTACTGACTTATCTTTAGAATCTTGACCAAGACTTGGACCTACGGTACGTACTTCCATAACCTTAATTTTTACTGGTAATGCACCAGAACGTAACAAAATAGCAAGATTCTTAGCTTCTTCTAATGTTTTGCTACCCGTAATAACAGCTTTACCACCTGTAATAGCATCATTGACAACTGGTGCCGTTAATTCTTCTCCGTCAAGATGAATAGAAATACGTTTACCAATATTAGCAGCAGTTAGGTCACCAAATTTTTTAGCGCCTGCATCTGTCATTTCAATAGCAACTTCAGGTTTCTTATTCTGCCCTAATTCTTCTTTTGCATTTTTAAGATCATCACCAGTTAATTGAACTTGTCCAGCTTCATCCTTAAATTCAAGAACCGCTGTTTTACCAATCGTTTTAATTGCTTCGTCTGGATCCTTAACACCAGGCAATTCAATAATAATGCGTTTAGCGCCTTCACGTTGAATGATTGGTTCTGTTAACCCCATTTCATTGATACGTCGGCTCAAAATTTGAATAGTTCGCTCTACCGCATCATCGGTAACTTTATTTTCTCCAGCATCTTCTGCTTCTAAAACAATATGTGTGCCACCTTGTAAATCAAGACCTTGCTTAATCGATGTTGCTAATGGAACAATAAAATAAGCAAACAATCCAATAATTACAATGATGGCAAGTAAAAATTTTATAATTGCATTACGTTTCAAAAATGCCACCCTTTCTATTTTTATTACATTCAATACATCCCAGTTCAGTAATAATCTTTGGCATATAGCAATCATACATGTCCATAGGTAATAAAGCATCTGTTACCTGCATAGACCAACAAACTCCCATATACCGCGATGTATCCACGGATGCTAAAAATCGATCATAATAGCCAGCTCCCATGCCCATACGACCACCACAACGATCAAATACAAGACCAGGTACTAATAGTAAATCAATGTGATTTGGTGTTTCCATATACCATGGCTTTTTAGGAACTCTAATACCTAATACACCCTTATCAACCTCTTCTAAGTTCCTCAAACGAGCTGGCTCTATCAAGCTTTCATTCATACAAACAGGAACATATACAGTTTTTCCTGCTCCTAAAGCATGCGTAATCACACCATCCAAATTTGCTTCTTTTTCCATTGCCAAATACAACATAAGTGATGTTGCCTGTTCATATTCTGGTAAGGAAATAATTTGTTGTGTCAGTAATGATTGCCAAGCTTTACAATCTTCTGCACGCAAAGCAGCACGCCTAGCCTTGTATGCCAGACGCACTGCTTGCTTATCGCTCACTATTTAGCTTCCTTATGTTTAGTTACTATACTAGCAATACTAGAACGAGCAAATTTGATTTCTACTTTATCAGCCACTAGTAAAACAACAGTTTCATCATCAAGAGAAATAATTTCCCCATACATACCACCAATAGTTACAACTTTTTGTCCTTTTTTCAAACTATTCAACAATGTGTCGCGTTGTTTTTGCTGTTTCTTTTGAGGTCGATATAATAAAAAGTAAAAAATAACTACCATTAATAAAATCGGCCAACTAGTTTGAATAATCTGTTCAAAATCACCCATGATAAACCTCCAAAATAATAAAGTATTACTAAAAATAACTCATATGCTATTGTCACTGATAAACGAATTACATCTATCAGTACTCTAATGAGCTAAACAACTATATAATAATCAGTACTGCCAACTTGAATTTATTAATTTCTTATAACTATAACAAATTATTTTTTATGATAATTGGCCCAAAACTCCTCTCTAAACGCAGGGAATCGGTCTTCTAAGATAGCAGTACGCATACGACGCATAAATTCAAGTAAAAAGTATAAATTATGATATGTTACTAATCGAAATGCTAAAATTTCTTCTGCTTTATATAAATGACGGATATAAGCGCGAGAATAATTTTTACAAGTGTAACATTGACATCCATCTTCTATGGGATTCCAATCATGTGCAAATGTTGCATTTCTAAGTGTCAATCGACCTTGCCATGTCATAGCCATACCATTTCGAGCCACTCTTGTTGGATACACACAGTCAAACATGTCTACGCCTCGTGCAACACCTTCTACTAAGCAGTCTGGCGTACCAACGCCCATTAAATAACGTGCCTTATGAGATGGTAATAATGGTGTGGTATGTTCTAATATATCATTCATCATATCATGAGGCTCTCCTACTGAGAGACCACCAATACTATATCCATCAAAGTCTAAATCAACTAATTCTTTTGCACTTTGTGTGCGCAATTTTTTATACATGCCACCTTGTACAATCCCAAACATACCTTGTGTTTTTGAATCATGTATTTTACGGCAACGTTCCGCCCATCGAGTAGTTCTTTCTGTAGATGCCTTTGTATAATCATAATCTGCCGGATAAGGTATGCATTCATCAAAAGCCATAGCTATATCAGAATTCAATTTCATTTGTACTTGTGTAGCTACTTCTGGCGATAAAAATTGTGTAGATCCATCAATATGAGAACGAAACGTGACGCCCTTTTCTGTAATTTTTCTCATATCACCTAGACTAAATACTTGAAACCCACCACTATCTGTCAATATAGCTTGATTCCAATTCATGAACTGATGTAAGCCACCTGCTTCGGCAATCAAATCAGCTCCTGGTCTAAGAAAAAGATGGTATGTATTACTCAAAATAAGTTGAGCTCCCATCTCTTTTAACTCTTCCGGTGTCATTGTTTTTACTGTAGCTTGTGTACCTACCGGCATAAACATGGGTGTTTGAAATGTACCATGTGGTGTATGTAAAAGGCCAGCCCTCGCACCTGTATGAGGACATTTCTTTTGCAATTCATATGTAATAACCAATCGCACCCCTCCTTATAAAATCATTCATTATTATAACATATAACAGATTAATCTATCCAATAAATATAAATAGTAATTCCTAATATCATATGAATCACTACATGTCTAGCATTACCTAATAAAACTAGAGTACACTCCATACATCATCGAATAAACATGGCATCACCAAAGCTAAAAAATCTATACTTTTCCTTTACAGCCTCATGATAGGCGTTTAAGCAATGATCTCTTCCTGCTAATGCACTAATGAGCATTAACAAAGTAGATTGTGGTAAATGAAAGTTAGTGATTAACGCATCTACCATTTTATAGGTATAACCAGGATAGATAAATATTTCTGTATTTCCACTACCTGCTTGTAAGATACCTGCCTCATTAGTAGCAGATTCTAACGTGCGTACCGATGTGGTACCAACTGCAATAATACGTTTCCCTGCTTTTTTAGCTTGATTAATAATAGCAGCAGCATCTTCAGATACAGAATAAAACTCACTGTGCATCACATGATTTTCAACATTATCTACAGATACAGGTCTAAATGTACCCAATCCTACATGTAATGTAATAAATACTTCAGTAACGCCTTTATCCTGAATTCGTTTCAACAGTTCTGGTGTAAAATGTAACCCTGCTGTCGGTGCCGCTGCTGATCCTTTATGCTCAGCATATACTGTTTGATATCTATCTTGATCCTTTAATGTTTCATGAATATATGGTGGTAATGGCATTTGACCTAATTCTTCAATAATATCATCAAATACGCCTTCACAAGAAAATTCTACAATTCGTCCGCCAAAATCTGTTTTATCAATAACAGTAGCCGTTAAACGATGATCAAAAATAATCTCTTGACCAATAGGACATTTCTTACCCGGTTTTACTAAACATTCCCATCGATTCGAGCCACAAGGTGTTAATAGTAATACTTCAACCTTTCCACCACTCTCTTTTCTATGTCCAAACAAACGTGCTGGGATTACCTTCGTATTATTAAAAACAATGACATCGCCTTCTGATAATTCATCAATAATATCTGTAAAGGCATGTTTATGTTCTATGTTACCAGTAAGTTTGTCTAATATCATTAATCGTGATGAATCTCTTGGATATACAGGTGTTTGTGCAATTAATTCTTCTGGTAAATTATAATCAAAATCTGTTACTTTCATTAACAACCCTTCTTATTATCTTTAATCTGTTAACCATCAATTCACTAGTATGGAATCTAACAATCACATAATACGAAATAAATACACTCTGCTTGCACGGTATATGATAAAAATATTGCAGTATGAACGCCACCTATTTCTTATCTTGCTACCATCAATACTTAGTATATAGTATCAATGGAAACTCCCGTATAATAGTGACGCAAAATTGTTTTATAAAAATTTACATCTTCATGCGTAGCGCGTTTTGCCATCTCTGCAGCACCCCATTGTGATAACCCTACGCCATGTCCACATCCATGACCTTTTATATAAATCATGTCATTATTCTTAGTAAATGTGTGATATATTTTTTCTTGTTTTCTATCCCACGACATAGTAGTCGGCTTATGATTGATATAAAAATCAAATAGTGTGGATTTTAAACCTAATATAGCCATTAACGCATCACCCGATATAGTAACGTGTCCTTTTGAGCCTATAAAAACAGCTGATTTAATACGACCAGATACCCCTCTGTCAATCGTATATATTGGTGGAGCTACCAACGGAGACAACTGTATGGAATGCAACGTGCCCACTGACTTACCAGCATGATATAATTTTTCTTCCAATTGCTTTTTGCTAATACTCACAAGCCATGTAGCCGTAGGAGCTGATTGATTCTCATCTTTTACACCTTGTAAATACGGTAAATTAGTGCCCCATACATTTTCACTATTTTCCGTATATCCCCCACTATCCGAATGAAACAATGCATTAATAGGTCGTCCATTATATCTGATAATCACGCCACGAGTAGCATCTACAGCTCGAGTCGTATTCGTATATTCTCCAGATTTTCCTCCATACACTTGATTCTTTGTGGTTGGTTGAATATCATATAATTTATTTTTATTGTTATTCATTGTGTATATAGCATAGGTCCGAGCCGCTACGGCTTGTGCTTCTAATGCAGACATCGGCCAACTTGGTATGGCTTCCTGTGGTACAACACCATATAAATATTCTTCTAAGGGCACATGATTAATCATAGTCATAGAATTAGGACCTGTAGCAATGAAAAAAATACTACCTCTATAATCCTGTCCATCGATACTTATCGCCTCATTGGCAGAAATTGATTGTACAGTAATCATAGGGCCATATACTTTCTTATCAACAACTATATTATTATTTTTTACCATAATAGGTACTCTCACCATCGCCGGAAAGAATGTATCTACTGTTGTATCCTTATCGTCACCTACAACTATTCTAGCACGTGACATAACAGCTATTTGTTGGCATTGTTCTCTTAATAACACGCGTATATAAGGTGTAGTATCTTTTTTATCGATAGATGACTTTCTAATAGGTGTCAACTTTGCATAATTCTTCAACACCTTTTCATTATTACTAGATCTAATCGACTTTGTTAAAGGTTCACTTGAGGTAGATGATTTATGTAGAAGTAACCGTTTATTAATTTCCTTTTTCCCCACCCTATTAGTTATACTAGATTTAGCACTTCCTTGTTTAGGTATACCTACCATCTTAGTCGGTCTAGGTAAAACAATCGTTCCTACTTTCTTTTTTTCATGAACCCCTTGACTAGGAGCGTTAGCAATGATCATGCCATGACACATCATTATACTGCTTATGATAGTGCATATACTAATTGCTCTCAGCAATATTTTCTTAGAAATCATTATTTTTTTAGCTCCTCTGTCCATGGCACACCAAGATGTTTATAAGCAGCTTCTGTGGCAATACGGCCCCTTGTAGTACGCGCTAAAAAGCCTAATTGCATTAAATACGGTTCATATACATCTTCAATAGTTTCTCTTTCTTCACTAACAGATGCTGCAATCGTATCTACACCAACAGGTCCACCTTTAAACTTTTCAATAATAGCATATAGCACACGTCTATCAATCTTATCTAAGCCCATCGTATCCACATCAAGTCGCCGCAAAGCTTCATCAGCAATATTTTTTGTAATTATCCCATCTCCAACGACTTGTGCAAAATCGCGAACTCGTTTTAATAATCGATTCGCAATACGTGGCGTTCCCCGTGATCGCCGAGCAATCTCACTCGCCCCTTCCGAATCGATGCCAATCGATAAAATATCCGCTGCTCGTACAATAATGAGCTCTAATTCTCGCTGCTTATAATATTCCAATCGACTAACTACGCCAAATCTATCTCGTAATGGCGCAGCTAATGCACCTGCCCGTGTAGTAGCACCTACCAATGTAAACTTAGGCAAATCAATCCTCACGCTTCTTGCACTAGGACCTTTACCAATTACAATATCTAGTGCGTAATCCTCCATAGCAGAATATAAAACTTCTTCTACACTACGAGATAACCGATGAATCTCATCAATGAATAATAAATCACCATCATCTAAATTTGTTAATAACGCAGCTAAATCGCCGGCTCTTTCAATGGCAGGCCCTGAAGTTACACGAAAATTAACACCCATTTCATTAGAAATAATACCTGCTAACGTTGTCTTTCCTAGGCCAGGAGGCCCATATAACAACACATGATCTAATGGTTCTTTCCTTTTTTTAGCAGCTTGAATAAAAATTGATAAATTTTCTTTTACTTTTTCTTGTCCTATATACTCTTTAAACAATCGTGGTCGCAAACTATATTGCCAAATATCTTCTTCCTGTTCGCCCTTATCTACGATACGAACTTCTTCATTCATAGTTAACGTCCTTTCCCTAAGATAGCTAACGAAATTTTAATCAAAGTAGCCACATCATGCTGCCCATCATCACATTCTTCTACTACTGACTCTACTTCAGCTACGGTATAGCCTAATGATACCAATGCTTCAATAGCTTGATTAGCAACAGTGTTTTCTGTTTTTATAATTGGTGTAGATGGTACTGTTGACTCTTCAGTAGCTATAGCTAATTTTTTGATTTTATCCTTTAGCTCTAATACAAGTCGTTCTGCCGATTTTTTACCTATGCCTGGTAATTTTATCAATTGGTCGGTAGACTCATTACAAATTGCCCGAACAAAATCCGTTGGCCTAATTCCTGATAAAATACCTAATCCTGCTTTAGGGCCAATCCCCGATACAGATATTAACAAGCTAAATAATTCATATTCTTCTTCAGTAAAAAAACCATATAAGTGAATGGCATCTTCTCTAACATTAGTATACGTATATAATGTAGCTTCAGCTCCCGTTATTAATCGTTCTCTTGTACTAATTGGAATATATACTCGATATCCCACACCATGCACATCAACATAACAAAGATCATCATATAAGTGAGTAATAGTACCTCGTACATAACCAATCATAACTGCACCGTCCTTGTTAATCTATCTCGATGGGAACTATGAGCTGTACAAATCGCTACAGCTAATGCATCAGCCGTATCATCTGGCTTTATTTTTTCACGAATTCCCAAAATATTCATCGTCATATACGTAACTTGATCTTTGCTAGCTTTGCCATAGCCAACTACAGCTTGTTTAATTTGTAACGGTGTATATTCATAAATAGGGATATGTTTTTTCTCTGCGGCTAATAAAATAACACCACGTGCCTGGCCAACCGTAATGGCTGTCGTAACATTTCTATTAAAAAATAATTGCTCTACCCCAAATTTATCAGGCTTATATGTTTCTAGAATCGTAGTTAAATCATTAAATACTATTTCTAACCGTTGCGCATCTGTAAATTCAGGTGTTGTCGTAATAGCACCGTAGGCCACAGGCTTTATCTTGCTTCCCTGTACATCAATGACACCATATCCACAAATCGCTGTTCCTGGATCAATTCCTATAATTCTCACAATACGCTCCTTATTTAAATTGAAATTACTTTTTATTATACCATACTTATAGCAATTCTAAGTTACTCATTAATACTTTTATAGCACATCAATAAAAGAAACTATAAAAAAGCTTTCCCAAAATATATAATGTAGATTACATATCTCGGAAAAGCTTATATATCTATATAATTTTATTACAAAATAATATGTGCAATCACGTAGCCCACACAACAACCAGAAATTACCCCTATTAAACCAGGAATCATAAAACTATGATTTAAAATATATTTACCGATTCGTGTTGTTCCGGATCTATCAAACCCAATACATGCTAAATCAGATGGATACGTAGGTAGGAAAAAATATCCATAACAAGCAGAAATAAAAGATATTACTAAGATTGGATCCATCCCTACATGTAACGCCATCGGTACTACAATAGCTATGGCTGCACCTTGCGAATTAACTAATTTTGACGTAAAGAATACTAATATGGCATAGGCCCAAGGATATGATTGTACGGCTACACCTAATACCTCTTTTAAAATAGTCATATGATTTGAAAAATACGTATCTGCCATCCAAGCAACACCATATACTGATACTAGTGCAACAATACCAGATTTAAAGACTTGGCAATTTCCTACATCTTTTGCTTTAATTTTAGTAACAATTAATATCAACGCCGATACTAAAAGCATTACCATTTGTATGACAACAACCATAGAAATTGGCTTACTAGCCCCTGTTTTATCTACAAAATGAGGTAAAAAAGATGGCAAATTACCTAATGCAGCAATCACAATAATACCAACTAAAAATATATACATCGCCCAATGATACGATCTTGGCAACTCCTTATCGACAAGTGTTTCACTATCACCATATACATATTCTTTGTTTTCTTTATCCGCAATCAAGGCCTGAAAAGCAGGATCTTTATCTAAGTCTTTTCCTCGTCTATAACTCCATAATGCAGCTAATAACACTCCACAACCTGTGGCAGGTATTGATACTGATAATATTTGTAATACAGAGTAGTCATATCCTGCAGCCACAAAAAAAGCCGCCATAGATACTACTGCAACAGATACGGGAGATGCACAGATAGCCATTTGTGAGGCTACTGATGCAACAGCCATAGGCCGTTCTGGTCGAATGCCTTGCTTAATAGCTATATCATAAATAATGGGAAACATAGTATACACTACATGCCCAGTACCACACAAAATAGTTAAGAACCATGTGGTTAATGGAGCAAAAATTGTAACATGCTTAGGATTATTACGCAAAAACTTTTCTGCATATTTTAGCATAACCGTTAAGCCACCAGATGTTTGTAGAAAACCAGCACAAGTAACAACTGCTAAAATAATTAACATAACATCTACTGGTGGTTTGCCAGGCTTATAGCCGAAAACAAACGTAAAAATAGTAAGACCAATACCACTAATAACAGCTAAACCTAATCCTCCATGACGAACACCAAATAATAAACACAGTAAAAGTACAATAAATCCTAAAATAATTTCCATACAGACCTCCTATAATGATTATAATACTTATTAAGTGTTAAGTTGTTCTAGCTAAAATACTTATCCTAATAATTTACAAGGCTATTATAAAACGATATAACAAGAACTATAAAATAAAAAAAAATCATAAGACTCTAACTAATAGTTTTTTATATAGAATATACAAAATAGAATGCTATTGTGAATACATATAATGATATATAATATATATCCGTAATATATTGCTATATCTTAGACCACATTCAATATAATCCATCAAAAATCAAAAATATTCTGGTTAACTATATAAAAAAAGCATAGAACTGATATAAAAAAAACTTGCTTTTTTGTTACTAAGGAAAATCCACTTTAAAAAACCTTATCAATAAGGTAATCTCAAAAAATCAAGTTTTTTATTATATTTTTTTGAGATACCTCATCTTTTTATCGTACATATAATCTATACACAAAATACTTAATTTGTTATATAATACGAATACTGTAAGGTTAGAACGGATTAAAAGTAAACTATTCATCATACAATGAACCGTAACATATACAAGTACGTATCTGTATATGATATGATGATAATAATTTCTATTGTTAGTTAAAGGGGGATCGTTATATGTTTATGTTGTCATTGATGCAGCCATCAGGTCTGTATGAACTTGAACAAGATAGTTTAGAGGCTATCAGTGCACAATTATTGCAAATGATTCAAATGAAAAATCAACATCTATATACACATTCACTACAAGTAGCTAATTATGCAGTAAGTATTGCTGCTAAATTAGGATTGCCTTATAACGAAATAGAACAAATACGACATGCCGCCTTATTACATGATGTGGGATTACTTATAATCCCGAATGCAGTATTACAAAAAGCACCCTACTTAAATCGACAAGAACTAGCAAAATATAAACAACATCCTGTGAATGGTGCTAATATGATAGAGAACTATCCGTGTTGTCAGCAAATATTACCCTATATTCGCTATCATCATGAACGCTGGGACGGCGCTGGCTATCCAAAACATCTACGCGGTGCTAATATACCACTAGGTGCTAGAATTATTGCTGTGGCTGATTATTACGACTCTGTCATAAATCCTTCTAGTGAATGTTGGGTTAAAACTAAAAAAGAAGCAATTCAGGAATTATTTAGCGCTTCTGGTATTTTATTCGATCCAGATATTGTAAAGGCCTTTATTACAGTATTAGGATAATAACAACTATATAAAATACTGTACTAGTACAAATCACCTTTTATTTTGTAGTATTAGATTAATTCTATACATACATAGATTAGGTGATTTTTTTCTTTCCATTCACACTATGCTAATAAAAACAGCTATATTAAAAACTTCCACTAGCCAATGTAAGAGCTTGAATACTATGCGCATCTCCGTCTTTAAGAATAGTGGCTACTGCCTCTATAGTAGCACCAGTAGTGTAAATATCATCTACAATAAGGATATTTTTTCCTTGTATCTTAGAACAATCACTATAGTCTTTTAATAATCTAAATGTATGTAGTACGTTCGTAGATCTTTCGTTTTTCGTCAACTCCCACATCGACTTTCCCGTATCTATTTTAGTTAAACAATCGCACCATTGCCAATAACGTCTTCCCTTCCTTATCCATAACTCCCTAACCCACTCTTTAAATAATATATCAACTTGATTATAGCCTCTTTCTTCTATTTTTTCATCACTACTAGGCACTGGCACTACTATATCTGGCTCTATACTACATGCTGCTAATTGCAAAGAAAAGGATTGCAAAAAAGAAGCAGCCCATTTGGACTGCTTCTTTTGATGATTAAATTTAATATCATGTAGAATAGATTTAATACCTCCATCATAATGCGCTAATACCCAAACTCGATCCACAGGTGACCCCCAAGGCATATCAATCGAGTGAATATGTAATAATTCTTGATAACAACTTTCACACCAAACGCCTTCTGCCGCAACAGGTGTGCCGCAATGAGGGCAAACAGGTGGAAATAAGTAACTCCAAAGTATATCTAGCATATATATATCTCCCTATTCATGATGTAAGACACCATACTTACTATATTTTGCTATTTATTATGGCCATACTCTATATCATTTTATATTTCTATTTTTTATCTAAATAACCATCATATCCCGATCATAATCATCTACGAATGCTTCACTAATATAAAATAATGTTTTACACTACTTACGCTATAGTCTTCCATCATTACTAAAATGCTACTTAAAAATAGTATGATTACCTATTACAAATAAAGTCTATCTAATAAGTAATACTATAAATAATTAACATACTAATCTAAAGCTCTATTCACAAAGGCCCTGTAATCGCTCCTTAAATAAAGTATATCGATTATCTGTGCTAACAGAATGAACTGCCCTTTCAATAGCACTACTGGTGCCTACAAGTACTACTTTATTCTTTGCACGAGTAACCGCTGTATATAATAGGTTTCTCTGCAACATACCACCATAATTAGGGATAAAAGGAATGATAACTGTACCATATTCGCTACCTTGACTCTTATGAACAGTAATAGCATAAGCAGGCATAATCATAGTCGCTTCATCAATAGAAAGTCGTACCTCTTTATGAATAAAACGAATTAATATATCTGTTTTAGAAATCCCAAAAATAATTCCTATATCACCATTAAATACTTCTAACTCATAATTATTAATTACTTGAATGACCTTATCACCTACTCGATATATAATACCATTTACTTTTATATCTGGTTTCATAGATGATGACGGATTTACAATATTTTGTATATGCTTAGAAATCGCAAGACTACCAGCCTGACCACGTCGCATAGGAGAAATAATCTGCAAGTCTAGTTCATCATGTACTATTTCCTTTTCTTTTTCATATATAGTAGCTATTGTATTCATCAATTCCGGCAAATTAGATACAGTAATAAAGATAAATTCTCCTTCCGATGATAATGTAGGCATCTCCCCTTGATTAATTCTATAGGCATTAGAAATAATACTATTACCTGAATCCTGTCGATATATCCTATATAGCTTTGTAAAAGGGACTATACCGCTATCTAATAAATCTTTTAGTACAAAACCAGCACCTATCGGTGGCAACTGATTCACGTCACCAATAATTATAATTCTTGCCTCTTCAGGAATCGCATTTAATAAAGAATAATATAATCTCACATTTAGCATAGATGCTTCATCAATAATAACCACATCTGCCTCTAATGGATCTTCTTCATTTTTCATAAAATCATAGGAGTCACTGCCTTGAACTGGCAATAATAATCTATGAATCGTAGTAGCTTCATAATCTGTAGCTTCTGTAAGCCGCTTAGCAGCACGTCCTGTAGGCGCACATAGTACAATGCGATGTTCACCAGCTAATTGAAACCCCTCTACTAATGTTTTAATAATTGTTGTTTTCCCTGTACCTGGTCCACCGGTAATAAGAGAGAATTGCTCTGTAAAAGCAAGTGTAATCGCTTCCTTTTGATCCTCTCCCAATAAAATATGATTCGTTGTTTCGAAATTCTGAATAAACTCTTCATAGTCTAAACTAATAGGAGCACTGTGCTGCAATAATCGTTTAGTTTTTTCTACACTTTCATATTCTGCTACATATAACTCTGGTGGATATACATATAAAATACCTGACTCATTGGTAGCACATATCTGCCCTATATCGATTAATTCTTCAATATAATCAGCTATTTCATCAGCATACCCAATCAATAAGTCAGATGCTTTCTGAATTAACTCATCTACAGGTAAACAGGTGTGTCCATAATTAGAAATGTTCTGTAAAATCCAAGATATCCCCGCTTCAATGCGTCGTGTATCATTCCCTTCCAACCCTAAATTACTTGCCAATGTATCTACTACATTGAATGTAATATCATTAGCTATTTGCAATAAGGAATACGGATTATTTTCCAACACCTGTATCGCTGATGCCCCATAAAATGTATATACTAATCGGCTCCATTTCCCACTAATACCATGCTCTTCAAAGAACTTCGTAAGTTCTGATAACATGCCTTCTCCTAATAAAGTATTATACAATTCATTTTTAATGGAATTTCTTAGCCCTGGTACGTCCTTAATTTCTTTGGGATTGTTAGATTTTAATAACTCTAATAAGGCCTCGCCAAAATAGTCTATTATTTTTTCAACTGATTTTTCTCCTAATCCTTTAACCCCTAGATTAAATAAATATTGTTTTGCGGTGCCTAAGTTATCTGGTTTTAATTTCTCTATTGCTATAGCTTCAAATTGAAAACCATATTTTTCATGCTCCCTATAACGTCCTGATAATTCAATATCATCGCCTTCTCTAGGAGCCTCAAATTTACCAGTACAAGTAACGTATTCATCATTATAATCACGCAATCGAAACACACAATACGTATTAGTCGTATTACTATAAATGAGCCGATATACAAAACCTCTAATTGATTCTATCATGATTCTGACATAGGTAATGCTTTAACAATAGCTGCTACTGTATCTGATACATTACTAGAATTTTCAATTTTAATATGACCAACTTTTTCATATAATGGATATCGTTCTTCATATAGTCGGAAAATATACTCAATACTTTCTTTTAATAACGGGCGAATTTCCATATCTAAATCATCAAGAATTTGCTTAACATTACGATGAATAAATACAACAAAGCCATTCTCTCTCATAAGCTGAACTGTTTTTTCTGATAATACAGTCCCACCACCTGTAGCAATAACACTTGGGTTTTTGTCAGCAATGATAGCACTAATGACATCATATTCATATTGTCTAAATGTATCTTCTCCATCATGAATGATAATATTCTGAATCGATTTACCAGTTTTTTCTTGAATTTCTGCATCTACATCAAAAAATTCTAATCCTTGTTCCTGAGCTAATGCTTTGCCTACCGTAGTCTTACCAGCTCCTGGCATACCAATTAAGAAAATATGTTGCCGCATATGATTCTTTAAAAACTTATTACTAATCGCAATAACAGATTCTAAATATTCTTCAATATACACCTTTATCGATTCATCTGTACACGCATCAGATTGTTTTTTCACAATTTCCCGATCTCTACTGTCATCAGTGATTGGCAAATGATGTTCATCTTTATATTTAGCAATGTCCAATACAATTTTTAATCGTTCTGCATATGTATTAGCTAGTATGGTATCTATAGCATCAATTTTATTTCTTGCTTCTTGTAAATCCATGATTACACCTCTTCATGTACCTTCTATATAGTAACTTCTACCAATGACTAAAAGTCTCCTTTATCATACACTGATAGTATAGCATAAAAAAATAGTAGAGAGCCAAACTTTCTCTCTACCACTATTTTATACACTCTATCTTTGCCACAACAAAGATATAACCTTTATGCTATGATAAAATAATTCTCCACAGTAAAAGCATATAACTATTCTTATATCCCCTTAGATAAAATTCTTATCAGCTAAAATACGTAATGCTTTTTCTTCATCTAGCTTCATCTGCTCTATCAAAGCAGATAAACTATCAAACTTTTCTTCTCCTCGCAAAAAAGCAATAAACTCAACCATAACGGTTTCTCCATACACAGATTGATCAAAATCAAATACATGAACTTCACAACGATGATATTGATTTAAAAAAGTAGGATTATCTCCAATATTACCTACTCCATTATACCATGTACCTTTTATGCACACACGATTTGCATATACGCCATCCATTGGTGTTACCATACATGAAGGAAATAAGAAATTTAATGTAGGAAAACCCAATGTACGACCTCGCTGATCACCTTTAATAACCGTTCCTGTAAAAGAATAGGCCCTGCCGAGTAATTCGTTAGCATATTCGATTTGTCCACAACTAATAGCGTCTCGTATAACGGTGCTAGAAATAGGCGTATCAGAATTATGCCACTTGCTTAATGGTTCGACATATACAGTTGTCATCGTACCTGTAAAGTAACTCTGCAACGTAGTAACATTACCAAGTCCCTTTGCTCCATACGTATAATTTTCGCCTACAACGACAGCTAACAAATTATTTTGTATCGACAATGCTTCCATGAAATCATGAGCTGACATCCGTAGTAAATCTATGGTCATCGGCAATGATACTACATACTGCACTCCAAGCTCATCAAGAACTGCATACATCGTTTCCTTTAACGCCAGTGATTTAGGTGCATGACTTGGGGATAAAATGGATAATGGATGTGCTTCAAAAGTAACCACTACAAGCACTGCATCATGAGAAGTAGCAATTTGTTTAGCATGATTGATAACAGCACGATGTCCTATATGAATACCATCAAAAGTACCTAATGCAATAACTATATTATGTTGTATCTCATGTAATTCTTCAAAAGAATGAATAATTCTCATAATAGCCCTTTTATAAAAATATATTTTTTTCCACTTTAATACTATCCTTTGTCCGTCGAGCTAATCCCAAAAAGCCTTTCGGTGAATATACTCGATAACATGTACCTACTTGTGTATGGGCAAAATGTTTAGTAATGCCTAACTGTTTTCCTTGCGTTAAATCTAATAGTTCTCTGTTATCAATAGTAATTGTATCAAGAAAAGATACACAAGAATCTACGGGTAATAAAGCTGCATCAGTCTGCAACATCAACTCTTCTGCCGTAACAGTATCTGCTATTTTATAAGAGCCTACTTGTGTACGTGCCAACTGTGTCATCGTGCCTGGAATACCTACCTGTAAAAAGATATCTCTCAACAGGGAACGTATATAAGTACCTGATGAGCAGGTAACGCGAAGCGTAAAATAGGGATACTGATAGGCCAATAATTGTATATTAAAAATAGTAATTGTCCGTTCAGGCAATGTTACTGTCTTACCAGCTCGCGCTAATTCATAGGCACGTACACCGTTCACTTTAATCGCTGAATAAGAAGATGGTCGCTGCTGAGATACGCCTAAAAATTTGTGACAAACAGTCTCCAACTCTTTCATTGTAGGAATATAATTACTTACCTTAATCATAGATTCTATAGGCACTCCAGAACTATCTTCTGTATCAGTAAAATGACCAAACATGCCTTCTGCTACATATGTTTTTTCTAAGTCATTCGTATATTCAATTAACCTTGTTGCTTTCCCCACAAAAATAGGTAACACCCCATACGCTAGTGGATCTAATGTCCCACTATGTCCAATTTTTCGTTCTTTTAGAATACGTCGACAAATGCCAATAGCATCATGACTAGTAATTCCAGGGGGTTTAAAAAATGCAAGTACTCCGTCCATTAATCAATTACCTGTAATAACTTACGTTTAGCTTCTTCCAATGAGGCAGAAATAGTGCATCCTGCTGCACGTATATGTCCTCCGCCACCAAAATGATTAGCAATAGCATTAACATCAGTTTGTTTAGACCGTAGGCTAACTCGAGTCGTCGTATCATCTTGTGCTTTTAATAAAATAGCAATATCCACTGAATTAATATTTCGAATAAGATCTACAAAACCATCTGTATCATTGCCTAATGTTTTCATAGCCTCTTGATGTAACTCTATCGTTGCAACGGTTCCATTTTTATAAAATGAAATCGTTTGCATCGCCAATTTAGTAATTTCAATACGCTCTATCGTCGTTGATTCAATCGCTTCTGATACGATATGTGGCATAGCACCACAATCAACACAATAAGCTGCCATCGCCAACGTATGTCCTGTAGTATTACTAAACTTGAAGAATCCACAATCTGTAGCAATAGCCATATATAGTGCATTAGCCATGGATGGAGTAATTTTCCAATTCCATTCTTTGTAAAGATAGGTCAGAATTTCTCCTGTGGCTGCAAAATTAGTTTGCAAATATAATCCATCTGCAAAATTTGTATTAGATACGTGATGATCAATATTATATATCGTTGCGTACGAAAGTTCTCCAACTCGACCAATCCGTTCATACGTACTTGCGTCTAGCACCAGTAACATATCTGCTCTATGAGATTGTACATAGTCATTTACATGATAAATGGCATCCACATGATCCAAAAATTTATATTTTATAGGAATGCTATCATCTACTACCATAACTACATCTTTTCCTTGTTGTAATAATGTTTCATACATTGATAACATAGACCCTAAGGCATCTCCATCAGGATGAACATGTACCGTAAGAATAATAGTCTGTGCTTGCTTAATAGCTTGATGAAGTTCTGATATAGTAATCTTACTCATTGTTAGACTCGTCTTTCTTAATGGTTTGTAAAATAGATTCAATATGCATACTGTAATCGAGCGAAGTATCCTGGTCAAATAAAATTTCTGGAGTATATCTTAGATGTAATACTTTTCCAAGTTCAGACCGTATATGTCCACTAGCATGTTGCAAAGCTCGTAATGTTTCCGCTTTAGCCGTTTCATCACCAAATAAACTCACATAGATAGTAGCCTGTCGCAAATCACCAGTCACTTCTACATCAGTAACGGTAGTAAAACCAATACGTGGATCTTTTAATCCACGCATTAGCATGCCACTCACTTCTTGCTTTATAAATTGTTGTAATTTTCTTACTCGTACATCACTCATATAAAACCTCCTATAATGTAGGTTTAATTTCTTCCATCAGAAAGGCTTCAATAACATCGCCTTCTTTAATATCACGATACCCTTCGATAGAAATACCACATTCAAATGTAGCCTTCACTTCCTTCACTTCGTCCTTAAAACGTCGTAAAGAATCAACTTTACCTTCATGAACTACAATACCATCGCGAATTAAACGGATTTCAGAGTCATTAGTAATGCGGCCTTCTGTAACAAAACAGCCTGCTACTATTGCTTTTGGTGTAGAAATAACTTGGCGTACATCAGCACGACCAACTATAACTTCTTTAAATTCAGGCGCCAACATCCCAACCATAGCCGATTCAACGTCATTAATTGCATCATAAATAACACGATATGTCCGTAAGTCTACTTTTTCTTTTTCTGCCGCATTGCGAACGACTGCATCTGGGCGAACATTGAATCCAAGAATAATTGCATTGGACGCAGAGGCTAACATAATATCAGATTCATTAATAGTCCCTACTGCAGCATGAACGATAACAATACGAACTTGATCATTTTTAATGCTTTCTAATGATTGACGTAATGCTTCCACAGACCCTTGTACATCGGCTTTAATGATAATATTTAAATCAGACATTTCCCCTTCTTTAATTTGTTGGAAAATATCATCTAAAGAAATCTTATGTGATGCTTTTGCTTCTTCAGCTCTCTGTTTTGCAATACGTTTTTCTGCAATTGTTCTTGCTTCATTATCATCAACGGATACCATTACTTCACCAGCTAATGGTACATCGGACAAACCAAGAATTTCCACTGGCATTGAAGGCCGTGCTACTTTTACTTTTTCGCCCCGTTCATTTGTCATAGCACGCACTTTACCATAAGCAGTACCTGCTAAAATAGTATCACCTACACGCAAAGATCCTTTTTGCACCAACATTGTGCAAACTGGACCGCGCCCTTTATCCAACTGAGCTTCAATAACAACACCTTGTGCATGTCGATTTGGATTTGCTTTCAATTCCATCACTTCTGCTACAAGAAGAATATTTTCTAATAAATCATCAATACCTTCTCGTTTCTTAGCAGATACAGGAACCATAATAACATCGCCGCCCCATTCTTCTGGCAATAAGCCATGTTCAGATAATTGCTGCTTCACATGGTCTGGGTTAGCTCCTGGTTTATCCATTTTATTAATCGCCACAATGATAGGCACTTCTGCTGACTTAGCATGATTAATAGCCTCTACAGTTTGTGGCATAACACCATCATCAGCTGCTACAACTAATACAGCAATATCAGTAGATTTGGCCCCACGTAAACGCATCGCTGTAAACGCTTCGTGACCTGGAGTATCTAAGAAAGTAACTTTATTTCCTTTATAACGAACTTGATACGCCCCAATATGTTGAGTGATGCCACCAGCTTCTGTAGAAGTAACATTCGTTTGTCGAATAACATCTAACAAAGATGTCTTACCATGGTCAACATGACCCATAATAGTGACAACTGGTGGTCGTGGTTGTAACGTTTCTGGTGCATCTTCAATATCAACAATATCAGTTGGATCCTCTTCAGGTTCAACTTCTACAACTTCTACACCAAAATCTTCTGCTACGATTGTAGCTGTTTCCATATCAATTTCTTGATTAATGGTGGCCATAACTCCTAGCAACATCAACTTCTTAATAATTTCGCTAACTTCACGCCCCATCTTCTCTGCTAATTCTTTAACTGTTAAAGAACCACTTAATTCAATGGATGTAGCAATAGCGGCTTCTGCTTTACGACGTTCTTCTTCTTTATGACGAATATTTTGTTCATTACGTTGTTTTACACGATTTTTATTTTTAGCAATCGATGTAGATAATAATGACTGTACTCTGCCCTTTGAATTATTTTTCTTCTTATTCCGTCGATCATTACGATCATTACGTTCATTACGTTCATTACGTTCATTATGATTATTACTATTTTTCTCATTATGAATATGTTTAGTGTGACTGTGTGCTGAATGATTAACTTTTCCCTCAGCTTTATCCATATGAGTATGTTTTTGATGTGCTACTTTATCCGTATTTTGAACTACTCTGCCATCATGTTCATCATCATGCTTCTGATTTTTTTGAACCTCTTTTTTATGAGATTTATTACTTTCTTGTTTATGATGAGTAGTTACATGATTTTCTTGTGTATGGCTAACTCTTTCTGTTGTTTTAGGTGAAAGTGCTTTTTTTACCGTTTCATAAGCAACATCATCAATACCACTCAATACACTTTTAACTTGAATGTTATGTTGCTCTAAAATAGCCATAACTTTTTTTGTGTCAATACCCATTTCTTTTGCTACTTCATGTACTCTTTTTTTAGACATCTACATACCCCCTTAACTCATATTTCACCGATTTCCTTTAATAATGCCTTAGCAAAACCATCATCATTAATAGCCAATACGACTCGTAGCTCCTTACCGATGGCATGTCCCAACTGCTCTTTTGTTAGAATTTTTCGCATTGGAATATTATATTTCTTAGTTAATTCTTCATACTTTTTTTCATTATTAGCTGCACAATCCGTTGCCATCACTAGTAACTTGACGGTTCTTTTCTTGACAGCTTTCTCTACAATAAAGTCACCTGACTGCAGCTCTCCCGCTCGTTGTGCTAAGCCTAATAAATTAACTATTTTAATTTCATTCATATCCTAAATCATCTTTCAATGTATCATATACATCTTTTGATATAGCCCGTTTAAATGATTTTTCTAAACGTTTACCTGTATAGGCTGCTTCAAAACACATACTGTTAGGACAAATATAAGCACCACGGCCTGCGGCTTTACCAGTTCTATCAATAGACACAGTGCCATTAGGACTCATAACTATACGTAACAAATCCCGCTTATTTTTAGATTCACCACAGCCTATACACAAACGCATAGGTTGAGATTTCTTTTTCATTAAGCATCACCTTCTGCAAAATCAACTAATACATTTTCTTCAGTAATACTATCATCTTCTTCTGCAGCTTGACTTTCACTTTTTATATCGATTTTCCAATTTGTCAATTTAGCTGCTAATCGTGCATTTTGTCCCGATTTACCAATAGCCAATGAAAGTTGATAGTCAGGGACAATAACTCGTGATGTTTTCTCTTCTAAATCAACATCTACAGATATCACTTTGGCAGGGCTTAATGAGTTTGCAATATATACTACTGGGTCTTCATCCCATTTTACAATATCAATTTTTTCATCATGCAATTCATCAACAATATTTTGTACCCGTTGCCCCTTAGGCCCTACACATGCCCCTACAGGATCAATATTTTCATCTCTAGATGTGACCGCGATTTTCGATCGTTGACCCGGTTCTCGAGCTACTGATTTTAATTCCACTACCCCTTCATAAATTTCAGGCACTTCCAACTCAAACAAGCGTTTT
Organism: Veillonella montpellierensis DSM 17217; assembly: GCF_000426745.1. Classification (GTDB taxonomy): domain Bacteria; phylum Bacillota; class Negativicutes; order Veillonellales; family Veillonellaceae; genus Veillonella; species Veillonella montpellierensis. The sequence continues at coordinate 98,535 of NZ_AUFY01000001.1, forward strand.
AACAAGCCTGGATGAGTACGCGAAATCATAATTTGTGGACCCTTATTCGTTTTCTTAACTTCTACTATATAGCATTTAATACGCTGGCCTTCTACATAGGTTTCTGTACTAATTTGTTCTGTAGGTGGTAAAATTGCTTCTGTTTTTCCTAAATCAATAAAGACATTTTTCCCATCAACTCGTTGAATAGTACCGGTAATAATATCTCCTTCTCGACTAGAAAATTCTTCAAAAACAACACTGCGTTCCGCTTCTTTTAGGCGCTGAATTAGCATTTGTTTTGCCGTATGAGCCGCACTGCGTCCAAAGTTTTTAGGTGTTACATCTACTTTTATTACATCACCTATATCATGACGTACATCGTAATGATGACGTGCCTCTTGTAGAGAAATTTCACTTTCTTCATTCTCTACATCAGTAACCACTTTCTTTTTAGCAAATACCTTATATTCCCCTGTTTCTCGATTTAATTCCACATAGGCTTCTGGGTTAGCATTTAGTTCTCTGCGATAAGCCTGCAATAAAGCAGCCTCTAAAGATTCAAAAATCACCTCTGGCGAAAAACCACGTTGTTTTGTTAATACCAACACTGCTTGTATTAGTTCTTGACTCACTACAATTCCTCCATAACTATATAATATATTTAAAAATCAAGGTGTAATCTAATCTGTGCAATTGTTTTTCTTTCTAATGCTATAACCCTCTCATCAATAATAATAACAATTGTGTCCTCATCAAAACCATGCAATATACCTACATAGTGCTTATTACCATTCACCGGTTTAAATAACTGTACGTCTACTTCTCTTCCATTATAACGAATCAAATCTTTATCTTTTTTTAATACTCTATCGAGGCCCGGAGAAGACACTTCTAAAAGATAATTTTCTTCGATTGGATCTTGTTTGTCCAATTCTTCGCTAAGTTTTTCACTTACCATCTGACAATCGTCTAAATCAATGCCGGTCTCCTTATCTAAGTATACACGTAAATACCAGTCACGTTCTCTAACATATTCTACGTCAACCAACTCCATCGTTGTGCCTTCTATAATATTCTCAACAATGGCAGATACTAACTCCTCTATATCTTGTTTCTTCACAACTATCACCTCCCTAGCATAAAGTAAAGAGTGAGCTATTGCCCACTCTTTTAAAATTCACATATAAAAGTTGCCTTTATTATAGCATTAATATCGTAATATTACAAGTATTGTCTACATAGATATAAAAATAGATAGGAACGCAAATGACTTGCTAAAAACTCACTCGTACTTTTCCACAATTAATAAACGATAGTAGTTTACTATATCAAAATGTACTCATAGCATACTACATAGGCTACTACTTTATAAGCGATTTTCTAATTCTCTTAACACAGTAATTAATGACGTATCTAATGCTACTTCTAATGCTGCAATGCTATCTGCATCAAGATCATGATTAATTTCTGGATAATTATGATGTCGTAATTCGGCAAAAAATTCATCACGAAAAACGTTATAGAATAATAGCAACCCATTTTTATTAGTACTATCTTTATATTCTGCAATAATATATGAACCATTAATCATTTTAATCGCATTACTAGGGGTAATATCACATGTAAATGGTCCTACCGAAGATGGTAAATACTTAGAAAAATCCCAATTAACCAATCCTTTTTTCCGATATTGATAGGTAAACCTATTCTCTGGGCTTATAAATAAGCCTTCCATTTCTTGTACCATACGTTCTTGCAAGATATGCCAAAATTCACTGATTTTTGTTTTTATAAAATTGATATCCACAAATGAAAATAGAGGCATCACGATATGAACTGTATAATCTTCAACTTCTTTATCATATAATGCTTCCCATCGCCATCCAGCTTGATTTTGATAATGAAATAAACGATAAAAATCACCATCTATACATGTATCAATTGTTAAAGAAAAATCTCCCACAGTCGATGGAAGCCACGCATAATCTAATTTTGCGCATTCCTCAATAATTTTATCCATATCTGACTAATTCCTTTCTAGCGGATATAACACTTCATATTGCTTTTGATAGGCCAGTACCATTTCTACATATTTTCGTGTTTCTGGGAAAGGAATATCGCGAATATTAGAAAACTCATAATCCCATCCATTTTCTTTCATCCAATCATCCACATGTCCACGCCCCGCATTATAAGCTGCTAATGCTAAAATTTCATTATCATGATACTCCTCTAACAAATGTGCTATATACCAAGTTCCTAATTTTATATTCACCTTAGGATTTTTAATATCATTTTCAGATAATTCTGATTGGTTTAACTCCTTGCCGATCCAAAGAGCCGTATCGGGCATTAACTGCATCAATCCTACAGCCCCTCTGTCTGATGTTGCTTCTTCTTTAAACTTGCTTTCTGCTAAAATAATCCCTGCAATTAATGAAGCTGGCACATGATTCTCGATTGCTTCTTGTTCAACTACGTCTCGATACATAAAAGGATACGCATAATGTCTAGCCATATACGGTTCAATATGCACGAAATAACCAATCGACACAATAATAATAACCCACGCTAAGAAAGTATTACCACGCACTTATTTTCTCCTTACAAATCTATGACATTCTTTTCTCCACAGTTCATTTAATTGTTCATACAAATCACGCTCACTACCATTATTATCAATGATAACCTGAGCATATTTTTTCTTATCTGCTAACGGCATTTGACTATCAATACGCGCTTTAGCCTGTTCTTGGGTATAACCGTTTCTCTCCATTAACCTTGCTAACTGCACATCATAATCCACATAGACAAGCCAAATTTCATCCATCATAGTAACCCATCCAGTTTCAATAAGTAGAGGAATATCATAAATAATAGTCTCATATCCCTTCGCTTCATACTCAGCAGTTAAGTCCATCATCTTTTCGTAAATATATGTATGAAGTATTGTATTTAATTGATGTCGTTTATCTTCATCTCGAAATACAATAGCCCCCAATTCTTCACGATTTAATGTGCCATCATTTCTCACTATATCTTTTCCAAATGCTGCTACAACAGCCTCTAGCCCAGGTGTATGTGGTTCTACGACTTGCCGTGCTACAACATCCGCATCAACAGTTGCTATATCATGTGTCAATAACCAGTTTAAAACAGTACTTTTCCCTGCCGCAATGCCTCCTGTTAAGCCAATTTTATACATACTATCACCTTATCCTTATAAACAGCTATTTTACAAGCGCCCAATTTCTAGCACTATGAATATCTACAATTAATGGTACTTGTAAGGACACTACATGTTCCATAACAGAACGTAGTAATTCTACAATCGCTTGTTCTTCTGATTGTTTTACCTCTAACACTAATTCATCATGCACTTGTAATAATAAACGTGATGCAAACTTACCCTTTTCTAACTCTTGTTCAACACGATTCATGGCAATCTTAATAATATCCGCTGCGGTCCCTTGGATAGGTGTATTCATAGCTGTTCGTTCTGCAAAGGATCGACGATTAAAGTTTTTACTATTAATGTCATCTAATTGACGAAGGCGACCAAACATTGTACGTACTTCACCAGTTTCATGTGCTTGTTGAATTACTGAATTCATATATTTTTTGATGTTAGGATACCGTTGATAATATAAATCAATATATTTTTTTGCCTCCTGTCGAGTAATGCCTAAATCTCTAGATAATCCAAAATCACTAATGCCGTAAATAATCCCAAAATTAACTGCTTTGGCATGAGATCGTTCTAAACTTGTAACATCTTCAGGTTTTTTACCTAGCACCTCTGCAGCTGTAAATCTATGAATATCAGCACCATCCTTGAAAGCCTGGATAAGTGCCTCATCTCCTGATAAATGAGCTAATATGCGTAGCTCAATTTGTGAATAGTCAGCACTAACCAATATATCATATCCCTCACCTGGCAAAAATAAAGCTCGAATTTCTTTCCCCTTTTCCGTACGAACTGGTATATTTTGTAAATTAGGTTCAGAACTACTAAGTCTACCTGTAGCCGTTACCATTTGATTAAAATGCGTATGAATGCGATGTGTGTTTTTATTAATGAGAACAGCTAGGCCTTCTAAATAGGTTGATACCAACTTAGCAACGGTGCGATAAGCTACTATCTTTTCAATAATAGGACTTTCATGTCGCAACATTTCTAATACTTCTGCATCAGTAGAGTAACCCGTCTTAGTTTTTTTTATGACTGGTAGTCCTAGTTTTTCAAACAAAATAATTCCCAATTGCTTAGGCGAATTAATGTTAAATGTTTCTCCTGCTTCTTTATATATATCATCTTTCAATACATCGAGTTCTGCAGTAAATTTAAGACGCGTTTCATCTAACGCTATAGGATCAATATATATACCATTTTTTTCCATAATAGCTAAGGTTCTAACTAAAGGCAATTCAATCGTCATATATAAATCCCACAACTTACGTGCTATCATTTCCTCTTGTGCAGTAGATACCATGGCATACAACGATGTTACCATCGATATAAATTCTTGTTCATTTCCCGATGCATGAATCATAGGGGCTTTAAAACGTTCACACAAATATAGCATTCCATAATTAGTACGTGTAGGGTCAAGTAAATACGCCATTAATGCTACATCTAGCACATGTGCTTTTCCTGTTTCATTAAACAAAGGAATCTTATCTATCATGTCAGTATCAAATATTTCTAACAACTGTTTACTTTGTATCGTAATAATGCGATTTGCTTTGTGAAGTGCCGCTACCACTTGTTGTATACCTGCACCATCATCACCATGAACAGTAATAACATCTTCTCCATTATACAAATACACAGTTACTGCTTTTTCAAAAGGTGCTATGCCATCTGTTCGTACATATATAGCAATATCTTTTTCTGTATAATATTCCGCTGTTAAGGAGGAACTTTCCAATGATTGTATAGCAGGTACTAAGGTGTTATCAAAAAATAATGAATCCTCATCACCACTTACTTCATTAGGCGCCATGACTTTTACAAGACGAGGTATTAGATTATGAAATCCCAAGCGATTAAACAATGGTGTTACTTCTGATAGATGAAAGTTAGTTGTAAAATCTTCTAATGTAACATCTAACGCCATATCTGTTTTAATAGTGGCTAGTTGCTTCGATAGAAAAGCTAATTCTTTATTATCTATTAACTTCTCCTTTAACTTTTTCCCACTAATTTCATCAATATGGTCATATACACCTTCTAATGTTTGATGCGCCGTAATTAATTTTAATGCCGTTTTTTCCCCTACCCCTGGTACACCTGGAATATTATCAGAACTATCTCCCATCAACGCCTTCATTTCTATCACTTTATCTGGTCCATATCCGTATAATGATTCCATCGTACTCATAGTGACCTCTAACATATCAGAAATCCCTTTTTTGGTGAGCATCACATCTGCATGCTCACTCACCAATTGTAGAGTATCGCGATCGCCAGTAATAATCTTAACCCCTAGATCAGGAGTAGCAAATATCTTGCTTAATGATCCAATAATATCATCGCCTTCAAAGCCTTCTTGTTCAATAACACGTATCCCCATAGCTTCTAAAACTTCTCTAATCAAAGCAAATTGAGGCCGTAAATCATCAGGTGCTTCTGGACGATTGCCTTTATAGTCAGTATATAGTTCTGTACGAAATGTTACCTTTCCCTTATCAAAAGCTACCACTATATAATCAGGATGAATCTCTTCATATAATTTAATCAACATGGTCAAAAAACCATATACTGCATTTGTTGGCACGCCTAGCGCACTCTTTAGTGGAGGCAATGCAAAAAAAGCTCGATACAACAAACTACTACCATCTATAATCATTAACTGTTTCATATAGCACCTCATTATTACATATATCATCAACTTACTAGAAAATATTTATTTACTTAGTAAACTATAGTCTATTATCGCACTTTCTTGTTTCTATTATATCATATAACCCAACTCTGAAAGTATTGCAGAATATAAAGCACTATGATATAATGCTTTAGGTATAGTATTATTAACATAAGGAGGTGACTCAATTGCCAAATATTAAATCCAGTATTAGAAGCGTAAAAACGGATGCTGAACGTCGTGCAAAAAACTCTGCTGTTAAATCCCAGATTCGTACTGCCACTCGTAAAACCGTTGAAGCTGTTCAAGCAGGCGCAGTAGAAGATGCTAAACAAGCACTAGTTCAAGCGACTAGCGTAATTGATAAAGCAGCCTCCAAGGGCATTCTTCACAAAAATACAGCAGCTCGAAAAAAATCTAAATTAGCTGCAAAAGTAAATGCTTTATAAGATACTCTATCTTTTAAGCATTAGGGCCATAACATAGAGTTCCCACTCTAATGTTGTGGCTTTTTTACAAATATTATACACATCATAGATGACACTTAATCATCTGTAGATAGGGGATATTATGTCAAAAGAAATTTCTAATTCTAATCAAGTTCAGCGGGGGTTGACCAATCGTCATATACAAATGATCGCTATTGGTGGATCTATTGGGACGGGTCTTTTTTATGGTTCTGCCACATCGATTCAAATGGCGGGCCCCGCTATTTCTCTCTCCTATGTAATCGCCAGTATTATTATCTTTTTAATTATGCGTATGCTCGGTGAAATGTGCGTAGAAGAACCTGTTTCTGGATCGTTTAGTTATTTTGCAAAAAAATACTGTGGTGAGTTTTCTGGCTTCATGGCCGGTTGGAATTATTATATATTATACTTATTATGTGCCATGTCAGAATTAACTGCTGTTGGCATTTATATTAACTATTGGCTTCCTGACATGCCCCAATGGTTATCTGCTTTTATTTGCCTAGCCGTTATCACTACAGCTAATTTAATTAATGTTCGCATGTATGGCGAGATGGAATCAGCCATGTCAGTTATTAAAATTAGTGCTATTATCGCCATGATTATATTGGGCATATACCTACTCTTCTCCAATGGTACTCCTTGCCCACAAAATCTCAGCAACTTATGGGCCCATGGTGGTTTCTTACCTAATGGATGGCACGGCCTACTAACCTCATTAGTTATTGTAGTATTCTCATTTGGTGGTATAGAATTAATCGGTATGACGGCTGCTGAAGTGCAACGTCCTGAAAAAGTACTGCCTCGTGCAATCAATGAAGTTATTGTTCGTATTCTACTATTTTATGTAGGCACTATGCTTGTATTAACCGCCCTCTTTCCTTGGAATCAAATTGGTTTAGATGGTAGTCCATTTGTTACTATTTTCCGTGATATAGGCATTACATCTGCCTCCCATATCTTCAATTTTGTAATTTTAGTAGCCGCTATTTCTGTATACAATAGTGCCATTTATTCTAATTCTCGCATGTTATACAGTTTAGCTAAAAATGGACAAGCTCCCAAAATATTCACTAATCTATCTGTTCACGGCGTACCAATTCTTGGTATTTTCTTCTCATCCGGTATTACCTTAATTGCAGTAGCACTTAATTATATTATTCCTAAAGATGTATTTATGTATATATTGTTAGTAACCGTTGTGGCCATTATTATGACATGGTTTTCTATCATTATCACTCATTTAGGGTTTAGAAAAGCTAAAATCAAAGCTGGTCTTGTAGAGACACTAAAATTCAAATCTCTATTCTATCCTATTTCCAATTACATATGTCTCGCTTTCCTTGCCCTAATTGTAATCGAAATGTGTTTAATGGATAGCATGCGTCCTGCAGCTTATTTAATTCCTATATGGATGATACTACTATATATAGGTTTTAAATGTATGAAAGCCAAACAAAATCGTGATAAATAGGATCCAGTGATACCATAGATGATAGTATTTTCTTAATGAAAGTACTATCATCTATATAGTGACATAAGTGAATAGTAACCAATTAACTGACATATGCAAATTAATTGGTTACTATATCTGTAGTATACTAATGAAACAATATATGCCAAATATTTCCACATCTATACAACAACAATAGAGGAAAGTTGATTGCCCTATAATCAACTTTCCTCTATTTCGTATATCCTATATCTGTAATCTACTATCAGATTTATTACATGGTATATAGCTTATATGAGTGATCCCAGACTAACTACCTATGTTCTAGGATAAACAAAATTTGTTATACCCACTCTCTTAGTATATAAATATGCATACATCAAGATTTCATATATAAACTATATAAAACATAAACACCATTTCTCAATGAAGAACAATTGTATTGATTTCATATAACCAATTATACTAACAATCCATTTTTAGGATAACATACGATTCTGATTTTCTATCCGCTTCATCAAATTATTCTCTTATAAGCTCATGTAGAAAACTTTTTCCGTAAGGACTAGAACAGTTAAAATTATCTAAAATAGTTTGGCCTAAATCAGCAAAAGTTGACCTAACACCTACGTTAATCGACTTAGTAAATTGTTTAGAATATCCTAATAACGGAACTCGTTCCCTTGTATGATCTGTGCCAGTCCAAGTAGGATCATTTCCGTGATCTGCTGTAATTAACAATAAATCACTCTCATCAAGCAAAGGTAAAACCCCTCGCAATTGACAATCAAATTCTTCAATAGCTCGCTTATATCCTGTTACATTACGGCGATGACCATACAAACTATCAAACTCAACAAGATTAACCATCATTAATCCATTGGTAAATTCATGATTCAATAAATATGAAACCATTGCCATTCCATGTGCATTTGACTCTGTAGGATACGATGCACTCCATCCTACATGAGCATAAATATCACCAATCTTTCCTACCGCTATCGTTTGATAGCCTGCCCGTTGTAATAATTCTTGATTCATGGTGTGTTCCGGCATTCGGCTATAATCATGACGGTGAGAGGTTCTTTCAAAGGATCCTAAGTTACCAATAAAAGGACGAGCTATAACGCGTCCTACTGCATAAGGACCAATGCATACCTTTTCACGAACAATATGACATATGTCATATAACTCATCAAGAGGAATAATATCTTCATGGGCGGCAATTTGGAATACCGAATCTGCTGACGTATAAACGATAGGTTTTTTCGTAGCCATATGCTCTTTTCCCAATCGTTCAATGATTTCAGTACCTGATGCAACTTCATTTCCCAAATAACCAACACCAGTTTCTCTTTCAAAAGCCTCCATCAATTCACTAGGAAACCCTTTATAAAATGTAGGAAACGGTGTATCTACTGGATGTCCCATCATTTCCCAGTGGCCACTAGTTGTATCTTTACCCACACTAACTTCTTGCATTTTTCCATATATTCTTGCCATAGATTTATGGTTTGTTTTAGTCATATCCGCGATAGATTCAAGCCCTAGTGATCGCAGCATGGGGCAATAAATAGGGCCCGCAACTTCTTCGATGTGACCTAACGTATTCGCCCCATCATCACCAAATTTTTTAGCATTAGGATCATGTCCAATTCCTACACTATCCATAACTAATACAATAATCCGTTTAAACATAATAACACCTCCTACCGATAGGAATCTCTATTTGATAAACGGCATGGCTAACAATAACGCCGATAATGTTTTCGTATCTTTAATACGTTCTTTCTGAATTACTCTTAATAACTCATCTACTGTATAATATTCTAATTCCACGTATTCATCTTCATCCCAATGAACTTGACCAGAAGATAAATCTTTAGCTACATATAAATGAATTACTTCATTACAAAATCCTGCACTAGTAGCGATAGTTCCCAAAGGAATCCATGTCGATGCCCGATAACCTGTTTCTTCCTCCAACTCTCGTTTAGCACACGCCAAAGGATCTTCATCACCATCCAATTTACCGGCAGGTATTTCTAGTAATGTTTGTTGCAAAGCATATCGATATTGTTTCTCCATAACAATTTTTCCGTCATCAGTTACGGCTACCACCGCACTAGCACCTGGATGATGTACTACTTCACGCCATGCCTGTTTGCCATTTACCTCTGCCATATCATATGTTACTTTAATCAATTTTCCATCAAATTTCATATCTGATGATAATGTTCGTTCTATCATATCTCTCATACATACCATCTTTCTTTTTATATATTTATATAAGGAATAAGAAAATAGCCATAGGCATACGCCTACGGCTATTATTATTTATTTATTTCCTGTACTTCCAATACCGCCTTTACGAATGCCTTGTGCATCATCTTCATTTGTTAATAAGTATTTAGAAAAAATTCCCTGTGCTACACGTTCACCTTTATCCAGTGACACTGCTTCTGAACCTAAATTATAAAGTCCAATAAGAATATGCCCTTCATTTTCCTCATTATTATAGTAATCACTGTCAATAATACCAGTACAATTTGCCAACATCAAATGACGTTTAATAGCTATACTAGAACGTATATGAATTGCTAAATATTCATCATAATTCATAAATGCTTTTACGCCAGTAGCAACTAATCGCACTTCACCTGGTTGAATGGTAACACTTTCACCACATTCTATATCATAACCAGCACTTTCTGATGTCTTACGTTGCGGTAGATTAATATTTTTTTCTTCAAAACTAGATATAACTTCAAAGCCTCGAATATCCATACAAAACTCCTTACATACGATGAGGTCATCAGAAATATATTATTTCAAACAGTCTTTACGAGATAAATTAATACGACCTTTATCATCAATTTCAATCACTTTGACCATAATCTGATCACCTACATTAACAATGTCTTCTACTTTTTCTACTCGTTCTTTAGCTAATTTAGAAATATGAACTAATCCTTCTTTACCAGGTAAAATTTCTACAAATGCACCAAACTGCATTAAACGAGTAACAGTACCTAAATAAGTCTCGCCCACTTCAGGTTCTTTAACAATATTAGTAATAATTTCTACAGCTTTCTCTGCACCAGTAGATTCAACAGAAGCGATGGATACTAATCCATTATCATCAATATCAATTTTAGCACCTGTTTCTTCAATTATGCTCCGAATCACTTTACCACCTGTGCCAATCACATCTCTAATTTTATCAGGATCAATTTGCATGGTAATGATTCGTGGTGCCCATTGTGACATAGTATCACGAGGTTTTGAAATAGTATCAAGCATAATGTTCATAATATGCATACGGCCAATATGAGCTTGTTGTAGTGCTTCTTCTAATATTTCACGGGACAAACCAGAAATTTTAATATCCATTTGAATGGCTGTAACGCCTTTAGCAGTACCAGCTACTTTAAAATCCATATCTCCCAAAGCATCTTCCATACCTTGAATATCTGTCAATATGGTATAATGTTCACCTTGTGTCACAAGACCCATTGCAATCCCTGCTACTGGTGCTTTAATAGGTACACCTGCGTCCATTAACGATAAAGTACTACCACAAACAGATGCCATAGAGCTAGAGCCATTCGATTCTAATACTTCAGACACTAAGCGCAATGTATAAGGAAATTCTTCTTCCGATGGAATAACAGGAACTAATGCGCGTTCCGCCAAGGCACCATGTCCAATTTCACGACGTCCTGGACCGCGCGAGGAACGAGTTTCGCCTACTGAAAAGGATGGGAAATTATAATGATGAATATATCGTTTTTCTGTTTCAGCGCCAATACCATCAATTGTTTGTTTTTCAGAAAGAGGCGCCAATGTACAAACATTTAACACCTGTGTCTGTCCACGTGTAAATAGGCCTGATCCATGTGTACGTGCTAATAGACCTGTGCGGCATGAAATTGGCCGTACTTCATCTAGCTTACGCCCATCTGGACGAATTTTTTCCACCGTAATCATATGCCGTACAATTTCTTTAATTAATTTATCAAACGCCATATGCACCTGATCCATATCATCTGCATATATATCTGTGAAATGAGCTTCCACATCATTCCATACAGCCTCTTGTTGCATATCACGTTGCTGTTTATCGACACATCGAACGGCTTTATCTAAAGCTTCATAGCAATAGTCTTTAACAGCATTCACTATATCTTCTGAAATCTCTTTTGTTGGAAATACACGTTTAGGTTTGCCAACTTTAGCTATAACTTCTTCCTGGAAAGCTACAATTTTTTTAATTTCTTCATGCGCCGCCATAATAACTTCTAATAAAGTTTCTTCTGGGACTTCTTCGGCGCCACCTTCAACCATCAAAATGGCATCTTTTGTACCAGCCACTACTACATTCAAATCTGAGATTGCTAATTCTTCAACTGTTGGATTCACTACCAGCGAGCCATTAACACGCCCCATTCGTACCCCTGCAACAGGGCCTGCCCATGGAATATCAGAAATGGCCAATGCTAATGAGGCACCAATCATACCACAAATTTCTGGTGCATTATCTGGATCTGCAGACATAACTGTTGCCACTACATGAACTTCATTACGGCAACCTTTATCAAATAAAGGACGAATTGGTCGATCAATTAAGCGACTAAATAAGATAGCACTTTCTGGTGGACGTGCTTCACGTTTAATAAATCCACCTGGCAAACGACCTACGGCATACATTTTTTCTTCATAATCCACTGTTAATGGAAAGAAATCAATATCTTTCGCATCTTTAGAACCTGTTGCTGTTACTAATACCGCGGTATCACCATATCGTACCATAACAGCGCCACTTGCTTGTTTTGCCAATTCGCCAGTTTCAATAGAAAGTGTTCGACCAGCTAATTGCATTTGGAATTCTTCCATTCCAATTCCTCCTCTTAATCACTGTATATTATAATCTTTATTATTATAGCATGACCTAATCATTTATACAAAAATCTCATCAATTAATTCACAAACAACTTACATGTAAAACACTAGTCGCTACTAGTAGCAATACACGATATAAGATTAATATGATTGTTAACTATATCTTTCCCTGATAGATTAAGTTTAAAATTTTTTCTTTATTATATAAATCTTTAAAAATATAGTAGGTCATAATAAGACGTATACGTCTTATTACAACCTATGCATAAATCTATCTATGTCATTATATAATACGTACTATAAAACACCCTATATATTCCCATACACTTTCATACTAATTAAGCATTATTCCATATTTCAAGTATTCTTTTATTATCAAGTGTTAAGGCAAAGAAAATAGAGTCCTAGTATCTTACTATCATAGAAATGTAAAGTTTCTGAACTATATCTGATTATTTTTTATCGAACCAAGCTCCCACTGCTGAAAGCATGGCTTTCATTCCCGTAACTAATGTTGTTTCTAAATCAACCACCCAAAATGGTGAGTGCGGTCCTGGTAGACTGCCGATATCATCATTGGCTTCTGCTTTATTATATAATTCAGGCGCAGTACTCCCAACAAACCAATATACATACGGTATATGCCAAGCACGCCCATAACGACTAAAATCTTCACTAGCACCTAACGGACTCATTTCAAAAGCATCATCACCAAATGTCAAAGCAAACTCTTTTTCTATCTTTTCAGTAGCAACTACATCATTAACTGTAAGAGGATAATTATTAATTTCTTCAAATATTGGCATTTTAGGTGCCTTTGACGCTTGCGCTTCTGCATTGCAAATCCGTTTAATTGCCTCTAACATATGAGCTCTAACGCTTTCATCAATAGTACGAATATTCAATTTAATATAGGCTTCATCAGGAATAATATTTTCTGCTTTGCCCGCATGAAATTCACCAATAGTAAGTACTGCCTGTGTTTGTGGTGCCACTTCTCGAGCCACAATAGTTTGCAATCTAACCACTGCCGAAGCGGCCATAACGATAGGATCAATCGCATTATTTGGCATGCCCCCATGCCCTCCTGCCCCGAAGAAGGTTACTTTTAAACTATCTCCAGCTGTCAAAATTTGACCTGGTCGATAGCCAACAGTTCCCGATTTAAAAGACATTAAATGCTGTCCTAATATAACTTCAGGCTTAGGAATATGGGCCAACAAATTATCATCTATCATGGCTTGTGACCCTTCTGCCGTTTCTTCTCCTGGTTGAAAGATGGCTACAATAGTCCCAGACCAGGCATCTTTTTTCTTGGCCAATACGGTAACAGCACCCAATAGCATAGTAGCATGCATATCATGTCCACACATATGTGATACAGGCGTTTCATTTCCTTTGCGATCAATCATAGTCTTGACACTAGCATAGGATAAGCCGTTAGACTCTTTCATTGGCAAGGCATCCATATCAGCGCGAAGCATAATAGTAGGACCTTCTCCATTACGAATGATGGCTACTACACCAGTGCCTCCTATCCCTTCAGTAACATCAATGTCTAATTCTTTTAGTTGATTAGCTATATAAGAACTAGTCTCATATTCTTGCATAGATAGCTCAGGATTTTGATGGATATGTATATATACCTCTTTTAAGACAGGCAATTCACCTATAATAATAGATTCTACCTTCTCTATTAATCGCATAAAAGCACCTACTTTCTTAATGTATACTCCAAATATATTAACAGTTACAGTATACTCTTTCCTCATAGTAACTACAATATAATGCCTGTAATAACTTAACTAATCATATCCATACGCTAAGGTCAATGCATACCTATCATTTATAAAAATTCCATTGTCTGCCCCTTTAAAATCTATACAACTGATATACAAAAAAGGCATCAGTGCCATGCACTGATGCCTTTACTTTTGGCGGAGAGCCAGGGATTTGAACCCTGGGTACGGAGTTCACCGCACACATGATTTCCAATCATGCTCCTTAAGCCACTCGGACAGCTCTCCATAAGGTACTTTATGAGTATACCTTGTAATCAAATAGATGTCAACCAAATTTTTATAAATCTGCAAATTTATAAATTTACATACAATAAACGGTCCATCTTTACATATAATGTGAGTAGTAATACAACAGACATCGAATTACCATCACTTCATCTTATAAAACAAAGTGAACTTATACTACTAATTAGATTGTCATAGCTTCACTCATCATAGCAATACCATCAACACCCCATGTTAATACATCTTGATAGGTATGACTTGTAACTCCACCTAATGCATATATTCTAAAAGGTAATGTCTTGTCATTTTTAGTTTTATAAACTATATCCATATCTCTAGTATCATAGTTCCTATCTAAATTTATATCACCACAATTAGTATGTATTTCATTAATAATCGATACTACTCCAGATTTACCCAACGCTATAGCATTAGGTTTACATGATGTAGGTAATACAGGACTGATGAGGATATAGTCCCAACCTGTAATAGAGTACTGTTTTACATAGGCAAGCCAACTTTCCCATTGCCCGACGGAATGAATCGACGTACCTTTAATATGTTTCAATAAAAATCGACCAATCATAGGACTTGTATCTATAGACTTACCAAATTTTCTTATCATATCTTGCAATGAATACAATGGCATATGAACATACAAGTCTCGAGTAACAATTCTATCTATATCTTCTAATCCTTGCACCATCATTCCATGAATAAGCATCCGACACTGATTCATTGTGGGGAGTAACTCATCAATTAATTGCCAATACGTATCATGATCCATATCAGGTTCTCTAATAATAATTTGACAATCCCCATAATTTGTAATCCAATGTGAATCTTCATAGAAATGTAGATGTTCTTTATGATGAATTGCATCTTTATGACACTCTATTATATACGTAATTTGATCTTTCAAGGGTCTCTTGGCTAATCTTCGATTACTAATAATAGTAATAGGATACATCTTAATTCACCCGTCTTTTATCCTACATAAATATAATCGCTCATCACTGGTTGCATGTTTTTATCTTTAATGGCCTTCATCACTTCTTCTACGCTGCGACTATCAGAAATTTCAAATTGTGCATCGCCTTCAGCTTCTTCTTGATTAATGCCCCCATGACTACCAATGCCTGTGCTAACACCAGCTGATATTTTAGTTGCTCCCAAGGTGATAACATGATCTCTAAAAGTAGGTTTTTCTCGCGTAGAAATCGTAATGCTAGCAAATGGTAAGAACAACCGATAGGCTAATATAACTTGCAATAATTGTGTTTCATGAACATCTTTAGGATTAATAGTAGCATCATTAACGATAGGACATAATCGAGGGCAAGAAATAGAAATTTCTGCATGTGGATATTTTCGTTGTAATAACCATGCATGATATCCTGTAGCAAACGCATCTTTTCTAAAATCATCAAGGCCTAATAGAGCCGCAAAGCCAACTCCACGCATGCCACCCATAAGTGCTCGCTCTTGTGCTTCTAAGCGATATGGGAAAATACGTTTATTGCCTCCCAAATGCAAAGTTTCATATTTTTTATCATTATATGTTTCTTGAAATACAGTAACATAGTCGCAACCACATTCATGTAAATAACGATAATTTTCTATATTAGTCGGATAGATTTCAATGCCCACCACCGAAAAATATTGTTTAGCTAATTCACAAGCACGTCCAATATACTTTATATCGCTCCAATATTCACTTTCACCAGTTAGAATCAAAATTTCTTGCAATCCAGTTTTCGCAATGGACTCTAATTCAATAATAATTTCAGCTTCATTCAATTTAGCTCGGTGAATATTATTATGGCAATTAAATCCACAATATACACAATAATTTTCACAATAATTGGAAATGTATAAAGGTGTAAATAATTGTACATTATTACCAAAATAACGATGACGAACAGAGGCCGCTTTTGCCGCTATTTCTTCTAGAAATGGTTCTGCTGCAGGTGATAATAAGGCTTGAAAATCTTGCACTGATAAGATATCTTTCTGTAAGACTCTCTTTACATCTTTTTCTGTATAATTACAATAATCATAAGCATTCATAGCTGTGATTACAGATTCACGTACAGTACTATCAATTTGATCCATATATGGCATATATTTCATATGATCTGTTTTATTATTCGGAATAGCAACTCCATTCATATAAAAACTCCTATTCTAATTAGCAATATGTTTACTTTACTATCACCTATTCATGTATAAATGGTCGACCAAGCTAAACATACGACTAATATACATCACAAAATTCTAACTATTTAAATTATCACGCAAGCAGATTAAGAAAACCACTTAATCTATCAAAAATCCTGTTAATGGAGATGATGCTTCAGCCCCCGAATCTAATATGCGTCCTAATTTTGCTAAATATCCTAAACGGCCTGCTTCAACGGCTTGTCCAAAAGCTCGTGCCATCATAGGAATATCGCCAGCTGTAGCAATGGCCGTGTTCACCATAACTGCAGTAGCTCCCATTTCCATAACCATCGCTGCTTGTGATGGTGTACCTATGCCTGCATCTACAATAATAGGCACATCCACTTCATTAATTAGTAATTGAATAAATGCTTTTGTTTCTAAGCCACGATTGGAACCAATAGGTGCTGCTAAAGGCATAACTGCCGCTGCTCCAGCATTTACTAAATCTCTTGCCACATATAAATCTGGATACATATAAGGTAGAACCGTAAAGCCCTCATTAGCTAATATTTCTGTAGCCTTTATGGTTTCATAATTATTAGGTAGCAAATATTTAGAATCACCAATAACTTCTACTTTTACTAATTCACCACAACCACATTCTCTTGATAATTTAGCAATGCGAACTGCTTCTTCTGCTGTTCTAGCACCACTCGTATTAGGTAACAAACTAACCGTATTAGGAATATAATCCAATATATTTTCTATCTTTCCACCTACGGCACGTCGCAATGCCAATGTAACAATTTCTGCATGAGCTTCATTGATTGCTGCCTGAATTAAAGGTAAAGAAAACTTACCTGATCCTAAAATAAACCGCGATGTAAATGTATGATTTCCTAATGTCCATGTATCCATTATTATGTCTCCTTATTATATATCACTAACTATTACTCAAACACTGTATCATTTTATTCGCCATATGCCCGGCACATACCATAACACGAGCTGCGGTAATTTTTCCCAATTCATCAATATCACTTTGAAAGTCTCCGCACACATACCAATTATGACGGAACTGTCTACACAGGATATCATTACTATCACCCCAGCCGGCCATGCCAGAACATCCAATCAAACAAATAAGGTTAGGTAACTGCAAAATCTCCTCTGTAAGCCACGCTTTCGTAGTCGCCTTATCAACTGCCTCTATAATAAATTGTTCTTTCTCTAAAATATCTCCTATCGTATCTTGACTTACCCATCGTGATTCAACCTCAATGTGTACATTAGGATTAACCTGTTCTAAATACGCTTTTAAAGCTATTACTTTATCAATCCCAACGTCTGCATGCGTATAACATTGTCTTCCCAAATTACTCACATCTACCGCATCTCGGTCAATTAACCGTAAGGTTCCCACTCCAGCACGACACAAAGCTACCGCTACATGAGATCCAATTCCACCAACGCCTATGATTGTCACCCGCTTATGACTTAATGTATTTTCCATATATACCCTCTCTAAAACGACAATACTACTCTCTACTGTGCATTAGCCGCCACCAACAAACGATACAATTTCTATAATGGCTCCAGCTACGACTAATGTATGATTCCATACATCGCGCTTAACAATATTTCCATTATATTCAACCGCTACTCGTTCTAAACGATATCCTAGTCCTATAATTAGCTGTTCTAATGTTATTGATTTTTCTTGTTCATATCCAAGTTGCTCCAATAATATAGAGTACGAATACATCTGTCCATTAATCCTAAGTGTACACTCATCTTTCATACATATCACCTCTGTCCTATATATTATTATATATGTCTATATAGTATGTACCAATACAAATCAGTTACTAAAAAAAGACACCAAGAAATCATACCCGTGGTGGTATGCCCCTTCGTGCCTTAGCAGTCTAATCATATCTATTTAATTAATTAGTAATAAACTATACTATACTATTCACTATAATTAAAATACAGGAACACCAATGTAGTATCCCTGTTCTCTATTATGCATCCCTACGTTGGCATTATCCAAATCAGGTTCTAGGTCAAAACATTCGTTTACTCTCAGCCAACCAGTGTTAGCTCCCTTTTCATATATAATTATATTTTCATTATACTAAAATTTTCAAATTTATCAATAGGAATTTACTATTTTATAACGATCAATTCTATAGTAGTCAAACATTGGCGATATAAATCTATAAGAACCCTATATAAGAACTAATTATTATAGAAAATTATTTCTCATATTTCATAACATCTATCAAACTGTTTAAAAACTGACATCTACTAACATACTATCCTATTGATATGAATAGCCTACGGTGCATCAATTTTTTACCTATCCTCATAGCCTTTTACTATTACTAGGAAATTATTATACCATTACAGAGCTTCTTCTATATCTAATAAAACAGGCTTAGAAACTTTTAAACTTTTTTGTATATCAATAATTCGTTGATTTGATGATCCTCTAAATGGCAACGATGGATCTTTTAATGCATCTACAAATAATCCGTCAACTAATACATCGCACAATACTAATAATCTATATTTATGAGGGCACGCCATAATTTCTTCAAATGTATAACCAGAATACGCCCAAATGTCTTTATCCGGTATTGCCGCCCGTACATTAGTTACCAATTCTACTAATCCATCAACATTTTGAAAAGGTTCTCCCCCAAGTAATGTAAGTCCGCGAATATTTTCATCCTTTATATACTCAATAACTTGCTGTGTTTCTGTATCCGTCCATTCTGCACCTGCAGTAAAATCTTGATATGACTCATTAAAACAATTATAACATTTATGAGTACAACCAGTTACAAATACAGACGTACGAATCCCTATTCCATTAGCTATATCATACTTTCGTATTTGTCCATATCTCATAATAAATCCCTACCATCATCATAGCTATACAAACAATACTTATCATGAGAATTGCTTGTATAGCTATTTTTAATTTTACACGATATAAATCAACTTGCTCGTATATACGCATTTTTCTTACATTATATAATCCGCATCATATAAAAACATACCGTCTAGTAAGCTGATGCAACCTAACATGTCATCTAAATATGCATAACTCGATCTTTAATTTCTTTAGTGCGTCCTTCATTCCAAAAATTTTCACCTAAATAACCACAAGTGCGACGAATAACAGTTAATGTATCACGATTTGTATTATGACATCGTGGACATTCCCACTCATTATCATCATTTACAATGATTTCTCCATCAAATCCACATTCATGACAATAATCAGATTTTGTATTAAATTCAGCATACGAAATATTATCATAAATGAAACGAATCATTGATAGTACCGCTGGTATATTATGCGTCATATTAGGAATTTCTGCATACGAAATACATCCACCAATTGATTTTTTTTGAAATTCAGATTCATAAGCAAATTTATCAAACACATTAATCTCTTCACGTACATTCACATGATAGCTATTAGTATAATACCCCTTATCTGTAATATCTTCAATCATACCAAATCTAGCCCGATCAATAGATGAAAAACGATTTGTCAAACTTTCAGCTGGTGTTCCATAAATAGCAAACCCTATATTGGTTTCTTTTTTCCATGAATCTACGGCTTCATTCATAACGTCCATGATTTTCATAGCAAATTTTTTACCACGAGGGCTTGTGTTAGATTCACCAGTAATTAATCTAGTAGCTTCATAAATACCAATATATCCTAAAGAAGCAGTCGCATACCCTCCCAATAAGTATTTGCCAATACATTCGCCTTTTTTCAAGCGAGCAATGGCTCCATGTTGCCAATGAATTGGTGATACATCACTTGTTACATTTTTTAATAAATTATAGCGTAATAATAGTGCTTTTTTACAAAGCTCTAATCGTTTTTTCATAATTTCAAAAAATGTTTCTTCATCGCCATTAGCCAAGATTGCCATTTGTGGTAAGTTAATACTAACTACACCCATATTAAATCGTCCATCAAATACATATTCACCTTTTTCATTTTTCCATGGTGATAAAAAGGATCTACATCCCATCGGACTAAATACGTTACCTTCATAAATTTCTTTCATTTTCTTAGCGGAAATATAATCAGGATACATTCTCTTAGCTGTACAACGAGCAGCTATTTCCGTTAAGTAATAATATGGTGCATCTGGTGTCGCATTATGCTCATCTAACACATAAATCAATTTAGGAAACGCCGGAGTGATATATACATTAGCTTCATTCTTAACGCCAATAATCCGTTGTTCCAAAATTTCTTCGTCAATAAGTGCCGCTTCTTTGGCGTATTCACTATGAGGATCAAAATACATAAATAATGTAACAAATGGAGCCTGTCCATTCGTAGTCATTAATGTATTAATTTGATATTGAATCGTCTGTATTCCATCTTTTACTTCTTTACGTGTACGTTTCCATGCAATTTCTTTAGCTTTTTCTAAATTAGGTTCTATACCATAAATTTCAACTTGTTCTTCTAATACATTAGCCAAAATTTTATCATATGATTTTCTCACAAAAGGCGCTAAAATTCGATCAATACCGTTAATACTTTGACCCCCATACTGACCTGAAGCTACTTGTGCAATAATTTGTGTCGTTACCGTACAAGCCACTTGAAATGATTTAGGTGTATCTATTTTTTTACCATTAATCACAGTCCCATTTGTTAACATATCTTCTAAATTAATTAGACAACAGTTAAACATAGGTTGAATAATGTAATCCATATCATGAAAATGGATAGCCCCACTATCATGAGCTTCCAAAATATCTTCAGGAATCAGTTTACGTCGAGCAATATCTTTGCTAATCTCCCCGGCAATCAAATCTCGTTGTGTAGATACAATAGCTGCATCTTTATTAGAATTTTCATCTAATACGGCAATATTAGTGCTATCTAACAATCCAAGGACACCTTCATCACTGGTATTTACCTTTCGTTTAAAAGCTTGAACCGCCTTATATCCTTCATAAGCACGTGCTGTAGCTGGATTATTATATTCCAACAAACGATAATATACTTGATCTTCAATAGCATAAATCGTTATATCTTTATGTAACTTATGAGCATATTCCTCAATTTCAGTAGCAATCTTATCAGCTAGACCTTCTTCATATAAACCAGTACTACTGTGCATTGCTTTTTCAATGGCCACAACAATTTTATTTTTATCAAAATCAACTACTGTACCATCCCGTTTAACGACTCGCAACATAACGTCTCCTCCCCTTATACGCCATCTATTTAATTGCTCTATTTAAGATACAGATGCAAACTAATTGTAAAACACACTAGCCACATCCTATATTGCATAATATGTTTCTTTTCATAAATTAGAATTCTTATCAATAAGTATACTATATATAGTAATTTTACTCAACACAAATACTATATATACCAATTATGCGATTTTTTCATATGTATAGTATTGACATTTTATAAAATCCTAAACACCTCTATTTTCCTTAGCTATTACTCATGCATATAAAAATAAATGAATATTTTATCATGTTACACATCTTTATAAAGTAGCATAAATACTAGATATATTATTTTGGCATAGTAATAGCCTCACTATACCAATTACTCACACTCTTCTTATAAATGGCTTCTGTAAAAGTATCTATAACTATGCTAATCATCTAACTTCAAAACTATATATCTACAATTCAACGTATATAAAACTTCATAGAAAAAAGCACTCCTATGATATGTCCTCATAGGAGTGTTTATTATGTATTCTATATATTTGTACTACTACATGACTCATGATGAATATATACTTGCTCTCTCACTAAAGAGGCTATCTACTACCAATAGTCTGCTAAATTATTCACCGCCCATTAAGGTTTCCCACACTTCATATAAATGATCTAACTCTTTTTTCTCCATTTCTAATTCACAGGCTACTCGTTCTAATTCACCTATATCAGATTGTAGTGCTGGATCCATTAACTGTGTTTCATACATTTTTATAGTGGCTTCTGCTCTGGCAATATTCATTTCTACTTCCCCTATTTTCTTCTCGGCCATATATGAATTAGTAGGTTTAAGAATATGTGTATCCATTATACTCGTATCATCAGAGTCTTCAAGTTTTTTTCTAGTGGAAATAGTACTTTCTCCTACCTTGTCATCATTCGTGTTTTGAATAATACCTTCTTTATGCTGTTGCGACAAAAATTCTTGTTCTTTTATTTTTTCTTTATAATACGAATAGTTGCCTATATATTCTGTTATATGTCCATCTTTTAATGCCAATGTGCGCGTCGTTATTTGATCTAAAAAATACCGATCATGAGAAATAACAAAACAAGTCCCTTCAAAATCTTGCAAGGCCTTCTCTACTACTTCTCTAGTACCGATATCTAAATGATTGGTTGGTTCGTCGAGTATTAAAAAATTATTCCCTTCTAAAAATATTTTCAATAATGCTACTCTAGCTTGTTCTCCCCCAGATAGCTCCTTAACACGTTTAAAAACATCATCTCCTCGAAATAAAAATCTTCCTAATACATGTCTCGCTTTTTCTTCAGATCCATCAAAATAGCTCTTCACTTCATCAATCACTTGCCATTGTGGATGCAATGTTTCATGTTCTTGAGAAAAATACCCTACTTCTACTCGGTTTCCTACTGTAATTGTCCCATCAATAGGCGCTATATCTCCCATAATAGTCTTAACTAATGTAGATTTTCCTGCCCCATTAGGCCCAATCAACGCTACCGTTTCTCCTCTACGAACGACAGTTGATAATCCACTCGCAATAGGCTGCTGACGGTCATAGCCTACTGTAACATCATCTAAAATTAGTACCTTATCCGCACTCATAGACGGTTTAGGGAACGTAAACGCGATTTGTTCTGTTATTACCGGTGCCTCAATTCGTTCTAATCGATTTAATTGTGATTGTCGTCCTCGTGCCATTTTTGATTTAATTCCTGCACGATATTTATCAATATATGCTTCCGTTTTCTTAATATACTCTTGCTGTTTTTCATAAGCAGCTGCCATTGCTTTCATAGCATGCGCACGCTGATTAATATACTTTGTATAATTACCTTTGAATACATTGATTTTACATTGCTCTAATTCTACTACACTGGTAACAATATGATCTAAAAAATATCGATCGTGACTAATGACTAGAATTCCTCCTTTATAAGAAGATAAATAATTTTCTAGCCATTCTAGCATATCCATGTCCAAGTGATTCGTTGGTTCATCTAAAAACAAAAAATCTGGACTACGTACAAGTGCTTTCGCCAAATTAATACGTGTTTTTTGACCGCCAGAAAATTCATTAGCCGACTTTCTTAAGTCACTATCAGAGAATCCTAATCCCTTAATAATTCGTTTTGTTTTTAGTTCATATTCATAGCCGCCGAGCCATTCTAATCGATTCTGCAAATAATCTAATCGTTGTAATTCTTCTTGATTAGGTTCATGACATGCCATATAAGAAGTCAACTCTTCTAACTGACGTTCCAAGTGATGAATATCTGCCCAAGCAGATTGAATTTCCTCCTCTAAACTACTATCCCCTAAATTGACATCTTGTTGTAAATAACCAATTTTAACAGTACCGTTTTTAACAACCTGCCCTTTGTCTAGTTCCTCTAACCCTAAAATACATTTCATCAAGGTAGATTTTCCTGCTCCATTAGGTCCTACTAGGCCTATACGTTCACCTTGTTTTATCTCAAAAGACACATTAGAAAATATTTGGTCAATACCAAATGATTTTTCTAGCCCTATCATCTGAATGCGTTCCATATCATCCTCCTAGGATTTTAAACTCAATACTATTATCTTACCACGAGTACAGCAATTAAAAAAGAGAACTTATACGGCCTATCATGATAGAAATTTCTAATCTCTTTTACATATGATTAGAATAATACTTTCATAGTATACCTATAAGTTCTCTTATTATGTTCCATCGATACACGTATATAGAAATTCTCGTATACACATATATCGTCTTACTTATAAAATAGTAGCTTTTACCAATATCATAAGTTCCACCTTATCATTAGTTTTTCTACTATGTTTAAATAAATTTCCTAACAAGGGAATATCTCCTAACAGAGGTATTTTCTCTATTTGTGTGCCTTTTCTATGGTCCATTAGCCCCCCTATAATTAATACATCTCCCGGTTTCATACGCACTCTAGTTTTAGCTTGTCGTGTTGATATTTTATAAGCTTTCATTTCTGATACCATTACAGGATTGCTTACTTCTGCAGAAATCGTCGCATCTACCATACCATCTTCTAAAATATATGGCTTATAGTACAAACGTATACCTGACTCTTCATATCGAACAGAAGCCTTATGTCCGCCGTCACTATATATATCTTCTAAAACGGGAATTTTTTCACCTATAAGAATACTCGCTTCTTCTCCATTCATAGTTACAATAGATGGTCGAGCTACAATGACTGCTCTTCCTGAATTTTCCATAGCTCTTAATTCTGGGTTAATAAAAAATTTATTCGCCGCCCTTGTCGTATCTGTTTTAAAATGTATGCTCCCATCCCCACTTGATATATTCTGAGAACGGCTTAATAAATTGGCCCAGGACCATCTAAGTCCTACTTCTCGTACATAACTATTTTCAATGGCAACTACGATAGCCTCCAATTGCACTTGTTTAGGAATTTCATCAATCGTCTGTATAACAGTTTCTACTTGCTGGCGTTCTTGTGCTGTTCCATATACTACTAATTGATTCGTTTCTGGTACAATCGTCATACCTTCATCACCAACAATACCTGCAACCGATGCTTTAATAGACTCTGGTCGCAAATGAACAGGTTTTATTAACAATATATCTTTTTCTATATTGTTCCCCATTCCTCTACCATCAACAATAATCATTTGATTTTTTTCTTTTACTACAAAATGTTGTATCATTCCTAGTTGTCGCAGTATATCAATACCATTAGCACCTTTGATTTGTGCAGTAACTGTACCCTCTAATGTTTCAATACCTATAATATTCATTTTATACTCACGAGCAATGCCTCTTACCACATCAGAAAGTGATGCATCTTTAACAGATAGTTGTACTGTATTTTTCCTGTCTACCCTACTCCTATTCTTTATAGGATCTATATGATTTATAGTAGTCACTGACAAAGATTCTTCCTCATGATTATCTATTAAATTATTATTATCTCTATGAGAAGATACAGATGTTGCCATAGACTTTGAATCAGCGTTCCTATTCGTTTCCTTTCTATACGTACTAGATTCATTTATATCATTATTATTCATTGCATAAGCGGTATAACAATCTACATTGGTATCAATTAATAGGTTCGCATATACACCATGTATAACCACATATACAAGCAATACTTTTTTTATCAATCTAATGTAATCCATCGATCAACACTCCCTACTCGTATCAATACTCTCTCTGCCTCAATAGAAATAATCGTGCATCCCCTAACTATATCGCCCTCTGTACATATATAGTGTTCTCCTCCAATCTCTAACGCCGCTTGTCTTACATTCCCAATCATAACACCAGTCAACTTTATCTGTTGAGTTGGCCCCGTATTATATGTCAAGGTATTATGATGATTTCCATGGATATCACCTGATGAACTCATAGACGTAGTAGTATTGCTTTCACTAATGCCTTGCCATGTTCTAGAATTTGCCATGCCCATCCTCTGATCGATGTAATACCTAGGCATAGATCTAGGTTCTCTATAATTAATCGGCCTATTTTCATTTTCTATAGATTGGTTTACATCATAATCATCGATGGATTTCTCTTTCTTCATACTAGTGTCTGTAGAACCAAATACTTCTTTCAATGGATATGGTCGTATACTGCTCACAATATCATAAATACGGTGTCCTCTATTTTCTTGATCCTCCTCTACTTGTGTACTTTCTCCTTTAGTTTTACTATGCTCATTTGACCGTATAGTCTCTCTTCTTAATGATTCATTTTTATCTGATCTATTCTCTGAATAACTGTAGTTTTCTTCATTACTCCTATATTGGTTAATAGACCACGCATCTTTATAAATACCATATCCACAAACAAGGCAAAGAAAAAAGGTCATTCCCAAAAGGGAGCGACCTCGTTTACGTATCATATATTTTATATTTTCTTTTGTTGGCAAGTGTTGATCTAATAATGACATAAAAACTCCTTTATATTCGTAATCCCACGACAACTAGTAATAAATATGCATGCTATATATTTGCTATTAGTCATGCCATAGTCATATAAAAGTTCCACGTAATATGTCAAAATCCTTTATTGATTTAGAAATTTTATCTATCACCATAGCCATATGGATGTTGTTGATGCCATTGCCATGCATCGCTAATTATCTTATCTACATTACTATATTGAGGATTCCATCCCAGTAATCGCTTAATTAAATCGGACGAAGCAATGAGCACACTAGGATCACCAGCACGACGCGATCCATAAGAAACCGGAAAATCAATTCCTGTGACTCGTTTAGCCGTTTCAATAATTTCTTTTACACTAAAACCATGCCCACTACCAAGATTAAACGCAATAGAATTGCCGCCTTCTTTCAAATATTTCATTGCTAATACGTGTGCTTGTGCCAAATCATTCACATGAATATAATCGCGAATACACGTACCATCAGCCGTATCATAGTCAGTGCCAAACACTGTAATTTCTTTTCGTTGTCCTAAGGCTGTTGCTAAAACAAGTGGAATTAAATGTGTCTCTGGTGTATGATCTTCTCCAATTACACCCGACTCATCCGCACCAGCAGCATTAAAATAACGTAGTGCTACATAGTGCATGCCATAACTATCACTATAATCTTTCAAAATTTGTTCTATCATCAATTTAGTACGCCCATATACATTAGTCGGTGCTAAGAAAGCTGTTTCTATAATAGGTATTCTATCTGGTTCACCATATACCGCTGCCGTAGAAGAAAATACAAAATGTCTGATACCAGCTCTACGAGCCGCTTCAATTAGCCGATATGATCCAACTACATTATTTTCATAATATATAGATGGGTGTACCATCGATTCACCTACTTGTGAATGTGCTGCAAAATGCATAACACCTTCAATTTTATGCTCTTTTAGAATATTTTCCAACTCTGGATTGGCAATATCCATAGCAATATATGGTACCTCAGGCGGAATAGCACTACGATGTCCACGAGAAAAATTATCCAATACTATCACTTCATATCCTGCAGTCAATAATGCGCGTACTGTATGACTTCCAATATAGCCCGCACCGCCAGTAACCAATAGCTTCATATGTCCACCTCTTGCTTATCTATAATATTCCTTTAGAACATTTAATATCTCTTAATTTAGGTCCTAATATTTTTTTATATACTTCTACACCTGGCTGATTAAATGCATCAACACCTGCTAATTGGGCTTCGTAAAAAATCGCCCAAAAAAACATGAACATAACCTCGCCTAAATGAAAGGCATTTAATTTAGGAATTTCAATCGTCATGTTAAATCGATTATCGCTATTTAAGGCCTCTTGATTAGAAGCTAAGGCAGCCTGCATAATTTCATTTAAAGAAATACCTGTAAAAGCTTCTATCTTTGGAAATTCTTCATACACATGAGGAACTATAGCATCAACGTCCCACTCTCTTACTTTAATAAATTGAACCACTTTATTATATCGTCCTTCTTGATGCTCTTGTACTTGTGCATGCATATCAGTAGTACCTACCGCTGCAACAGGTGTACGTCCATATGGCAATCGACCTTTTTCACGATGTTTGCCCAAAGACTCTGCCACTAATTGTACATACCATTCACCTAAAGACTTAAATGAGTCTCCAAAGGGCATAAATATTTCTATGATTCGATCATATACTTCTGCACTAAGATATTTCAATACAGCACATAATAGAGCTGGATTCTCAAATAACTTCTTCTTACGACAAGCTATATCCATAGAGCGAGCTCCAGCCAAAAAGCTTTCTATATCAAATCCTATCAATGCAGCTATAACAAATCCTACGTCTGAAAATACTGAGAAGCGACCACCTACACCTGTAGGAACGGAGAAAATCTCCCATTCTTCGCGGCGAGCAATCGTATGTAACAATGTTTCTTCCATTCCCTCTGTTGGGTCTGTGACAGCTATCACCTCATAGGAAATGCCTGCTTTTTCTAAAGCATCACGAACAATAAAAAAATTGGCCATAGGCTCTATAGTAGATCCAGATTTAGAGATAACTACTAACATTACTTTAAAATCATCAGATCGGACTAATTTTTCATGGACTAAGTAGTTAATTAATTGAGTGACACTATGACCAGATGCAGTATTTCCAGAAAATAAAATTTTAGGATAGCCATGACGCGCTTCATCAGACAGTGTATTCCAATATTCTCCGCATTGTACGTCAAACAAAACTTTACTGCCTAAATAGGATCCACCAATACCAAAACTAATAACAATATCTATCGTTTCTTTTGCGTGCATGCCTAGTTTTTTTAATCTTTGAAGCGTAACTGTCGTATTAATTCCCTCATCTTCTATATATGGCAACTGAGAGAACATTACTTTTTCCGGTACTCCATCTTTTGATACATGTCCATCAATAAATCCTGTTTCGCACATTTGATGCGCCGCTACAACGGCAGTATCAATATTAGACTGTATACGTTCTATATCAGACAACGTCACAGCTTTATCGTGATATATACCCGAAATGTCTAAAGCAAAGCCAGATGGCAATTCTACAACACTCATTCTCTCTGTCCTTTCAGATGTTAAATTATAATCCATATAAAAAGAATATATAGCCTCCAAAAAATGATTGCACTAATGTGGCTACCCCCACAATAATTCTAAATTTCCACTTATTGGTTTTATGACAGAAAACTATCATTCCCATAATGGCCCCAATGCTTCCTAATACTATAGCACTGATTAGCAATGTTTTTTCAGAAATACGGTTCATATGCGTAATAGCTAGTCTCTTATCAATAGCATACATAATAAATACTATACAATTCCATACGCAAATTCCTATTACGATATAATCAAATATAGTCTTCATATTTATATATCCTTACTATACGTATCAAGATAAAAGCAATAAAAATCAATGCTATCAAGCACACGTATATATCGTTAACTTTTTCTACATGATTACTAGTTAAGTAAGAAAAGATTGTTGTTCTATACGGATACCCTATATCAAGCAACTAAATATATAAGCTCATTTATTTACACTTTTAAAATAGTCATAAGTACTTGTTAGGCCATCTATAAATGACATATGTGGTGTGAAGTTTAATTCACGTTGAATCTTATGGTTATCTAAACGAGAATGTCTAATATCTCCTTGCCGAGGGTCTGCATACATAACTTCTATAGGTCTATGGGCCACCGATCTAAAAGCATCAATCAATTGATTAACCGATAATGATGAATTAGTAGAGACATTATAAATTCCTACTTTTTCAGTGTGTTGTAAACCAGCAATGTTTGCTTCTACTACATCGCCTACATAAATAAAATCACGTGTTTGCTCACCATCGCCAAAAACAGTAATCGACTCTTCTTTCACTACACGTTGCCCAAAAATACTAACAACACCGCCTTCGCCACCATTTCCTTGACGAGGACCATACACATTAGAATAGCGATAGCAAATATAAGGTAATCCAAAAGATTCATAATATAAACGCAAATAACTTTCACTAGTCAATTTACTAAGTCCATAGAAAGAACTAGGTATACCTACACTAGTTTCACAAAGAGGTAACTCACTATTATCGCCATATACAGCGGCTGATGAAGGCATTAATATTTTTTTTACCTTACAGATGCGACAAGCTTCTAAAATATTAAGTAACCCCATCAGGTTAACATCACAATCATAGGCAGGTTGCTCCATAGAAACATCTACCATTGTCTGGGCTGCTTCATGAAAGACGTATTCTGGTTGAAACTCTTTGAAGATATGTACAAGATGTGTATCTCGTATATCAATTTTCTCAAAAGTAGCCCTATCATTAACAAACTCACGACAACCGGACACTAAATTATCGATTACTAATACAGTATGTCCTAGTTGAATTAAACGATCTACTAAATGTGAGCCAATAAAGCCAGCACCACCAGTAACTATGATATTCATGCCTCACAACCTCCTATACTACTAATAATGCTATACCAATATAACTAATTAAATGTATTCTGCTTTCTACATTATACAATATGGATTATCGAAATAGTGTACTAATTTACATTCGTGTTAACAAATTAATTCTAACTAATTTTCAAAATTAATTTTTTTATCATCACTATAAGTATACTAATACTTCACTTCTTAATAAACAAACATAAACTAACTAACTGTATAAATGCGAAGTAGATGCGCCTATTATGCTAGTAAACACGATAGTAATTATATGTATAAGTAATCTACATACATTAAATGAAATTACTATACGTGAAATCTAACTTTTTTTACGTTTTAGCGTTATTCATATAATTATATCATTTATCATAACTATTGATATGTAAATCCTTTTATTTTATATAAGTGTCCCTTTTTTAGCTAATTGATCTGCTATTTCATTATAAGTATCTCCAGTATGGGCCTTCACTTTACAAAAATGAATGCGCACTTGTTCCATAATAGACGTAGCAAACGCACTGTAACGTCGAGTTAAGTCATTATTACATTTCCATCGTTTAGTCGCCCACATTTCAATACCCATATAATCATAATAAATGGAACAGGTCTGCGCTCCTTTTTGTACGGCCAAGTCCATAACATGCATAGCCGCTAATAATTCTCCTGCTACATTCCAAAAAGTCGTATACATTGGGTCTTTTGTACCAAACGAAAAAGGTATTTCTTCACCATTATAAAATATAATGCCCCCTGCACCGACAATACCTTTTATCTTATCAAAACTGCCATCAATATAGGCAACCATATGAAACGGAGGTATGTCATGGATGGATTCATAACCGCTCTTTACATCTTCTACAATATTTTCATTGCTATCCATAGTAGATGTTGTTATATCTACGACGTTCTTATTAGTATGTATTTCATGATTAGTTGCTAAATGATCTGTTACAGATATACCTGTATTTTTCCTGATAAATAGACGTGCTTCTTCTTCTGTAGCGAATGATTTATATACAGCTCCACGATAACCTTTCACTTGTGCTTCGCATTCCGTCCATGTCCTATAAATGCCCACTCGACGTCCTCGTTGTACCGCATACCATTTATTACGTGCCATATAACTTCCTTTCCTCTTGTAGCAATACTATTTATATAAAGCAATACTTTTGTCTTATGATTATATTTTATTGTACAACCAATATTATTTTCATATGTCACAAAAACTACATGATAATATCTTCAAAATGTGCATCTACAACTGATGCCAATTTTTGTGGATTCACTTTAATTTGCATTCCTCGTTTACCGCCACTAATATAAATACAGTCTTGTTCTTGCATAGATTTATGAAAATAGGTAGGGAACAGCTTTTTCATTCCCACTGGGGAGCAACCTCCTCGAACATAACCAGTTAGCTTTTCTAGATCTTTAACATGCACTAAATCAATGGATTTATTACCACTCACACGAGCCGCATGTTTTAGATTCAGTTCTTCTGCTACAGGAATACAAAATACGACAGGCCCCGTTGTAGTGCCTATAGCTACTAACGTTTTAAATACTTGTTCCGTACGTAGTCCCAATGCTTCTGCGGCATGAACGCCTGTGCCGTGTCCTTCTTCCCACTCATATTCTAATACTTCATAGGCAATGCCCTGTGTATCTAATATGCGCATGGCATTGGTTTTTTTATGTTTTTCCTTCTTCATACTTCTAACCTCACTTATCTAAAGTATACCGCTTCATTTCTATGAATGTATACAGTGTATACTTCTACTACAATGTATAGCTATTTATTAATGATTTTATTAATATGTTTCAGCTCAATTCGTAACGTACCATCATCATTTGTCAAAATTTCAATAAATTCCTTATCCTGCATATAGCAAACAGGGAATGTAATCTCAATACCTGTATCTGTTTTTATTTTCTGATACGCTCCCTCTTTCGTGGCAAATTCTCTAGCTACAGGTAAAGGTCGCATCATATCGTGTTTTTCTAGTTCTGCTTTAGCTTCTGCTTGCTCCATTGGATGATGAGCGAATACTCTATCAATAATATGTTCTGGTTGTAACGTATCAGATACTTCTGCATTTTTAGCAATCAATGTTTTAGCCATAGCCAAAGCTTCTACACCATCAGATTCATGAGCTTCACAAACTTTACCAATAATATGTTTTACTTTTTTTACCGTATCTTTCGTTGATTGATTCGTTCCAATCTGTAATAGCTTGTCAGATAATAGATAACAAGATTCTCCATCATATGTGCCTTTAGGCTCAAAAATACGAACGGATAAATCAGATCGATCAATCGCCATAAAAGCTTGTAGTTTCTGTGATGGTGTTGGCAGCATAGCTTGATATAATACTAACTCTGCTCCTGTTTTACCATTTTCATCAGCGCGACGAATATGCGTATAGGCCGCATGCGCTTGACATACTAATACGCAAAAATAAGATTTTTCACCTTCCGCTTCACATACAATAATATCTACTATGCTAGACTCTGTAGCCTGCTTCATATACTCAAACAACTGTTGTGATAGTTGATTCGACATTTCTAAAAATGACACTCGTCCCTCATTATAAGAAGACAATGCTTGTGCCACACAGTTATGCATAGACAAAGACCCTGTTCTAAGTGCAGGGTCTTTTAATGCTTTTACAACATGTGATGAAATATAATCTTGTATCTGTGTATCACTTATATCTAATTCTTTATCCGAATAGGCTGCCATCGATGCATGAAAATCAAAAATTTCTAATACAGCTTTATTAATTTGCATAACTATACTCCTACCTATGTTTTTTCTTTTCATTATACCATGATTGTAATGTTACTTTATCTATTTTGGCACAATCTGTTAAAGGAATATAAGGAACTATATATATCGCCTGTGGTCGCTCAATAGGCGTTAATACGTCTTTGATACCTGTTTCTATTTCTTTTTGGGTAAATCCTTTTTTAATAACAATATATAAGACATACGTATCGCCTCGCAACGAATCATCGACGCGAATAGCAGCGGCTTGCTCTACCCCTAATACCTCATGAACAACCTGTTCAATAGAATCTATAAATAATTTATAGCCACCACGATTGATCATCGTTTCTTTACGTCCTTGCAAAATAATGCGACCACTGTTAGAGATAGTCCCCTTATCCCCTACTGTGTAAGGCATCGTAAGCCCTTCAACACCATAGGGAGTATCTATATATAGCAATCCTTCTCGCACCGTTACTGTCACTTGAGGAAATGGCTTGCCTACTGTACCAGGTTCATCTATCCAATCTTCATAATTGCACCAACTAATATAATTTAATTCTGACGCGCCATAATATAAAATCCACTGTGCGTTAGGGTACAAAATAGTAATTTCTTTCATTAAATTAGAATCTAACATTTGTGACCCCGTTATAATCCAATGAACAGAGTCTAATGGATCATGTATATGTCGCACTAACAACTTAATCTTAGTCGGTAACATATACATGTGAGACACTTGATGCAATTTCATTAGGTAGTGCCACTGTTTTACCAAAGAACTATCAGAACTGATGATCATACCGCCCATCCAAAGGACTGACAAAATCATATTTGTATTGCCGGTAAAACTAAAACTACCTTGTACAAATATTTTTGTATATTGATTTATATGAAAGACAGTATTTTGTGTGGAGAAATAATCTACCCAACTACGTTCCGATCGCCATAATACTTTAGGAATTCCTGTCGTTCCAGATGAAAGCACGGCAAAATCAGCTTCTTTAGGGATTTTCGTAATACTATGTTTCATCTGTTCTAACCGTTCTCTATTTAATTCTTTATGGCATACGACTGGATAGGCTCCCACTTTCAACAAGGCCAACCAATGAACTAGTTGTGACCATAGTTTTCGTTCTACTATAAGCGTTACTTCGCCTTTATTACTTATATATTGTTTAGCTAATGTATCAACTGCGTTAACAAGATCTTGATAGGTATACTTTCTATCATCAATGATACATGCATACGATGTAGGAGATGTTGCAGCCAATCGTACTAACCGATCATACAATATACTCATAGTTATCACATCCTCTACCTATTACCTATATCATACTACCTTTATGTACATACACTACGATATATCTTCTTTACTGGGTAACTCTCTAGTATATGACAAAAGCTAATAAGCACTAGAACTATCTATCAGTCATAGTATACTTATCTGCTCCATTCTCTCTAACAATATAGCAACACCTGTACCACCAGCACCTGCGATGGCACAAATAGCATATTTACCTTGACACGCTTGTAACGCTGCCATAGCATGCAATAGAATAATGGCTCCAGAAGCACCATAAGGATGTCCATACGCCAACGCACCACCTAATCGATTATATTTGTCTAACTGATTAGGATACGTTCTAGCAAATAACACATCAATAACAGCAAATGCTTCATTCCACTCAATTACGTCTATATCATCCATAGACAACTGTGTCCGATTTAATAATAATTCCGTACTTAGCCAAGCACCTTCTGGACTATACAGAGGGTTTCCTGCCCACGATTCTATATGAGCGATTCTAAATTCACTAGGTGTATCTGTGACTACTAAAAAAGCCGCACCATCGTGTGTTAAACAAGCATTGCCTGCTGTTACCTGTGTACCTTCACCTAATATAGGTTTCATACGATTTAAGAGCGATGCGCTCATGGTTTTTCTAATACATTCATCTATGCAATAACGTTGGTGTACAATCACTGGCAACACATACGGCTCTAATACACGTTTTTCTTTCGCCTCTTGTGCTAATCTATGCGATCGTAGCACGTGATACTTCATCTCTTCATCACTCACTGCATGCTTTTTTATTGTCCGTTCTGCGCCCCACAACATAGCATCTGAACTAATCTCATGCGGTGAAAATTGTGCTACATAATAATCTCCTTCACGTCTATCTAGTGCCGCATACGATCGTTTAGGTTGTAAAGAAGCACTTTCAATCCCCCCTGCTATCACCGTATGAGATATTCCTGCCTTTATTTGTGCATAAGCCCATGCAACAGACATACCGCCTGATGCACATTGTGTATCTACTGTCATAGCTGGCACTGTATCTGGAAATCGACTCATCAGTGTCATAAGGCGGCCTATATTTCCACCTGTACCAGTCGCATTACCACAAATAACGCTATCTACTGACTCCAATCGATAGGCATGACGCAATTGATTTAATATACGTGATCCTAGGACTTCTGGTAAAATCTCTTTGTATTGTCCATGAACAACACCAATAGGCGTACGTAAGCCGCCTTTAATATATACTTGTCTATCCATATAGCGCACCTACTACTTATACAATCAATACAATACGTATACTCTCCTTATTTATAAATCCCACCTAGTCCACTGATTTTCAACATATTTGTATATACCAGAATGACTAATTTTTTCTTCTTCTAATATGCCTATAACATACTCTATATCCAATGGGAAGATACGTATACATAAACCACAGTTACTATGCAACGCAGGTGGTGTCGCAATCAAATCATGCCTAATATGTCTATTATCTAAAATACTATCTGTTTTAGTAGCAAAATAATAAGAAGTAAACATAATTAGATAGGTGCCAATTTTCTGTTTATCACAATGTAACAATATCTTCTCCCACAATAGATTCCGTAATGGTGTACATATTAGTAATAGTTCCTACAGCCACACGATCCGTTAATCCATAATAATTTAAGCAAATGCCACAAGCCGCAATATCAACACCTGCTGTTACTAATTGTTTCAGTACGTCTATATAATCTGATGTAACACAAACCATTTTAACAGCACTATTAATAAAATAAATCGCTTTAGGATACGTATCTGCTTCCACTAAACAATTCCAAAATGTTTTCATCAATGTACGTCCTAGCTCTTCACTGCCTTCACCTAAATAATCTTTTGTTACTAAAATAATCCTATGCCTACTAAGGGACGCATCCTGAAAACTATGACTATTCTCAGTAATATCTGGTATAACTATTTCATCATCCCTAACGATTCCTAGCGTATGAGACTCTACGGTCTGTCCTCTTTCCGGTGTACTCGTGGTACGCTCTTTTGGCTCACCTAGCTTGTGATTATTTTCACCTACATGCTTAGTTAAAATTCTTTGCAATGCCTCTTCATCTGTTCCAGGCAATCTAGGCGTCAACACGATAAAATAATCACGCCCTTGTTTATTAGTAATAACAGCATATCCTTTTGATTTGCCAAATTTTTCAACATTTTCTTTACTAATATCATTATCTACAATCGTAATAATTTCCTCATAAGGATAGGAATCCGATATTTTTTTAGTTTCTATCACTGGTGTAGGGCATAACTCACCTCTCACATCAATAATAATTTGGTCATCCATCTTGGTTATATTCACTGTATTTTCCTTTCTTATAGTACATCGTGAAAGTCTCATTATATATACTCGTACAATCTAGTACTACAACAAATTATCCATCGCCAATAATTTAATACTATCAATCATGCTATAGAAAAGTCCATAATCATCACAGAATATACTCATTATATAATTATCATCTAAAAATAACCTGACTAATCACACTAGTAAAACAGGGTATAAATTATCTAGAAAAAGTTGTATTCTAATAAATTAAAGAATCCTACTTCAACAATAATTTTCTACTAATTACTATTTTCTTCCTATCTAATCATTCCTTTATAAAACCATACTTCTATACTTTCATACCAATATATACCAATTTCATGTTTATAATCTATAACACCATAAATACGTACTAATTGGCAAGTAGTAACATCTATTCTACAATAACTAAATTCTTACCTTGTCGCTGTATAACATCGCCAATATAAGCTGCATATATAACTCCTGATTGATGTAAGCTTTTCACGCACGAATCCACTTCATTTCTAGGGATAGCGATTAATAGTCCGCCTGACGTTTGTGGGTCAAAACAAATATCCCCCCATGTAGGTTCCATATCATTCTTAATAAAAATACCAGAGCTTGCTTTTCTATTTCCATATGTAGCAGCTGGTACTAGTCCCATGCGAGCTGCTTTTACCACATCAGAAAATAAGGGAATACACGAAAAACGTAATTGCAATGATACACTCGAATTATACGCCATTTCATAGGCATGTCCCATCAATCCAAAGCCCGTAATATCTGTACAAGCATGTACTGTGTAATGACTCATTATTTCTGTTGCAGTTTGATTCAATGTACACATACTATGAATCGCTTCCTCTGTTCCTTTCGTAAACAAGTTTCCTTTTAAAGCTGTACTCATAATGCCAGTGCCTATTGGTTTCGTCAGAATTAATGCATCGCCCACCATTGCACCGCTATTTTTCCAAATAGAACGAGGATTAACAACTCCTGTAACCGATAACCCGAAAACAGGTATAGGATTTTCAATACTATGCCCACCAATAGCAACCGCTCCTGCTTGTTTAACTACTGCCATAGCACCATTTAATATACGCTCTACTTGTTTTTCTTCCATCAGCACCATAGGAACTGCAAGAACATTCATTGTTGTAAGAGGTTTACCTCCCATCGCATAAATATCGCTTAAACTATTAGCTGCGGCAATAGTGCCAAATATATACGGGTCATCTACAATGGGGGTAAAAAAATCAATAGTTTGTACTAATGCCATATCAGGTGCGATTCGATAAACACCTGCATCATCTGATCCAGTCATGTCTGTTAATACATCACTATTAGTTACACCTTCTACTTGACTTAGCATAGAGGCCAACAGATGTGGTCCAATTTTACAAGCACACCCTCCTTGACCTACCAATGATGTTAATCGTACCATGTATCACTTATCTCCCTCTACACGAGATATAATTTTTTTAACGGCTTTTTCAAATTTAGGTCTAGGAATCAACACTTGATGTCCACATCCATTGCACAGTATCGAAAAATCAGTGCCAATTCGTTTTACAGTCCACGTGTCACTACCACATGGATGTTTTTTCTTCATCTGTACTATATCACCTACATAATATCGTATAAATGCCATATCTATTCCCTCTTTTATATATAATTCAAAACTATATCATATACAACCTGTCTGCAGTACTATAAAATTATTTATAACAACAATACAATAACACATGTATTAATGCTAGGCACTCTCACAAAATACTGCGATTTATATTTATTATACACGGTAACCAACATAGTATCTAATAAAATATTACTTCTAACATAATCATACTACATCCTCAATATAATCTATTCACTATGTAATCTACTCGATAAATCACGTCTAAGATAAAACAGATGTGACTTATAGTATAAACAATCTTTAAAGAATATACAGAAATAATAGTATAAAAATATACCCCATTAATTACATTACCAACAATTATTCAATTATATTCACTATACAACACACCATTTCCTATCCTTTTTATATTGAAACTGTCAATGCGTACTCTATTCTAACTTAATAAATGATGCTATGAATATCCTTTGTAATATCATTCCAGTTCATTAGGAAATATATCCATAGAAAGTGAATGATTATCTGAAGTATCAACTGTGAGTACCTTCGCATGAAACATAGGGAATTGACCTTCTTTCTGAAATGTCCCTCAGTAACTTACTCATAAAGAATATCTGTTCCCCTTTTAAATATTTCATAATAACTTACGCAAACTATATTGCTCTACCATGTATCATGTATTTGATTATGAAATAATAAATATATATTTTATATCTAACATCTAACATCTAAAACAATTATATTATTGATTATCATTTGCATGTAATGTATGTTCAACATTTTCATTTTAATTTTTAGTCACTATAAAATACTTTATAGTACTATAATGCTAATTTTTCTTCAAAATACTTACTTGATATTTATTACTATTTAGTTTAATTTATATTTATTTATTTTAAATTTTACAATTTTGCCCTTGCTTTTCTCATTCTCATATACTATAATGTAATTAACAATAATTATTCTTTAAGAATTATTTGAATAATAATTATAATGTAAGTTAACTACGTGTATGTACAATATATACACGAATAAGTAGGTTATTATAACCATATGTAAGTACATATTTAAGGAGAAAAACAATGGCAGAATTAAAAGGTACAAAAACAGAACAAAACTTAGCTGCAGCTTTTGCAGGTGAATCTCAAGCATTCCAAAAATACACCTATT
This sequence comes from Veillonella montpellierensis DSM 17217, assembly GCF_000426745.1. Lineage (GTDB taxonomy): Bacteria > Bacillota > Negativicutes > Veillonellales > Veillonellaceae > Veillonella > Veillonella montpellierensis. The sequence continues at coordinate 138,821 of NZ_AUFY01000001.1, forward strand.
ATGCAAGTGCAGCTCGTAAAGCTGGAATGAATAAATTGGCTGACTATTTTGAAGAAACTGCTCGCAATGAAATGGCACATGCTAAGTTATGGTTCAAAGAATTACACGGTGGCGATGTTCCAGCTGATATGTTAGTAAATTTAGCTGATGCTGCTGCTGGTGAAAATTATGAACAAACTGAAATGTATCCTTCTTTCGCTGCACAAGCTAAAGAAGAAGGTTTCACTAAAATCGCTTATTTAATGGAACAAGTTGGTAAAATTGAAGCTCGTCATGAACAACGTTACAATGATTTAGCTGCTGCAGTTCGTGGTGAACGTGTTTTCAAATCTGAAGAACCAGTTGCTTGGATCTGTGCAAATTGTGGTTACATTCATGTTGGCACTGAAGCTCCAAAGGTTTGCCCAGTATGTGCACATCCACAAGCATTCTTCTCCAGACATAACGAAGTTATCTAATAAATATACTAGACTATATACGTCAATATATTTATTGTGATATACTCCTATCATAACAATAATATACAGAGAAAGTGTACTTAATACACTCTCAATACAATAGAGGAAAGTTGATTAAATGACATCAACTTTCCTCTATTGTATCTTTTACCAATAAAAGGGATCTAAAAGACCTTTTTATTAGTAGTATATAATTATAGATAATCTTACTATTAATGCATTAAACGATACCACATGAGTGTAATCGCGCCATTAATTTTCCATTGAATAGTAACATTTCCTCTAAAAGAATAACAACTATAAGAGAACTACTTTATAGCACTTCATCTAATTATAATACTAATTAGATATCCGTAACTTCTAACTTTCCCTTCTCGCAATACCATTGTCTTTCGCCTACTAACTGAGCCTCTTCTTTATCATGAGTTACCCATAAACAAGGAATTTCCCATTCCTTAATGGTATTTACTAAATCTTGACGAACTCGATCTCTCAAATTCCAATCAAGCGCTGATAAAGGTTCATCTAATAGGAGAATCACAGGTTTTGCATATAATGCACGACCTAACGCAACACGTTGTTGTTCTCCACCTGACAAGCACCCTGCTTTTGTATCTTTATAACTAGTAAGATGCAAAGACTCAAAAATTTTCTTTAATAGTATCCTATCTCCTCGTTGACTATAGGTAATATTACGAAGCACTGATAAGTGAGGAAATACAATATTTCCTTGTGGCATATATCCTACATATCGTTTTTGTGACGGGAGCCAAATTTTATGATCTCTATCGAACCATGCTATGGTGTCCGAATAAATAAAGCCCTCATTAGGCTTTACAAGTCCAGCAATACTTTTAATAATAGTGGATTTACCGCTACCTGACTGTCCTGTCAACACAGTAATTCCTGAGGCTAGTGTGCCTTTCCCTTCTACGGTCATAGATGGACGTTTTACAGTAATATCGAATGTAATCATACCTACTAACTCCTATTACTCATGAGCACTAAACAGTTTGCCTTTTGTTACAATATGGATTCCCCATAGTAATGATAATGTTAAGATACAAATATATCCAACAATGGTAAAGGCATCTGTATAATTTCCTTCTTCGACTAATGAATAGATAGCTAGTGGCATAGTACGTGTTATCCCCGGCATATTACCAGCAATTAAAATAGTTGCGCCAAACTCACCCATGGCACGGCAAAAGGAAAGGATGATACCCGTTAATAGACCTTTCCATGCTAATGGTATGGAAATCGTAAAAAATATGCGTAACTCCGATGCTCCAAGTGTACGAGCTACGTCTTCCATATCATGATCAACCGACTCAATAGAAGCACGTACTGTCTGATAAAACAATGGAAATGCAATAACAGTAGATGCTAAAATAGCTCCTACTACAGAAAAAACAATCCCCATCCCATGTGTATCTAGCCAACGACCTAAGCTATTACCTGGTGAAAAAATCATTAATAATATAAATCCTACAACAACTGGTGGTAACACTAACGGCAATGTTACTATAGCATCAATAATCCCCCGTACTTGACGCGGACATTGTTTCATAAAAAAACATAATGCTAATCCTGTTACTATAATAATACTAACAGCTATAGAAGCTACATAAATTGATAACCAAAATGGACTCATAATGCATTCCTACCTACTTAATCCTATCTATTATTGAGGCATAGTAAATCCGTATTTTTCTAAAATAGCTTTACCCTTAGGACCAGTCGCATAATCGTAAAAATCCTTGGCAAAATCTGTTGTATTCTTAGTAATTAAGGCAATCGGATACACTACCGCATCATGACTATCTGCAGGTGTTTCGGCCGCAATAGTAACAGTGTCTTTTGCCGCCAATGCATCTGTTTTATAAATGAACCCCCCATCAACAGCACCTTGAGATACATAAGCAGTTACTGCTTTTACATCTTTAGCAAATACAATTTTATCTTGCATAGTATCCCATAGATTCATGTGATCCAAGACTTGTTTACCATATCTACCAGCAGGTACAGTAGCTACTTCCCCCAAAGCGAAACGATTCATAGTAGGAATATCTTGCAGAGAACTAGCTTTGCTGGATTTAGGAACGACTAATACTAACTCGTTAAGTACAAATGGTTTAACATCACTAACCAATTGTTTTTCTTCCAACATTTTCATATTTTTTTCGTCTGCGGAAATGAATATACTAGCCGGTGCACCTTGTTCAATTTGTTGTCGTAATGTACCAGAACCGGCAAAGTTAATGACAATTTGATTGTCAGATAAGTTCTTTTCTTTTTTATATTCATCAGCAATTTCTGTCAAAGCACCTTTTAAACTAGCAGCTCCGGAAATTGTCAATGTTTGATTAGCAAATGTTTGATTCTTACTATCCCCCATTGTAGGATTAGTATTGCCACAACCAACTAACAATCCACACACAAACAATCCTACTATGATTCCTACAATACGCTTCTTCATAGTACTACTCCTTTTCTATAACTAACACATTCGTCAATACTATACTTCCTTTTTTACTACTATGAGCGCTAACTATGATTATCCTTTATACTGATATCTTTTCTACCATACTATCTTTATATAATTAGATAATACACGCGCTCTTAGTAGTTCAAATTTTCATCTATATTTTATTATATGTATAGAAACTGTGCAATCTGTGAACTTTATCACTTTTTTGCTATCTTATTACACCTTATATGTGTATAATAAGTATATAACTATTTAGAAATTTAGGTGATCCAATGAACTTATTAACTCATATTTTTATTAACACAATGATTCCTATTTTTATGTTATTAGGAACAGGTGTTCTATTAGACAAAAAATTTAAACTCGATTTATATACATTAAGTAAATTAAATTTTTATATATTCTTGCCTACTTTTATCTTTCGTTCCCTTTATGAAGCAAAGTTCACATGGAGTAATTTGGAAATTGTCCTATGTGCAATTACAGTGGTAATTGCCAATTTTATCATCGCTAGTATTGCTGGTAAAATAGCACATTATGATACACAAAAACTAGGTACACTGCGCAATGTAACCATGTTCAATAATTGTGGCAATATGGGTATTGCCTTAGCTGTATTTGTATTTTCTAATGTTCCTTATATTGTAGACGGACAAACACCCTATTTAGATATAGCCCTCTTGTCAGTTGTATCCATCATGGTCATCCAAGCCATTTCTAGCAATACCTTTGGATTTTATCAGGCAGGTATAGGTAAATTAACTCCTCTAGATGCCTTGCGCGTCGTATTTCACATGCCACTAGTATATGTCGTACCGGCAGCACTATTACTAAAACTAGCCCCCTTTGACTTACACGGTTTCTTTTTCTATGCACCAATCAGTCTTTTTGCTAAAGCTTTCGTTGGCGTAGCTATGATTGCCTTAGGTGTTCAAATTAATCGAACTCCTATGAATTTTTTTAAACGCGATGTAATTCTAGCTGCTTTTTTACGGCTGATCATAGGGCCTATCCTAGCCCTATTAGTGACATTATCTTTTATCCATTTCTATGGTCCTTTAAACCCTATTTCAGCACAAGCTATTGTTATTACCTATAGTGTACCAACTTCTATTAATATGGCTCTCGTTGCCGTAGAAATGAAAAATAATCCTGAATATGCTACGCAATGTGTCATGGCTAGCACCATACTATCAGCACTTACTATGCCTCTATTTATTATGCTAGCCTACTATGCATTTCCTCTATAAGAACGATCAATAAAACAACCAAGTAGATATGTAAATACTGTGCCGTACAAATCAATCTTATGTGCCCACATACCAATCTCTTTCTTATTGATTATACAACAATTCAAATACCTATATATTAAATGGATTGTATATACAACACTTTTTGCACACCCATAGCCGACAAATTATGACGTTATTTCTCAACTACACCTAAATCTTTTAAAAACACATAAAAAGCTGTGACATTTACAGTATCAATAATCTGTAAATATCACAGCTTTTTTTATATTTTATGGTTCTATTCACAACTATAAAGTATCACTGCTAGTTAATACCTATAGTAATGACATATCTTCAAAAGCTTTATAACGTATAATTACTATTTATTTATGCCCCACATGTTCAAGACCTTGGTTTACCAAAGTAACTACATGATCATCATTTAAAGAATACCATGCCGTTTTACCATCTTTTCTGAAGGTCACTAATCGAGCTTGTCGTAACACGCGAAGCTGATGTGAAATCGCTGATTGCCCCATATTCATATGTTCTGCAATATCAGATACGCACATTTCATGTTGTAACAATAAATGAACAATGCGTAATCGTGTAGGATCTCCTAAAATTTTAAATAATTCTGCTAGTAATTGTAATGACTCTTGGTCATATTGAAATTCCATTATACACTCCTTATACATCCACTATATTATGAAACGTCTTTTATCTCTTACTTATCATTATACCATAAAATATGAGAATGAAAGTATTCCCTCGCTAATTAGAAAGAATCATTTTTTACTTTCTCTGCTAACTATAAAATGTTTTATAGTATCACATTATGTATTCTCTATGCTAATGTTTACTTTCATCTTCTAGTATACAATACCATATATCATACTAAATAATAATTCATTCTACGACAGAAGGTATACAATATCATAGATTATACTCGATAAAATCATTCTTCCCTAGCAGGACCATTTTCAGTATCTGTTACATTCGTAAATGCCTTATTGTTTTCTAGATACTCCAAGACTGCATCGGTAGGTATTACTAACTTTTTACTTTGTTCTGCCAAACTATCTGGATTGGCATTCTCTATGGCTACACCTTTATCATAAATACCAGTAACAACGCCATATCCATCACTGATTTTTATCGTAGCTAGCAAAACTCCCTTATAGGAATGATAAAATTGAGGATTCACTTTTGATAAGTCTAGTTGCACTCTATGAAATGGAATTTCAAATTCTACTATCTCTTGATTGATTCGTGTTATGCGCGCTCGAATATATACATCAGTGTTAGGTTTCTCATAAGAAGCTTCTTTAGCAGCTACTAATCCATTCTGTTTAACATCTAATGTGACATATACACTATCTCCTATTTTAGGCGTGGCATTACTCTTCCATTTTGCAATATTTCCCAAAAAATGAACATCTAAATAATCTGTAGGAATCCATTCAACCGACTTACAGAGCATAACAGGCCATTGATATTCTGCACCGCCTTGTAAAATATGAGTATATCGTTGTTGTACATAAACTTGACTAATGAGTGTAGACAAAATGATCATGCCAAAAACAATGATTTTTTTATAAGATATCATTCATTACTCCTCCCCTCATTTTCAGAAGAAGCATTATCTACCACAGACATAGTATCACTATGCCGCTCCCTTCGCCTACCTCTACTTTGTTTTATATGTTTTCTCCATACATAGACTCCATTAATAAGTAAAATAAATAGTCCTATGATTAAAAAGGCTAACCCTCTTTCAATGAATGAGAAACTAGGATCAAAAAATCTTGCCCCCACAATACCAAAAATAGCAATAATAGATCCATTAATATAGCCAATATGTTTCTCAATCGTTCCATGCACAAACATAAAAATGGCCAATACCATAACATATACATTTAAAAGTAATGATATAGTAAGAGGAGAAAAATCTTGATTTGATAGTATATATAGTAAGCCTATAAGCCAAGGTAAGCAACCGATAAAAATTGGTATGCGTAGTTTTGCTTTTATTAATTGCCACAAACATACGCCTACTGCGATTGCTAAAAATATATAGGCTACTATTTCTGATGCCGATATAACTATCTGATTAGCTTCTAACCAAGTAGATAGTAACGTTCCTTTGACGATAGTATATAATAGTCCTAGCAATCCTACTGTCCTAAATGGCAATGTCCAAATTCCTTTTGTTTGAATACATAATCCCAAACTATAGGTAATCATAGATAAAGCAGCTATCACATATACATCTAACTGTATTTTATATACTTCAACAGTTGTAAAGAATGCTGAAAAAATGGCAATAATATATAACCATGACACACACACTAAAGATGTATATCTATGATGATGTGTAACGGATTTAATATAAAATGGACTAGCCGCTAACAATAAAATCCATAGCATATAAGATTCACTATACTGACTAATACTAGATGGTGCAAAACAACATAAAATAATGCCTAATAAATAAACTATCATGCCTAAATCCGATTGCAGTAAATAGATGGCAGGTAAAGATATAACCATACTAATCAATAGATAAAAAGCATATGATTCCCCTAAATAGTATGTATCGGCTACTAACAATAAACCAGTGGTAAATATACCCATATATAGTAATGTACATACGTCAGCCATCATAGAAGCCGGCGTTGTTTTCCATATTCCTGCACCTAACACAGTAAGTGCAATTACCATTAGGACAATAATCCAATCAAATCTTCCATTAGGAGAAAAACTATACCAATAACCAGCAAATAGCAAAAAAATTCCAGCCATAATAAGAAGAATAGATAATGCTATAACTAATAGTCGCCCCCAAGAAGGTGATGTATTCGCTATATGAGGTCGATAATAGGCTTCTAATTCTTTAGCATTCTCATCTGTCATCCATCCTTTAGCTTTCCACAGAGGAAGTTCATCCGCAAGCCAACGCACTATTTTTTTATTCATACCGTCCCCCTTATGATAAAAAAAGGCTTTGCCATCAGACAAAGCCTTTTTTATAAATTCTTTATTTTACAATAAGTACTGGGCAAGAAGAATGGCTAGTAACATAACTACTTACACTACCCATAAATAACCCTTTCAATGGGCCAAGGCCACGACTCCCCATAACAATTAAATCAGCATCATATTTTTTAGCAATTGCTAGTAAGGCAGGTCCAGGAGATCCTACTTCAAACACGCTCTTTACATTTACATCTTGCGGTACTGCTTTTAATACATCCGCTAAAATTTCTTTACCTGTTTCTTCCATATCTTCAGCGATTTGCTCAGATACATAACCACCACTAATAGAAGTTTGGTCAAAGTTAGAAATTGCAGAAACTATATTCGCCACATGCACAACAATTAATTGAGCTTTATTGCGACTAGCTACTGCTAAAGCATGTTCTAATGCACGTTTAGAGTTATCAGAACCATCAGTTGGTACGAGAATAGTTTTATATTCAACCATATTAATCCCTCCTATACGGGCATACTTATGAGTATGTCAACGCTTCATATCTTCTTTATACTGTTATTATAGCACATTTATATAAATCCAGTAATACAAGTTTAATATATTTATACAATTTATGCATATCAAGTATGAATACATGTTTATGTATATTTAATATATATATCTTTACTAAATCTAAAATAATATCACATTTTAATTATAACATAGATTCCAAAAATGATTTTGTTCGTTCATTAGTAGGATGTACAAATATACTTTCTGGATCCCCTTCTTCTTGAATGAATCCATCGGCCATAAAAATAACACGATCAGATACTTCTCTAGCAAATGCCATTTCATGCGTAACAATAATCATAGTCATATGTTCTTCTGCTAATTGTTTAATCGTTCGCAAAACTTCCCCTGTCAATTCTGGATCTAAAGCAGAAGTAGGTTCATCAAATAACATGATACTAGGATTCATTGCCAATGCCCGTGCAATTGCTACACGTTGTTTCTGTCCCCCAGATAATTTTGATGGATATACATCTCGTTTATCCCATAATCCAACACGTTTTAATAATCGTTCAGCAATAGGTAGTACATCAACTCTTTCCATTTTTTTTACCATCACTGGAGCAATCATAATATTATCAAGTACTGTCATATGAGGAAATAAGTTAAACGACTGAAACACCATGCCCATACGTGAACAAAATTGATGTGCTGCTGTATCAGATACATATTCAGCTATACCAGAACTATTATTTTTAACTAAGTACTCATCTTCTATAAAAATATTTCCCTTATCAATTGTTTCTAAGTGGCACAAACATCTAAGAAATGTAGATTTACCAGAACCAGAAGGGCCTATAATTGATACTACTTCTCCTTTTTCCATATGCAAAGATACATCGTTTAAGACCATATTTTTACCAAAACTTTTTTCTATATGTTCCATATTTATAAAACTCATAGATAACTCCTTTACGATTTCTTCATTACATGACTCTATGATTTCATCTCATCTGCGTATCAATCACATAGGTCTTAAAGAAAGATCAGTAATAATATCCATCACCTCTAGTGATATATAAATTATTATTAAATGGCCCATCACCTACATAGTGATACGTTTATCCTACGCATTAGATGAAATGAATATACTAATCCTCGTAGACAGCATATAATCGTTCTAAATAATCAAATATTTTGGTTAATACATAGGTCATTAATAAATAAAAGACACCAGCTACTACGAAGGCGGTTAAATCAAAATCACGTTGTACAATCCCTCTCGTAATACGCAATACGTCATTCATTGCTAAAATATAAACAAGAGAAGTATCTTTTAATAAGTTAATGGTTTCATTCGCCAACGGTGGTAATACACGTTTTACCATTTGTGGCAAAATAATTTTGATCATAGTTTGTTTATAAGTAAATCCAAGTACACGTGCCCCTTCATATTGGCCTTTGGAAATAGATTGAATACCTGAGCGGAAAATTTCACATAAATAAGCAGAATAATTAAGTACAAAGGCAACCACAGCTACTGTTGTATCATCAAAGATAAATAATGATGTGGAATTAGGAAATAAAAATTTCATAATAGCTGGTAATCCATAATACATAACTAAGATTTGTAGCATGAGTGGTGTGCCCCTCATTAAATAGACAAACCATCCCACTAATTGTGAGGCCCACCTAACCTTAGAAATTCGTACTAAAGCTAATAAAATACCTCCTGGTATGGATAATATAGCAACAATAAAAAATAAAGAAATAGTTACTTTTAATCCTTCTGCTATATTAGGAATAATCGTCAATAAGTAATCCATCATAGGCCTCTCTTCAAAATATCAAGAGAAGGTACCTATGTACCTTCTCTTGTACTATTTTATATCTACACACTGTATCTAGTATCAACTATACTCATGTATGGTAAAATCTACTATTTTACCACCATTTCTGTTGTACCAAACCACTTTTCTGCTAATTTATCAACAGTACCATCTTTTTTCATGTCTGCAAGAATACTATTAATTTTATTCCGCAATGCTTCATCGTTTTTACGAAGTCCTACTCCAATTAAGTCTTTATCAAAGATAGTGTCTACCATTCTAAAAGAGCCTGGTTTTTGTTTCATAATATAAGCTGCATTAATTTCATCAACAATCAATGCATCTACTCGACCTAATTCTAAATCAGAAAAAGCGTTTGTGAAATCTGGATATGTTTTCATTTCTTTAATAGTTTTTTTATTTTCTTCCTTTTCATACATAAAATCGCCTGTACTTGCTTGTTGTGTACCTAACACCTTGCCATTTAAGTCAGCTTTTGATTGAATCGGTGAATCATTACGAACAACAATCATTTGACTATCGGTTAAATAAGGATCCGAAAAGGAAATTTTATCTGCCCGGTTTTCCATAATGGTTAAACCATTCCACAAAATATCAATATGTCCACTTTTTAATTCAGCTTCTTTACTATCCCAATCAATTGGTTTAAATTCAACTTCCATACCAGCTCGTTTAGCAAATTCTTTTGCCATATCAATATCAAATCCAACAATTTCATTCGTATTAGGATCACGAAAACCCATTGGAGCAAATGCGTCATCTAAGCCAACCACAATTTTTTTAGGTAATTCTTTTTGTCCTGATTGTGTACTACCACAACCACTAACGCATATAAGTAATGATATAAAAGCCATGCCAACTGCTACTATTTTTTTGATACCCATAGTAAATCCCCCTCTACAAAATGTACCATATAATTATGTTATGATGTTATTATACTTTAGTTTGCTAAATTTGTAAAGGAATAAATTATTATTATTTTTTATTATGTTATGATATCAGTTAATAGAGTGACAAACTGAATTCTAATATTCATACTGCCCCTTACTAAGGTTCACTTTTATATGTGTCTACTACAGATAATAATTCGTTCTTGTCTTTAGTGGACACAAATACTAAATCAACAGAAATTGTCATAATAGCCCCTGTAGATGTAGTCATCTGTAACTCTTTCCAGTCTGCTGTAAAACCAATGATATTCTTATAAGCCACATAGTAATAAAAGTCTATAGGATTAATAATTCTATCAATATACTCTTGTGTGCTCATAGGTCTACGTTGTATTACAATGCCTTCTGTTCCTATATAGAGCAACGGTTCTCCCATACGTGATAATTTCCAGATAATGATAGCCACTATGCCATAGTATATCATTTTTAGTCCTATAAAGCCTGTATGTCCACTGAGCCACACCATTAACACACTAATGCCAATATAGATAATATACCATAACCATCGTATCACATAATATTCAGATACAGCTTTTTTCACCTTACCAATAGGAAAGTGAGTTTGTACATACTCTTGACTCATAATGACCTCTGTTTACAAGGAACTACTTTCTTCAATGATAAAACTAATCTCTAGCATAATCATATCACAACTATAAAATAATTCACTAGTCTATCGGACAGTGCCTAATAAGAAAGTATATATTACACAGTAACACACATTCGCAATAACGATTAATTTACTAACAATAGCATACAGCAGTCAGGGAATTTTATCTACTTCACGATATGAGTCCATGTATACATAATAACCTTCGTAATATACCTATCTATATAGACGACACAATCATATATCCTACATTTACTACATAAATTCTTATAGTACATTGCTATATTTCGTGCTATAGAAATTATACCTTATACAAGGAATCGTTTACTCAAACATTTCCTTGCATAAGGTATACATATTGCTAGGTATAAAATTTTCCTATCCATAAGTATATCAATGTAAAGGAAGTACATATAAACTTCTAGATATACTCTATATAGTCTCTTAATTACGACATAACCCCATAGCTTGTTCTACTTTTCGATACATAGCACTTGCTTTTTTATGTGCTTTTTCAGCACCTTCATTGAGAATAGCATCTAATTGATCTCTATCTTCAATCAATTCATAATACCGTTGTTGAATTGGTTCAAGGGCAGAAATCACTAATTCTGCAACATCTTTTTTGAAATCACCATAGCCTTTGCCTTCATATAATGCTTCAATATGTTCATAACTATCATTAGTAATAGCTCGATAAATGCCCATTAAATTAGAAATACCTGGTTTATTATCTTTATCATAATATACACGATTATCAGAATCAGTTTGTGCTCGTTTTAACTTTTTCAAAATTACATCTGGTGCATCTAATAGACGAATCGTCGCATTTTGATTATCATCAGATTTACTCATCTTCTTAGTTGGTTCTTGCAAACTCATAACACGTGCTCCACCTTCTACCAGTTGAATCGAAGGTATAACAAATGTTTCACCATATATACGGTTAAAGCGTTGTGCTAAATCACGAGTCAACTCCATATGTTGCCGTTGATCTTCACCTACAGGCACTAATTCTGTGCCATATAATAAAATATCCGCTGCCATCAATGGTGGATATGTCAAAAGTCCTGCTGGAATAGAGTCCCCTCGTTTTTGTGATTTATCTTTATACTGTGTCATCCGTTCCAATTCGCCTACATAACTAATTGTTGTCATAACCCAACCTAATTTAACATGTTCCGGCACTTCTGATTGCACAAATAGTATACTTTTTTCTGGGTCAAGACCTGCTGCTAAATACAACGCTGCTAAACTACGCGTTCTTTGAAATAATTCCTTTGGATCTTGTGGCACTGTAATAGCATGTTGATTAACAATACAGTAATATGCTTCATTATGATCCTGTAAATTAACAAAATTTCTTAATGCACCTAAATAATTACCTAATGTTAATTCTCCACTAGGTTGAATGCCAGAAAAAATAACAGCCATTCCTATGCCTCCTATAAATGAATAAATAGAAGTGGTTAGCAATGTAACCACCTCTATCATAAATATATAAAATAATATATTCCTATATATCAACGATTAGCTATATGGTAAATACATATTGATTATTATACACCTTACGTTAAAAGTAAGAAACGCCGATTAATACGAAATGGATACTATGGACATCCTATAGAAATATCTATTCTACAGTAACCGACTTAGCTAAATTACGTGGCTTATCTACATCAGTACCACGAGTAATAGCCGCATAATATGATAATAATTGTAATGGTATAACCGTCAAAATAGGAAGTGTAAAGCGATCTGCTGCTGGTACATAAATAGTGTGGTCTACAAATTTAGCAAGTTCTACGTCTCCTTGTATACCTACACCAATAACAATAGCATCACGAGCCTTTACTTCTTTGATGTTACTCAACATTTTATCTCGTACATCATCTTGCGTTGCCAATCCAATAACAGGAACACCTTCTTCAATCAATGCTAATGTTCCATGTTTTAACTCACCACCAGCATATGCTTCTGCGTGAATATAAGAAATTTCTTTTAATTTTAAAGCCCCTTCCATAGCTACTGCGTAATCCATAGAGCGACCTAAGAAAAATGCATCTTCTTTAAATCCATAATGCCGAGCAAATTCTTTAATCTCATCTACATTTTCAAAAATTTTATGACATAACTCTGGTAGTCTATGTAAATCTGTCAAAATAGTTTCTGCTAATGCAGGGGATAATTTTCCATTAAGTTGCCCCAAATAGATAGCCAACAATAATAATGCGGCTAGTTGTGTCGTATATGCCTTTGTAGAAGCCACTGCAATTTCTGGGCCAGCCCATGTATGAATCGTTTGATCTGCTTCACGAGCAATTGAGGACCCCACCACATTCGTAACTGCTAAAGAACGTGCACCTAATCGTTTTGCTTCTTTTAATGCTGCCAAGGTATCAGATGTTTCTCCTGATTGGCTAACTACAATGGCTAATGTTTTATTATTCGTTAACGGGTTGCGATATCTATATTCTGAAGCAATATCTACTTCCACTGGAATACGCGCCAATTGCTCAATATAATATTTAGCCATTAATCCTGCATGATAAGCTGTACCACAGGCAGTAATGAGGATTTTATCGATAGATGCCACATCGGCTGCATCCCAATTAAGTTCTTCAAAAATAACTTGTTTATTATCTTTTGAGATACGACCTGTCAAAGTGTCTCGAATAGCCTTTGGTTGCTCATGAATTTCTTTTAACATGAAATGCTCATAACCGCCTTTTTCAGCCGCTTCTGCATTCCAATTAACATGAAATACTTTTTTATTGATTGGATTCCCATCACGATCCGATACAGACACAGAATCCTTCGTAATAACCGCAAACTCTCCGTCATTTAAAATATATGTATCACGCGTATATTTAATAATAGCAGGAATATCAGAGGCAACAAAGTTTTCTCCGTCACCTAATCCAATGACTAAAGGATTTTCTTTTTTCGTAGCAATAATTGTATCTGGATAGTCCGCACAAATGATTGCTAGTGCATAGGCACCTTCTACTTGTTGTAGCATGCGTCGAACTGTACTTTCAAAGTTACCATCATATAAATCAGATAACAAATGAGCTACTACTTCTGTATCTGTTTCAGACGTAAATTTATATCCTTTGGCAATCAATTTTTCCTTAATAGGCATATAATTTTCAATAATACCATTATGCACAACAGCAAATTTACCATCTGCCGAAGCATGTGGGTGAGAATTCATATCCGATGGTCGTCCATGCGTCGCCCAACGGGTATGACCAATGCCCAATGTTCCTTCATTAGGTTCTCTCTCTACCATCGCCTCTAAATTAGCTAACCGTCCTACTTTTTTTTGAATTTTAATAATGTGATTCGGCCCTAGTACAGCAATACCCGCTGAATCATAACCTCTATATTCTAGTTTCGACATGCCTTCAATCAAAAAATCTGTTGCTTGTCGATGTCCAATATATCCAACAATACCACACATAATATTTCCTCCATCTATTAGAAATCCCATATATGCATATGAGAAATATTCAGTTTTCAGTTACAAGTCCTTTGTTCTATTATTCCTAATAGTTTTTACTACTTGTATAACGATGTGAAATCACCGAGAAAGCATCCGCTGATTATTCGACAACTTTCTACCTCGTCGGCCCCTACGTCTGTCTACGCGTGGCACTTGCGCTATTCGTATATACGAATTAAAAACTCCTTTCTTAGTGATACGACAGTCTCTCGTATGTATCCTATATATCAGTACGTGTACATACTATTAAATATTATATATGATATAAGCTAGCTTTGTAAAGAATTGGCTAATGCCCCATAAAAGCCTAGTAAAAACACTGAATAAATGCATTTTTTCTATTGACAATATATATATATATAATTGATGTAAAATTATGCGTTATTATGCGTCCATTTTATGTAGAGGAGTGTTACTATGAGTGCAAAATTGAAACGAATTGTAAACTATACTATTTTTGGTCTCTCTCCATCGTATTATTTTAGAAATTTCCTATTTGGTTTAATCCCCGTCTATATGAATATTTTCTTCATGTTCAGTTACAATGCAAAATTTGATAGTACAACGTTACTATTCATATTATTGGCCGCTTGTTTTCCATACACCAGATTGGTATATGATGAAATCACTAATTTCTTAATACGTGATACATGGTTCATCAATGGTTTTCTATACTTATTTTTCTACGTAATTAGAAATATGGTTTTACTAGCGATTACACCTTTTGTTACCCCTTTTTCACTACTATATTTATATTTCTATCACGCACGTCAAGAAAAGAAATTAAATGCCTACTATGACACAATGGATCAGGATTTTTAAGTATATACTTAGAATATGATTGTATACATAAACTCTATCATATTCCCCTGTTAACATAGACTATTTTAACAGTAACTAAAAAACTACTTTATATGTTATGAAAGTTTCTAAAATTCTTACACCTATGGCCCACATACACAGTAATTACAAAATCAATGATTAGAACATCTACAAATAATCTACTATATTCATAACAATGATATAGTATGATTTACATCGTATCATTAGAAAGAGCGTATTTTCTATATTCTAAGAATCTAGAAAATACGCTCTTTTATTACAATTATTCTTCCTCTGGAAGAATAGCATTATGATACACATCTTGTACATCATCTAAATCATCTAACGCATCAAGCATTTTTTGCATTTTTACTGCATCGTCTCCAGATAATTCAATATAATTATCTGGCATCATAGTAATTTTAGCCACTTCAGTTTCAATGTTTGCCTCTGCTAATGCTGCTTCTACAGCATCAAATTCTTCTGGAGTAGTATAAATCTCAAAAGCATCATCTTCTACTTTCAAATCTTCTGCTCCAGCATCTAGAGCTAATAAAGTTAATTCATCTTCATCATGCCCCTCTTTAGATACCACAAAAATCCCTTTCGAAGTAAACATCCATGCTACACAACCAGATTCACCCATATTACCGCCTTGCTTAGTGAATGCATGGCGTACATCTGCCGCCGCACGGTTTTTATTATCTGTCATAGCTTCTACACGAACAGCCACACCGCCTGGTCCATATCCTTCATAGGTAATTTCAACATAATTACTTGTATCAGAAGCACCAGCCCCTTTTTGGATTGCTCGTTGAATATTATCTTTCGTAATATTATTTTCACGAGCTTTTTGTAAAGCTAATTTCAATCGCATATTGCCAGTAGGGTCACTGCCTCCCATGCGAACAGCTACTGTAATTTCACGGCTAATCTTAGTTGTCACTTTTGCTTTCAATGCATCCGTTTTTCCTTTTTTATGTTTAATATTAGCCCATTTTGAATGTCCAGACATATTATACCTCCTAGTGTTTTTTCCACCAAAGTTCACCGCGTAAACGGTCTAAAATAATTGAAACAGCACTGCGTACAGACAAATGGTTATAGGCACCATGTCCATAAATTGGCTCTAAAATATAATCAAATTTTTTCATAGTTTCTTGCGTCATACCATAACCAGTACCAAATAATACTAACACAGGACGTGTTCCTGTTTCAAGTTTTTTACGCATTGAAGCATAGGTTATTGTATTTTCATAGGTTCTGGCATCTGTTGTTACCACGATTGGCATTTCATTTTCTTTTTCTTTAATCCGCTCCAACGCCATTCGAATCGAATTAACTACCTCTACTCCAGAAAAAGCTTCTTTTCGATCTGGATTATATACACTACCAAAACCAGTTTTCCAATGTTCCATTATTGATGTCACCATATCACGTTGTGCTGGTATGGTGTGAATCACAAAATAATTAGATACATCATAAGTAATAGCTGCTCTTGCAATATCATGAATATCATAATTAGTAATTGCCGTAGTAATGATTTCACCATGCTTATTCATAATAGGGTAATGTACTAAACCAATGTATAAATTAGCCATTCATATCCTCCTGAATTATATCGTATACCATAAGAATTTTGAGAAATATAGAAAAGTTTCACGCCTATATGCCACCTCTACCGTATAAGAACAATTACCTCTATACATAGAATCGATGGATATATCACAACTATACAGTAGAATCAACTATTTCTTTTCCCGTAATCGTTTAACTATCTTATATTCCTCGTTAGATAATTCCCGTTCTAATAAATCAGGTCGTAATTGTATGGTTCGCTTAATCGCTTCTTCTAAGCGCCATGTAGCAATATTGGCATGATGTCCACTGCGCAATACGTCTGGGACGGTCCAGCCTCTGTATTCAGGTGGCTTTGTATATTGTGGACATTCTAATATAGGTCTATAAAAAGAATCTTCCGCACTTCCCGTTGGTGCTCCTAACACCCCAGGAATCATACGAGCCACTGCATCAGCTACAACCATCGCGGGCAATTCGCCTCCAGTAACAACAAAATCACCAATAGAAATCGTTTCATCCACTAAATGCTCTTCTACTCGATAATCGATTCCTTCATAATGACCACACACTAATACAAGTTGATCATATGTAGCCAACTCTTTCGCTTTATCTTGCGTAAATCTTTCTCCCGCAGGGCCTAAAAAAACAATTCTTCGATGAGTCGCCTTATGCGTAATAACATGTTCCACTGCTTCAAAAATAGGTGGGGCCATCATAAGCATCCCCGATCCTCCACCATAAGGTGTATCATCAACTTGTTGGTGCTTATTATGAGAAAAGTTACGAGGGTTTGTAACAGCCATATCTAATAATCCAGAGGAAATCGCTCTTTTTATAATCGAATGAGAAAAAAAAGCATCAAAAAACTCTGGAAATAAAGAAATAAAGTCGATTCTCATAGGTTGTACCTTTCCATACTACATAGTTTTATAATAGTAAGCGTATGTCTTGCATAGTATAAAACATATTCCATTTTCTTGCATAGAAACAATACTATCTCATATACATGAATAACACTCTCCTCTAAGCAGTACACTGATATGGAATATCTTTTATAATATACGAAAACCGCCTAAGAATTAAATCCACTCAGGCGGGTCAACAATCATAGTTCTATTATTCATATCAATATCTATAATGACACCATCAATAGCAGCAAGTAATAGATCTGGCTCACCTGGTTTTGTGACAACATAAACATCATTGGCACCAGGTTGCAACACATCTGACAACGTGCCAAGTAAGACACCTTCTTTGTTATATACAGATAAACCAATCATATCAAATATATAATAGCGTCCTTCTTCTAATGGCACCAATTGCTCTCTAGTAATTTGAATGTCCTTCTTGCTAATTAGTTCTGCAGCATTTCTATCAACAATCTCATCAAGTGTAATTAATACAAATTGCTTATGAAAACGAGCCGATGAAAGATGATAAAGTTTACCATCAATATAACAGTCATCCATCGTTAGAAACCGATCAGGAAAATCGGTTTGCGGTATAACTTTAAGTTCGCCCCGCACACCGTGCGGGGCAACAATTACACCTATAGTAATTAAATCATGCTGCATTATTAAGAACGGAATGCAATAATTTTGCCATCTTCTAGCAAAATTTCTGATTTCATACAATCATCTAAATTATCGCCAACTTTAACAGTAATAGTCTGTTCGATAGTTCCTTGTGCGATTTCAGAACCGATTTCAAGCTGCTCTGCTTCTTCCAATTTAGCTGTTACTTCTACCTTGAATTGTAAGCGTTTTTGTTTTTCATCTTCAATCTGTTGACGTAATTCAATTAAACCTTGTGCATCAATTTTAGCTTGTTCTGTTAACATTCGTTTTGCTTGCACTTCGATTTGTTCTAATTCTTGTTCAACCATAGTAAGACGAGTTTTCAAATCAGATAAAATATTGTTTTTCAAAGTTTCTGTAACTTTTGCTTTCACTGTCACAGGAACACGTAATGTCATTTCTTCCATCTATTCATCCTCTTAGACAATATCAACGGATATCTTTTTATTCTCTTTAATAGCCGCCGCTTTAATAACAACACGAATTGCTTTAGCAATCCTGCCTTGTTTTCCGATTACTTTTCCCATGTCTTCTGGTGCTACATGAAGTTTATATACTTCAACGGCACCTTCTTGAACCATGGTAACAGAAACGGCATCAGGCTGTTTAACTAATGACTTAGCAATTAATATAATTAATTCTTTCATCATAGATATGCCTTTCTATTAATTACTTTTTAGCGTCAGCAAATTTTTGCATAATGCCTTGTTTTTTGAACAAAGAGCGAACTGTATCAGTAGGTTGTGCACCTTTCCCCAACCAAGATAATGCTTTTTCTTCATCAACGTTTATGATAGCAGGATCTTTCGTTGCATCATATTGACCGATTGTATCAACAGGACGACCTTCACGTGGAGCGCGAGCATCTGCTACTACGATACGATAAAAAGGAGCTTTTTTAGCACCTAAACGAGTTAAACGAATTTTTAACATGTATTTCACCTCCTTAACAATATAGCTTGACCATATCTAAATTATACGGTCAAGATTTATCCCATAAACGGAAACTTAGGTAGTTTAGGCATTTTGCCTCCTTTGCCTCCGCGGAATGCTTGCATTTGTTTCATCATTTTACGTGCTTCATCAAATTGCTTGATGAGACGATTTACCGATTGCACATCCGTACCTGAACCCATGGCGATACGTTTACGTCGAGAGCCATTTAATATGTTAGGATTCTCGCGTTCTTGTGACGTCATTGATGTTATAATAGCCTCGATATGTCGTATTTCTTTACTATCCATATCAATATTTTTCAATTGCTCTTTAAACTGACCCATACCTGGTAACATACCAATAATATTTTGTAAAGGCCCTAATTTACGCACTTGATTCATTTGCTTTAGAAAATCATCCAAGGTGAAATTATTTTTGGCCATTTTTTTAGCCATTTCTCGAGCTTCTTCTTCATCAATAGCACCTTGTACATTTTCAATCAAGGTTTTAAAATCACCTAAATCCAAAATGCGTGATGCCATACGATCAGGATAAAACACATCGAGCCCATCCATTTTTTCACTGACCCCAGTGAATTTAATTGGCAACCCAGTAACAGCTTTTATAGAAAGAGCTGCCCCGCCACGAGCATCGCCATCTAGTTTCGTTAAAATAACGCCATCAATACCGAGCTTTTCATTAAATGTTTGCGCCGTAGTAACCGCATCTTGCCCAATCATAGAATCCACTACTAATAAAATTTCATGTGGTTTAACCGCCTGTTTTATATTGACTAATTCATTCATTAACGCTTCATCAATAGCTAAACGACCGGCCGTATCGATAATAACAACGTCTTTTAACATAGATGTACTAGCCATAATAGCTTCACGAGCAATATCAACAGGGTTAGCTTGATCTTCTTTAGCAAATACAGGTACATCTATTTGTTTGCCTAATACTTGTAACTGTTTTATAGCCGCTGGTCTATACACGTCAGCTGCTACCATCATAGGATGTTTGCCTTGCTTGCGTAAATATACCGCTAGTTTACCTGCTGTAGTTGTCTTACCAGCACCTTGTAGACCTACTAGCATAATAATAGTAGGCGGCTTCGAAGCAATCATAATGCGACTTTGCGTGCCACCCAATAAGTCAGTTAATTCATCATTAACAATCTTAATAACCGTCTGTGTTGGATTCATCGATCCAAACACATTTTCACCTAAAGCCTTTTCTTTAACATTATTGATAAAATCTTTAGCTACTTTAAAGTTTACATCTGCTTCTAGTAGCGCTGTACGAACTTGTCGCAAAGCTAGATTGACATCATCCTCTGTAATTTTACCTTTACCTTTTAAAGAAGCAAAGGCTTCTTGAAGTCTATCTGACAAACTATCAAAAGCCATTCTACCCCTCCATTTGCATCAATAATTTCTGCACATTTGATACAGAGATAATTTCCTTTGATAGTTCACTTTTCATGGCCGCTATAAGTGCTTTACGTTTTTCATATTGAGCTATCAAATGTAATTTTTCTTCATAACCAGTTAATAGTTGCATTGCTTTTTTTAAATTGTCATATACCGCTTGACGAGATACTCCTAACTCTTCAGCAATTTCGCCCAACGACATATCATCTTCATGATGTAACTGCAAACAATGCTTTTGTTTATCTGTTAGCAACATCCCATAGAAGTCAAGTAGTAGACTCACTAACACTCTTTCTTCCATATGTTGTCACCTTATTAAACTTATGTAAAGTAAATTTACTTTACGACTTATTTTAGCAATACCATAAATGGTTGTCAAGTATTTTTACTTGTCTTTCATTTTCTTTTACAAGTCATCTACACAGCTAACTGTATCATTTCACAATTAATTATTTTGTTAACGCCATGCGATCACTAATAGCGCCTTCACTAGCCACTTCAAATCGTTCCAACAAATCTTTCACTGTTAAACGTGCCTTGTCGTCTCCTTTGACATCAAAGATAATCTTACCACTATCCATCATAATAAGACGATTACCAAAACGTAATGCATCACGCATATTATGTGTGATCATAAGTGTTGTTAATTGATTATCGGTAACTAGTTTTTCTGTCAATTGCAATACATTTTCTGCTGTTTTAGGATCAAGTGCCGCTGTATGTTCATCCAATAATAACAATTCTGGTTTCAGCATAGTTGCCATTAACAGTGTAATCGATTGTCTTTGACCTCCACTTAATAAGCCCATCCGTGCTGATAAACGGTCTTCCAAGCCAAGCCCGAGTAATGATAGCCGTTCTTTGAAAAACTCTCTTTCTTCTGGCACAAATGCCCATTTTAACCCCATTCGCTTACCACGACGCATAGCAAGTAATAAGTTTTCTTCAATTTGCATACTCCCCGCTGTTCCTAGCATAGGATCTTGAAAAACACGACCAATAAAAGCAGCTCGCTTATACTCTGGCATATTGGTCACATCGCATTCACCAATAGTAATAGATCCATCGTCTATAGGGAATACGCCAGCAATCGAGTTTAATAAGGTACTTTTCCCAGCACCATTGCCACCTATGATAGTGGCAAAATCACCAGGTTCTAATGTTAAATTAATGCCTTGTAAGGCTGTTTTCTCATTAATAGTGCCTTTAAAAAATGTTTTAACTAAATTATTAATAACTAACATAGGGCACCCTCCTAACGATTTAACCATTTTACTTTTAATGTAGGTAATGACAATGCAATCGCTACTAAAATTGCGGTAAATAATTTTAAATCATTTGGTGGCATTCCTAAATACAATACAACAGCGATAACAATTCGGTATACAACAGATCCAAGAATAACAGCTACTAAGTTACGTACAAATGACTTCACACCAAATAATACTTCTCCAATAATAACGGAGGCTAACCCAATAACAATAGTACCGACTCCCATACCAACATCAGCAAATCCATTGCCTTGCGCAATTAAAGCTCCTGAAATAGCTACAAATCCATTAGAAATTAATAAACCTAACACAATCATAGCATCTGTATTGACTCCTTGTGCACGAATCATTTGTGGATTAACACCTGTAGCACGTAGGGCTGCACCAATTTCGGTGCCAAAGAACCACATAAGTAGCAAACAACATAAAACAGCAATAATAAGTCCTACTACCGCTAATGCCCAAGTGTTCGATAGCCCTATTTGCATAAAAAAACTATAAATTGTATCAATACGCAATAGAGATACATTCGCTTTACCCATAATATGTAAATTAATTGAATATAAAGCAATCATTGTTAAAATCCCTGCCAATAGTGCTGGAATTTTTAATTTTGTATGGATTAATCCAGTGATTGCCCCTGCTATCATGCCACCTATAGCGGCTACAATAATAGATACCAATGGATGATATCCATTGACTAACATAATCGCCGAAATAGCAGCTCCCATAGGGAAACTGCCCTCAACAGTTAAATCGGCTACATCTAATACACGGAATGTAATAAATACACCAATCGCCAACATAGACCACAATAAGCCTTGTGCCAATGTACCAATTACTAAATCTATCATAGTTCCTCCTTCTCTATAACAAAATGCGTATTGTAAATACATGATTATCTACAATACGCATTATTACTTATTTACTTACATACTATTACTAATTATAACTATATAAATGCTATTTGTTAGCTTCATTTCGTAATTCTTCAGGAATAGTAAGTCCTAATGCAGCAGCAGCTTTTTCATTAATTTTTAATCGTAAATCATTTTGTATTTCGATTTTCATGTCTGCTGGTTTAGCTTCGCCTGCTAAAATCTTAGCAGCCATTTCTCCTGCTTGGAATCCTAACTGATAGTAATCTACAGAATATGTAGCAATCGCGCCAGATTTTAACAAGTTTTCTTCTGCTGGGAATACAGGTATCTTAGCTGCATCCGTAATACCAATTAAATTAGATATAGCAGATACTACAATATTGTCAGTCGGCACATAAATAGCCTGCACTCCTTGTGTTACTAAGTTTTGTGTTGATTGCTGTATATCATTAACATTCGATACAGTAGCTTCTTCTACAGTGATTCCCTTCGTAGCTGCATAGGCTTTCATTTTTTCAACTTGAACTTGTGAATTAACTTCACTAGACGTATAAACAACACCTATCTTTTTTAGATTTGGAATAAATTTCATCATCAAATCAATTTGTTTCTCTACAGGACTTAAATCGCTAGTACCAGTTACATTCGTACCTGGTTTATCATTAGACTTAACTAATTTAGCTAATTCATAATCAGTAATTGCAGTCCCCACAATAGGGATATCCTTGCTAGCATTCGCCATAGATTGTGCTGCTGGCGTAGCAATCGCTAAGACTAAATCTTTTCTGTCTGATACAAATCGTTGTGAAATACTATTTAAATTAGATTGATCGGCTTGCGCATTTTGTTGATCAATCTCTACATTATCCTTATAGCCCTTCGATGCTAATCCATCAATAAAGCCTTTATTCGCTGCATCCAATGCGGGATGTTCTACTAACTGAATGATTCCTACTTTGTAGTGATCTTTTTTGCCTTGATTATTACCACATCCTGCCATCACTCCAATTGTAAGTATGGCACCTACTGCTAAGGCTAATCCTTGCTTCCATTTCATAATAAAATCCTCCTCTACCTACTATTCTACAATTAACTTCTCCCAAGGAGATACTAATACAACGATTATAGACGTTTTTCCATAAAAGTTCAATAGATTTTACCAAAATACATACCCTATTCTTTTTTATAGTAATTAGTAATATGTCAAAGCTATCCTATTTAATATAGCCATGTTGCACTAATGTTTCATGCCACACGTCTTCTTTAAATCCTACCAACACTACATCATCAACTACTAAAATAGGACGTTTAACAAGCATACCATTCGATGCTAGTAATGCGATCTGCTCATCTTCTGTCATAGTAGTTAATTTATCTTTTATATTTTCATTGCGATATACTTGTCCTGACGTATTAAAAAACTTCTTAAGTGCAAGTCCACTATGACGATACCACTTTGTTAATTCAGTAATGTTAGGATTATCTAGTTTAATATCTCTCGCAACAAAATCAACGCCTTGGTCTAGTAAATATTTTTTAGCCCGTTTACAGGTCGTACATGTAGGATACTCTACTAATAACATGACTATCTCCTTATCATTTTTCAATCGTTGCTAACATGTCTTCTGTCAACTCATTAGCCGCCAAAATATATTCTCGTAACTTACCTCGTTGTAAAGCTATTTTCATAACAGGCACTTCAAAAGGATCTAATATAACAGCAAATAAAATATCTCCAGTGACAAAATAGCCGACTACTGCTTCCCCTTCTTGTTCATCCAAAGTTTCTCGTACTACTTTAACGCAATATGGCTGCATAATACGTGCCGCTTCAGTAGCTACTAATTCGCGATCAGCTATATATTCCTCTGCCTTTGCTTCTGGAATATCAAAAATATCAACTTTTACTGTTTTTATATTAGATTTCTCACCTAAAAAAGACATTAATTAGTCAACCCCTCCGCTGCCGCTGTCAAAAATGCAATATAACATTTTTTTGCTTCATAAATATCTGCCTTACTTGTAATTTCCCATGGTGCATGCATACTAAGAACAGCCACACCACAATCAATCACATTCATGCCGTATAGAGCCATAATATAAGCGATAGTACCGCCGCCACCTAAGTCAACACGGCCCAATTCAGCAGTCTGAAAGGCCACTTGATTATCATCCATAATGCGGCGAATAAACCCCATATATTCAGCATTAGCGTCATTGGATCCGGATTTACCACGAGATCCTGTGAATTTATTAAAGACCACCCCTTTACCCAAGAAAGAGGCATTTTTCTTTTCGAATGCCGATGCATACAAAGGATCATAACCAGCACTTACATCAGAAGAAAGCATGCGAGAATTTTCCAACGTGCGACGAATTGCTAAGGTGCCTGTTTCGCCCATTAATTCTAACACTTCTGCAACCGCATTTTCGAAAAATTTTGATTGCATACCTGTAGCACCTACAGAACCAATTTCCTCTTTGTCAACTAGTAAACAGCACGTCGTACGTTTCACTTGATCCACTTCAAGCATTGCTACCAACGACGTGAATGCACACACGCGGTCATCTTGTCCATAACCAATCACCATACTCCGATCAAAGCCTAACTCTCGAGCTTTGCCAGCAGGAACAATTTCTAATTCAGCAGATAATAAGTCTTCTTCTTCAAATCCATATTCCTTACTAAATATGACATTTAAAAATTTAGTAACACCCTCTTTTAATTCACCTTTTACTGGCTGACTACCAATTAATACATCGAGAGCTTCCCCTTCAATCACTTTAGAAGCCTTCTTTTCCATCTGCTCCTGCCCCAAGTGTGGTAACAAATCGGTAATGCAAAATACTGGATCACTATCCTTTTCACCAATTGTTATATGAATCGTAGTGCCATCCTTTTTTACGATTACTCCATGCAAAGCAAGTGGCATAGCTACCCACTGATATTTTTTTATTCCCCCATAGTAATGGGTGTCAAAAAATGCTAAATTGCTATCTTCATAGAGAGGATTTTGCTTAATATCAATACGCGGTGAATCAATATGAGCGCCTAATAAATTCATTCCTTTTTGAATATCATCTGTACCAATATTAAATAAAGCAATCGATTTTCCCATATGAACTTTATATACTTTATCACCTGGCTGTAAATTTTTGCCCGATTGTATGTAAGAATCTAAATCACTATACCCAGCTTGCTTGGCTTGTTGTACAGCTTGGACAACACATTCTCGTTCTGTCTTACCATCATTTAAAAACTGTATATACTCTTGGCATAACAATTCCAACGCTTCTATGTCTTTTTGTTCATACTCATGCCATGCAATTTTTCGTTCCATATAACTACTCCTTTTCTAACGATTTGCCATGCGTTTATGATAACGCTCTCTAGCTCGTTCTTCCTTTTCTTTATTAATCATACCACGTTGTGTATAAAATTGCTCAACATCTTTGTTACTAGCCCCGATAGACTTAGTAACATAAACACGTCTTTTACCTCTTCTGCTTATATATTTTCCTATTTTCCATTGGACTGAAAATGTTCCATGTGTATCACAATGGGCGATAGACATATATTTACCATGGCCTACTTTTTCTGGGCGAAGACATGTCATCTTAGCTTGACAATTAGGGCAGTAAACGGTTCTAATCTTATTATCCGCCATGACCTTATCCGTCACAGAAAAATTCTCATATAAAAAGAAAGCCTTTACATCAATCCCTAATAGAGGATTTCTACTTCTTATATTGCTAGATGAGTATCTTTTAATACCTTCTAGCAAATTAATTTTTTGACAAATTTTAGCCGTAAAAATAGCATCATGTAAGGCATCATGAGCCTCTAATTGACCCGATTCTATATCCAATGAATCCATTGCTTTTTGTAATCCTACTTGTTGATATGTTCCTAAAACATGATAGGAATAAATTAATTGAGCATCATACCATACTGGTAGTTGAGGCGTAAAAAGACGATGTAACTGCATGTTATCACGGAGCATAGTAAAATCATCATGGCCCCAACTTAACAATACCGAATGAGCCCCACACCAATGAATAAACATAGTATAGGCCGTTTTAAACGAGACTCCTTTAGCTAAATCACTGGAAGAAATTCTTGTCAATGCCTCTACATGCGTATTCATCGTTTTTAAATACTTAGGTTTTACAAAAACTTTAAACCGGTCAATAATATGAAGTCTCCCATCTAATTTTATCGCACCAATTTCTATAATTTCTCCTGCTAAAGGAAATCCTGTATACTTTAAAAAAGAAATATCATTATGAAATGGCTGATTCCATTCCAAATCAAATACAATATATTCCATTATGCACCTGTACTAACAATGCTTTCTACCGCATGGATAACATCATCAGTGTTAATAACGCTTAACCCTTTATAAGTGCCTTCACGAATAACTTGCTTCATATTTTTATGAATATCATAAGAATCCATAGATTCTAGCACAATAGCTTTGGACTTGTAGGGGCCGTAAAAGAAAGGATTAGATGGACCATATAGGGCTACAATAGGTACACCTTGACTAACGGCCACATGCATAGGACCAGAATCATTTGTCACTAGTACTTGACATCGTCTCATTGCCGCCGCCAATTCACCAATAGAAAATTTACCAGTACCTATAATAGGAGAAGATTTCATTAATTGTTGTACATCACAGACCATATCTACATCCATCTGTCCACCGAAAAAAATAGTTTTATACCCTCTATTAGCAAAATAATCTGCTACTAACGCAAATCTCTCTTTAGGCCATCGTTTTTCGATAACAGCACTCCCAATATTAAAACCAATCACCTTATCACTATCTACCACGCCTGACTGGCGATAAAAATCATCTGCTATTTTATCCCACGTTGGACAAGTTTCGATATGCAAGCCATGATTTTCAATATTACTAACACCTAACTCTTCTAGCACATGTAAATACATATCTGCTGCATGCCTAGTACGTCTATCAAGTCGAATATATTGACTCATAAAGGGGCGAAAGAGAAAATGACTCATCCCCGTCGTAAAATGACCCCCAATTTTCCAAGCCAAATATGACGTTCGTTCATTAGGATGCAAATTAATAACTATATCCGGAACTTTATCCTGCCTAATTTGTCTAGCAATCTCATTTAATCCTCTAATACTATTATGTTTTCCTTTTTTATCTACTACTACTAATCGATCAATATAAGGACTATAACGCATAACATCCGCTAATTTTTCATCAATTACATACGTTATATGACTATTAGGTGCTGCTCTTCTTAACACCTCTACAAAAGGAGATGTTAATATGACATCTCCCAAATGCATAAGAAATGTAACCACTATATGCTTATGATTTAATTCTATCATATGACATCTCCTTATTAACATCTATTTAAAGTCATGTAAAGTAAGCACTTATATAGTCTGTTAAGTACAGCTCCTGCTTAGCAATTATACTCTTTCCTATTAATACGCTCTATAAGATATGTTCATACATATTCCATACATCATCTATCGTAATTTGTTTCATACATTCTGTATCATTAACTAATGGTTTTTTTGGTGTTGCTGCTGATGTAGGAGATACAATTAGATGAATATGATTGCCTCCATATGGTCCTGTGCGTTCTGGAGAAGTAGTACCAAATAATGCAATCAATGGTTTTTTTAAAGCATTGGCAATATGCAATGGTCCTGTATCTGCACTAATATATAAATCACAGATACGAATTAGTTCAATTAATTCAGGCATTGTAGTTTGTCCAATCAAATTAATTAAATTGCTATGACACACTGCTTTTTCTATAATCGCTCCTTTAGGAATATCATCAGCTGCTCCAATCAATACTACTTTACGATTATCTAGACATAGGCGTTTACATAGTGCAGAGAATGAATCAACAGGCCACTCTTTGACGGTCCATCTAGCACCAGGAGCAACTACAATATATGAATCATGTTGACTACTACGAACAGAAAGCAGCTCATGTACATGTTGAGCTGCTGCTTCATAATACGGTAATGGGAACTCGATATCATCAACTACACCACCCAATACGCGTACCGTATCTAAATAACGTTCAATAACATGATCATATTTATGTGGCCCTATCAATGGTGTATTGATAAAGCGACTTCCTTCACGTAATTCCCAATAACCATATTTCTCCTTAGCACCCGAACACCAAGACACAATGGCACTTTTAGCTAAACATTGCAAGTCTAGTGTCATATCAAAGTGGCAAGCATGCAGATCTTTCCACAACGTTTTAATATACGAAATAGATGTTAATTTATGTTTATCAATAAAAATAACATCATCCAACCATGGTTTACCTGGTAATATATCAGCAAATTGTTTGTGAATAGCCCATGTTATGTTAGCTTGAGGGCAATTATGTCGCAATGCAGCTAATGTAGGCAATGCATGAACCACATCACCTAAAGAACTCATTTTTATGATTAGTATATTTTTATATTTCTTCATTAACTCGTTGCTCCCATACTTGTTTCATAAATAGATCGAGACGACCTCCAGAAAATAGGTACCCATCAATACCTGCATTATGAGCAGCTTCTACATCTCGAGTACTATCCCCTATTAAAAAACTAGATGCCCTGTCTATATCATACTTTCTCATGGCTTGAAATAGCATGCCAGGTTTTGGCTTTCGACAATCACAGTCCTTTGTATACATAGGAATAATTCCATCTTTATGATGAGGACAATAAAAAATATCTAAAATAGGCACTCCATAACCACGTAATTCTTCTACCATATAGGCGTGTAAACGATTCATATCATCTACTGTATAGTACCCTCTTGCGATACCGCTTTGATTAGTGACAATAATAATTTCATAATTTCTGTGATAGGCTTCAATCAGTGCAGCAATAGCCCCATCAATCCATTCAAATTCTTCAATTTTATATAAATAGGATACATCGCGATTGAGTACACCATCACGATCTAAAAATAAAATTTTCTTCTTCATGATTGTCTACTCCTTTTATAGAATGTATTCTATATAGTACTATCTACCAATTCTTTATAAGAAATTATATATATAGCCCTAATTAAATTTTCTTCTCCATAAAAGTATGCTCCTAGAATTCCTTTCTATACATTTATGATACTTCCACAGAAAAAATACTATTTTATCGCAAGTAGCCTTCATTATTATCTAATAACTCACAGTATTCATGAACTGCATCCGTCAACTTAGTAAAACCTTTATCATAACCTACTGCCATAAGTTTAGTTGTATCTGCCTCTGTATAACTTTGATATTTTCCTTTTAATACCTCTGGAAATGGAATATATCGTATCTGTCCACTACCATGATAATCAATGACAGCTTGCATAAATTCATTAAATGTATGTGCCTGACCTGTGCCGCAATTAAAAATACCACTAATTTCAGGATGCTCCAAAAAAAATAAATTCACATTTACCACATCTTTTACGTAAATAAAATCACGTTTTTGTTCCCCGTCTGCATAGCCGTCAGTGCCTTTAAATAAAGTAATCTCACCGGTTTCACATAATTTATAAAACATTTGGCGAACTAAAGAAGCCATATTATCTTTATGTGATTCATTAGGCCCATACACATTAAAATAACGTAATCCCACTACTTGCGATTCTAGGCATCCCTCAAATTTTCGTAAATACCGATCAAAAAATAATTTAGAGTATGCATATGGATTTAAAGCTTCTTCACAACTAGGATTCTCAGTAAAGCCATTCTTCCCACTCCCATAGGTAGATGCAGATGAGGCATAAATCATTGGTACACGACGTTCTTGACAATAATGAAATAAATTTTTTGTGCCTTCAAAATTATTTTTCATCATATATTTTCCGTCATATTCCATTGTATCTGCACAAGCACCATCATGAAATACAACTTCTATCGATCCACAGTCAAACGTATTTAACGCCACCGCTTCATCAAAATCTTCACAATCAATATAATCATAAAAGTCAAGATTTTGTAAATTGCGAACTTTTCGTCCATCGGTCAAATCATCTACAACGAGTATATCATTGCGACCTCTATTATTTAGTTCTTTCACAATATTACTGCCAATAAAGCCAGCTCCACCTGTTACGATAATCATAATTTATTCTCCTTCGCCAATGTAGCTATACGATTTATAATACTCGATGTAGAATATCCTTTCTTAAAGGATAGGATTCTAACATCTTCTACAAACTCACGACCAATAACATCTTCCACTTCATAGTCGCCACCTTTAACGAGAATATTTGGTCGCAACTCAGCGAGTAACTCAGCTGGCGTATCTTCATTAAATATAACAACCCCATCAATGCAACCTAATGCTTGTAATACAGCTGCTCGATCATTTTCACTAACAATTGGCCTTGTTTCTCCTTTTAAACGTCGTACCGACTGATCGCTATTTAGGCCTATAATTAAATGATCTCCTAATGTAGCAGCTTCCTGTAAATAAGAAATATGACCCTTATGAAGAATATCGAAGCAACCATTCGTAAATACAACGGTGTCACCTTGTGCTTGCCAATGATCAATTAATTCTTTCATAGTCTCCCAAGAATATACAGATGTATGTAAAAGTTTATCTTTTTGTAAATCGTGCCATAATTCTTGTAATTCTTTACGATGAATTGGATAAGTACCAACTTTAGAAACTACAATACCTGCTGCGCCATTCGCAACATGTAAAGCGAGACGTAACGATAAATTGCCTGCCAGTGCTGTAATCATCATAGCCACTACTGTATCACCTGCACCGCTCACATCAAATACTTCTTGTTGTGTAGCCGGGTTATGCCATACCTTTCCTTCTTGACTGACAAGAGTAATCCCCTCCGCAGAGCGAGTAACAATCATATAGGAAATATCTAAATTACCTAGAATCGATGTTGCTCCTTTTACAATCATCGTGTTCGTATTTTCTAACTCATAGCCTACAACTTCACTTAATTCTTTTACATTCGGTGTAATACAAGTGGCACCTTCATACTTAGACCAATCAGAACCTTTAGGGTCAACAATAGTAATAATAGAGTGCTCCTTAGCAAGTGCCCATATTCTATTTAACAGACTAGGTGTGCAAACACCTTTGCCGTAGTCTGATACAACAATTCCATCAATGCCTTGACGACATAATGCACTTAGCCATTGAATTAACTGTTCTTCTTCTTCTAAAGATGATGTTTGTACAGTCTCAAAATCAAGGCGCATCATTTGTTGTCGATTACCTAATACCCTCATTTTAGTAGTAGTACTATGAGATTTGCTATATAAAATACCATTTCCATCAATATTTTCATGGGCTAATAATTGTTGTAACATAGTCCCATGATCGTCATCTCCTGCAATGCCCCCTAAATACACATAACAGTCTAAATTTGCTAAGTTCGAAGCGACATTCGCAGCTCCACCTAACACTTCTTTAATCTGCGACACCTTATTAATAGGTACAGGTGCTTCTGGTGAAATGCGATTAACATTGCCATATATATAACGATCAAGCATAATATCACCAATAACAGCAATTTTTAAATTTGGTAATGTGTGATTTAAAAATTCATTAATTGTTGTGTTAATCATAATCTTCTTCCACCAACTCACATATAATATGCCCTGCTAAGATATGCATTTCTTGAATGCGTGCGGTTATACGGCTAGGCACAGTCAATGTTAAGTCACATATGGATTTTAATTTTCCACCATCTTCACCAGTGAGCCCAATCGTATGCATGCCTATATCACGAGCTTTTTTCATCGCGCGCAACACATTTTCACTATTTCCTGAAGTAGAAATACCAATTAATACATCTCCAGCACGCCCTAATCCTTCTACCTGTCGTTCAAACACAGTATCATAACTATAGTCATTAGCTATAGATGTTAAAATAGAAGTATCTGTAGTCAACGCGACTGCTGCTAATGAGCGACGTTCTTTAACAAACCGTCCTATCAATTCCGCTGCTAAATGTTGTGCATCTGCAGCTGACCCACCATTACCGCATAGCAGGATTTTATAGCCATCGGCTACTGCTTGTTTACATCGCTCACCAATTTCACTAATAATAGATAAATAGTCATCTTCTATAAATTTACCGAACACATCTAAATGTTCAATGCATCTTTGTTTCACAATAGGATTCGTATCCATATGTCTCCTTTCTATATGATATAAGCATATTCTTGTTCATGCTAAGATCATGTAATTCTACGATGTAACTATATGTATTACATGAATCAAAAAACATAGATCTTGTAATCTCATAATGGTGATTAACGATCACTATTTTTTAAATGTTTTAATTCTTCCATAAAACTATCGATATTATCAAATTTACGATATACAGAGGCAAATCGTACATACGCAATTTGATCAATTTCCTTTAATTGATTCAACACTAGTTCACCAATATGATCCGTTGTAACCTCATCTTCTGATTCATTGCGGATCTGATATTCTACATCATTAACAACTTGTTCCATCCTTGCCATAGGCACAGTTCGTTTATCACAAGAACGTAATAAACCATTGAGTAATTTACCACGATCAAATAACTCACGATGACCACTTCGTTTTAATACCATCAAAGGTACTTCTTCAATAATTTCATATGTCGTAAATCGACGACCACACGCCATACATTCTCTACGTCGGCGAATGCTATTGCTATCATCCGTAGCACGTGAGTCTGTAACCTTAGTTTCTGTATGTTGGCAAAACGGACATCTCATAATGTTACTCCTATCTAATTTATATATACTATACAACATATTGTACTAAATAACGTTCAATATGTCATCTATCTTCCTTTCTTGAATAGATGACAATATATATTCATGAACTCATATCGATTTTAACCTATCTATAGCAGAATCTTGTTCGCACATCATAAAAAATCTCCTAAATAAGTACTATGAGTGAATTGTATTCACAAACTTACTTATTTAGGAGATTATATACCTACTATTTTTTATTTACACTATCTTGAATCTTAATCAAGCAATCGCCACTTTCAATACGACTACCTTCGCGAACAAAAATAGTTTCCACTATACCATCAATAGGAGATGTGATCGTAGTTTCCATTTTCATTGCTTCTGTAACAATAAGTGGTTCACCCTTCGCAACCGCCTGCCCGACTACAGCAATAATTTTAACAACTGATCCTGATAATGTAGCCCCTACTTCACCTGGTACAGTATCATCAACTTTACGACGAGCCAATGCATTCGTTTTAACATGTTTATCATGAACTTTAATCGACCGTGGTTGTCCATTAAATTCAAATACTACAACGCGGTCACCATCTTCATTCGGTTCACTAATTAACAATAATTTAATAATTAAAGTTTTGCCTTTTTCAATCGTAACAGGTATAGTTTCACCTATATTCATACCAAAGAAGAAAGTTGGCGTGTCAAGCACTGATACATCGCCAAATTGCTTTCTAAATTTAGACCAGTCTTCATATACTTTTGGATATAAGCAATAGGCACTAATATCTTCATCAGTTGTATTATATCCTTTTTCCTCTAATTCATGACGTACATGTTCAAAATCAACTGGTTGCAATACTGCACCCGGTCGTTTACTAATTGCTTTTAATCCTTTTAAAATAATTTTCTGAAGTTTTTCTGGAAATCCCTGATATGGTACACCTAAGCGTCCTTCAAAGAATTCTACTACCGATTGAGGGAAGTCAAGTGTATCACCTTTATCATAAATGTCTTGCTCTGTTAAGTTATTTTGCACCATGAATAAAGTCATATCGCCTACTACTTTAGAAGATGGTGTAACTTTAACAATATCCCCAAACATCATATTAACTTGGTGATATACTTTTTTAATTTCAGACCACCGATCACCTAATCCTACACTTTTAGCTTGTTGTTGTAAGTTAGAATATTGTCCACCTGGCATTTCATGTTGATATACGCTTGTATTAGGATATGGTGCAGTATGATCAACGCCACGATAGTAAGGACGAATTGATCCAAAATAATCTGACATTTCTTGCATATATTCTGCATTCATACTTGGCTGACGACTATGTCCTGACAAACCATAATACATGGAATTCATGCTTGGTTGACTAGTGCCATTAGCAAAGGCGGAGTAAGCTAAATCAATAACGTCTACACCAGCATCAACCGCTCTGCCATAAGTATAAATAGCATTACCAGAACCTTCATGTGTATGTAAATGAATTGGTAATGATGTAGCATCTTTTAAAGCGGATACTAAATTATAAGCCGCTTGCGGTTTTAATAAGCCTGCCATATCTTTAATCGCAATAATATTAGCGCCCGCTTTTTGTAACTCTTTCGCCATAGTTACATAATATTGTAAGTTATATTTAGGACGGGAACCATCTAAAATATCACCTGTATAACATACGGCTACTTCTGCTAATTTACCTTGATTACGAACTTCATCAATAGCTATATGCATATTATCCAGACTATTTAAGCTATCGAACACTCGGAATACATCAACACCATTTTTAGCTGCTAATTGAATAAAGTTACGCACTACATTATCTGGATAACTAGTATACCCAACTGCATTAGCACCACGCAACAGCATTTGTAATAACGTATTGGGTACTTCTTTTCTAAACATGCGCAATCGTTCCCATGGATCCTCATGTAAGAATCGATATGCTACATCAAACGTAGCCCCACCCCAACATTCTAAGGAGAATAAATTAGGTACACCACGTGCCGCCTTACCAGCAACTCGTGCCATATCAATGGTCCGCAAGCGAGTCGCAAATAAAGATTGATGTGCATCACGCCATGTAGTATCAGTAAACATAACTTTATCTTGTGCAGATACCCATTTTGAAAACTCTTCAGGTCCTAATTCATCGAATTTTTGTTTTGTCCCCTCTGCTAAAGAGCATTCTAAGGTAGAAGGTAATTCAATGGAATCAAAATTTGGCTTTGCTTCTGCGCCAGTACCCGTATATCCGTTAACTGTAATATCTGCGATGTAGTGTAACAACTTAGTGCCGCGGTCACGAGTTGCTTTAAACTTAAACAATTCTGGATGTTCATCAATAAAGTTTACATTACAATGTCCACTTACAAAATCAGGATGTTCTAATACATTCATTAAAAAACGAATATTCGTTTTTACTCCACGAATGCGAAATTCTCGCAAGCATCGTAACATTTTCCGAATGGTCTCTTCATGATTTAGCGCATAAGCTGTTGCCTTCACTAATAAAGAATCATAATACGGTGTTACTACAGACCCAGTAAATGCATTGCCTGCATCTAAGCGAATACCAAAGCCACCACTACTGCGATATACAGACAATTTACCTGTATCTGGCATAAAATGATTAGTAGGATCTTCTGTAGTAATACGACACTGAATCGCCGTTCCTTCACAACGAATTTCATCTTGTGGAGGAATACCTACTTCTGGACTATGCAACTCATAGCCTTCCGCAATGCGAATTTGTGTATGTACAATATCAATACCCGTAATCATTTCTGTTACAGTATGCTCTACTTGAATACGAGGATTAACTTCTATAAAATAAAAACTTCCATCTTGAGTTACTAGAAATTCTACTGTACCAGCACCTACATAATGTACATTATTCATGATTTTTACAGCCGCATCACAAATATTGCGACGAATTTCCTTTGATAATGCAAAAGCAGGCGCCATTTCAACAACTTTTTGATGACGACGTTGTACAGAACAATCGCGTTCATATAAATGAACTACATTACCATGAGTATCTCCAATAATTTGTACTTCAATATGTTTTGGTTCTACAATTAACTTTTCTACATATACATCATCATCACCAAATGCACTTTTAGCTTCTGACTTGGCCCGATCATAGGCATCTCGTAAATCTTCCATGCAATCAACGGCACGCATGCCTCGACCACCGCCGCCATTTACAGCCTTAATCATTAATGGGAAACCATGGGTGTTAGCAAATGCTTCTAATTCTTCAAAGTTTTTAAGTGGTCCATCACTACCTGGAATCATTGGAATATTAGCTAACTTTGCTTGTTCACGTGCATTAACTTTATCACCAAACATTTGTAAATGCTCAAGGTTTGGTCCAATGAAAATAAGTCCTTCTTCACGGCACCGTTTAGCAAATTGTGCATTTTCGGATAAAAATCCATAGCCCGGATGAATAGCATCTACGTCATGTTCATGAGCAATGCGAATGATATCTTCAATATCCAAATAAGCATCAACTGGTTTTTTACCTTCTCCTACTAAGTAAGCTTCATCCGCTTCATTACGATGTAATGATAATGTATCTTCTTGAGAGAAAATGGCAACTGTGCGAATCCCCATTTCATTACATGCACGGAATACGCGAATGGCAATTTCTCCCCGATTAGCCACTAAGACCGACTTAATTTTTTTCATTAGAATTCCTCCTCAATTCTTTATCCATATACTACATATTGTAAATATATAGATGAAAGAATTCAACTCTACCATGTATGTATACATGTATACATACATCAATTTATCACTTTTATTGATAAACACTATTTACATATTTAAGCGTATCTATAGTCTGTAAGTAATATGTATATCTTATATTTTACATCATTTTTCAAATATATAAAACACAAAAAAATATATAAAGTATTTCTATGCCTAGAACTAAAGAAATAATGTAAGGCCATATCAAACATAATCGCTGAAAATAGGCGTACTGTAATACATGTTGGTACATGTGTCTATGTGTTAAAATGAGTGCTACGAGGCAAACAAAAATAACACTATATATACCATTGATACTAATATATAGAATCCATTGTCTTAACAACGAAGTTATCGTTTCTAGGTAAGAATACATAACTATATAAAAGCATGCGTTAATGCCTACCAAAACAGGTATCATAGATAGAACAATCCTCATCGCTACAGGATAATATTGATTTGTTCTGTAATTATCAACTCTAAATGGATGCCCTATTGCTACTAGCTCCATAACTTGCAACAAAGATAATACTAATACTACTATCCAATATAAGGAAAGGAAAAAATGACATACTGTATAGATATCATCAATTGCTTTGTAATATACAATAGCACACATGCAGCCTATAGGAAATAGCCATAATACCATTGAAACAGAAACAAGACCATACAATATCAGTCGCGAAAATTTCCAACTACCCACTGACTCATAGCAAGATTGTTCTTTATCGTTTACACACAACCATGCTAAGAGACGAACACAATTAGGTTGTATCAATCCGCTAAGCAAGAAAAAAAGTAATCCTCCTAGAATACCTACGGACATTATCATCAGTTACCACCAATAAATAGTCGCATCAAGGACTCTAAACTATATTGATCTAAAGTACCCATAGTTTCTCTAGCAGAATGCATCGCCCATATAGGCACACCCACATCCATAGTCCTCATGGGTAACATAGTAGAAGAAATCGAGCCCACTGTAGAGCCACCAGGTATATCGGATCGATTGACAAAATATTGATACGGTATATCCTCTATTTCACATAAGGACTTAACAATCCCTATCGCCTTAGCATCATTAGCATAGGATTGACTAGCCGCTACTTTCAATACAATCCCTCTGTTTAATATAGGTTCATTCGTAATATCATTTTTTTCTGGATAATTAGGATGTAATCCATGAGCTACATC
This sequence comes from Veillonella montpellierensis DSM 17217, assembly GCF_000426745.1. GTDB lineage: Bacteria > Bacillota > Negativicutes > Veillonellales > Veillonellaceae > Veillonella > Veillonella montpellierensis. The sequence continues at coordinate 177,605 of NZ_AUFY01000001.1, forward strand.
AGAAGAAATCATAAACCCTTCAGCCATATCCATATCTAATTCATCTTTAGCAAATCCTAAGGATTTATAAATACGTTCTAATACATTCGGTAGCATCATAGAAGCACCACCTTGTTTCGTACGGCTCCCAACTTCTTCATTATCGAATAAAGCAATCAAACGTATCCCATTCACATCATTTTCACTCGCTTCTAAAATGCCAGACAAACAAGCTTTACAAGATGTTAAATTATCTAATCGAGGGGCACTAATAAACTCATCATACAAACCAACTGTAGTGCCATCTTCTGTAGGATACAAGGTCACTTCAAAAGAGAGAATATCATCAGGATTACATTGTGCTTCACCAGCCAAAAAATCTAACCATTGATCATATTCACTATCCTTAGTACTACCTTTCATCATAATGATAGGTAGCATTTCTTTTTGTCGCTGTAACGCAATTCCTTCATTTACATGGCGGTTCATATGAATTGCCAAGCTAGGAATAATCGCAATTGGTCGATTTGAGTCAATCGTAACTTCTCTTACATCAAAAGGATTTTCTCCCTTAAGAATAACCGTGCCTGATGCACCTAGTGGCCTATCTAGCCATGTGTGTAGAATTAATCCGCCATACATTTCCACATTCAATTTACCATATTCACTTACGATTACCAAAGGATTTGGTTTTACTCGAATGGCAGGAAAATCAGTATGAGCTGAAGCAATTCTCAAGTTATGCCTATATTGAGTACCAACATGAAAGGCTATCAAGGTAGTTCCATATACATTAATATAATAGTTTCCTGAAGTAAGATGCCATGATTCGCCTAACCCTAATTCAACGAATCCATTGGATTCTAATATAGAAATACTATGAGATACAGTTTGTTGTGGTGAGGTGCAATGTTTAACATAGCCTAACAATTCTTGTACTGTATCGAATACAACTTTTTCATCTTGTAACGATATAGGGGACTTCATAAAATAAGACCACACCTTTCTTATATAAACAACCACTACATCTACAACGTATAGTGCAAATAATCATATGTTCTAATCTAATAATCGAAAAAACCATAGTGAAAATTACTAATCTATGAGGAGATAGAATCGTCATCAAATAATATCCATAATCTCTTTTTTATACTAACTAGAACTAACACAATCATACCATAGGAATAGACTAAGACAAATAGTTTCTAAATTAGCTTGCCTCTCATTTTCCTAAACTATAATCTCTTCTATGAATGTTATAGCTATACACATGATACTAAATTACCTATGCATATAGAGCAGCTTGCTATAAAGATACTTCTAGTAAAAAATATAGTAAAGCCCTATTTCACCACCTAATATATGATGTATAAGTAACTCTCCTACCTCATTTGCATACTCTGGCTGGAATATCTCTATCATATATAAGTTAACCAGTAGTATATAACAACGCTCCTCAGTATATATTACAACATGTTGCAGTTGCTCACTACGCTAAGCAAATTAAGAAAAAACGTATATACTAAATATCTAATATATTCAGTATATACGTTTATTTTTATCTCAGGCCCTATTGTGGCAATTCTACCTGTTCTAAATTAGTTGTTTCAATCGCTTCAATGGCTCCTGCATCACATAATTTTGCAATTTCTGGATCAATTGGCAAACGCCCTAATAATAATAATCCATATTTTTGAAGAATTTCTTCAATATGGCTATCGCCAAAAATCTTATAGTCTTTTCCATTATCTGGGCAATGGAAATAAGAGAAGTTTTCTACTACACCAATAATTGGTACTTGCATCATATCAGCCATTTTTACGGCCTTTTCTACAATCATAGACACTAAATCTTGTGGAGATGTAACAACAATAATACCATCTAATTGTAGTGATTGATACACAGTGATTGCCACGTCACCAGTTCCTGGTGGCATATCAACAAACATGTAATCAATATCTTTCCAAACTACATCTGTATAAAATTGTTTTACCACATTACCAAGAATCGGTCCACGCCATAATACTGGGTCAGTTTCATTTTCTAATAACAAGTTTACAGACATAATATCTACACCTTGTGCATCCTTAGAGCCACGAGATGTAGCTGGATGCATGCCAATTTCATCATAGCCTGCTTTTTCTTTTATGCCAAAAACTTTAGGAATACTTGGACCAGTAATATCTGCATCTAAAATCGCTGTTTTAAATCCTTTTCGCGCCATAGTAATTGCCATCAAGCTAGTTACCAAAGATTTACCTACGCCACCTTTACCACTAACGACACCAATTACGTGTTTAACATTACTTAACTCATGCATTTGTGCATGCATATCTTGAGGTTGTTGTTGTTGACCACAACCTGCAGAAGCTGATGGACATCCATCACAGCCACTTCCGCCACAAGCCATATAAGACACCTTCTTTCAACATACTAAGAACTAGTATACAATAGCATACTAACTCTTCTATACTTATATACCATAGAGCTCTACGGCTCTTTTATTTTCTATGACTATAGTATCATAATTATCCAATTTTTTCAATATAGTATCATCAAATACTATGCCTTGCAAAACTGTTTTGTCAATTCGCCAAGAATCGTCATACCTTTAACAATCTCTTCATGAGATGGTACCGTATAACTTAAGCGGAACGAATGACTATCTATTACACCGTCCGCTGCAAAAGCAGCACCTGGTACAATGCCTACTTTATGATCCATACATGCTTCAAAAAAGGCATCACAATCAACATGATCAGGCATAGTCATCCACATAAACATACCGCCTGTTGGTCGCGTTAATTGAACATGATGGCTTCCTGTCTTATAAAAAGTATCGAGCATTAATTCACATTTCTTTTTATAAATATCCCTCACATGCTGAATTTGTGCATCATAATCAATCGTATCTAACAAGACAGACACAATGCGTTGCGTAATTAATGGCATTTGACCGTCACAATTATTTTTTAGTGACTGCATCGTATTAATTAATTTATCTGGTCCAAATAAAAATCCTACACGCAATCCAGCGGATATCGTTTTAGAATAGGATCCAGCATAAAATACACGATTATCTACATCAAAAGATTTAAAAGTTGGTACATCTTCGCCGGCGAATCGAATTTCTCCATATGGATCATCTTCAAAAATCATTAAGTCATAGGCCCGGCATACTTCATAAATATCTTTTCTTCTAGATAAAGGCATCGTAATCCCTGTAGGGTTTTGAAAGTTAGGAATCACATATACATATTTTCCTTTTCCTTCTTTCGCCGCTCTTTCTAATGCTTCAGGCAACATACCATCTTCATCCGTAGCAATGCCTCTAGGCTTAGCACCTACATTTCGAATCGCATTAATAGCGCTAGTAAATGTATATGCATCGACAAATACTTCGTCCCCTTCTTCACAAAAAGTCCTAGGCATTAATCCTAATAACTGACCTGCTCCGATAGAAATAATAATACCTTGTCCGTCTCTATTCATGCCCCGTTTCATAACAAGTCTTTCAATTGTTTGTTCCGCCAACTTTATATCGCCTTGCATAGGTCCATATTGTAATAACTCTAAGGCACTTGTGTCTATAATATGGCGAATTGTATCTTGTATAACTGCAACGGGGATTGCTTCGGCTGCAGGATTGCCAATACCAAAACTAATAAAGCCAGGAACACCGATACCACGTTCAAATACTTTACGAATAAAATTAGGTCCTTTTAATTGTGCCCGTTCTGGAATAGAAAAACTCATACATGAATACTCCCTTTCTTCTTACTTGGTATATAAGGATATATAGATCGCAGCTATTCTAGCTATTTTCTTGACTTCATATACCGTTTATATAATTTCCATAGTATATAATATGCTATAGCTGCCCCAATAATAATAATTCCCAAGCGTTCCATATGTGTCTGTAACATTACTACATCACGTCCCACAGTAACTTCTAACGCAGTGGAAGGAAATTTACCGATTAAATTTGCAATAATATAATCACGAGGTTTTATCTTACTAATTGCACCAAGTGCTGTAATAATGCCTGATGGGAAATATGGTAATGCTCTAGCAAAAGTCATAATCACTAATCCATTTTTATCGCTAATATCATCCACTTTTACTAGAAACTTACTTTTAGAAATTAACTTAGTCGCTGTATCATGCAATAAAAATCGCATAATATAAAAACTAATCACGACACCAATTGTTTCAGCTAACCAAGAAATAATAATACCTGGTAATAAGCCGAAAACAACACCATTAGCAGTTGACAAAAAAATCGATGGTAAAAAGCCGACTGCGTTGATTAAAATATCGATAATCATACTGATTAGCATAGCCCAAGGGCCATAGCTACGAAGTACTTCTATAATTTCTTCCATATTGCCAGCGGTTGCTAAGTACCATATTTGACTATAGAAACCTGGTACGGCTAAATGAATAGCACCTAACAAGATCGCTAGTAAAATAGCCGAAACTATTTTTATATTAGTTTCACCTGAAACTATAGGTTTTTCTTGATTTTGATTCATACATGCCTCTTTAATTATTTCATCTACAATGAATATTATTATTATACCACAGGTCATGATATAATTATGATATATTGTTAATCATAGGAAAGGAGATTCTCTTATGAAAGAAATCACCATAGGTATGTCGGCCAGTACCACTACCACTGTAACCACTACTAACACTGCTAAAACCATGAAAAGTGGCGCCCTTGATGTATTTGCTACCCCTGCGATGTGTGCCTTAATGGAAGAGGCTGCTCAAGCTGCTGTATTACCTGCTCTCGACAGTAATGAAGGGACTGTAGGTACGCAACTATCCATTACACATGATGCGCCATCACCGATTGGAGCTACCATCACAGCCACTGCTACGGTAACTGCTGTCAATGGGCGTGACATCACTTTTTCAATAGAAGCTCATGACGGTGTGAATACAATTGGCAAAGGTACCCATCATCGATTCGTTATCAATAACGAAAAATTCATGATGAAAGTGCAGAAAAAATTATAACTTAACTGTATTAGCTAATAACTCATTATCTAATACTACATAACCATATAAACATGAATCGCTTATGAGTAATATGTTCTTATATGAATACATTTATACTATACGCATAAAAAAGGATTACCAGCAAATGTTATATTGCTGGTAATCCTTCCTCATTATATAAATCACTATTTAATCGTAACAACCCAACCTTCTGGTGCTGTTAACTCACCATGTTGAATATCGAGTAATGTTTGACGTAATTTAGTTAATACAGGACCCATATCATCCATACCGGAAGGAACAAGAATATCCCCATCATTTGTATGAATACGTCCTACTGGGGAAATAACCGCAGCAGTACCACAAAGTCCAACTTCTGCAAAATCTTTTACTTCGCTTAATAACACTTCTCGATGTTCTACTTTCATACCGAGATAATGTTCCGCCACATACATCAATGAGCGACGAGTAATAGATGGCAAAATACTATCTGATTTTGGCGTAATTAATGTATGTCCATCAGAAGATACAAAAATAAAGTTAGCTCCACCAGTTTCCTCAACCTTTGTGCGTGTAGCTGGATCAAGATACATATTTTCCGCAAATCCTTCTCGATGTGCTTCTTGGATAGCATGTAAACTCATAGCATAATTCAAACCAGCTTTAATATGACCAGTACCATGTGGTGCTGCACGATCAAAATCAGAAATTTTAATAGAAATTGGTTTTACTCCACCTTTAAAATAAGGACCCACAGGAGTAACAAATACACGGAATTGATATTCGTCCGCTGGTTTAACACCGATGACAGGATTTGTTCCCATCATATATGGGCGGACATATAAACTAGCCCCTGTTCCATATGGTGGTACGGAATCAATATTTGCTTCTACTACGCGTTTAACTGCTTCTACAAATTTATCTGCTGGATACACTGGCATTTCCAAACGACGCGCCGAATCCTCTAACCGCTGTCCATTTAAATCTGGTCGAAAACACACTACATGTCCATCTTTTGTATAATACGCTTTCAACCCTTCAAATACAGTTTGTGCATATTGAAAGACCCCAGCACATTCATTCAATACAATATTAGCGTCTGTTATTAATTGTCCTTCATCCCATGCACCATCTTTATAATTAGATACAAAGCGGTAATCAGACTCTATATATCCAAACCCCAAATTTTTCCAATCAATGTTTTTTGCCATATCGATTTCCTCCAATAACTTGACCCTATACAAACCACGCATCATATACGTGATAGCATGTCGTCACTTGATAAATCTCATTATCATCAATGCATATATAAATTTTATCACTCTAACTCTATAGAATCAATATAGTGACCTATTTTTTAAAGAATCCCTTCTCCATTCACCACCATCATCGTGAAATAGAAAATCCTATCTATACATTAATAATGTCGCTTCCCTCTATGCACTACATAATTACCATATATAAAAACGTCATAATAGGCATTGTAATCATCGAAATAATCGTCGTCATACTATTAATAGCCACAGCTTCCTTTTCCATTCCACTATATACTTGTGCCATATTAGTAATGGTCGTTGCTGCTGGTGTCATGGTTGCCAAAAAACTAATATAGAGCAAAGTATGACCATTTTCTACCCAATCAACAAGACCTACTAATTTCAATAGTACCAAAATCAGCAAGGGATCAATTACCATCGCCCACAAGGATACCAAATACACACGACGATTAAAAAAAATCTCTTTCATATCTGTTCCAGCAAACACCATGCCTAACAAAATCATACACACTGGACCAATCATAAGAGATATGGCATCCATAGCTTGATACATTACAACGGGCAAACGAATTTGCAAGATAGCTAATACGATGCCTATTATAATAGCCAGTAAATTATAATTCTTAATAATAGCTCTCCAACTACAATGAAATGCGCCTGTCATAAGAGAAAAGCCATGGGTCCACATAAATACCAATTGTACGCACATATAAACGCTAGCATATATAACCCATTCATCCCCAAACATACTCATCACTAACGGGATAATAAGATTACCTGCATTAGAATAGACGATAGACGCCTCTTCTACATGATTCATACCGCATACCATATGTGCTATACGACCAATTATCACTAATCCCACATTGATCAATACAGCCGCTATTAAAGATACCATAACAGCATCCTTTACGGTATCCGTAAAATCAATTTGAAAGGCTTTAATAATCACAAAAGGAATGATTAAATAAATCGACAAAATAGACAGCACTCGGCTGTCTTTCGTTGTTAATAGTTTTGCTTTTACCAATCCATAACCACAGGCCATCATTAAAAATAACACTATAATTTGTTGCATTAAGATACTCGTCATATAATCACTCTCCCGTTCCGTTCTATGAGTCATTATACTACATGTGAAAATAATCCAAAATATCGTTAATACTCATCATGATTTCACATAGACTAGTAAAAACATATTCCTAGAAAATAAAACCCTATTTACACTAGTAAATATAAAGATTTTCATCATGTAGAGCACATTTTGTCCGCCCTTTACAGTTCAGTTAAAAAGATAAAATACCGATAGATTTAGGTATTTCCTAGTTCCATGGGTGTTTAAAATAACATGTTTTGTCCTATAACTCTATTTTTCGGGATTGAAAATAGAACGTTTTTTTCTATAGCTCTAAAATAACATGCCTATCCATGAGAACATAGTTTGTTAGTAGATAGTATTAAATATGCCACCATCAAATCAATAGTAATGACATATCACCATATACCAATTCTTTCATCCCTATAGATATATCTATCGATGACTATACATGCTAATGAACACAAAAAAGCCATGTAAAGTAATTTTCTACTTTACAATGGCTTTTTAATAAGTAAGAGTAAATTATTATTTACGTAAGTTCAATTTTTCAATAATCGCACGATAGCGTTTAATATTTTTACGGCGAAGATAATCTAACATATTACGACGTTGACCTACTAATTTTAATAAGCCACGACGAGAATGATGATCCTTTTTATGTTCTTTCAAATGTTCAGTTAAGTACACAATGCGGTTTGTTAAAATCGCAATTTGTACTTCTGGGGATCCAGTATCGCCTTCATGAACAGCAAATTGTTTAATAATTTCTTGTTTAGCTTCTGTAGTTAACATTATCGTTACCTCCTAAATACACATAACTCGTTAAGCTTAAGTAATCGTTGGAGAATCGAAGACTTAGCCTACGTTTCGTCTAATGACTTATTAAGTGTACTATATTTTTATAGGAAAGTAAAGTAATTCACTATATACAGTAAATATAAAAAATCTTTAGTACCCTAAACGTACTAAAGATTTTTTATTTTATAATATGTATACGTTAACAGATTGACGGCCAAATTGGATAGCATCATAATGAGAGTTCATGGCTAAATCAATGCGATTTCCTACAATCGCTCCGCCAGTATCATCAGCTACGGCATATCCATAACCTTCAATATAAAGTTCTGTTCCTAACGGAATTACATTCGGATCAACAGATACATAGCCATGTTGCAAATAGTGACCCATAGCTGTATAAGAAGAATTACCTGGATCATCTGCAGAATATGCACTAGCATCCATCGTAATAAGTTGTCGATAAGAACTTGGAACGCCACTCGCCACATTAGAAATTCCTAAAGCGTTCATAACCTGTGGTCCAGCTATTCCATCAACATCAAGACCTTTTTCTTGTTGAAATACACGTAACGCGTACAATGTATTATTTCCAAAATAACCATCTGCCGCATCGATTAAATAACCTTGATTAATTAATGCTTGTTGCATCCGTCTAACAGATTGTCCTTGATCTCCAACATGTAAACTTGCTGCCATAGCAGAAGAAGAAATTACAAGGAACAAACTTAAAAATACCATTTTTAAAATATATTTTTTTAACATATTCACCTCATACCTTTCAACTGGTAATAATTTTACAGTATTTTTGGGAATTTGTCAAAAAAACGACCGCTTTAAACGATATGACCCACCACTTTATTATATTTTTTTACCTTTTTTTCCCACTTTAATATTTTTGTCAACACTCTATAAATCCCTCTATTATAAGCTTCACAAGGTATTACAAAAATACATAACAATTATCACAAAAAGGTCTTGCTATATAAAAATTAATATTTTTTTCTATAATTTCATTATCAATCATCATATAATTTTGAAAAAAATATCCTTATTTTCAAAATTATAATCATTTCTATGACCATTTAATATAAATAATGCCTATATATTTAAATAATTCGAAATGCACACAGTTACTTATCTAATTTTTTCATTATCTGGTCATGAACAGATTAATTTATACAACACTACTTTTCTAGAGAGAATTTGTTTCCACTGATTCGTAACACAATATACCCTAATACACCCGATATAATAGAGCCAATAAAAATACCAATTTTAGATTTTTCTTGGATATCACCTGGCTCAAAGGCTAATAAAGAAACAAATAAGCTCATCGTAAATCCTATACCACAAACCAGAGAAATCCCATATACTTGTGGCCAAGTTGTATCCTTAGGCATATCTATTATTTTTGATTTTACTAAAAAGAATAATGTTGTAAAAATACCTAATTGTTTACCTAATACTAATCCTAGTGCTACGCCTAACACTACTGGATGTGCTAAATCAGCTATAGAAAATGCATAGAATGACACACCTGCATTAGCGAAGCCAAATAAAGGCGTAATAAAAAAGCTTACCCAATGGCTTAGTGCATGCTCCCACTCGGTGAGTGGAGATATATGACGTCCTTCCCTTACACCATGCAAAGGAATTGTTAATGCTAAAATAACACCTGCTAATGTGGCATGTAGCCCCGATTGCAATATGCAATACCATAAAGCAATACCTAGTACTATATAGGGTATTGGTCGCACATAATTTTTCTTATTGCAATATATTAGTAATAATACAATCATTGCGGCTATAAGTAAAAATAAAAACTTAATGCTAGTCGTGTAAAAAACGGCAATAATAATGATAGCCATTAAATCATCCATAACCGCTAACGCTGTCAAAAATACTTTCATAGCTGGTGGTACTCGTGATCCTAAAATAGCAACAATACCGATAGCAAAAGCAATATCTGTGGCTGTAGGTATAGCCCAGCCGGGAATAAAGGATTCTGTATGTCCTGCTATTAAGTAGTAAATAACCGCTGGTACTGACAAGCCAAAAAATGCAGCAATACCTGGTAATAAACGTTTTGCATTTGTATTTAGTTCGCCAGAAATCATTTCTCGTTTAACTTCTAGTCCAACAAAGAGAAAGAAAATGGCCATCAACGCATCATTAATCCAAAGTAAAATACTAAGCGGTCCAATTTTCATATCTAATAATGAAAAATATTGTGCAGCTACTGGTGAATTCGCCAAGAAAACACCTAACAAAGCTGCTAATAATAAACATACGCCACTAGCGGACGCAGATTGAAAAAAAAATACAAGTCTACTCATTATACACCTCACATATTATATACTACCGATTTATCCATTATATATGTATCTTTAATAACTATTATATTATATAATAACTTTACCATATAATGAAAGATGTTATTAATTAGCTTTAATAGATTAGCTCTTATCTATACTTTCTTTGTGCATAACTACTGCTCTTACTAGTATATGCTATCCATGATGCATTATAATATTTACAGTAAAATAAGACATTTCTACATATCTATCATCTTTAAATGTAAGTAGATTAAATGGTATAACTATGCGTATTCTAGCCTATTGATCAACTAGAAAATTGTTAACGATATCTAATTTTTCTAGCTATTCATCAACAATGTTAACTGATAAAACTCACATTATACCTCATCTAATCAAGAATAATATTTTTACGACTCTTTATGTTATCAGTTCACATATATACTTTGTATCAGATATATATATGCTCAGTTAATAGGTTCCTATCAGAAATACATTACCTATCCTGTCACCATATCATTGTAATGAAAATTATAACCACCCGTAGAACGGGTGGTTTGCTCTGACCCTATAAGGGTCTTTCTCTAGTGGTAGCCCTCTAAAGAGGGCATTGAATGATCTGACAACCACTCTATTACCACTG
>NZ_AUFY01000002.1 GCF_000426745.1 Veillonella montpellierensis DSM 17217
AATCATCATATTTATACTTATTGTGTGTTTGATTCTATATATTTTGTGTGGTAAATAATTTAATAACAAAGCCTTGTACCCAGTGCAGGCTTTTTATATTACATTTTTAGTATTGCAGGCGAAAAGAACAAGACTCTAACGTGAGGTGTGGCTCACGAAAAGTAAGGGTAATGAGAAGTTAATTATAAGGAGGTAACTATGACTAAAGAGAAACTATTAGCATTAGGACTAACTGAGGAGCAAGCTGCTAAAGTTGTCGATGATTATGGTAAAAATTATGTAGCCAAAATACAATTTAATGTAAAATTTAAAGGTGCCTGATTTTAAGAGCGGTAGTAAAACATATAAACTAAAAACGCCTAAAGGTAACGGTAAAAATACAATTTATGACGCAATAAATAAAAATAAAAAGTAATCCAATAGATTTGTTATTTCTCTTGACGAAACAGAAATAGATATTCAATCAGCTGAATTGTAAATTAAAAAGGTATTTAATACAATATATAAAAAATGTAAGAAAAGTTATTTTGATACAAAACAAGAAAGTAATAAAATCATATAAAAAAAAGGCGATTAGTCTCTCTACCAGATATACAAATATATCAACGGGGCAAAGAAACAATCACCTTTTATTACTTAGATTATATCTAACTTTCTTTATTTTTTCAATGGGACTAAGTCTATGAAACTATTATTTCTACAAGTATTATTTTTAATCATTAACAGGATATTTGAGTTGCAGCTGCCATTGTGGTTTTTATGGTTGCCAATGATTATAGTGGGGATAATTATATTTATAATTATTGCGTGTTTGATTCTATATATTGTGTGTGATAAATAATTTAATAACAAAGCTTTGTACCTAGTGCAGGGCTTTTTATATTGTTTTTTAGTATTGCAGGCGAAAAAGAATAAGACTGTAACGTGAGGTGTGGCTCACGAAAATTAAGCGTAACGAGAATTTTAATTATAAGGAGGTAAATAAAAAAAAGAAGTACCTAAAGAACGAATTGAAGAAGGCGGTCTAGAATATTTAAATGGCACTACTAATCATAAGCGTGAACGATTACTTGGCGTACATAGGGATAAAGCTGTAGAGGAAGGGATGTTGTGGACACAAAAGGCTAGAGGATATAGCGGAAAAGTATTAGAAAGTCGCTTGCCTAAGATAGATGTAAATGTTATTCTGAACTCAGAAGTGGCGACAAATAAACGCTTAGCTATTAGTCAATTTAAATTTATTCCTCTAGGTACAATAGTGGAACCAAAACGAATTATTGCAGGGGTGGGTAGTGATAAGGATTTACGAGCCTCTGTTCGATTGGTCGAAAAGTATAATACTAATGCTATTGGATGGAGTAAGTTGATGGGGATAATTCCATCAAATAAATATATTTTTGATATTCATTGGTATTATCATAAAGATACAGGCCCTATAGAGTTTAAAATTAAGTCCGAAAAAGAAAGGAGAAAATAGCATGAAAGTTAGATATAAAGGCGAATCATTTGGAGTTGATGGTTTAACCAATAACAAGATTTATGAGTGCGTTGCTATTGAGCATCCTTTCTTGCGAATTATTGATGATTCAGAAGAGGATTATTTATATGATATTCTTACTCCGAGGGATTTAAACAGTGAGGCACAAGGCGTATGGGAAATCATTGAGGATGACGAGAATAATAGCCTAAAGAAGGCAATTGAAGATTACACTCATGTTGATTTTGGAACGTGGATTACAAAAAAATAACATTCAAACCGCTTACTTAGTAGGTTGTTTTTTAGTAAAAGGTGTGAAAAAGACACCAACGCCTCACCCTAACACATTACGTGTTATCAAGGGGTAAGGATTGATGTCTTTTATTAATTAAATTATAGCGTATTTTCTTTATTTTTTAAAGATGATTAAGTACTATGAAATTACTATTGCTACAAGTATTATTTTTAATTATTAACAGGATATTTGAGTTGCAGCTGCCATTGTGGTTTTTATGGTTGCCAATAATTATAGCGGAAATCATCATATTTATACTTATTGTGTGTTTGATTCTATATATTTTGTGTGGTAAATAATTTAATAACAAAGCCTTGTACCCAGTGCAGGGCTTTTTATATTGCCTTTTTAGTATTGCAGGCGAAAAGAACAAGACTGTAACGTGAGGTGTGGATTACGAAAAGTAAGCGTAACGAGAAGTTTAATTATAAGGAGGTAATACATGGTGTAAATCAAATAAAATATTAATGCATACCTTTGAATCATTGTATGTAATCAAGGATAAGAAGAATGGTATTTTCAGTGATTTAATTGTTCTGAATAGTATGTAGATGTTTTTTCTCTACGATAAGATATATTTTAATCATAGGGAGGGAAAAAGACATAAAGAAAGATAGGGCAGAAAAGATAATCATATATATTTTAGAAAGTAAATATGAAAATTCATTACTAAATTCATTGCATACGTTTTTACCATTGACCGAACATATATTCGCATGGTATAATTTCCATGTAAACAAACAAATGTTCGTAGATTTTATGTTCTATATTATGGTTATAAAATGTATAAGGTGGAGATACAATGAAACGACAAATATATATGATGGTGACATTATGCTTGATGATAATGATTGGTTATCATGTAATGGGAGAAACTGTTGTATTAGATACAAACAATGTACAGCTAGTTACGGTATCTCATGGAGATACTATTTGGAGTATTGCAGAAAAAAATTCGTCAAATGATGTAGACATAAGAGATGTAGTGTATTCGATTAAAGATTTAAATCATATTGAAAAGTCTGGAGAGTTAGTGCCTGGCAGTAAGTTAAAAATACCAACTATTAAAGTAGTTAAACCATTATTTGATACTAGTTATATAGCTAGAAACTAAAATAATGTGTCCAGTGTATAAGTTAACATGACATATAATAGCTCCTAATAGAAACTTTTACAGTATCAGTAGAATTTCTATTAGGAGCTATTTTGTCGATGATAATTTATATAAATTGATATATCACTATTATTTTTATAGCGTACGTTAAGTGTGGTATTTTTAATTTAAGAAATATACTTTCTAATATATAGAACGGTATCTTTTTGTAATTCTCTAATACATAGTAAGCTTATGTGTTTAACATAAAACTTTTACACATGGCAATGCTCATTTAGACCATATAAAATTATGTAAAGAATGTAAATTCTAGATAATAGTATATTTTTTGCGGCTACTATTTTCTTTTGTTAAAGATAGAAGAGATAGGATTATCTACAAATTTATTAGCTTCATTAATATAGCGTCTAACCATGTTAACACTATGATGACGTGTTTGCCGCATGATATTTCTTTCTTCTACACCATATGAGGCAGCAGTTGTAGCAAAACCATGTCGAAGACTATGTGCACCATACATATCAGGTTCTAATCCAATGAGTGATACATATTTTTTTACAATATTGGCAACACTTTTGTCACTTAATGCTGTTTTTCTAAGGGAACCATTTTTTGTAAATCCTCTGAATAATGGACCAGATTTAATATGAGATAAGGCCAACCATTTTTTTACATGTGTTACAGCGCATAATTCTTTCGTGTCGATATATGGTATAGCGACGATTGCTCCTTGACCTTCTTGATCGGCTTTAGAGGAGGCAATAAAAATTTCCATGCCATTAGGAGAAAATGTAATATCTTCTACTGTAATGGCACTTATTTCACTGCGTCGAAATGCACCCATAAATCCTAATAGTAAAATTGCCTTATCTCGTGTGGCAACAATGTCAATGTCAATTGTTGTTTCGTTAATATAGTTGATAATATCCTTGATATCTTCCAATAGTAAGGGGGTTTTCCCTTGTTGGAAAGTACCTTTAAATCTTCTAATGCCTCGGAGCGCACTTTTTACTAGTGGTGAGGTACATGGGTTGCTAGATAATCCAGAAGCATTTAAATTTTCAGAAATAGCACTGATACGTCTTGATATAGTATTAGCTTTTGCATAATCAGCCAAATCATTAATATAATTAACAATTGTTTCTGGTGTGGGTGGAAATGGTTCTACGTGATTATAGTGACACCAATCAACAAAGTCAGACCAATCCGATTCATAGGCATCAATAGTATGTTCAGCTTTAGATAGTAAAATACTTTTCTTGGCTTTTGCTGATAATTTAGTGCTATTTAGCAACTGATCATTATGACGCAAGAAAAAGTGTTGCGTATTAGATTTTATAGTCATCATATCTCCAATTTAATATTTGTATAACAGTATCATATAGTAGTGTACAATTGCATGATACATTATATATAGAATTATAGATATATATGTGTATTATATCATGCATATATTATTATACCACATTACTTCCGATAACGATATATTATCGGAAGTAATGTGGTTGAGTGTAGATACTGCCTAGGTTCTATTATTTGGAGTTGTACCATGAGTTGTACCGTCAGTATACCCGTATTTGTTCTAATACACTCTTACGAGTTCCTATGGATTTACGTGTACTGCATATGCAAGAAATAGATTATCTTAAACTAATTGTATTAGAGAAATTTTTTAATTAATACTAGTATGTAATACATGTGATATATATTGATTATAGACATTGATACATCTTTAATATACTCAATTATCAATGGTTAAAATTCTAATCTCATTTGATTGTCAACCCAACTTGATTCACTAGCATCATATATGATATCTAAAGGTGTAGATGTACCTATTAAAAATGGTGATTTAGGGTTATGTTGCTTCATGTTGTATCTTACTGTGGCTATATCGGTATTGGCATAGCAATACCGACAGAAATGACCACAGGAATTATATATCCCGATATCATCATGGATAAAACAATTACATTGCTTTCTGGCTGGTGGTTTATTAGGCAATATAAGATTTGTTTGAAAAGCACGTTCAAAGGTATTTTTAGTAAAACACCCAGATGTGTCAGCCCCTAGTGATGTATAATCAATCAATTCCCCACAAGTCTTAAGTTTCATTCCATAAGAATTGGCAATAGTTACTAACGCTTCTATAACTTTATAAGTTTCTATTTTTGTTGGTCGACAAAGAGTTGAAAAATTACGACGCACTTTTGGATATAAATCAATAAAACTTACAATAACTGTATCTGTATAATCTTTTAGCTGTTTTGCAATATAGTTAAATGTACGTAGATGATACTCTAACGTATATGTAGACGTGAAAAAAATAGGATCATATCTCCACACTAATTGATAAGGCGATACATAGTTTGATAGTTGTTTGAAAGTCTTAATAACGTTGTCAATTGATGGAACATTGGGCTCTATATCTTTGCCATATCCAGTTATTGTTACATGCCAATACTGTCTGTAAGATGCTAATAATTTCATATATGTCAGCATTGGCTTAGGATTTTTACTACAAAATATAATACCATCAATTATAGTGGGATGGAGTATATATCGCTTTACGGATAACTTATGATAAGGATTACGCACTAACACATATCCATCTTGTATTCGATTAGCAAACCACTCTGCATAAAAAGCAGGTATATCTGTACGTTGTCCTGTTTGTAATATCATTTCATGGCCAACACTTCTATTAATATATGCCACATAGTTACAAAGGATGTAAGCTCCATTCGTTCTTGTGGTGTATGTAAATCATAAATTGTAGGACCTATAGATATGCAATCAATATCTTGCATATATTGGGAAAAATAGCTACATTCTAGACCTGCATGTACCATTTCTAGTTCAGCACGCGTACCTAATAGGTGCATTCTCGCCTTTTGAAATTTATCTCGTAATGAGGATTCCTTTTTAAAAGCCCATCCAGGATATGTCATTAGGCAATGACTTGTTATGGTTGTCATTGAATTTGTGATAGCTTCAATATTTTGAAAAATAAAGCTAGCTTCTTGGGTGTCTACACTTCTAATTTCGCCGTATATGGTTATACTATTTTCTACAGTTTTAATACGTCCGATACTATTGGAGGTATGAATGAAGTCTTGTATAGTATCATCTTTTTTTATAATACCTACCGGAACGCTTAGTAATAGAGAAAGTAATTCATTTTTGCAGATGTGACTCATAGGAAGCTGACTTGTTATCCGTGGAGCTATAGATAATGAAATATGTGGATCACTATGCTGATAGCGTTCTTTTAATTTTTTTTGTTCGAAAGAAAGCCATACATTTATTTTTGATAGTTCATTGTGTGGAATGGCAATAATTGCTTGCGCATTTCGTGGTATTGCATTAGAGGCTGCCCCACCATTTATTGCTATAAGTTCTATTTTATCAGTAGATATATATGTTTTTAAGTTGATAAGACTAGTAGCTAGTTCAATGATAGCATTTGCTCTTTGGCGGTGAATATCTTCTCCGGAATGACCGCCAATGCCACCATCTATTTCTACAGACAATGTTGTATACTCTTGACTGATAGGCATACGGTTAAGAGTTTGAGTAAGCATAAAACTAGCTCCTCCAGCACTACTGACGGTAAGTCGTTGGTCACTAGAACTATCAATATTAATTAGCTCTTTTCCTTTCAATAGCGAATAATCTAAGTTTGCCACACCTGTAAAGTCTGTCTCTTCCGATACAGTAAACACTACTTCCAAGGCCGGATGAGATAATGTGGTATCTGCTAATATGGCTAATCCATAGGCTAATGAGATACCATCATCAGCTCCTAATGTAGTGCCATTCGCCATAAGAAAGTCTTCTTTAATGATTAATTCTAATGGATCCGTGGAAAAATTATGAGTACTTGTGGGAACCTTTTCACATACCATATCCATATGTCCTTGTAATATAACAGGAGCTAGGTTCTCATATCCTGGTGCAGCAGGTTTGTAAATAATAACATTCCCTACTTTATCTTGTATGTATGATAAGCTTTGTTCTTTTGCAAAATCAACTAAAAAGTTACTAATTTTTTCTTCGTGACCTGATTGTCTTGGGACTTGTGAAATTTTCCAAAAATAATAGGCAATATTATTCGGATTGTACTTTTCTGTTAGTAAATCAAGTGTAGTAGGCATAGGCTATATACTCCTTCATGTTTGAAAACAAAGAAAAAACTATATACTAGTATTTTACTTTGTTTTGATATTCATTATATAATATATGTTCATTATAATAAATTATTCAGTAAAATAGGAGAAAACATTGTTACATACATTAAAAGACCTTACTAGTATTGATAAGACAAGAAAAGAATATATTATTTCTTATTGGAATGAACGAGCAGAAGGTTTTACCACTCTTAGAAGTCATGAGCTGCATAGTGAAAAATATTATTTATGGAAAGATGAAATCATTAAGCATATACCGGATCATCCGGTACGGATTTTAGATGTTGGTTGTGGAGCTGGATTTTTTTCGATGTTACTCGCCTCTATGGGACATACTGTCGTCGGTATTGATATGTCCTCTAATATGATAAAGGCGGCTCATAAGCTCGCTAATTCTGAAGGATATAAAATTGATTTTCAACTTATGGATGCAGAAAGATTGCTATTTGACAATAATTTCTTTGATGTTGTTATTGCAAGAAATGTTACATGGAATTTACCTCACCCTTGTCATGCTTATCAAGAGTGGCTTCATGTATTAAAACGCAATGGTATTTTGTTAAATTATGACGCAAATTATGCAAAAAATCATGTTACACAATTATCAGTAAAGAGTCATGCTCATAAGGATATATCCCCTACTCTGTTGGCTAAATGCCAATCCATTTATGAAATGTTACCAATTAGTCATTATACTAGACCAGATTGGGATAAAGAGATACTAGAACAATATCATCCGCAACAATGTATCGTTGATACAACTGTGGGGTCTCGTATATATGAAATAGAGGATGAATTTTATATTACGGCACCCATGTTTTGTATAAAGGCTATCAAGTAATATTACTTGATAGCCTGAGTACTTTCTGTAGTTCTAGATATAACTATAGGGATTTCTTGTTACATAGTTCAACAATAATCATGGAAGTGCCCATGCATATGCAGATGGGAAAAAAATAAGAGGGAGAAAATCTTGATAATTCTAATAAAAATATAATAGCCGTTAAGTGCATTTTTTGAGCACATCCTAGAAACGTAGCAGCGCCGACTACAGTGCATACTTCTAATGGTAATGTGTATAGAGGTAATACACTATTCCAGATAGCTCCACCTATAAAGGCCAATAGGCTACCTAGCATCATGGATGGTGAAATACGACCACCATAAGCGCCTGCTATCGTTGCTAATAGTAAAGCCCCCCATTTTGTAGCAAATAAGCCAACAGCATAGGACCAATCTAGACTAGTAGTGAATGCTAAGTATACACCAGGTTTACCATTTCCTAGAATTTCTGGAAAGTATATACTCATAATTCCGATTATTCCAAATGATACTATGGATACAGGAATCATATACCAACTAGTACGAGGTAGTATAGATAGTTTAGAAAAGGATTTATTGAAATAATGAACACTGATACCAATACATAGGCCCATAAGAGCGGCCCATATGATTAAGTAATCTGTAAAGGATACAGATGATAGTGGATATTGTAAAGTATCCCCTAGTCCCATACGTACTACAAACGTGGCAATAGAACAGGATAATAAGGCAGCGATTATATGATGCATTGACCAAGATAGTAATAGAGTTTCTAAAATAAAAATTGTTGATGATAATGGTGCGTTGTATACTGCAGCGAGGCCAGCACCGGCAGCGCAAGCGAGTAGGACTCTTTTGGTATTGTTATCTAGTGTCGTATCCCAATTGGTCCATTTTAACCACCCTGTTGTTAAGGCTACACTCATTTCACGCGGTGCTACTTCTCTGCCTAATGGAGAACCTAAAGCGACAGTAATAATTTGTAATATAGGATGCAATATCATTGTTCCTATAGGCATTGATATTGCATTATTTTGTATCACTTTTTTTATATCCGTAATGCCAGAACCATATCGATGTAATAATACCCAGCCAAGCCCCGTCAATACACCACATAGTAAGAGTACTAATAGTCTATGTAGTGGAGTGGATGTTTCAACTAAGATTTTAAAGGATGTATGTGTTGTTGAATTTCCTGATCCAAAGGCTAATTGTTGGACTACATGTAATAATTCTGTTAATACAATACCAATCATTCCAGCTAACAATCCAATAACAATAATGGTTATTAATACTCGTATATTTGTGACTTTCATAAGACTATATCCTTTAGAAATTGTACTGATTGTAATTGATCATTGAGTTGATAGGCAGCATAGGCATACAATAGAAACTCTATTTTTTGCCATACTGATTTATTCAAATTAATCGTTTCTTTATGGTTCCATTGATATGTTAAGACTTGCAACAAACCGCTTTGGACTTCACTTGTTATGGGAGATGGTGTTATATGTGCTAATTCTTTCCAAAATTCAGAAAGACCATTATTGCTAAGGATAGCTTCTCTATCTGGTGTGAATCCAGCTAACATTAATAATTGCCACCCCATAATCAATGAGGCCAGTTTAATCGATTTTGTATGTATCATTTGAGAGAATTGATTGACTAACTCATACAATGATGTATCCATATCTTCTTTGGCGGTTAGTTTAAGAATTAATTCACTGATAATTGATGTATAGGCAATGCTTTCCAAATTTCCTTCAATAGTAGAAAAAATGGTAATACCATCAATTTGCTCTATATGGTAATGATCACGAGTAGGATTGATAGTAATATATATCTTACTAAATGGGGTTAAATAACTGGCATTTTTTAATCTCTGTAAGCGTTTATGATCCATGGTGCATGTAATTAAACCGCAGTGATAACTAATTAGAGTAAATTTAGAATAATTTTTAAGTTTTTTTCGCCAAATTACGATAGCTTCTGTTGTTAGGGTGTTTTTAAAATTAATCATACGTTTAACTCTCATATCATAGCCTGTAAAAGTGTACATTATTCATTTACTATATAACTATAATTTTTAGGATATATAGTGGTGAAAATAGATAAAACGCTAGCTAATAGGCACGCTGAATTCTATTACTTGCTTATTAGTTATGGAACATACAGTTACATCTTATTGGATTCTATATCTATAGATTCGTTTAAGGGCTCTGCTTTCAATCGTGTGATGCGGTATCCTTGCAATCCTAGTACTTTAAATAGATACCCGCTTGCTTCAACAGTATCACCAATACAAGGCGTTCGCTCTAATAAACCAAAAATATAGCCACCAATTGTATCTTCTTCCACATTACTAAATTCTACATTCATCAATGACTCTACGTCATCAACTAGCACTTTACCATCAAATTCAAAGGAACCATTATCATATTGGACGGTAGGAGGCA
This sequence comes from Veillonella montpellierensis DSM 17217, assembly GCF_000426745.1. Lineage (GTDB taxonomy): Bacteria > Bacillota > Negativicutes > Veillonellales > Veillonellaceae > Veillonella > Veillonella montpellierensis. The sequence continues at coordinate 10,355 of NZ_AUFY01000002.1, forward strand.
CATTTGATTCGTGTTCATCTTGTATATCGCCAACTAATTCTTCAATAATATCTTCTAAACCAACAAGACCTACCATACCTCCGTATTCATCAACCACGATAGCTTGATAAATACGACGCGTGCGCATGTACTGTAATAAAGTTGATAATTTCATAACTTCTGGAATGGTTAAAATATCTCTGCGAATTGTTTTTAAACTGGATTTTGCCTCTGCCTGATGTTCCATTAAATCTTTAATGTGAATTAAACCAATTACATGGTCTTTGTCTTCTACACATAGGGGATATCGAGTATGAACAGTAGAGCGAATTGTATTCATAGTTTCTTCAAAGCTATCTTCTAGAAATACACAATCTACATCTTGACGTGGTATCATAACTTCTTTAGCCATGCGATCTACAAAGTCAAATACATTATCGATTAATTCACTTTCCACATGGTCTAATTCACCTTCCATATGGCTCCGATTAATCATCATTCGTATTTCATCTTCAGTGTGGACGAGATCGAGTTCTGTTCGATAAGGTGTTTCAAAAGGTGTTAATAATAAGTTGCCTATTCGGTTTCCAAACCAAACAAATGGTTTAATTAATTTTCCAATTAATACAACAATTGTAGCACTAGTACTGATGTACTTTTCAGGAAATGATAAGCCGAGTGCTTTAGGAATGATTTCTCCAAAAATAAGAATAATCATGCTAATGATGAGTAGAATAATAGCATCTAATAATAATCCTACCCAAGAATGCATAATATTTAATTTAACTTGACATATATCTATAATACTTCCTATAAAATTACTAGTTAGGACGGCTAATAAAATAATGAAAAAAAGTATTAAAAATTGTGTTGTATTAATGAATTGTTCAGGTTGTTTATATAAGTTTTTTAAAAAATTTTTTTTATCTTCACTTAGTGTTTTCATATCATCTACATGTTCTTCTCGTAGACGTGCAAATGAAAACTTGGCAATTACTAAAAAATTTATAATTAGTAAACAAATAATTGCAATTAACAGTGGTACTACCCCATCTATTATATCCATTATGAAAATAAATTCCTTTCCATGATCCTATTATTATAATAATATTCTATCATTATGTATTATTTATACCCTAGCTCTGACAATATAGCTGATTTATTACGCCAATCCTTTTTTACTTTTACCCATAAATCAAGAAAGACTTTAGTAGCTAATAAACGTTCTATATCTTTTCTTGCACTAGCACCTATTTCTTTAAGTAGAGTGCCGTGCTTTCCTATGATGATACCTTTTTGGGAGTCACGTTCACAGTAAATCGTAGCTCGTACATACATAGTTCCATCAGATCGAGTTTTTATTTCATCAATATCAACGGCAATAGCATGTGGAATTTCATCACGAGTAATCAATAAAATTTTTTCCCGTATAATATCTGAAATAATAAGACGTTCTGGTTGATCAGTTATCATATCGTCTGGAAAATATTGTGGACCTTCTGGTAAATTTTTGGCCAACTCCTCTAATATGACAGGAAGATTACTTTTTTCTTTAGCAGAAATAGGAATAATATCTGCAAAAGGATAGGCAGATTGATAAGTAATAATATTTTTTACTATTTCCTCTTTTGTTAATGTATCAATTTTATTAATTAATAAAAAAACGGGAACAGTCACTTTTTTTAGTTGTTCTATAATAAAATTATCACCAGGTCCACGTTTTTCGTTGCCAGCTACAACAAATAATACAGCTTCTATTTCTTTTAATGATTCCACTGCTGCATTAACCATAAATTCACCTAATTTGTGTTTTGGTTTATGAATACCAGGTGTATCCATAAAGACAATCTGTTTTTCATCATCTGTATACACACAGATGATACGATTGCGTGTCGTTTGTGCTTTGTCGGAAACGATAACGATTTTATCATCTATTAATGCATTAATTAATGTAGATTTTCCTACATTAGGTCTACCTACAACAGCCACAAATCCCGATTTAAATGGTTTATTCATTATATGGAGCATCCTCTCTTACATAGTTTAAATTACTTAGTATAAATTCTTCTTCTTTTCGCATAATAGCTTTGTCTTCATCTGTCATATGGTCATACCCTAAAATATGTAGGCATCCATGGGTAGTTAAATAGGCTAATTCTCGTTCAAAACTATGGCCATAGGTATTGGCTTGTTCAGCAGTTCGCTCTAAAGAAATAATTAAATCACCTAATAAATGCGATTCTTCCTCCCCTTGCCACTCATTTCCCTCATTTAGCGCAAATGATAACACATCAGTAGGTCGATCAATGTGACGATATGTATAATTTAATTTATGAATCGTTTCATTATCGCATAAAAGAACACTCATTTCATCATTTTCTAAGCCATATACACGGGAGACTTCATTGCAGACTAGTTTAATTACTCGTTCTACTTCTTGATTCACAGAGGTCCCGTCGGCATAACTAATGGTAATTTCCATTTACGTATCCAATTCCTTTCTTTCATTATGTAATGCATATACATCATAGGCTTTAATAATCTTACCTACTAAATCATGTCTTACCACATCTTCATCGCTAAAATATATCATACTAATACCTGATATACGGCGTAATACTTTTTCAGCTTCGCTTAATCCAGATATCGTTCTATGAGGTAAATCAATTTGTGTTTTATCACCATTAATCACCATTTTAGATTGATTACCAAGTCGTGTTAAAAACATTTTCATTTGCTCAGGTGTTGTGTTTTGTGCTTCATCTAAAATAATAAAAGCATTTTCTAGTGTTCTACCGCGCATATAAGCAAGTGGTGCTACTTCTATAATACCACGTTCCATATAACGTGTGACTTGTTCTATGCCAAACATATCGTGTAATGCATCATAGAGTGGCCGTAAATAGGGATCTACTTTTTCTTGTAAATCACCTGGCAAATACCCTAATCGCTCACCTGCTTCAACAGCAGGACGGGTTAAAATTATTTTTTCTACATCTCTATTTTTTAAATAAAATGCTGCTAACGCAACGGCTAAAAAGGTCTTTCCTGTACCAGCAGGGCCAATGCCAAACGTAATAGTGTGATTTCTAATACTATCTACGTAAGACTTTTGTCCTTCTGTTTTTGGGGTAATGCTTTTACCACGAATAGATACATTTAAAGTATCTTCAAACATAGTATGCAATAGATGGACTTTATTTTCTTTAACTAATTTAGCTGCAATTTTTGTTTGTTGTTCATTAATTGTACTACCTTGTTGATATAAAAATACTAACTCTTTTAATACAATTATAAATTGATTGACGATTGTGTCATCACCGTTTAGGATAACCATATCGCCACGACTTGTTACGTGACAAGGTAGCTGTGATTCAATAATACTTAAATGTTTATTTTGATGACCTAAGATTTGTGCAGCTAATTCATAGTTAGGAAATGTAAACATTTGTTGACTCATAATAATTTTTAGTATAGTAATAGAGGATATTCCTTAATTTTAATAAATCTCTAACTACTATATTCTCCTTTCTAACCGGATGAAATAAAACGATAGCTATAACAGTGTATTATTTGTAATAAAGCTACTAGTAGAAGAACAAAAGTTTATGGCTATATGAATTACAAAGTAATTAAGATAATCATTAATTAGTAGATGGTATCTTAATGGTTTGAACTGCCTGTATTAGTAGTGTTTATAAATTTCCTTATAGCAGAACCGTTTAGATAGTTACATAAATCGCCTTGATAGGCATTTTTTTCTTCTAATGCATGATCGATTAAGTCTTGAATGCGCCACCATCCCATAGACCAATTCGTAAATAAAGTATTATCTTCAGGGGCCCTGCCCACTAATCGTTGAAGGACAATAGTAGGAGATAGATAGCGAATAAATGTGACAACTCGTTCAACATACTCCTCTACACTAATGAGATTTAATTCACCAGCTTCATACCAGTTAGCCATTAGCGTATTTTTAACAATATATAATGCATGAAGTTTTACTTGATCAACATCTAATGCGGATAGAATCTTAGCACCTTCTATGACGTCTTCCATAGTATCCCATGGAAGATTTAATATCATATGTACACATACATTAAAGCCAAAGCGCTTAATACGTAATACTGCATCAATGAGCTCTGCCATAGAATGCCCACGATTGATTTTTTTTAAGGTGTGATAATTTACAGTTTGTAATCCTAATTCAATATATATATCAATGTTTTTTTCTTCTGAAATTTTTTTTAGAACCGACAAATATTCATCGGAAATGCAATCTGGTCGAGTGGCAATTGCTATTCCAACAGCTGTATCAATACAACCTGCAGTCATATAATTTTTAAAATCTTCTAATGGTAGATAGGTATTACTAAAATTTTGATAATAAGGAATATATTTATACGCTTTATATTTAGGCGCTATATGGGCAATGTTTTCCTCTAATTGTTGTTTCACTGTCATCCAAGCAGGGCGATTTTCATAACCCGCACCAATTTCTCCACAAAACACACAACCACCTACACCAGCAGAACCATCACGATTTGGGCATGTGAGTGGTAAGGCAACTGGTAATTTATAGACTTTCTCCCCATATTTAGCTCGAAGCCACTGAGAATATACATTATAACGTTTCGTTTTTTGATTAGCTTCCATAAGACTCCTCTTTCATAGCAGGACGAATAAAAGGCTTGACAGTATTCATTACATCAATAATAATAGGTGTTTTTTCATTGACACGCATGTAATCATCATTAGTATTTTGATTAATACCTAAATAGTCTACTGTTGCAGCAGATAGATTGACTTCAAAGTAATTTTGACGAATACGACGCCATTCTTTAAAGGAATATTCTGGTATATAACGGCGGACTAATTGTTCATCTTTCCAAAAATATTCGCTGGATTGTAGCAATTTTTTTGACTGCACAGGCAATCCGATTGTTTCAGTGCGAATTTTTCCTTTATAGCTAATAATTACATCATATTGCAATAATTCTATGGCCACTATATCGTTATGTTTTTTAAAAAAAGAATATAAAAATTCTATTTTATCTTTATCATTCAGATTGCGCTTATGATTATCGGCTGCAAGCCATGCTTTGGTCATGTTAGAAAAATAATCAAATGCACTTTCTCGATTATCAATCAGTTGTTTTCCTATATAGGTGAATACAGTTCGATACCGTTCACTGTTATAAAATCGTTCAAATACATCTTCAAAATACTTTAAAAATCGTACATCTTCATAAGGTAGTACATGGGATCCTAATACTTCATAAGGTGCTAATGGATCAAATATATAGTGATAGTCATCCATAGCGCGAATACCAGACCCTTTTAATAGCTTTAAAAAGCCGATTTGTAAAGCGTGCGGTTGTAAACTAAATAAGTCGTCAAAAGAAAGGCCGAATCGTTTTTTGGTTTCATGCGGCAATCCTACTATTAAATCCATATGTACATGGGTATTCCCACTTTCTATAATAGGATGAATTACTTTTTTTATATGTTGCCAATTATTGTAGCGATGTATGGCCTTTAATGTTTTTGGATAGGTGCTTTGAACACCCACTTCAATTTGGATACGTCCTTTGGGGGCGTTGCATAAATAGGAAACTTCCCGTTCCCCCATTAGTTCAGCTTCCATTTCTAGATGAAAGTTAGTACGTGTATCAGCTTGACTTATAAATTCCATAAGGGGAAGATGATGCATAGGCGCACAGTTGAATGTGCGATCGACAAATTTTACTTGTTTTACATGATGGTCAATGAACCATTGTAATTCAGAAATTGTACGTTTTTGTGGGAAAAATCTTACTGTGTTTTTATTACCTGATAAACAATACTGACATGAAAAAGGACATCCACGGGAGGATTCGTAATAGATGATTTTGTGTGCTAAGTCGCTCATGTCTTCTTCTGTATAGGGAAATGGAATTACGGATAAATCTTTTACTTCTACAACGCTAGATGAGCCGCAAGGTTGTCCATGTACATCTCGACCACGAATTCCATCAATAGTGTAATTTTCTAATGTTTTATAGGTAGATAAATGTTGAATCAGTGCGGTAAAAACCTCTTCTCCTTCACCTTGTACAATATAGTCTACGGAAGGTGCACGATGTAAAATTTCATCGGCTACATAGGATACTTCTGGACCGCCTAAAACGATAATAATATCTGGTTTTACTGTTTTTAATAAGGCTACTACATGAAGCGTCATTTCAATATTCCAAATATAACAGGCAAAGCCAATAACATCAATATCTCGTTCTGTAATATCACTAAGGATATTCAAAACAGGCATATTAATAGTATATTCTACTATATCATATGCCTGTCCTTGACTTTTACCATACGCTTTTAAATAGCGCAATGCTAATGAAGAATGTATAAATTTAGAATTTAAAGTCGTTAATACTACGTTCATGTATACCTCGTCGTAATTCATCGAATGAGTTGGTCTCACCGTCTATCATCATAATACTATTATTATATCATAGATTACCTAAAGGATAACAGTACACATTGCTAGATACGGATCTGTCTTGAATTCGTATAATGATCTACTGATAAAACTATTCATTGTATTACACAATCAATATGGCAAAATTACTATTATAAAGTTAATTATAAAATTTACAGATCATGTGTGCAGTTACTGAAATTTAGTAGTTAGTATAGCCTTTTGTTGTCAGTCGAATTGATTACATCTACATAGTGCTATATATTTTACTTGTTCCTATCGTTAATAATCAGTATAATAGACAATGCTAATATAAAAATTATGTATGTGAGGTATGGTATGAATTCTGAAAATTATAAAAATTACACGCTTGGTTTGGGTACATCGTTAGCAGCTTATGTTTTATGGGGGTTATTACCTCTATACTGGGCTATGTTATCGAAGCTTGATTCTAATAGCATACTAGCACAAAGAGTCATTTGGACAGCTCTATTTGTGCTTGTATTAGTATTAATCACACAATCTAAAAAATTCATTAATGATATATTTCAGTTGTGGAAAGAGAAAAAACGAATTCTTTTGTTAGTCATTGCTTCACTGTTAATTAGTATTAATTGGCTCGTATATATATGGGCAGTTAATTCCAATCATGTATTAGACACTAGCATCGGTTACTATATGACACCGTTATTAAATGTTGTGTTAGGACGTGTCATATTTAAAGAATACATTATTACAGCTAAAAAAATTAGTGTATGTATAGCAGCCATAGGCATTATTATATTGACGATTCAATTGGGAACGTTTCCGTGGATTTCTATAGCACTAGCAGCAAGCTTTGCTTTATATGGTGCTGCAAAAAAACAGTTACAACTTAACCCTTTTTCTAGTATTGCCTTAGAATCTATTTTGATTTCTCCTTTAGCGATATATTATTTACTATGTGTTAATCCTCTATCATGGACATACTATTCAAGTAGTACTATTGATATCGCCTTATTATTAATTGGTACGGGACTTATTACAGCAGCACCTATGATTTTGTTTTCCTTTGGAGCGAATCATTTACCATTAAATTTATTAGGATTCCTACAATATATTTCTCCATCAATAGCATTAATATTGGCAGTATTTTATTTTCAGGAATCTTTTGATTGGCCACAATTATTAGCCATTAGTTGTATATGGATTTCTTTAGTCATATTTAGTATGTCTGAAAGATTTATCATTACAAAAAAATAATAAGGGTAAGCATATTATAACCATTATATATGATAAAGTAGTAAGCCTCAGTATGATAATCTATTGTATTGATTATCATACTGAGGCTTTACTGTGTAATCATAGAAATTCATATGGTCTATAGGGTATAGACTAATTAATATATTGTGATTTTTTATCGCCTAATGTTAAAAGCAAGAAAATAATTGCTAAAATACATGCACCTACGAGAGCTACGAATCCCCCGTCCCATCCATATAAGTCCACCATAAGTCCCATGAAGGCACCGGCACCAGCAGAACCAACGAGATAACCAAGTAATCCAGTTAAACCGGTAGCTCCACCAGTAGCTTCACGAGGAACCATATCAGCTGCTTGTAAACCAATCATCATAACTGGTCCATAAATTAAGAAGCCAATAGCGATTAAAGCTAAATTATCGATAAGTAAATTACCTGCTGGATTGAACCAGTACACGAGAATTGCTAAAATAACAAATACCATAAATAAAATTGTAGCTGGTGCACGTCTGCCACGGAATAATTTATCGCTTAAATAACCACTTACTAGCATGCCTGGGATTCCTGCCCATTCGTATAAGAAATATGCCCAACGCGAGCCTTCTTTAGAAAAACCTTTTATGGCAGTCAAATAAGTTGGAGCCCAACTGACAACACCATATCGGATAAAATAAACGAAAATATTAGCAATTGCTAGATACCATAAAAATTTGTTATGAAGAATATATTTGCTAAATACTTCTTTAAATGATTTTTTATTTTCTTCTACATGTTTGTCGGGATAATCATTTTTATATTCTTCAATAGGTGGCAATCCACAAGATTGAGGTGTATCTTGCAATAAGAAGAAGGTAATTATGGCAAGGATTATAGAAATTAATGCAGGAAAGAAAAAGATACTATGCCATGTACCAAATAAGAAAATACCTAATGTAGCTAATGGCGCGATAATACCGCCACCTAAATTATGTGATACATTCCACCATGACCACCAGGCTCCGCGTTCTGTTTTAGAAAACCACGTTACCATATTTTTAGCATATGGAGGATATCCCATCCCTTGGAACCAACCATTTAGAAAGGCTAGTACGCACATGATTGGAATACTACTTAATATACCAGGCACTGTACCAAATAATAGCATTACAAATGCACTTAATAATAAACCAGCAGTAGCAAAGAATTTAGGATTTGATCGGTCCGATACATTCCCCATTACAAATTTACTAATGCCATAGGCAACAGATAACATGGTCATGACAATGCCAAGATCAGCTTTTGTATACCCATATTCAGCAATCATATATGGAACAGCTAAACTAAAATTTTGGCGAATTAAATAAAATGTAGCATATCCAAGAAATGTGCCAGCAAATACTTCTTTACGCAATCGATTATAGGTTGCATCAATTTGACTTTCTGGTAAGCGTTCCTTGAATGGAGCTGGTGAAAATATTGACATACAAACCAATCCTCCCTAAAATATAACTTTATAAAAATTATGTTATTATATTCATTCTTGCTATGAGTGTTGTAATGAACTAATAACTACTCCCCATGATAGCATGATTTACAGGTGCTAGCAATTATGATGAATATACATCGATTAATTGCTTACAACCATAGAATTAAGTGACACTTTCGATTTATTATTGAGTTGTATATATGCATACATATCTTAATGTATAAAATTATTTTATTAAAATGCAATAAAACTATATAAAATGGCTTGTTCTTAATCATTCAAGTTATAAAATTAACCTACTAACTATCAATACATTATAATTAGTTTTGCCATTTTCACTAGTTCTTATTGGAATCATTATTTTATTTTCTCATATAATCGTTCCAGTCCCTGACGTGTAACAAGCCAATTCTTTCCTGATTTTATAGCTTCATCATGTGTAAACTGTTTATTTGTATACCTCTTTAAGCAACATTGCTTGATTGAGTCCGCTGGAATATCCCAACGTTCCCCTGCCTCTTGCGTTGTCATTACATCCTATAGTTTCATAATACTCCTAATATGATTAATAAATTATATACTGATAATATATAATAAAAGCGCTAAAAATTTGAAATATAAGATTTATTAGAAGAATAATCCTGTTAATAAGGAAATAATCAAACCAATAACGGCAATTATTCCAAAGCCGATTAAGTAGATTCCTCCAAAGATGATAATACTTATAATCACTGCTATTAGAATAGCGGCAATAGCAAGTTTTAGTAATAATGATTTTGGAGTCACTGTATATACTTTAAAATTTTGGTATTCATAGTGAGTGCGCTTTGAATTAGCATGTTGTGAGGTTATAGGTTCATCATGAATCTCTTCGCCTTTTTCATCAAGCGTTATACCATCAAAAGTTTGATGATCTTCATCAGTCAAGATAGTTGTATTAGATGTATTGTGTATAGTTTCCTTATTCATCGTATCTCCCATAAGCATACACTATTTATGAGAAGAAACAGAATTATGTGTCTTCTCATAATTCTGTTTCTTCTACTCATATATAGGAAGAGTATTAATGTAATATATTGTTTATATAATATAGTCAAACATATAGATAGATTGAAGGTCTACAAATATAAGATGATACTGAATTATATATAGTTATATAGATAGATACGAACTACTATATAGGTTATGCATGTAACAGTTTCTGTAATAATTGATTTACAAGACCTGGATTTGCACGACCTTTACTTTCTTTCATAACTTGACCGACTAAGAAACCAATCGCCTTATTATTTCCTGATTTTACATCTTCTACTGGCTTTGGATTGTTAGCGATTACTTGCTTTACAATTTCTTCAATAGCACTCGTATCCGTAATTTGTACTAATCCTTCTTCTTTTACAATTGTATCGGCATCTTTTCCTGTATTCCACATAGAAACGATTACTTTTTTAGCAATTTTCCCAGAGATAGTACCTTTTTCAATCAATGCAATCATAGCGGATAATTGTTGAGGTGTTACTTTCGCTTTGTCAAAAGTTAGATTATTTTCGTTCACCATTTTAGATAAATCACCTAACATCCAATTTGCTACAGTTTTAGGATCAGAGCCAGCTGCAATAGCAGATTCAAAGTATTCAGCAGATTGTCGAGTAGATGTTAAAATAGTTGCATCTTCACGAGATAATTTAAGCTCTTCTATAAAACGTGCTAACTTTTGATCAGGTAATTCAGGTAATGATTGGCGTGCGGCTTCAATTTGTTCATCAGAGATAATAATAGGTACTAAATCTGGTTCTGGGAAATAACGATAGTCATTTTCTTTTTCCTTCTTACGCATCGATAATGTAATACCTTGTGCATCATCCCATGTACGTGTTTCTTGTACAACACTGCCACCATCTTCTATTAATTGGGCTTGGCGCAGTGCTTCATACTCAATGCCTTTTTGAATACCTGTTAAGGTATTCATATTTTTTATTTCTGACTTAGTACCTAACTTTGTATCTCCCATTAATCGAATCGAAATATTGGCATCACACCGTAAACTGCCTTCTTCCATACGACAGTCAGATACATCTAAATATTGCAGAATGGAACGTAGTTTTTCTACATATGCTTTAGCTTCTGCCCCAGAACGAATATCTGGTTCTGATACAATTTCTAATAAAGGCACACCAGTACGATTATAATCAACATTTGATGAATTGGAGTCAGAAATAGTATTACCACTATGTACGAGTTTACCAGCATCCTCTTCCATATGGATACGAGTGATGCCGATACGACGAGTATTACCATCTACTTCGATATCTAAATATCCATTTAAGCAAATTGGTAAATCATATTGTGAGGTTTGAAAATTTTTAGGCAAATCAGGGTAATAATATTGTTTTCTATCGAATTTATTAAATTGTAATATATCACAATGCAATGCTAATCCTACTTTTATAGCGTAGTCGACTACTTTTTTATTAATCACAGGTAAAACACCTGGTAAGCCTAAACAAACTGGACATACGTGGGTGTTAGGGGCTCCACCAAATTCAGTAGTACAACCACAGAAAATTTTAGATTTAGTTTTTAGCTCTGTATGAACTTCTAAACCAACGACTGTTTCATATTTCATAGAATAACCTCCCCAGTTGGTGCGACGCTACTACATTCAGGACAAGCTTGCTCGAATGTATAGGCAGTACGAAGTAATACTTCTTCTCCCATAGCCGGTGCTAATAATTGCATACCAATTGGTAAACCATTTGATGATATACCAGCAGGAATACTTATGCCAGGAATACCAGCTAAATTAACTGGGACTGTACAAATATCTTCTAAATACATAGCTAATGGATCATTAATTTTTTCACCAAATTTAAATGCTGTATGTGGTGCTGTTGGCGTTAATAATATATCGCATTTAGCAAAAGCATTATCAAATTCATTTTTGATCAAACGACGAGTTTTTAGTGCTTTTAAATAATAGGCATCATAATATCCAGAGCTAAGTACATAAGTACCTAACAAAATACGACGTTGTACTTCTGGACCAAAGCCTATAGTTCTCGTTTTAGTCGACATTTCTACTAAATTATCAGCGTCAACACGTAGTCCATAGCTAACACCATCATAACGGGCTAAATTTGAACTCGCTTCCGCTAAGGCTACGATATAATAGGCAGACAAACCATATTTAATAGTCGGTAAACTAACTTCAATAATATTAGCCCCTAGTCGTTTATAGGTTTCAACAGCGTTATCTAATGCATTACGCACATCTGCATCTAATGCATCGGTATAAAATTCTTTTGGTAGTCCAATTGTTACATCTTTTACATTTTGTATTAATGCTTTTGTATAATCAGGTCGATCGCCAGGGATAGATGTGGAATCCTTTTCATCGTGTCCAGAAATAGCGTTTAGCACAATAGCAGCATCGGTTACATCACGAGTAACAGGGCCAATTTGATCTAAGGAAGAGGCAAACGCAATTAATCCAAATCTGGAAACATTGCCATAAGTAGGCTTTAAGCCGACAACGCCACAATAGGATGCGGGTTGACGAATGGACCCCCCTGTATCAGATCCTAAACTCCAAATAGCAGAACCAGAGCTAACAGCAGCGGCACTACCACCTGAAGATCCACCAGGTACATAGTTAGTATTCCATGGATTCGTTGTTTTTTTTAAGGCAGAGTTTTCTGTAGAGCCACCCATAGCAAATTCGTCCATGTTGACTTTGCCTAAGCTAATGTAATTATTTTTTTCTAATTTTTCAATAACTGAAGCATTATATGGAGGAATAAAGTTTTCTAGCATTTTAGAAGCACAGGTAGCAGGTTGTCCTTGAATACAGATATTATCTTTTATAGCGCCGGGAATACCTGCTAACATAGGAATTGATTCACCAGCAGCAATTTTCTTGTCAATCGTTTTTGCTGTAGCTAAGGCTTCTTCGTGCGAATCTGATAAGTATGCGTTAACAGTCGGTTCTACCTTTTCTTTATGTGCAATCATGGCTTGGGTTAATTCAACTGCAGATATGTCTTTGTTGACTAATTTATTATGTAAATCGTGAATTGTCACTGCTATGCCTCCTATTCTTGAACAACACGAGGTACTCGGAAACATCCGTCATCCTCTTCTGGTGCATTGGATAGTGCTAAATCATGATCTAATGATGGTTTCATTACATCCTCACGTAAAACATTGTGCAATTCTACTGCATGAGGCATAGGAGTCACACCTTCTAAATTTAGTTCATTTAATTGATCTACATATGTTAAGATATCACTTAAGGCTTTTTCGGTTTCATCCATTTTTTCATCAGGAATGCTTAAACGAGAAAGAAGCGCAATATTTTTAATTTCTTCCTTAGTAATTTTCATGAATACACATCCTTTCAAACAAGTATACGCCTATCATTATACTACAAAATATAGTGAAATAAAAAGAATTATAAGGGAATAAATAGTAGTCTAATCACCGTTTCAGTATATGCATTAGGTTTCTAGATTTATGAAATGGTAGTTTTGGATATATATTTTATGGACCCTAGTAATATGCATCTATCATCATTAGTAGCATAATATATGACGTAGAAGTAATAAAAATCAATAATACGTTAAAGGATAGATTTGCTGGATGCTTTACGTACTCTTTAATTGATTAGTTAATTGTATAAATTCATCTTCTCCTATGATACGAATGCCTAATTCTTGTGCTTTCGATAATTTACTACCACTATCTTCCCCAGCAATTACTAATGTTGTTTTTTTACTAACTGAATTAGTTACTTTAGCACCATGAGCTTCTAGTAATTTAGCTGCTTCACTGCGCCCCATGATAGCAAGTTTGCCTGTCAATACTATGATTTCACCTTTTAGTTCTTCACTACTAGCTTGTGGCGTATGCATCGTTAAGACGACACCAGCTTGTCGTAAACCTTCGATAATATGGCGATGGTAATCATCATTTCGGTAGTTAATGATACTTTCTGCCATAGTTGGACCAATTTCTTCAACGGCTATTAAATCGTCTTTACTAATGGTTAATAATTTATCAATGGAATGTACATAGGTGGCAATTGTATTAGCTGCCTTTGCACCTATAAAGCGAATCCCTAATCCAAATAATACTTTATCTAATCCTCTATTTTTAGAAGAGGCAATAGCATTGATTAAGTTTTCTGCCGATTTTTGACCAAAACGTTCCATGGTTATTAACTCTTCGGTAGTAAGATGATATAAGTCAACTACTGTTTCTACCAAATGATTTTTAATTAAGCTATCGACAATACTAGGACCTAACCCATCAATATTCATAGCATCGCGCGAAGCAAAGTGAATAATACTTTCTTTTTCAACAGCTGGACAGTGGGCATTACTGCAACGGACAGCAGCCTCACCTTCTTTTCGGATTGTTTGTGAATGACATACAGGGCAATGTGTTGGCATAGTAAATAGTATTTCTTGACCAGTACGCTTTTCTGGTACTACACGAATGATTTCAGGGATTATTTCTGCCGCTTTATGTACTAAGACGTGATCTCCAATTCTGATATCTTTTTCTTTAATAAAATCAATATTGTGCAATGTGACACGGCTAACGTTAGTTCCTGATATGAAAACTGGCTCTAATTCACCGGTTGGTGTTAAAACGCCAGTTCTGCCAATATTGATAGAAATTGATTTGAGAACAGTTTCGATTTCTTCTGGAGGATATTTGTAAGCAGTTGCCCATTTTGGATCTTTGATTGTGGACCCTAATATTTCTTGGTCTTTAAAAGAATTGACTTTAATAACAATACCATCTGTATCGTAAGGTAATGTATGCCGTTTATCGCTCCATTCATGAATCATGTCTAAGACTTCATCTATGTTTTTACATACACGATAATTAGTGTTAACAGAAAATTTATAGTGATGAAGTGTTTCCAATAATTCTTGTTGAGAGCTAATCGTTGCTCCATCAGATTCACCAATGGCATAGGCAAAAAAAGCTAATTCCCTATCGGCTGTAATTGCTGGATCTTGTTGACGTAATGATCCAGCAGCAGCATTTCTAGGGTTAATAAAGGGAGAAAGCCCTTCTTCATCGCGCGCTATATTGATACGTTTAAAGGCTTTATGCGGCATATAGGCTTCTCCACGAATTTCTATATATGAGGGAGCATTTTCGATATATAAAGGAATTGATTTTATCGTTCTCGCGTTGAGTGTAATATCCTCTCCTATCTTACCATCTCCGCGGGTCACAGCTTTTACAAAAAGCCCATTTTTATAGTGTAAATTGACTGCTAGTCCATCAATTTTTAGTTCTACCACATAGGTGGGGGCATGTCCTAATTCTTTTTGTATGCGATTATCAAAGGCACGTACTTCATCATCGTTGAATACATTGCTTAAACTAAGCATAGGACGACCATGAACAACTTTATTAAAGCCACCCTCTACTTTGGAACCCACTCGCTGTGTAGGCGAATAGGGTGTAATATATTCTGGATATTTTGATTCTAATGTTACTAATTCACGATATAACATATCATATTCATAGTCAGAAATAGCTGGCGCATCATTTACATAATATAAGTATGCATAATGATTTAAATCTTTCTGAAGTTTTTCAATTCGTTCTTTGATTTCTATCATAATATGAATTACCCTTTCTTCACTGGTGCAAACTTGGCCATTACCATACGAATACCCATAGTAGGAAATTCAATTTTTAATTTCATTGCAGCACCATTACCAACTACATCAATGATTGTGCCATTTCCCCATTTAGCATGGATAGCCGTATCGCCTACTTGCCAATTTTCAATTTCTGTATTTCTAATAATTGGCTTAATCTTAGGTTTAGTAGATACGGACATATGTGGTGGTACAACTCGTTTTATATCATTGGAAACTTTTTGCTTATTCTGTAATTGATCCATTAAATTTTCAGGAATCTCTCCTAAAAAACGTGATGGTAAATAGTTAGACGTGCGACCAAATACAGTTCGCGTAATAGAATTTGAAATATAAAGTTCTTTTTCTGCTCTTGTAATACCTACATAGCATAAACGACGTTCTTCTTCAATTTCTTCTGGATTCATTAATGTGCGACTATGTGGAAATAGACCTTCTTCTAAACCAGCTAAAAATACAATGGGAAATTCTAGGCCTTTCGCTGCATGAAGTGTCATTAATGTAACCTTAGAGTCTTCTTGTTCAAAGGAATCAACATCATTGACTAATGCGACTTGTTCAAGAAAATCTTCTACCGTGCCTGATTCATGACTATCAATAAAATCTTTAGCTACAGATAATAACTCACCAATATTTTCTGCACGTACTTCATCCTGTGGATCATCACTATCTTCTAGATTTTTTAAATACTTTGTTTCTTCTAATATACTTTCTAATAATTCTAGTACATTTTTTTCATTCATCGTGGCCACAAGATTAAAAATGAGAATTCCAAATTCTTCCAGTTTCTCTCTTGTCTTACCTTTGATGGTAGAAATTGACTGCAATTGGGTTAAGGCCATAAAAATAGAATTGCCAGTAGCCTTTGCATACTCTTGCAGTTTAGTAACCGTTGTAGTACCAATACTTCGCTTAGGTACATTAATGATACGCAATAAACTTAAATCATCAAATGGATTATATAAAACACGTAAATAGGCTAGTACATCTTTAATTTCTTTTCTGTCATAGAATTTCGTGCCTCCCACCATAGTATACGGAATACCACGTTTTATTAAATTTTCTTCCAGTATACGTGATTGTGCATTAGTGCGGTATAAAATAGCCATATCCCCATAAGGAATTGAATGAATACTATATTTTTTATAAATAGTATCGCCAATAAAAGCAGCCTCTTCATGTTCTGATTGAGCTGTAAAATGTTGTATATTAGTGCCATCTACTTTATCGGTCCATAAATTTTTAGCAGGTCGGCCTTGATTATTATCAATTACTGCATTGGCTGCATCTAAAATAATTTTAGTAGACCGATAGTTTTGTTCTAGTTTAATTAGAACGGTTTCTGGATAATCTGTCTTAAAATCTAAAATATTTTGAATATCTGCACCACGCCATGCATAAATACTCTGATCCACATCCCCCACTACACATATATTTTTCCAGTGGGAGGCTAATAATTGAGATAATATATATTGGGCGTGATTAGTATCTTGATATTCATCAATCATAATATAGTGAAAACGATGACTGTATTTATCGAGTAGGGCTGCATTAGATTGTAATAATTTTACTGTAACCAATAATAGATCATCAAAATCAAGGGCATTATTTTTTCTCAGCTCCCCTTCATAAAACTCATAGACATCGGCTACTTTTTGACTGTAAAAATCACTTGCATATTTCCTATACTCAGAAGAAAATAGTAGTTTATTTTTGGCTGATGATATAGCTGTTAGCATGGAACCTACCGGAAAGTAGGTGTCATCTAAATTTAAAGATTTTAATGCATGCTTGATGACAGCTTGCGAGTCAGAAGTATCATAGATTGTGAAATTACGGGTATATCCCATATATCCATCAATTTCAAAACGCAAGAGTTTAGCACAAAAGCTATGGAACGTACTTAACCAGATATTTTTAGCTTGCTCTCCTACCAAATTTTCTACACGTTCTTTCATTTCTTTGGCAGCTTTATTAGTAAACGTAATAGCTAAAATTTCATATGGACTAATACCTTGTGATAATAGATAGGCTACACGTGATGTTAATACTTTTGTCTTTCCAGATCCAGCACCGGCCAATATGAGTAATGGGCCTTCTGTGTGTTTTACTGCTTCTTGTTGTTCTTTATTTAATTCTAGTAAGAGTGGATTCATAGTACTTCCTTTCATCCATTCACACACATAATAAAAACGTTGCAAAATGCAACGTTTTTATTATGTACTACTCTTTTATTTCATTGCACCTAAAATTGGAGGGACAATTTGCTTTTTACGAGACATTGTTTTTTCTAAGAAGATGGCGTTGTCTGACACTTCTTTGCCGAAGGCTTTCTTGACTGTATCAGTTATATCACCACTAAATATTAAATCAGTACTTTCTTCTAAAATATTAGTAATCATTAAGTAGGAACCTATATATCCATTACTTTGACGCAATTCTTCTAATGCTTTTATGATAGATGACTTGCGATTTAAAATATCTGTCGTATCCATTACAGATATTTGTCCGATAGAAATAGTGTCGTTACCAGCGGAAAATTCTTTCATATCAGTGCGCACAAGTTGTTCATCAGATAAATCAGATACATCGGCACCAGCTTTTAATAACTCCATACCATAGGTCTCTAAATCTACACCAGCAATAGTAGCTAGTCGTGTAGCTGCGTCTTTATCTTTTGGGGTACAAGTTGGAGAACGGAATAAAACTGTGTCTGAAATAATAGCAGATAACATTAATCCCGCAATATTTTTAGGAATATCTTGATTCATTTGCCAATACATATTAGAAATAATAGTAGAAGAACACCCTACAGGTTCATAATGAATAAAAATAGGATTTTCTGTAACTAATCCACCTATTCTGTGGTGATCAATATTTTCGATGATTTCTGCTTCATCAATATCATCAATAATTTGTTTAGCTTCATTGTGATCAACTAAAATAACTTTTTGTTTTTCTTTAGGTGGTTCTGCATTAGCCCATACCATACCTAAATAAACACCATCTTCTACAACAGGAAATGCACCGCTATGACCACGATTAAAATCACTTAATTTTAGAGATGGTGAAATTACTTGACACGCAGTTGTTTTTGCAATTTCTCCAGCAGTAATAGTAAGATTTTTTCCATTTAATGCATCGCTCATAGCATCTAATAAATGTTTTGGGGTAATGACACCTATGTACGAAGAACCGTTAACTACAGGAATACGATTCATCCCTGTTTCTTTGCGCCAAGCATCAATAGCTTTTAAATCAGCGTTTGTATCTATCCCATCGATTGAAACTAATACATCTTTCACTCGTACAGCAAAACTTGTATAAATTTCAGGTTGTTTGAATCCAAAATAGTTGAGAGCAAATGAAGTTTCTTTATTTGCTTTTCCAGCACAAATTGCTTTTGCATTAACACCTAATTGTTGCTTTAAATTAGCATAAGCAATAGCCGAACATATGGAGTCGGTATCAGGATTTTTATGTCCTGTTACTAAAATTGTTGATTTACTCATATATATCACCTCATACATTGATACTTATTGGTATTTATCTTACTTTTAACTCTATAATTATAGCATATTTTATAAATTTTCTTCAATTAGTCACCTTGAGAATACATAAGGAATATGACAAACGAGAAATGAGTTATGATATTACGTATAGCACGATTGCTTATTATTAGTCTATTAGATAGGTCATAAATGGAAATTAACCTATACGCTTTAATCATTACGTTGGCCTAATTTTTCAATTAGAATGAATAACATGGGAATGATAAAGATACCAAATATAGTTGCTGTAGTCATACCTGCTACAACGGTTATCCCCATGGATATACGTGAAGCAGCACCAGCGCCACTTGAAAGTGCTAATGGTATAGTACCAAGAATAAACGCTAACGATGTCATAAGAATAGGTCGTAAGCGAATTTTAGAAGCCTCAATAGCAGCGGATACAAAGTCCATTCCATGATCGACACGAATTTTAGCATATTCTATGATGAGAATTGCATTTTTAGCAGCTAATCCTACTAATGTTAATAATCCTATTTGAAAGTATAAATTATTTGATAATAGGAAAAATCCGGTAAAGTTTAATAACATAGGGACTACTACGGCTCCAAAAATACCAGAAGGAACGGAGAAAAGTACAGCAAATGGTACTTTCCAAGATTCATATAAAGCGGCTAAGATTAAGAATACAAATATTAAACCGAGTCCCAGTATAATAGCCGATTGTGTACTAGCCTTGCTCTCTTCTCGAGATTGATCCGCCCATGAAATAGAATATCCTGAAGGTAATGGAATTGCTTTTAATGCGGCCATTGCATCGCCAGAGCTTCCAGTTGGAGTTACATTGATTCGTATTGCTAAGGCATTATCAAATCGTGTTAATGTAGCAGCGGATCCAGATTGTTTTTTAGTAATATAATTAGCTATTGGTACTGATTTACCTGAGGAATTTTTAACGTAAATCATATGTAATGCATCTGTATTTTGCCTAAATTCTTGGTCGGCTTGGAGCATTACTTTATAATTTTTACCAAATTCTGTAAAGTCATTCACTTGCAAACTTCCGTAGAATCCTTGTAAAGCTGTATAAATATCTGTTAATGCAACTCCATCATGTGCCGCTTTATCACGATCAATCGCAAAATCTAATGTCGGTGTTGTATTACTAAATGTCGTAAATGCACGTGCAATGGATGGATCTTGATTAGCTGCTGCTACAAATTCTTTAGCAACATTTGCCATAGAATCAGTGCTATCTCCGGCCTTATTGATTAAGTACATAGTTATACCTCCAGTTGCACCAAGTCCTGGTATAGATGGTGGGTTGAGGGCTAATACAGTAGCTTCTGGTACTTCTTTTCCTGCAAAGCCAAAGGTTTTTCTGATTTTGGTATTTAATTGTTGTTCCATTCGAGTTCGTTGATCCCAATCATGTAGTGCTGCAAAGATAGCACCTGCACTTGATTTTTGACTTCCTCCTAATAAGTCAAATCCTGATACAGCAAACACAGTTCGTATATCTGAATCGCTTCGTAAAAAATTAGCTATTTTTTCTAGGGTCATATTAGTTCTTGAATTAGTTGCTCCGTCAGGAAGATTGACAGCTACGATATAAAAACCATTATCTTCACTTGGTACAAATGTAGTCGGTGTAAGTTTTAATGCGCCTAAAGAAGTAACTACAAATATTACTAATACAAGAATCGATAACCATAACTTTTTGCTTAGTTTAACAAGAGCAAATCCATACCAATTCGTGAACTTATCAATCCAAGCATTAAAACGCTGCAGCCCACGATGAATAATATCCTCTTTTTCCTTTAATTTGTGTGGTCTCAACATTGTGCCACATAAGGCTGGAGTTACTATAAGGGCTACCATAGCCGATATAATGACTGATACGGCTATGGTTAAAGCAAATTGTTTATATAATATACCTGTCATCCCGCCCATAAATGATACAGGCACGAAAACGGATACTAATACAAAAGCAATGGCTATAACTGGGCCTTGTACATTTTTCATAGCCGCTAAAGCAGCTTCTTTAGGCCGTAATCCATTATATTTCAATTCATATTCTACAGCTTCTACTACTACAATGGCATCATCTACGACAAGACCGATGGCTAATACCATAGCAAATAATGTTAATGTATTAATTGAAAAGTTTAATACTTGGAATGCTGCAAATGTACCTAATAAAGATACTGGTACAGCAATCATAGGGATAATTGTAGAACGCCAAGATTGTAAAAAGATATACACAATTAATAAAACTAATAATAAAGCTTCTACAAATGTATGTAGTACTTCCTCAATGGAAGCGGTTACAAACTCCGTATTGTCAACAACGATATTGTATTCCAAATCTGGTGGAAAGTTTTTAGATTCTTCTTCTAACACCTTACGTACTTCTTTAATTGTTTCTAATGCATTGGCATCATTGGTTAAAGAAATAGCAAAACCTGCAACTGGTTTGTTATTAACTTGTGCTACAAAGTCATAGCTTTTACTAGCTAATTCAATTCGTGCAACATCTCGTAAATGCAATACATTACCATTTATATTAGACAATGAAATATTGCCAAATTCTTCGACAGATTGTAATTTACCATTTACTTTAATAGGGTATTCAAATTGTTGATCCCCGTTAGTAGGATTAGAACCAATCGTACCAGCAGCGGCCTGCTTGTTTTGCATTTGTAGTGCTTTAGTAATGTCAGCAATAGTAATATTATAGAGAGCCATTTTGGATGGATTTAACCAAACACGCATAGCGTAATCTGCTCCAAATTCTTGGACTGACCCTACCCCATTGATAGACTTTATGGCATTCATTAAGTAGTTACTACCATAATTTTTTAAGAATACATCATTATAGGTCCCATTGGGGGAATTAAGACTAAATATAAATGCCATATCCCCCGTTGATTTTACTGTAGTAACACCTATGTTTTTTACTTCACTTGGTAATGCAGCTTCTGCTGCTGCCACACGATTTTGTACATTTACTGTATCCATATCTGCATCAGTCCCCTGATCAAATTGGATAGATAATGAATAAAAACCATTATTAGAGCTATTAGATACCATATAATCCATATTTTGTACACCAATAACTTGGTTTTCGATAACAGAGGCAACAGTGTTATTAACTATTTCTGCTGTTGCTCCAGGATATATGGCTCTCACTTGTACAGTGGGTGGTGTAATTTGTGGATATTTAGCTACTGGTAAATTTACCATAGATAGGACACCAATCAATGTAATAGCAATAGCAATAACAATAGAAAATATAGGTCGGTTAATAAAAAATTTGGACACGTTATTACCTCCTATTTACCAGTAGATTCTAATTCATTTTTGCTAATACATTTGGCCTTTACGATAGCACCATTTTTTATTTTAGTAATACCATCTACAACAATTTCGTCGCCAGTAGCAACTCCAGATTTTACAATCGTATAAATTCCCTGTGTTCCTGCTATTTCAATTGGTTTTTGAGTGACTTTTCCGTTTTCATCAAGAATATAGATAAAATTCTTATCCAATACTTGGACAATTGCTCTGGATGGTACTAATATGGCATTGTTAACAACCTGTCCAGGAACCATTACAGTAGCAAACATATTAGGTATTAACAAGCCGTCAGGATTAGGGAAAGAAGCTTTTATAATTAATTTACCCGTACCAGGATCTAATGTCTTAGCAGATTGCATGATGGTTCCCATATATGGATATAAAGAACCATCGCCAAGTTTAAGTTGTAATTTGTTATTTGCTCCAAGTCCGAATTCTTTCATAAGGCTCAAATACTCAGCTTCTGTAAGACTGAATTGAACAAAGATAGGATCAATAGAATCGATGGTAACTAATGTTGTTTGTCCTGCTGTTACATAGGTTCCTAAGTCGACATCATTCATTTCAAGGGTTCCAGTGAATGGTGCATATACGATAGTATCTGAAACATTATTTTCTGCAATTTGCATAGCTGCTTCATCGGCATGTACTGCAGCCATAGATTGTTCTGTTGTAGCAGCTTGTGTATCTACTGTTTGTTGAGCAATTGCATTGTCATTAGCTAGTCGTTGATACCGTTCTAAATCACGACGGGCATTTTCATAGGCAGCATTTGATCTGGCTACTCTAGCTTGAGCACTAGCTAAATCAGCTTCATATTGACGAGAGTCTAATTTATATAGTGGTTGTCCAGCCACTACATGATCGCCACCTTTTACATATTTTTCGATAACATAGCCTGTTACACGTGCATGAATAGCAGTTTTGTTTTGTGCAATAATCGTGCCAGTATAAGAAGAATTAGTTTGTACATCTGAACTAGAAAGTTTATAGGAGTTGACGATAATATCTCCTTTTGGTGGTGCCTGATGTCCACATCCTGTAGTACCTATCATGACTATAGACAGACTTATAGCTGATAGTAATACTACTAATTTAGTGTTAAATAATTTCATTACTGTAACTCCTCTCATTTAACGGATTATCCCTTTTAGTATAATATCAGTCCCTTTTAGACAGTATTGATAACATTCATCTAAGCTTTTAGAATTATCATAAAATATAAGCTGCATAAGACCTTTCATCAATAAAATAGTTGTATCAATATCTAGGTTACGAATTTTCCCTTTTTTTTGTGCTTCCCATAAAAACTCTTTTAGCTCTTGCCAATCTTTTTCTGTACGCTTTGTACAAAATTCTAATACATCAGGCATTTTAATATATAACTCACGATAATACTCTCCTTGTAATGAGCTAAAAATAGGCGAACGATAGGAAAAATACTTTATCAATTTTTCTTCTACCGTTAATGTAGTATCGATTAGTATAGCATGATGTACTTTATGAAAGTCGTTTACTAAGTTATTTATAATTGTTTCTATAATTTCTTGTTTTGATGAAAAGTGCTCATATAAAGTACGTTTACTGATGTTCAAATTTTTAGCTAAATCATCCATTTTAAACATAACACCTTGTGTTTCAATGGCAATTTTAGCAGCTTCTAAAATTTTATCTTTCATATGGTCCTCGATATATAAGTAGAATTAGTAAAAACTTAAAAAGGCTAATTCAGTACCACATTTAATTTTACTGAAAAAAAAGAGGTGTGTCAAACATCCCCCATCTATTGTAATATAGATATATTGTGGCATATTGCTTATAAAGCTTTCTAAAACATGTAAGTATTAATATCTTCTCATAGAATTTTTATATCATGTGTTAAAGCATTTTTTATATCATTATGGAGAGGTAGTGCTGCGGGCGCTTCTGTTCTCATATGATAGGATTTGATATTGACAATAGTAGGTATGACTTTTATAATGAAATAACACATACCTGGGGATGTAAAGGTTTCGACAGGGGCGAGTGTGGTATAAATAGCGAGTCGGCGTTCCATTAGGCCGATAAACGGTGGAAAACATTTAAACGCAGAAGAAAATTTTGCATTAGCTGCATAAGCTACGTTCTTCTATCTCTGGCCCGTAGGGATAGAAAGAACGTCAAACAACGGGCTAGCTTAATTTAAAGACTCATATAAATTAAGTAAAATTACATGAGTTAGAAATAGTCTAGTTTGTTAATGTACAAAAACTATTTTGAAATCATCAAACATTAACTGCACTCGGAGAAGTTTATATGGCAACGCTTTTGGACACGGGTTCGACTCCCGTCATCTCCACCATCTATATAGTATTAACAGTAATAAGAGATAGTTTTTATTACTGTTTTTTAGTAGAAAACAGCAACATCTTATGCATGATTTGTTAGGCGTAATATTCTATAATTTTACGGACTAGTTCTTGCTTAGATGTTGCTGTTTATATGTATAATAAAATTAATTTTACTGCTTATATACGATAATACAGACATACTCTGTTGTTTTTATAGTATAATTCTCTTCTTATGTATAGAGGAGTTTCATGGAGTGTGGTCATGCAGTAATAATTGTACATATACTTTACTGGAAGTGAGTTGTATATCCTATTTATCATGTATCATTAAAAATAGATATAAATGCATCCACTACTTGATTCAATTGTTCTTCTGTATGGGAGGCAGTAACTGTTAAACGTAATCTTGACTCCCCTTTTGGTACAGTGGGCGGTCTAATCGCAGTTACTATAATACCATTTTCTTTCAATATATCTGATAAGCGTAATGCTTTTTCTGCATTACCTACAATAATCGGGAAAATAGGTGTATGTGAGGTAGCTAAAAGACCTATTCGTTGTAATCGGTTGGATAAATATTTTACATTATTATATAATTTATCAATCAAAGTGGTATCTGATTCGATTAGTTCTAATGCCGCTAAGGCAGTGCCTATATTAGCAGGCGCCAAGGCAGTAGAAAAAATAAAAGGACGGCTAGTATTTATTAGATAATCAGAAATAATAGAGTTTGTTGCAACAAATCCACCAACAGAGCCGAGTGCTTTACTTAGTGTACCAAGTTGTATATCTACTTTATGAGCTAGATGATAATGATGGGCACTTCCTTTACCATTTCCTATAACACCAGTGGCATGGGCATCATCTACCATTAATAAGGCATTATATTTTTCTTTTAGCCAAACTAATTTATCCAGTGGTGCTATGTCCCCATCCATACTAAATACGCCATCTGTTACAATTAATTTATTTTGACTTTGATTGCCATAAGATTGTAATTTTTTCTCTAAATCGTTCATATTACAATGTTCATACGTAATAATATTAGCTTTACTCATGCGACAACCATCGATAATAGAAGCGTGATTTAAGGCATCGCTAAAGATGAGATCATCTTTTCCCATTAGGGCACTAATAGTTCCTACGTTTGCCATATAGCCTGTGTTAAATACTAGAGCCTTTTCCGTCTCTTTATAGGTGGCCAATTCTTTTTCTAATGTAGTAAATAATTTATGCGTACCATTAATTAGTCTAGAACCACCAGAACCTGTACCGTATGTTTCTAGTGCACGTATAGCCGCTTGTATAACTTTAGGATGATGTGTGAGGCCTAAATAGTTATTAGAGGCCATCATTACATACTCTTTCCCTTCTAATACAACTGTTGAGGGAGACTTAGGGTAATATTCTGTACAATGACGATATAATTTTTCTATTCTTTTATTTTCTAATAACGTTATATATTTAATTAAATTCATAGCATATTCCTTATCAATATAGTGATATAGTTGTTATTTCTAAAAATTACTTATAAAAATGAGCGCTATTCACTATGAATACTAACATATCTACTATTTTGTAATTAATTTTTACATATATTAGATTGTATATATGTTAGCACTACTTCAATAAATTACTACTTTGTGTAGTAGATTGTACGAATAACTTTTATTTTATACATGCATGATTTATATCAACTAGTACATCAGTATTTTCTAAGTAATCTATAATAGGTTCTACTGGCATATGAGGTTGAATAAAAAATACGCGTCCTCCCATAGGTGATGAAGGAACTTTCATTTTACTAATTCTATGATACGTATGATTACAACTGACATAGCCAATTACGTATTCTGGATCATCTGACCAACATAGTTCTCCTAATACACCGTTACAAGATGATACCTTACTAGCCAATGTGAGTGCTTCATACATATGGTGTTTACCTGAAAGAACTGTATTAGATTGTATAGCATCCATATGACTTACTCGAATACCACGATCATTAGTAGAATCTAATCGTTTGCCTGTTACGGCATCCAGTAATATGGCACCACGCATATTGGTTGTTAATGTAAGCAATAATTGGATAGCACGATTACAGGCAGTTGGAGTGATACCACTTTTTACTAATAAATCTGTAGCAGTTGCATGTCCTTCCTCTACAGAATTGACAGTATGAGTTTCTATCGGTAAGCTGTTAATATAGATGACGTTGTCTTTATTAACGGTATCAATAGTAAGATTAATATAGTCTGCTTGTCCCTTGGCATGATGTAAAGCCCTAGTGATTAATTCTGATGCAATGGTAGATAACTCGTTATCTGCTACAATCCGTTCTGCACCTGAAATATGTGTACCTCCTGTTTCATGCGATCCACCTTTGGCTGCTCTCATTCGAATACTGTATAACATAATATAATCCTTTATCAATTTACTTATCATTCATTATTACTTTATAATACAAGTGATGACGAGTTAGTATCATCTTTCACTTGATAGGAAATTAAAAAATTTCTTCTTAATTAGGATAGGCAACTTGTTGTGGCAGACAGTGCTTTACTGCGCTTTACGACTAGTACCATGACTTTTGATAAAATAGGGGCCATTATTGCAGTGAATATCATGCCTGGAACGGCTGCAGCTACCAATGCAATACTTAGTTTTCCAAAGAATATACCTAGGGAAATTCGGGATAATGTAGAAGCGATTGGGCCAGCAATTATAATTGATAGTATATGACGTTGGCCAAGATATATGATTAGTCCTACGATTAATCTAAATTGTAGGGCAATCATAACATTGACTATTGTTTGCGTACCGAGTAATAATCCCAACAGACTTGAAATACATCCTGCAATAATGTATTTTTTAAATCCAAAAGATACACATATTACAATCGCTAACGGCGCAGATAATTGAAATTCTAATCCAGGTATAAGATTAGGAATTTTGATAGCCCCTACAATACTAATTAAAGCAGCAAGAATAGCAATTTTGATAATAGATTTTGTTTTCATCACAGCACCTCGATAAACAAAATTGTTAACTAAAATAATAAAATAAGGTTTACATTTGATTTAATTATAAATAAAGTTGTTTTAATTATCAATAAGAAATTTAAAATATAAAAGAGAATGCCCTACAGTCAATACTTAATAGACTATAGGGCATTCTCTTTTAGAGATATATAATTTTATAGGACCATACAATGCTAGTTTCACTTATTTATGTATCAAAGCTCAGATGAGTACATAAATAGATGCAAGCATAGCTATGATACTAGTAATTTAATGATAAGAGGATTAATATTTTTCTTGTTCTCGTAAGCGACGTTGAATGTCACGCTTTGCATCACGATCTGCTATATCATGACGTTTATCATAATTTTTTTTACCAGTTACTAATCCTAATGTAACCTTTACATAACCATGTGCATAGTGAAAGTTAAGAGGAATTAAAGAGTATCCTTTTTCCTTAATCTGTCCTAATAATTTATGAATTTCAGACTTATGCATAAGTAATTTTCGTGTTCGTTCAGGGTCATGATTAAATCGATTACCTTGATCATAAGGGCTAATATGAACTTGATATAGTAAGATTTCCCCATTTTCAATACGACAAAAACTATCTTTTAAATTTATTTTTCCTTGACGAATTGATTTTATTTCTGTACCAGTTAATGCAATTCCTGCTTCAAATGTATCATGAATATTAAAATCATGTCGAGCTTTACGATTATCTGTAATTAAAGAATTGCTCGTTTTTTTAGACATAGCTATCTCCTTTTGTTATATATGCTTCTTCTTAGCACAGCGAGTTTTATGTTTTTTCTTTCTCGGGTTTTTTTCATTATTTTTATCTTTGTAGTGTAATTTTTTTATATAGTATTCTTCCGTGTCATTGTAGAGCTCACTATTTTCTAGATTGCTAGAAATATTTGATATTGATTTATACTTATTACTAGTTTTGTGATGATGAGAGGCGGATGTGCGATCTATTTTTCTCTTGTCTTTAGTATGGTGTGTTTTATGAATTTCTTTTTTCTTACGGGAATAATCAGTTTTTTTAGAATTACTATTCGCATTTTTCTCTAGTTGATTTTGTAAGCTCCGTAGATTATCAACCTTGCCAAGTACAAAGTCGATTTGTTTTTTCTCTATGTCCGCTTTAATTAAGGTTACTTCAACCTCTTGACCTAATCGATATATTTTACCAGTCCGTTTTCCAACTAATACAAAGTGCTCTTCTTCATAAAAATAATAATCATCATTCATCATATTAATATGGACAAGACCATCAATGCCATTTTCTAGTTCTACAAACATTCCAAACGATGTAATACTACTAACTTTTCCTATAAAAGTATCACCTATAAATGGCACCATATATTCTGTTTTTTTCAAATCTTCTGCATCTCGCTCAGCTGCTACAGCTATCTGTTCTTGTTTTGATGCATGCTCAGCAGCTTTCATTAAAAACTGTTCACTATAATCACGTTTTATATATCCAGATGACCAATGTAAGTTAGCCTTTAACAATCTGTGCACCATTAAGTCAGGATAGCGACGAATGGGGGAAGTAAAATGTGTATAACAGGATGAGGCTAATCCAAAATGACCTTTGTTTTCAGTACTATATTTAGCTTGTTGCATGGAGCGTAATGTCATTATTTGTGTCACTGCTTCAAAATCAGTACCGTTGCTATAGTTTAAAAATTCTTGTATGGCTTTAGGTGTGATTGTGTTTGCATCAAATGTAGTAGAAGAGCCTAGATAATGAGTAACGGTTTGTAACTGATTTAATTTCTCTTCACTAGGCTTTTCATGAATACGGTAGATAGAGGTGTGTTGCGTTTTTTCTAAATGGGAAGCTACGGTTTCGTTAGCTAGTAACATACATTGTTCAATTAACTCTTCGGCTAATGTACGTTCCCTTTTTACAATTCTAAGTGGAGTTCCATCAGTATCTAATAGTACTTTATATTCGGGAAAATTAAAATCTAAGGCTCCTGATTTTTTCCTCATAGCTTTTAGAATCTTAGATATTTCATATAATAATCGAATCATATCCATGAAAGGCGCTAAATCATCAGGTATAATCTGTTGGGTAATCGCTTTATAAACTTCTTTATAGTTACAGCGACGCCCCACATTGATAATAGAAGGTGCTATTTTATAATTTACCACTTTCCCATGAGCATTAATCTCCATGATACATGTCATAGTATTTCTGTCTTCATGAGCATTTAAACTACAAATGTCATTAGATAATATTTCTGGTAACATGGGCACTACACGATCTACTAAATATACACTAGTTCCGCGATTATAGGCTTCTTGATCAATAGCACTACGAGATGTTACATAATGACTTACATCAGCGATATGCACGCTTAATTCAAAATGACCATTATCTAATCGTTTAGCGCTAACAGCATCGTCTAGGTCTTTTGCATCTTCCCCATCGATAGTGATAACCAACTCATCGCGTAAATTCATGCGTGATTGATTATAGTCAACAGATTTCGATATAGCACTACTTTCATCGATAACTTCTGCGGGAAAGGAACATGGTATATGGTGGTTAGCCATGATTAGACTAATATCTAATCCGGTATCTCCCTTATAGCCTAAAATCTCAATGATTTTACCTTCTGCTTTTTTTGTTTCTGTTGGCCACTGTGTAATTTTTACTAGAACTTTAGCACCAGAACGAGCATCTAGTGCATTAGATAAGTCTATATAAATATCATCACCTAGTCGTTCGTCAATCGGTGTAACAAAGCCAAATTTTAATAATCGATCATACGTACCTACAATTGTTTCGTTAGCATGTTCTAAAATTTTGACAATCATTCCTTCGCGATGATGATTTGTACTTGGCGAATCAGACAATAAACGCACTAGTACTTTGTCATTATGCATAGCTTTATAACGATTACTTTCACTGATATAAATATCTTCGACGCCATTTGGCATTAGTACAAAGCCATATGTTGATCGATATGCTTTATAAATACCTTCAAATTCTTCATAGGCGGTACCAAAAGAATATACTTGGTAATTAGTTGTACATAAAATACCTTCGTTCGCTAATTGCCGAGCTATTTTGATACAATTGTTTAATGTATCTGCGCCCTTTATATGAAGAATATAAGCAGCATCTTCAATATGATAGGATTCAGGTGCAATTTCTTTAAAAAAAGAAATTAACTGTGTTCGTATAGAATTCATAGACTCTCACTTTTGTTGATAATTAGTTATATAGAAAAAAGCCTGCATAGCAGGCTTTTTGATTAATATTGATTAAGATAGGCACCAAGTATAAGACTTAAGACCGCAAAAATAATGCCTAATATAATCGTACACTTTGATAAAAAGCCATCTAATCCAGTTTCTCTTCCACCAAATGATTGGTCAGCGGCACCAGAAACACCACTTCCCATTCCTGCTGTTTTAGAAGATTGAAAAATTACTGATAAAATTAATAGAATAGATACAATTACTTCGACTACCATTAAAAATGTTCTCACAATAATCACCCTTCTTAATTACTATACATTCTGTTCTTTAGCTAAGCGCTCTTCTAAATACTTATCTAATTTACGTTTTACACGTTGTAATGCATTATCGATTGATTTTATACTACGACCTGTTTCTTCAGCGATGGTTTGGTAAGGTTTACCATCTAAATATGCTAATAAGACTTCCCATTCTAGGTTGCTTAACATTTTTCCCATCATTAATTCAGTATCTTTGAACTGTTCTTGACTAATTAACAATTCTTCTGGATCAGTAATCGCCCTTTCTGAAAGCATATCCATCAAGGTTCGTTCAGATTCCTCTGTATAGATAGGCTTGTTTAAAGATACATATGAGTTAAGCGGCATGTGTTTTTGTCTAGTGGCAGCCTTAACAGCTGTAATCATTTGTCTAACAATACAGATTTCAGCAAAACCATGGAATGAAGCTTGTTTTTCTGGCTTAAAGTCGCGGATAGCTTTATACAATCCAATCATTCCTTCTTGAATAATATCTTCATAATCAGCTCCCATCAGAAAATAGGATCTTGCTTTAGCACGAACAAAATTTTTATACTTGTTTACAATGAAATCAATAGCAGAGTCATCATCTTTTGTTTGTGCAAGTTTAATAAGAGTTTCATCTGTCATAGTCCTATAGTCAGATGTTTCCTTATGTATCGTATCCATAGTATCCTTGTCCTATTAATAAAACAAATATACATACCATTATACTTGATAGTTATTAATTCTGCAACTTTCTATCAAATACATAAAAATATCTCTACGAAGTATCTGTATAGATAAGGTGCTATGAAATATATAGCGTATTCTGCAACATATGATTCGTATCTAAAAAAGAGTAACCAATAATGATAGATACACATCATAAAAATCAAACTGCAATAGATTATTTTAATCCACGACGTATTTTTTCTAATTTTTCTGATATGGAAGTATCTAGTAAAGACCCTAGTTCATTACGTTTGATTTGTATAGCATCTCTTGTATGGTCATTTTTATAATGGTTCCGTTCTTCTTCTTTTGAAAGTTGAACCATTCTCCATAATTCGTGAGCAGGAATACGTAATCCTCCGGAACCTAAGATTTGCGTTTGTTCAGCTCCGTCTGAGGTTACTACATAAATATGTTTATATTGCCCTTTTTCATCAAATACTTTCTTTTCAATATACGAGTCTGCTGTTAATCCCGGTGAAGTATATACTTCAATAAAATCATCTGTAATATATTCTTCTTTAGGCATTGTATGAGCATATTGTCCGTCGTACACTAATATGATAAAGTAACCTTTATACTTTCCATAATTTAGTAATATATCACGTAATTGTAGACGTGCATGCTCCAATGATTCATTGGCTAGTGATTGTAAGTCTATCCAGGAAAAAATGACATTATATCCATCTATAATTAAAATATCCTTATTCATACTAACCTCTGGCGCAACGCTTCATACATGAGAACTGCAGCAGCCACTGATGCATTTAGAGAGTTAATAACACCATTCATGGGAATTCTAATTAGAAAATCACAGGATTCTTTAACAAGACGACTAATTCCTTTTCCCTCATTACCTATAACTAGTACAGTAGGTACTGTCATATCGGCTTCATATAAAGTTTTATCTCCATCCATATGAGCCCCCATCACCCAAAAGCCTTGCTTTTTTAACATGGTAATGGTTTGTACCACATTGCCTACTTGTATGAGAGGGATAGATTCAATGGCACCAGCCGATGTTTTGGCAACCGTAGCATTGATAGGTGCATTATGTCGCTTAGGAATTAGTACCGCTGTGGCACCAACACATTCAGCTGTACGAATAATAGCTCCCATATTGTGAGGATCTTCAATACCATCTGTCAAAATTAGTAGTGGTGCTGTACTTTTAGAGAAACGCTGTAATATATCGCCTAAATCTTGAAATTTGATACTACTAACGAGCGCCACAATTCCTTGATGGGGGATAGTATCAGCATATTTTTGAAGGTGTTTAGCTTTAATTGTTCTAATTTCCACACCTTGTTCTCTAGCTAAGCCTAGTATATCTCTAAAAGCAGAAGAATCTTTGCTGTCATCAATTAATATACGTTGTATAGAACGATTGGCACGCAATGCTTCTCGTATAGCATTTTTTCCTACAATATAATTGTCCACACCTATCTCCTCTCTAACTACAGCGTTTCTAATGTAATGGAAAATGCTGTATCCATGAATGAATTGAGCCGTTCTTTTTGTTTTGTAATGTATAGAAAACCTAATATAGCCTCAAACGCAGTACTAGCTCTATACTCTTGAACGCTACTGCTCTTGGGTACATTAACATGACTATTCCTAGCACGTCTAGCTATGAGTGCTTCAGATTCGTTTAATAAATTAGAAATAGTCGCAAATGATGTAGCTTGTGCTTTGGCATTAATAAAATCAGTAACTAATGCATGTAAAATTTGTACTTTGCTAATAGAAATGCTACATAATTCTACTCGTACATACATGGAATATACTGCATCGCCAATATAGGCTAACATAATAGGATCTACAGTTTTAGCTATATCAATAGGGAGTGATATTTTTTCATACGCACTACGTATTTCTTTTGCTTTTAGGCGTTTAATTGCTTCTTGCCGTAAAAATTGATACTGTTTAAATTTCACGTTTTTTCCACCGTGCTCCTTGTGGAGAATCTTCAATAGTAATGCCTATATCTGACAAGCTATCGCGAATTGTATCGGCTAACTCCCATTGTTTTTTCTCTCTACATGTTTGGCGTATATGCAAGATAACATTCATTAGTTCATCATATTCTTTAGCACCATTACTGTTTTCAGATCCATTCCATGCAGATGATAAGATACCAATGATATCTGTCATGAATTTAAAAATTTCTTTTACAGTAGCTAATGTTTCTTTACATACAGTTCCGTTACTGCTTTGTACAATTTGGTAATAAATATTAATTTCTTTGGCTAAGCCAAACATAGAAGAACTGGCAAGTGCTGTATTAAAGTCATCGCACATAGCTTTTTCAAATTCCTCTTTATAATCGTTAGCTTTATCTAACAATGTAGCTGCTTCTTCAGCACATGGTCCTTCAGGGCAAGATTCTAGATACAGTACATTTTCAATAGCCGTAGTAAATCGTTCTAAGGATTTAATAGCTTCGTCTAGTCGTTCATCACTGAAATCTAAAGGACTTCTATAATGGGTGCTTAATAAGAAATATCGTAATACATCGGGTGTATATTGTTCTAATATATCTTTAACTAGGAAAAAATTATTTAAGGATTTACTCATTTTTTCCTGATTAATTGTAATAAATCCATTATGTAACCAATAACGAACTGATGGATGATGATGAGAACAGCCTTCTGATTGAGCAATTTCATTTTCATGATGTGGGAAAATAAGGTCACTACCACCACCATGGAAATCAAATTCTTCACCTAAGTATTTTTTACTCATAGCAGAACATTCAATATGCCAGCCAGGTCGTCCTTCGCCCCAAGGACTTGTCCAAGAGGGCTCGCCAGGCTTAGCACTTTTCCAAAGCGAAAAATCCATAGGATTATGTTTTCTATCATCAACGTCAATACGGGCACCAGCTTGCATATCTTCCAATGTGCGACCAGATAAATTTCCGTAGTTTTCAAATTTTTCTACACTGTAATATACATCACCATCTAGTTCATAGGCATAGCCATTATCAATTAATGATCTAATCATAGTAATAATATCTTCCATATGTTCTGATACACGTGGATATATGTCAGCTCGTTTTACATGAAGTGCATCCATTACATCAAAATAACTATCAATATAACGATTGGCAATTACACTCCAAGCTACGCCTTCCCCATTCGATGTATTAATAATTTTGTCATCAATATCGGTAAAATTTTGTACCAATGTAACTTTATAGCCTACATGCGTTAAATATCTTCTAATCACATCCCATGTAACAAAGGGGCGAGCATTACCAATGTGAGGGTGGTTATAAGGTGTTACACCACAGACATAAATTTTTGCTTCTCCCTCATGAACAGGTTTAAATAATTCTTTACTTCTTGTCATGGTATTAAATACAGTAATATCTCTCATCGTTACCGATGCCTCCAATTTCTTAACGTATCTATACATAAAAAAAGACCTATCATCTCATACAGAGACGATGGCCCGCGGTTCCACTCTGTTAATTGTAGTACACAATCACTCAAACGCATAACGGACGATACCGTACAATCCTACATATCGGAATGTCAGCTCCTGAAGGCATTTCCTTTATCTATCCGCAAACCCTCTCACCATCAGTTCTCGCTCAGACGTTAGTTTTAAAGTACTTCTTTCAATCATAGCCTTTATGTTTATCAATATACAATAATTATATATTGATAGATATGAGTTGTCAAATTATTTCACTTTTATGTAGATTCATTGGCGGTGTATGTTGATTGCTATGTCTATATAAACCTAAATACTTAGTTACTGTATATGTCATAGAAAGCTCTTTTTTACTAAATGATCCTAATTGTTTTCGTCATTTTAGAGAAGCTGTAGACTTGTATAAATGCATTAGGTGTTGTATTCATTTTATAGACTAGAGAGAATTTTTCCCATGATTCGTTTCTATAGAGAAAAATCAATAGTGTATACAATCATGAACCATATCTACACAAATAAAAATAGTACACCTTATATGTAAGATGTACTATTTTTATAGATACCTATTGCTAGTTTAATAAATCGCTAACATGAGTTAAGCGATTTAGACATGTGTCTTTACCGAGTAATGTGATGATATTATTTAGATCAGGCCCATGCATTTGTCCAGTTAATGCAACACGAATTGGCATAAATACAAATTTACCTTTTAGTTTTGTTTCTTTCATAACCGCTTTAATAGCTGCTTTAACTTCATCTGGTGATAGAATTTCCATAGCGGATAATTTATCATGAAAACTAGTTAATACTGTATTGGCACTTTCTTCTGCTAGTACAGCTAGTAACTCATCTTTGTGCTCTTTTTCAAGTGTTACTGTATTAGTAAAGAAAAGAGCGACGTGTTCGACAATTTGTGCACCAAAACTAATATGATCACGTACAGTAGCACATAACATTGTAAACCAGTCTCGTTGTTCTTCTGTGAGTGTACTAGGCGCATAGCCAGCTTGTTGTAAATGTGGCAAGCATAATTCTAATAATTCGCTATTAGTGAGTTTTTTCATATAGTTAAAGTTAATCCAGTTTAATTTATCAATATCGAATACAGCAGGATTTTTGGCTACATGATCCATAGAAAAAGCCTGTATCAATTCATCTTTGGTGAATAACTCTTGTTCGCCTTCTGGTGACCATCCTAATAGTGCTAAAAAATTTATGAGTGCATCTGGTAAATATCCTAATTGACGATACTGGTCTACTGAGGTTGCACCATGACGTTTAGACATTTTTTTATAATCTTTTCCTAAAATTAATGAAATATGTCCAAATTTAGGTATAGACCAGCCTAATGCTTTATAGATAGCAATTTGACGTGGTGTATTTGACAAGTGTTCTTCTGCACGAATAACATGTGTGATTCCCATTGTATGGTCATCTACTACAACGGCAAAATTATATACAGGCATGCCATCTGATTTTACAATGACAAAATCTCCAATGCCATTAGATTCAAAGGATACGTTACCACGTACCATATCCTCTACAACATAAGTTTCATTTAATGGTACTCGTAAGCGAATAGTAGGTTTACGGCCTTCTTTTTTATACGTTTCAATTTGTTCTTCTGTTAATTGATGACAATGACCATTATATTTAGGAGTTTCCCCCTTGTTCATTTGTTTAGTACGTTCTGCATCTAATTCTTCTTGTGTACAGTAACAATAATATGCTTTTCCTTCAGCTAGTAAACGGTCTACAACGTTTTTGTAGATATCTAATCGTTCTGTTTGACGATAAGGTCCAGCATCACCCCCTACGTCAATTCCTTCATCCCAATCCATTCCTAGCCAACGCAAAGCAGCTTTAATATTTTCTTCACTTTCTTTACTGGAACGTGCTAAATCTGTATCTTCGATGCGGACGAGGAAAGTACCTTGTTCTTTTCTAGCTAAAAGCCAGTTAAATAAGGCAGAACGAGCTCCTCCGATATGAAAAGGGCCTGTAGGGCTGGGAGCAAAACGAACTTTCATTGTACTCATTATAATAATCTCTCCTTGTTATTTTATTTCGTAAATAGAAACTACTGCTTGCGCAGCAATTCCTTCATGACGACCAATAGCACCAAGTTGCTCATTGGTAGTTGCTTTGATACTGATTCGATCTACTGGAATATTCATTATAGTGTGTATATTCAGTTTCATGGCCTCAATATGTGGTTTCAACTTTGGCGCTTCTGCAATTACCATAATATCTATATTATAAGCTTGAAAGCTATGTTCTTTCAATAAAGAAATTACTTTTTTTAGTAGTTTCATACTAGAAATATCTTTAAAGATTTCATCATTGGGTGGGAAATAATAACCAATATCACGTAAACCAGCAGCACCTAATAAAGCATCCATTAATGCATGGATAAGAACATCAGCATCAGAATGACCGTCTGGTCCTATTGGAGAATCAATCAAAACGCCTCCCAATATACAGGGACGACCTTTTTTTAAACGATGTATGTCATAGCCGAATCCAACTCGCATCATAGAGTTTTTCTCACTTTCAAAAATACCTAAATGACTTTTTATAACAGGGATATCATTGGGAGTCGTTAATTTAACATTACGGTAATCACCTGTAATGACTTTAACAGGTGCTCCTAATAATTCAATTAATGATACGTCATCTGTTCCTATATAGTTATGTATTTTGGCATTTCGATGAGCTTTTTTAAACAGATCTTTTTTAAATCCTTGTGGTGTTTGCATATGATATAATTCGTTTCGATTTAATGTTTCTTGTATAAATCCTTTTTCATCGATCCGTTTAATTGTATCAATAGCAGGAATAGCTGCTACAGCAGCACCATATTGTCTGGCAGATATAGCAACATCATTAAATAATTTTGTCTTTGCAACTGGTCTGGCACCATCATGGACAAGAACGATATCAGTAGTATCCATTACTTTAGAAAGTCCTGCTCGTACTGAATCTTGACGTTCCGTTCCGCCTGCAACATACTCTATTATGTAAGGAACTTTTCGATGCAATGTATGCGTTACATAATTTTGAAAATTATGTGACTCACGTTTTAACCGATCTAACTCATGAGTAGCCCCGACAATAATTACTTGTGCTATATCATCTACATCTAACAGATGAAATAAGTCCCATTGTAATACTGATAAAGGCCCCAAGGAAAGAAACACTTTATTCTCTTTTGCTTTCATACGGCGGGCTGACCCTGCCGCTAATAGAATACAACTTATCATAATTATCCTTCATATTTTAATTATTACTATCTTTTTGTCCATCAACACGAGCAAATATCATTTTTCCCGCATTAGTCTGTAAAATAGAGGTTACCATTACATCGATGCTCTGGTGAATATAGGGACCACCATCTTCAATGACAATCATAGTTCCGTCATCTAAATAAGCAATACCTTGATTATCTTCTTTCCCAGCCTTAATAATATCAACGCGAATCCATTCACCAGATACTAAGCTTGATTTCATTGCATTAGCTAGTTCATTTAGATTTAATACGTGTATCCCTTGTAGACTAGCAACTTTATTCAAGTTAAAATCCGTTGTCAATAATTTTAAGTGTTTATCCAAGGCAAGACGCATTAATTTGGTATCTACTTCCTGAATTTCTGGATAATCATCATTAATAATTATAATATCTATGATATTTAATTCCTGCATTTCTCGAAGCATATCTAACCCACGACGTCCTCTTGTGCGCTTTAGAGAATCTGAAGAATCAGCAATCAGTTGTAACTCTTCTAAAACAAATACAGGAATTACTAATGGACCTTCTATAAATCCAGTCTTACATAATTCTTTAATGCGTCCATCAATGATAACAGATGTATCTATTAATTTTGCTACTGTTTGTGCAGTAAATCGTTTTTTGGCACTACCTTTCAGTAATTCATCTGTTACTGTAAGTTCTCTTGTTTTGTGGGCATTTTTGTTTTCAATCCATGTTGAATATAGAGTTGGCCCTTTTTGTACCATTAATTTTACACCTAAATATCCTAAAATAGCACTTAGCACTATAGGTATATAAGGTCCTACAAATGGAACGCGATAAAAAGCGACACCAATTAAGTTAGCAATAATAAGTCCAAATAATAATCCAATGGCGCCGGCAATAAGGTCTTTACTAGGAATACGTGATAAGATTCGTTCTAGTATTTTCGATATATGTAAGCCTTGTAATAAAATAGAAGCTGATACTATATAGCCGATAATACCCCCAATAACACCGCCTAATAGGATAGCGATAATTTTAACAGCGGAAACGCCTAAAATGCCAAAATTTAAAAATTTCATAGCAATTATAGGTGATAACATAGGCATAACACTATCAACAACCATAAATCCCATAATGCCAATTAAAATGGCAATTACATATCGTAATAAGTTGAATAACATAACCTCACCCCCTTTCATGGATACTATATTTTATATTATACTCTACGAAGTAAATACTAAGTGCATTGCTTCTTGAATCGTTTTTACGCCACGAATGGCAATGCCAGAAGTATCTGTTACTTGCGCCATATTACCATTTGGTATAATGAATCGTTTAAATCCTAATTTTTTTGCTTCCCCTATGCGTTGTTCAATGCGAGGAATACTTCTTACATTACCAGTTAGTCCAACTTCACCTAAAATAATCATATCTGATGGAACTGAACGATTTTTTAAATTGGATACGATAGCAACAGCAATTGACAAATCACAGGCAGGTTCATTTACTTTAAGACCGCCAATAACATTGACATATACGTCTTTATTACTGAGTGTACAGCCACACCGTTTTTCTAATACAGCTAGTAGTACAATGAGACGATTTAAATCATAGCCGATAGAAGTGCGACGAGGCATTCCAAATGCAGTAGCTACTACTAAACTTTGTACCTCTACTAATAAAGGCCTAAGACCCTCTAAATAGATCATAACTGCAGAGCCATTTTCTTCGTCAGATCGTTCGGCTAATAAAGAAATGGATGGATCTTTTAGTTCTTCAAGACCTGATTCTTTCATGGCAAAAATACCTGTTTCAGAGGTAGACCCAAAACGATTTTTTATAGACCGTAAAATTCTAAATTGATAAGAGCGCTCGCCTTCAAAATAAAGAACTACATCCACCATATGTTCTAACATGCGTGGCCCTGCAATATTACCATCTTTGGTTACATGACCAATGATGATAATAGGTATATTCTCTTCCTTAGCAAATCGTAGTAATCGTGCGGTGCATTCGCGCACTTGGCTAACGCTTCCAGGTGCTGCATCAATGGTATCGCAAAACATAGTTTGAATAGAGTCAATAATAATGCAGGCTGGGTGCACCACTAGTGCTTGTGATAAAATATAGTCTAAATTAATATCCGCTAATACATGTAACGTAGTATTATTAATTCCTAGCCGCTCAGCACGTACCTTTAATTGTAGCTGCGACTCCTCTCCAGAAGCATATAGAACAATACCTTTCGTGGAGGCTATATGTGCAGACACTTGTAATAATAAAGTAGATTTTCCAATACCTGGATCTCCTCCGAGTAATATAAGTGAGCCTGGTACAATGCCACCACCTAGTACGCGATCTACTTCTATGAGCGTTGTTGAAATACGTTTTATATCCGTTACTTCAATTGTATTGATCGGTGTAGGTTTATTATTAGATTCGCTTACAGTAGAATTTTTTTGATTTTTTAGTGGCGTATCATACATTACTTCTTCCACTAGTGTATTCCACTGTCCACATTGTGGGCATCGCCCCATCCATTTAGGACTTTCTGCACCACATTCATTACAAAAGAATACAGTCTTTTTCTTTCCTAATTTTGCCATATGGCCTTACACAACCTCCTGTAAAGTAGAAAGCATTGTTTTGTATAATGCACGTACTGCTTGATTTCTTCGATCAGAACGCGTTGTTTCAATAAGACTAGTAAATGCGTCATGCATAAGCATTGCTTCTCGATGCGTCATACCTTTTGATTGTATCAATGTATATAATTCTTTATCAATATCATCTATTTCAATAAGTCGTTCCTGGTATAATTGTGTTTGTAAATCTTGTTGATACACTTCCTGGTTATTCATAGGTGCAGGAAGGTTTTTGTCAAGTTCAATAGGAATACGAGTAATACGAATATACCCTCCTAAGCCACGTCTTGATTCTACAATAAATCCTTTTTCATTAGAAAATCGAGTGCTCAATACATAACTAATCTGTGAAGGAGCACATTCTAATTTATCAGCCAATTCATTGCGTCGTAATATATTTTGTTCAGGATCTTCTGTTATTTTATCGAGTATAAATTGTTCAATTTTATCTGCCAAAATACTCATATCTATCACCTAACCTTAGAAAAAACTATTTTTGACTTTTTGTCTTTTATACTTAAAGTATAGGTAACTTAGTAATAAATGTCAACTCTATACAATCTTAAGACTATATATTTTACTTTTACCCAATATATGGTATGATAATGAGTACCAATATACTATGTATATAGTTTATATAATTAAAGTATGTTACGATATGTCAATTATTATAGTTATAAAATCTATTTGAAAGGATGATATATCCGTGTCAGAAGCATTAGGACAGCACTTATTGATTGATTTTTATGCCTGTTTAGGCGAATCCGTATCATCTCCTATTTTATTACAAGAGAGCTTAGCTACCGCTATGGAAGTTGCTAATCAACATATTGATGAAATAAGTTGTCAAGTAATGGATGATGAAATTGTATTGATTGCTATTGCACCTCATTTTCACGTTTGTCTTCATACCTATCCAGAATTAGGGTATGTAGCAGTAGATATTTATGAATTTAATAACACCGTACCTGCTACGCTATTAATGAAAGAATTAAAACGTGCATTTCATGCAGAAAAAGTAAAAGCTACTAGCATTCGTCGAGCTGATTTCGGTTCAGAACGAGATATGAAGCCTCGTCGTCGTACTACATTGACTGCATTAGGACGAGTTAATCGCACACGCATTCAAATTAAACAAACAGGGACAAAATTAAAATCAACCGGTACGAAAGTATTTAAAGCCATTACAAAGCAAAATAAAAAAAGACAGTAGATTATTTCATCTACTGTCTTTTTTTATTTTAGGTGTAATCATTTTCCAAAATAACATCTAATACATCTAACGGTGTATCACATAGATATGTAGCATTTGCTTTTTTTAATTCTTCTAATGTACCATATCCATATAATACACCAATCCCTTTGCAGTCGTATTCTTTAGCTGCATGCATATCATACATACGATCACCAACCATATATTGAACGGTATAATTAGAATTAGATGGTAATAACTGATATGAGGCCTCTAATGCTGCATGCAAAATTCCATCTTTTCGAATAATACCTGTGTTATAATTAGCACCTTTAATCACATGAAAATATGATGCTAATTGAAAATGTTCTAATATTTCTCTGGCTTGTTCTTCTGGCTTAGCCGTTGCAACAGCCAGTATATAATTTTTCTTTCGTAAGGTAGATAACACATAAGGAATATCTTGATACACTTTATTTTCAAATTTTCCAATTGATACATATCGTTTTCTAAATGCTTGATAATATATATGTGCTTCTGTATCATCCATATGACAATGCTCTTTAAATGAATCGACAATAGGAGGTCCAATAAATAAATTTAAAATGTCATTAGTAGGAATTGGTAAATCTCCACTTTCTAGAGCTGATTTTATAGAGTTCTTTATGCCCTCTGCGGAATCAGTTAATGTGCCATCTAAATCAAATACAACTAACTTCATGTCCTTACTCCTTACTAGTAAATAAAGGTAATAAATAACCATAGCCTTCTTCTTCTAACTTATCCAAAGGAATAAATCGTAAAGCAGCCCCATTAATACAATATCGTTTACCACCTAATTCAGAGGGACCATCATCAAATACATGACCTAAATGTGCATTACCTACTCTGCTTTTTACTTCTGTACGAACCATGTTATGTGATGTATCACGTGAATAAATAACTACATCATTACTAATGCTTTTAGAAAAACTAGGCCAGCCACAATGACTATCAAATTTATCATTTGAAGAAAATAGAGGTTCTCCTGTTGTAATATCTACATAGATGCCTGGTAACATATTTTGATAATATTCACTAGAAAATGGTGGTTCGGTTCCATTTTCTTGTGTTACATAATAGGACCAATTAGGTAAAGTGTCTTTCAGTGTAGTTATATCAGGACATGTATATTCATCTTTGATAATCAATGGTTCATTCATAATAGTTTGTGGAATATGGCAATAGCCATGAGGGTTTGCTGCCAAGTATGATTGATGATAGTCTTCTGCCTT
Organism: Veillonella montpellierensis DSM 17217; assembly: GCF_000426745.1. GTDB lineage: Bacteria > Bacillota > Negativicutes > Veillonellales > Veillonellaceae > Veillonella > Veillonella montpellierensis. The sequence continues at coordinate 54,460 of NZ_AUFY01000002.1, forward strand.
ATAAAAGTTTTCTAGGGGAGCCACTTCGACAACAATAGGATCTTTATATAGAGAACTTATATGTGAACACATGGCTGTAATTGTATCAACATCCTTTTGATCTATATAATAAATACCTGTTCTATATTGACTTCCTATATCATTACCTTGTCGATTTATACTAGTGGGATCAATAATTCGAAAGTAATAATGTAATAAACGATATAAACTAATATGGGATGGGTTATAGATTACCTTTACAGTTTCTGCAAATCCCGTTGTATCTGTGCAAACTTCCTCATACGTAGGATGATTAGTTATGCCATTTGCATAGCCAACCTCGGTTTCTATAACACCATATATACGTTGTATATATGCTTCTACACCCCAAAAGCATCCTCCAGCTAAATAGATGATACGATTATCATTTGCTGTATCTATTTTTTTCATTCTACTCATGGTATCCTCCTAATTTATATGATGTTACTATTATACTGGTTTTAATTGGGTTAGCATAGACTCTAAGTAATAACTATGATACACTATATATAGATAAATTTAGAAATAATAAAAAATATGAAAGAAATATTATGAAATCTACTACAACTATAAATTACTGTCTTAGAGATACTCATACTAAAATATGCACTTGTCGTGGCATCACTACGTATACGATAAAAAAAGCTATCAATCAAGGCGCATGTACAATGAAACAAATTCAATCACAAACTGGTGCTACGTTAGGAATGTGTAAAGGTAAATATTGTGCCGCTAAGATTGTAGCGTTACTAAAAGAAGCTAATGTACTTCCCTATCAAATAAAAGACAGTGAGGAATATGATTCAAATAATACACCATAGTGAGTTCTTAGATGTATATGAAAGCAGACTCTAATTATTTAATCTACAATCGTATATTTTTAGATTTTTTAGTTTTCGTATAGATTACTCTTTGTGAGGGGAAATTTCTTATACAAACATCACCCACCTTATCTATACTAGATGTACTTAATTGTATGATAGAAATAAGGAAGGAAATTAGAATAATAAGTATTTATTTAATATAATATAGGAGACTATAATGGATTTTGAAACACAAACTATTCCAGACAGTATTTTAGACAAGTATACAAAAGTTTGTACTTGTCGGAGTATTAGTCGTAAAACATTAAAAGAAGCCATTCATAATGGTTGCACATCAATTCCACAAATTAAAGAACAAACACGTGCTATGACGGGTTCTTGCAAAGGTAAAAATTGTGCTAGTAAAATTGTTGCTTTGCTGAAAGAAATGGATGCATTATAACTATATTTTTATTTATTAAGCAATAAACCTGTAAAAATTTATTTTATCATATATGATATACTGCTCTAAAAATAGTACCTCTCTGTATCAATACAGAAAGGTACTATTTTTTATCCATATCATAATTTCATAGAAATCTATTACTATATTTCGCCAATTTGATTACATACATGGAGTGATATTCGTATTCTTAATGGTTATAAAATACCAATGAAAATAATCTTCTATCTCCCGTTTATTAGATAGTCAGCGAGAATGGTACATATTATTTTGAATCTTTTTTATGTATATTATAAAAATAGAGAAAAGTCGAACGAATAGCCTTAACTTTTCTCTATTGTATGAAAGTCACATTTTTTGATAATGCTTTATACCCTTATTATTTTATCAATGCTTCTTTTAATGTATGCCATGCAAGTACAGCACATTTAACCCTGGCTGGCATATTAGAAATATTTTTTAATGCGATTGCATCTTCTAATTCTTCTAATTTTTCATCATCAGTTACGTCTTTTTTTATCATTCCTAAGAATAACTCAACTAAACGTAATGCTTCTTCTACGGATTTACCTTTGATAATATCAATCATCATAGAGGCAGAAGCTTGGCTAATAGCACATCCAGAGCCTGTATAAGCGGCATCTTTTATCATGCCATCTTCTATTTTCACTTGTAATGTTAAATCATCACCACAACTTGGATTATGGCCATGTTCAGATACGGTAAATTCATTTAATTCATGCTTATTACGTTTATCTTGATTATGTTCCAAAATTAGTTCAGTATATAATTGATCCATTTCCATATGGCATAACTCCTAATCCTTAAATCCCATAGTAGATCTAACTTTAGTCAAGGCTAATAAAAAGGCATCTAAATCTTCTTTCCTAGTATAAATATACATACTAAGTCGACTAGAAGCAGGTATATGATAAAAGGCCCCTAATGGTTGTGCACAGTGATGACCAGAACGAATAGCAATGCCAAAACTATCCATAATAGTAGCTACATCATGAGGATGTACATCATCAACTGTAAAGGCAATAACGCCATGTTTTTCTTTAGGATTTTTTGAGCCTAATACATTAATATGCGGTATTTCTAACATTTTAGGTAATACATAGGCTACTAATGACTCTTCATACGCCTCGATTGCATCCATACCAAAACTTTCTAAGTAATCGATAGCCGCATGTAATGTTACTGCCCCATGGGCATTGGGTGTACCAGCTTCAAATTTATAGGGTAATTCATTGAATGTAGTCGATTGTTCTTTTACATATTCAATCATATCCCCACCTAATAAAAATGGTGGCATCGATTCTAATAAATGGCGTTTTCCATATAAAACACCAATCCCTTGAGAGGCACACATTTTATGTCCAGAGAATACAAAAAAGTCACAATCTAAATTTTGTACATCAATTTTCATATGTGGCGTTGATTGAGCACCATCAAGAACAACAACAGCGCCTACTTCATGGGCACGTTTTATTAAATCTCTATAAGGAAACTCCATGCCTAATACATTACTTACGTGAGCAAAGGCAACAATTTTAGTGTGACTATCAATTTTATTAATTTCTCCATCACCTAGATGACCAGATTCATCTAAATACATATATTCTAAAATTGCACCAGTCTGATGTGCTACGTATTGCCAAGTTACTAGATTCGCATGATGTTCTGCTATAGTGATGACGATTTTATCGCCTTTTGTTAAATTATTTACGCCATAACTATGAGCAATAAGATTCATGCTTTCTGTGCTATTGCGAGTAAATATAATTTCTTCACGGTGTTTAGCATTAATAAATTGTTGTACGCGGTTTCGTGCATTCTCGTAGGCTTCGGAAGCTTCCACTGCTAATATGTGAGATCCACGATGAGGATTCCCGTTATGCATCGACATATGTTCGATTAAGGCATCCATCACAGGTTGTGGAATTTGTGTTGTTGCACCACTATCCAAATAAATTATGGGCTTTCCATTATGTTTTCTTTTTAAAATGGGAAAATCTTTATATGCGTCTGCAATCGAATTCATACTACCCCTTCTTATATCTTCTTACGTACAGCTTCTAATGCTGCTTCTTCAATTAGTTTATCTCCGATACGATCAATAACAGGTCGAATCATAGACTCAACAATAATATGTTTTGCTTCATTTTCACTAAAACCACGACTCATCAAATAAAATAATTTACTTTGATCAATTTGTCCGGCGCTAGCAGCATGGTTACCTACTACATTGTCTTCTTTACATAATAATAATGGTAAGGATACTGATTTTACCGTTGGATCTAATAGTAAGCATGTATCTTCTTCAGCACCTTCAGCAGCCACACTACCACGAAGAAAATCCAAGGTTCCACGGAATGATTTTTTTGATGTATCCCGCAAGGCACCTAATGTATGAATATCACTATAGGTAGCTTTACCAATATGAGTCATTAACATAGAAATATCAAACTTTTGAGATTCATTACCTATATAAGCAAGATCATGAATTAATGAAGCTTCCTTACCAGATAAATCATTATCAAATGAATAATAATTTTCTTGACCACCGACTTCAATGTTTATAAACTTTACATCGCATTGTTCGCCATAATTAGTATAGCGATGTTCAAAGTGTTGTACATTATCACCTAATAGTTGGACTTTTTTTATAGTTACTTTAGCTTGAGATCCTGCATATAACTCAGTAAATAACTGCAAATGTGATGGTTCTTCTGTGTTTCCGTGCAAATAGTATGTGACAGTTAATTCAGCACCTTCGTCCACATGTAATTGTATACGTGTACGAGACGCATTACCTTTGCCAGACACAGCAATATCAATTTGAATAGATTCTTTATGATTAGCTGGTACATGTACCGTATATCCTTCAAAAAAGTGATTAGCTACAGCGTCTAATACATGTGCATTAACGCCTGTATAGGTATCCTTTAATAGAGATTGATCAGCTAATGGTGTGATTATATCCTTATTAGCAGTTATAGTTACTACACCAGAATTAATATCATTACCCCATACACAACCTTCAGTATGATTAACTTGTAACCATCGGAAAGTTGGTCTAGGCACTTCATTAAACAATAATGTGTTGTTCATCATTACCTCCTAACCGATAGAGCCTTCAAGCTCTAAAGTAATCAAGTTATTCATTTCTACTGCATATTCTAATGGCAATTCTTTAGATATAGGTTCTACAAAGCCACGAACTAGCATAGCACGTGCTTCTTCTTCACTAATACCACGAGTCATTAAGTAGAAAATAGCTTCATCGGAAATACGGCCAATTTTAGCTTCATGTCCTAAATCTACATTATCATTCTCTACAATAATAGTTGGAATTGTATCGGATTGTGAAATTTCATCTAACATTAGTGATTCACAGGATACAGTAGATTTTGAATGTACTGCATTAGCGGCTATTTTAGTTAAACCACGATAAATAGCTGCACCACCACTCTTAGAAATAGATTTAGAATTTACATTACTTGTTGTGTAAGGAGCAGCGTGAACTACTTTACAACCGGTATCTAAGAATTGGCCTTCTCCGGCAAAGGTAACGCCAGTAAATTCACAATGGGCCCCTTCACCTTTTAGAATACTCATAGGATATAAACATGATACATGGGAACCGAAGGAACCAGATACCCATTCAATTGTACCATTTTTGCCAACGGAACAGCGTTTAGTGTTCAAATTGTACATATTTTTGGACCAGTTTTCAATAGTTGAATAGCGTAAGGATGCGTTATCTTTTACAAATAATTCAACCGCACCAGCATGTAAGTTGGCCACATTGTATTTAGGTGCAGAACAACCTTCGATAAAGTGAGCTTTAGCCCCTTCCTCAATAATAATCATCGTGTGCTCAAATTGACCAGCTCCAGGTGCATTTAAGCGGAAATATGATTGTAATGGAATTTCTACTTCTACACCAGCTGGCACATAGACAAAGGATCCACCAGACCAAACGGCGCCATGTAAAGCGGCAAATTTATGATCAGTTGGAGGGATTAAAGTCATCCAGTATTTTTTTACAATATCTTCATAGTCGTGTAATGCTGTTTCAATATCAGTATATACAACACCTTGCTTTACTAAATCTTCTTGAATACTATGATAGACAACTTCTGAGTCATATTGAGCACCAACACCAGCTAGTGATGTTTTTTCAGCTTCAGGTATACCTAATCGATCAAAGGTACTCTTTATATCTTCTGGTACATCATTCCAATTCCCTTTCATATCCACTTTAGGCTTTACATAGGTAATAATACTGTCCATGTTTAATCCACTTATATCTGGCATCCAATTGGGGATATCTAGGGAGTGATAAATTTTTAAAGATTCTAATCTTTTTTCTAACATCCACTCTGGTTCATTTTTATTGGACCAGATTTCGCGGATGATATCTTCAGTTAATCCTGCATCAGATTTAAAAGAGTAATCGAAGTCATTTTTTATGTCGTAAACGCCACGATCCATTTCTTCAATCTGTGTTTTCTTTCTTATTTCTTCCATCAGTGATAGCCTCCTACACTAATGCTTTATAGGCATCATATCCTTTTTCTTCTATTTCACCTACTAATGAAGCATCACCAGTTTTAACGATTTTTCCATCAATTAAAATGTGAACAAAATCAGGTTGTAATTTTTGAAGAATTGAGTTGTGATGAGTAATAATTAACACTGCATTTTCTTCATTGTGAAAGCGTCGTACACCTTCGGATACTATACGAACTGCGTCAACGTCTAGACCGGAATCAGTTTCATCTAGAATTGCTAATTTAGGATTTAAAATCGACATTTGAAGAATTTCATTTTTCTTTCGTTCCCCACCACTAAATCCTTCATTCACATATCTAGCCGCATAGGAAGTATCAAACGATAATTCTTCCATTTTTTCTTTTAATTCTTTTTTAAATGCCAAAGCACGTACAGGTTGACCTGTTATAGTAGCCTTTGCTGTGCGAATAAAGTTTTCTACAGTGATACCTGGTACAGAAATAGGATTTTGAAAGGACATGAAAATACCTTTTTTGGCACGTTCATTAACAGGCTCATTTGTAATATCTTCGCCTTCAAATGTAATAGTTCCATTGGTTACCGTATATTTAGGATTTCCAAGAATTGCATTGGCTAAGGTAGATTTACCAGCACCATTAGTCCCCATGACAACATGAATTTCTCCCTTATTAATTGTTAAGTCTAAACCTTTTAGGATTGGTTTATCTTCAACTGCAACTTTCAAATTTTTTACTTGAAGCAATTCAGTCAAAATTTTCACTCCTTTAATATATTACGATGAGTAATCATTAATTATTCTCTATGTTGATTACTCTATATACTAGTAATCAGTTAAACCAATATCATAGTTTAACTAAAGTATTATGTACAAACAAGCAGAAAAAGCGGCATACACTAAAGTGAATACCGCCCAGTATATAATTTAAGCCACTTCAGCACCATGTACATAATTCTCATATACTTATTATACATGGTAAATTACTGGCTTGCAACAAATTCCTAATAATTTACTATGAATTTGTGTAATTTCATATATATTCTTATTTAATATGGTTTACAGGTGGGAAAAGTCTAAGGTTGCAAATAAGTCATCATAGGTTTCAGCACGACGGATTTCAGTAACACTTTTATCGTCGTGTAATAACAATTCAGCAGACCTCAATTTCCCATTGTAATTAAAACCCATAGCATGTCCATGGGCACCAGTGTCATGAATAACAATACGATCGCCTATATCGATTTTAGGTAGTGTTCGTTGAATAGCAAATTTATCATTATTTTCGCATAGTGAACCAGTTATATCATATATGTGATTTAATGGCGCATTCTCTTTACCGACTACAGTTATATGATGGTAAGAACCATATAAAGCAGGACGCATTAAATTTGCCATACACGCATCGAGACCGATGTAATGTCTATAAATATCTTTTTTGTGAATCGCTGTTGTTACAAGATATCCAAATGGTCCAGTAACCATGCGTCCACATTCAAAAGCTATTGTTGTATCGCTCATGCCATTGGATTTTAATGTAGATTCCCATTCATGTTGTATACCTTTGCTTAGTAAATTGAAATCCACTGGGGTTTCTTCGGGACGATATGCAACACCTATACCACCGCCTAAGTCGATAAATTCAATTATTACTCCCAATTTATTTTTTATTTCTACAGCTAAATCAAAACAAATTTTAGCTGTTCCTACTAAACCATTTACATCTAATTCATTAGAGCAAACCATGGTATGAATACCAAAGTGTAAAACACCGCGTTTTTGTGCAAACGTAATAGCTTTAAAAATTTGTTCTCTGGTCATACCGTATTTTGCTTCTTCCGGAACACCAATGATATCATTACCACCTTCTTTGAGGGAGCCAGGGTTATATCGGAAACACATTGTATCTGGAAATGTTTCGACTCCGTTGTCCACCAAATATTGTAACATGGTGATATCATCTAAATTTAACAGTGCACCTAATTCTAATGCTTTTTGATATTCGCAAAAAGGAGTGTCATTCGATGTGAATAAAATATCATGGCCAGTAAGCCCTATTTTTTCGCAAAGTAATAGTTCTGCTAAAGAAGAACAGTCAGCACCGACTCCCTCTTTCTGTAATAGTTTCATAATATATGGGTTAGGCGTAGCTTTCACTGCAAAATATTCTTTAAATTTTGGAGCCCAATCAAAGGCTTTAATAAACCGACGAATGTTATCTATAATTCCTTTTTCATCATAAATATGAAATGGTGTTGGATGGATGGCTATTATCGATTCCAATTCTTCTTCTGTAAAGGGTAATGATTTTGTATTCATAGATTTCTCCTCAAACTCTATATGATTAAATATGTATATATTTTTATCCTAATATTCGTTATTATAATATATTTTATAGCATATTACAATTATAACAGGCATATTTTCTGTATCAATATACAGATTATGCATTATGTATATGTATATGTTTTATATGGAATATACGGACAATTAGATGTATAGACTTTGATTACCTATTGACTTCTATCATAAAAAAAGCAGGCTTACATACTAGTAAACCTGCTTTTGCATTCGCTCCTATGAGCGCGTGTATGAAATTATATGGATGTATGAATTACATCATGCCACCCATACCGCCCATGCCACCCATTGGAGGCATAGCTGGCATTGCTGGTGCATTTTCTTCTACTTTGTCTGCCACAATTGTTTCAGTAGTTAATACTAAAGAAGCAATTGATGCTGCATTTTGAAGAGCAGAACGTGTTACTTTAGCTGGATCAACAATACCAGCTTTTACCATATCTTCAAATTCTTCTGTTAATGCATTGAAACCTACACCTTTATCTGTATTTTTAACTTTTTCTACGATAACGGAACCTTCTACACCTGCATTATAAGCAATTTGACGAACAGGTTCTTCAATAGCACGTTTAACAAGGTTAATACCTGTTTGAACATCACCTTCAGCGTGTAAAGAATCTAAAGCATCCATAATATCAATGAAAGTAGTACCACCGCCAGCAACGATACCTTCTTCTACAGCTGCACGAGTGGCGTTTAATGCGTCTTCTATACGAAGTTTTTTATCTTTCATTTCTACTTCAGTAGCAGCACCTACTTCAATAACTGCTACACCACCAGATAATTTAGCCAATCGTTCTTGTAATTTTTCTTTATCAAATTCAGAAGTAGATTCTTCCACTTGCGCACGAATTTGGGCAACACGTTGCGCAATGGCAGTTTTATCACCTACACCATCAATAATAGTTGTTTCGTCTTTTGTGATGCGAACTTGACGAGCACTACCTAAATCATCTAATTCAACGCTATCTAATTTACGTCCCATGTCTTCAGTGATAACAGTGCCACCAGTTAAAATGGCGATATCTTCCAACATAGCTTTACGACGATCACCAAAGCCAGGTGCTTTTACTGCTACTGCTTTAAATGTACCACGTAATTTATTAACTACTAGTGTAGCCAATGCTTCGCCTTCTACATCTTCTGCAATAATTAATAATTCTTTACCTACTTTAACAACTTTTTCAAGAACTGGTAACATGTCGGCAATAGCACCAATTTTGCGGTCAGTAATCAAAATGTATGGCTCATTCATAACAGCTTCCATTTTATCTGGGTCAGTTACCATATAAGGAGATAAATAACCACGATCAAATTGCATACCTTCTACTACATTTAAACCAGTTTGTAAAGATTTAGATTCTTCAACAGTGATAACACCATCTTTACCAACTTTTTCCATTGCTTCCGCAATTAATTCACCGATTTCTGCGTCACCAGCAGATACAGAAGCAACCTGAGCAATTTCGTCTTTCCCAGAAACTGTTTTAGCACGTTTTTTAATTTCTTCGACTAACGTATTAACTGCAGTTTCGATACCGCGTTTTAATACCATTGGATTAGCGCCAGCAGCTACATTGCGCATACCTTCTTGAATCATAGCTTGTGCTAATAAAGTAGCAGTAGTTGTACCATCACCAGCTACATCATTAGTTTTTGTAGCTACTTCTTTAACTAATTGAGCCCCCATATTTTCAAATGGATCAGCTAATTCAATATCACGAGCAATGGTAACACCATCGTTAGTAATTAATGGAGCTCCAAATTTCTTATCTAATACTACATTACGACCCTTAGGTCCCATAGTTACTTTTACTGCATTTGCTAATTGATCAACGCCACGACCTAGTGCACGACGAGCATCTTCATTAAAAAGAATTTCCTTAGCCATTAAAAATTACCTCCTATAATATGTGAATATCACATCATGTGTTATATAACTATATGCGCTATATATGATTATTATGAGCAACAAAGAAAGTTATATTGATTAAAGAATTGCTAAAATATCACGTTCACTCAATACTAAATGATCAGCACCATCTAATTTGAATTCTGTGCCAGCATATTTAGAAAACATAACTTTATCGCCAACTTTTACTTCCAAAGGAACGCGTTGTCCATTATCATATACTTTACCATTTCCGACAGCAATAACTTCACCTTCAGAAGGTTTTTCTTTTGCTGTATCTGGTAAGAATATACCGCTTTGTGTTTTTTCTGCTTTTTCAACAATACGAATTATTACACGATCGCCTAATGGTTTCATCATAATAAATCTCTCCTTTGTATACGTTTATTTGAATGATTCTACTTGTTAGCACTCACTATTAACGAGTGCTAATTACAATTATTATTATAACTGATTATTCTACAAATGCAAGTACTTTTTTTGATTTTTTGACTTTTATTATTATAATTAGAGATTTTCTTATCAATTTAAAGAGTTTTCTACTATTTTCATGTACTATGATTCGATTTGATTTTACATCATCACTAGGAGCATTCCTCTTCTAGTGGTGATAGATTATATTAGTGGTAATAGATTATATATAGCACTTATTATTTCTATCTATTAATTCTTTACACCGTATAGAACATAGTATACTAAACCGTATCGTTTAAAAGTCATATCTTTTATACCTACGATTCACTATGCGTGCGATTAAACATAGGCATCATTGTAGTTGACACACTATTAGTGCTTATCATGCTTAGAAGCATTAATAATTTTTAAAGCGACTTGAGTGATTGATAATTGCTTGTTCATACTATATTTTCTGATTCGTGAGAATGCTTCTTCTTCTGATATTTGATATAAATTCATGAGTATTCCGGTAGCTTTAGCAATATATTTTCTATCTTCTAAAGACTGTTCCAAGTGGCTAACATCATGTCGTAATCGTTGTTCGTCTTCATATCTACCAATAGCCATCAACAATGTAGGTATCAATTGTTCTTCCCGTAATGGTTTTATTAAATATCCATATATACCAGATTCTTTAGCTTTCTTTACTAAATCTTCTTGGCTATACGCAGTGAGTAGTACGACGGGGGCAATATGGGCGTGATGTATTTGTCGAGCTGCTTCAATGCCATCTAATTCTGGCATTTTTACATCCATCAAAATAATATCAGGAGTAAGTTCTCGTGCTAGTTGAATGCCATCTATTCCTGTCTTTCCTTCCCCTATAACTTCATGACCAGCTGACTCTAATATGTCTCTTAAATCCATTCGGATGAGAGACTCGTCATCTACAATTAACACACGCATGTTAGTCCCCCTTTTCCATGGTTATTATAACATTTGATCCTTCTTCGGTAGATTGCTCAATAGTTAAGGTTCCATGTAATTCATTTTCAACTAAATTTTGAATGATATGTAACCCTAATCGTTTAGATGTAGATACTGAGAAATTAGGAGGAAATGGTTTTCCTGTATTTTTTATAGAAAGAATGATTAGATGCTCGTGTTCTTCTACAGATAAGATAATTGTACCATATTCATTTTGAATGCCATGTTTAATACTATTCGATATAAGTTCGTTCAATATTAAGGATATATAACTGGCTTGATTGGAACGAATCATCACTTCATTACCTTCATAGATATAAGTGATGTGGTCTTTATGACTAACTAATGCATTCGTTAATAGTCTAGTTAATTCCTCGTATATACTGCGAATCGATACATAGTCAGCTTCATAGTGAGATACAATGTCATGAACAAGAGCCATACTTTCAATGCGAGAAATGCCCTCTTGTAAAGCAGCTTTTACTTCGAGTGACTGCGATCGACGTGCTTCCATGCGAAGTAATCCAGCTACAGTTTGTAAATTATTCTTCACACGATGATGAATCTCTTTAATGACGGAATTTTTTACTAGTAACTCTTTTTCTTTCTGACTTACTAAGGTTCTATCTTTTAATAATAATAAACTTCGATTTCCTCTAGTCCTAGAAAAAATTGGTATAACAGTTTGCCTAATCACTATATCGTCATAAATACTGTCATATGTATCACCAATATGCTTTTGTAATGCTTTTTTTACAAAAGATAACTTTAAAGAACTTCCATAAATAGATGTCCCTATGAGTCGTCGATTAAAGCCTAATACATCAATTAATTGATGGGCTTGTTCATTGCCATATAATATTGTGCCAGCTTCATCAAAAATAATGACTCCATCTTGATATGATAATGGTGTATATAAATCTACTTGATTATGTTGAGGAACCATCATAGCCATATAAATTGTTTCCGTTATAATTTGTTCTTGTTGGAGCAAAAACATATCATTCATAGAATCTATTCGCGGATTTACAAAAGAGATACCGGCAATAATACGTCCACCATTGTCAATGACTGGATATGCATGCATTAATTCCATCTTACCCTTACTTCGTTCCTGCAGCCCTCTAATTGAAATGCGCTTATGAAATAATTGCCACCATAAATTCATTTCATACCGTTCAATCATTTGTATGCTAAAAGGCTTATGTTGATCATCTTGTGGTTGAATCGCAATAAATTGGTTTTTACTAGTCAATAAAAATAATACAACCGTACTATGAGTGACAGATTCTGCAAATCGCAATAAATTTGCAAATTTAATAATTAGTGATATTTGCGTTGTATCTAGCGTAGTCATTTCATCAATAATATCAAATAATTTCATAGGCTGTTCTCACTGTCATTTATTTCCAAGACATATCTCCTATAGGGATACTTGGTTTCGCATTTAATGATAAAGTAGCAAATTTATTGGCTTTTGCCATATAATAAGCACGACAACCAATCATAGCTGCATTATCCGTAGATAAAATAGAATTAGGCTTATAAAATTTAAAGCCTTCTTCTTCACACATGTTTGTTAATGCTTGCTGTAATCCTCGATTAGCAGATACACCACCAGCAACTGTAATAGTAGTATATCCTGTTTGTTTAGCAGCATCTTTCGTTTTCTTTATTAATATATCAATAACAGATTTTTGAAAAGACGCAGCTACATCGCTATCATTAATCAATTCATTCTTTAATTTAGCACTATTTAAATAATTTAATACGGCCGATTTAAGTCCACTAAAACTAAATTCAAAATTCCCATCTTCTTGTAATGCTTTTGGGAACGTAATTGCATGTGGATTCCCTTTCATCGCTAATTTATCAATATGTGGTCCTCCCGGATAAGGATATCCCATAACGCGGGCAATTTTATCAAAAGCCTCGCCGGCTGCATCATCACGTGTTTGACCGAGTACTTCAAATTCTTCATAATCTTTTACCACTACTAACATTGTATGACCGCCAGATACGACAAGACTTAAGAATGGTGGCTTTAAATCAGGATTAGCTAAAAAATTGGCAAAAATATGCCCCTCCATATGATTGACGCCAATAAGCGGAATACCTGTAGCTAAGGATAACCCTTTAGCGGCGGCTACACCAACTAATAAGGCTCCCACTAAGCCGGGCCCATAAGTGACGCCGATATGATCTATAGTTTCTAGGTTAATCTTAGCATCTGCTAGGGCCTGATCAATTACAGGAATTACTTGCTCTATATGATGACGTGAAGCAATTTCTGGAACGACACCTCCAAATTTTCTATGGATAGGAACTTGACTGGAAATTACATTTGACAGAACAGTTCTACCATCTCGTAAAACAGCGGCCGATGTTTCATCGCAACTGCTTTCAATAGCTAACGTATATACACTCATAAAGTTTCCTCTTTTATTAATGACATGATATAAGCATCTTCAGTGGGTTCTGAATAATATGATTTTCTAACACCTTTTACTGTAAATCCTAATCGCCGATATAAGGAAATCGCAGGTATATTAGAAATGCGAACTTCTAAAAAAATTTCTTGCATCCCTAACGTAAATAATTCTTTGATTAACTTTCTAGTTAACATGGTGCCATACCCCTGACGACGGTAGGATGATTTGATAGCGATATTGGTAATTTGTCCTTCATCAAGCACAATCCATGCACCTGCATATCCTATAATCGTATTATCTTCTTCGGCCACAATATATAATTTGCGTTCCTTATCTTCTAATTCATGAATTACAGAAGGTAATGACCAAGGAATAGAAAAAGAGTCTGTTTCCACTTGATAAATACCATCAGCATCATCTATTTCAGCTAGTCGTAATATCATGATTTCTCTCCTAGTGAAACTGTTTCGGATACGATGACAGTTGGATTTTCTTCATTTTCTAAGATTGTCCCATGCTTTGCTTCCCACAATACTTCTGCCTCTGATCGTTTGATATAAAAAGGTAACATAGTCATTGGATCATCACTATCATGTGCATCTATGCGATTTTTAGCGGCTAAGAATAGTGAGCTCGCTCTTGGTATCTGTATCGAATTAGGCGCGATTGTAATCATAGGTGTATCATCGCTTAAAAAAGGTTGAATTCTTCGTATACCATCACCAATGCAAATGACAGATATATTCTTATCCTTGTAGGCGTTTATTACATCAGATGCAACTTTTAGAATCGGCGATTGTATGCAATGTAGTGTTCCTTTTTCGTATCGATATAAACCTTCATAGACATGTTTCTTTTGTCCATCGATTACTACACTAATCAGTTGATTCGTGTACAGAAGATTATAAGCTAGGGCGTCCATTGTCATAACACCGTATAATGGTTTCTTTAAGGCATATGCCAATGATTTAGCTGTAGCCATACCGATTCGTAAACCTGTAAATGACCCAGGGCCTATGGAGACAACAATACCATCTAACTGTCTTGGTATAATTCCCACTTGTTCACATAATAATTGAATATGTGGCACTAATTGTTCAGAATGGGTTAAGCCTGATTGAACAGTTAATTCTCCTAATAATATATGATCATGCTCAATGGCAATACTTGACACTAAGCTACTTGTTTCAATTGCTAAATACATATTCTTCCTCCTATAATAGATAATTGTTGACTATCTACTATATTTGATGCTAATGTAATGCGTCTTTCAGTTTCTGAAATGCGTTCTATTTGTACCCACAATGTGGTATCAGGTAATTCATCTTGAAACATATCCGCCCATTCAACAATAGATTTTTGTTCCTCTGTATATTCATAAAAGCCGATGGTATCTAACTCTTCTACGGTTGTTAATCGATACAAGTCAAAATGATATAATCTGTGATTGATTGCACCATAGGTATTCATAATAGAAAAGGTGGGGCTTGTGACTTCTTCTGTAATACCAAACCCTATAGCAATACCTTTTGATAAGTGTGTTTTACCAGTACCTAAATCACCAACAATAGCAATACATAGTGGAGTAGTTATTGATTGTAGAAAGAAACCTATTTTTTCTCCTAAGGCTTGTGTATCTTCAACAGATTGTGATTGACATTCTATTTTATTCTTTACATTAAACATAATTACTACCTTTCTAGATAGTATGGGCGTAACCCTTACTTGTACAAAAAATGATGGGTAATATAGATTATTATATATAAGAGATTTCAATAACTCAACTAGTTAGAAAAATGAACATACTAGATCATATTATACATTTTATTTACACATAGTGGACATAGTATAACACTATAGTAGCTATACAATTAGAAATTCTAGGATTAATCATGAGAAAAATGATTATATCCCTTTTTTTCAATAACGCGTATAGACTGATCCTTTCCTTTCATTAGGACAGTTCCATCACCTTTAGAAATAATTTGTCCTATGATAGTGATGTCTTTTTGATTCTGAACATCAGGAAGGGATTCGCTCGGTATCGTGAATACAAGTTGAAAGTCTTCCCCACCAAACAATGCGTAATCAAGAGGGTTATTGCCTAATCGATTACTTACCAGTATGGTTTCTTTATGAATTGGTATTAATTCTTCTTCAATGAGCATGGTTATGTTCGATGTATCTGCTATTTCATGTAACTCACTAGCTAATCCATCGCTAATATCATTCATGGCAGTAGCACCTATATGGCGAAGATAAGTGCCTAATGCCAGTTGTGGTTGCGGTTGTCTGTGGGATTGAATAATTACATTTGTATCTTGATAGGTATGATAAATTGCATCTAAGCCAGCTGCACTACTTCCCATATATCCAGTAACGCCTATAAAATCACCAACTTGTGCACGTCGTCGTAATACAGCTTTTCCTTTAGGTACTTCTCCAACAATAGTTAGTGTTATAACTAAAGGACCTGACGTACTAACTGTATCTCCACCTATTAAATTAATTGTATATTGTTTACATTGGTATTTAATACCATCATAGATAGATTTAATAATAGTACTATCCATTGTAGGAGGAACGGCAATACTAATTACTATTTGACGTGGTATTCCACCCATAGCAGCAATATCACTAATATTAGCAGTTGATAAGCGGACACCTATATCATAGGGACTCATTGTATTAAAAGTAAAATGAATTCCTTCAACCATGGTATCAATACTAATTAATTGCTCATAATCTTCCGTAGATTTATATATAGCACAATCATCTCCAATGCCTTCGATAACAGTAGTAGGATCAAAAATGACATCATCACTTATTGCATTAATAAGTGTAAATTCGCCCATATCTTTAACTTTCATAATGAAATTCCTTTATTGAGTACGTGTATCATTATAATAAAATACGCTTTGTAGTTATCATACCATATCTACAAAGCGCATTAAAATATATTATATATTCTATTGTTGTATCATGTATTTTATCATAGATATAGGTTGTCGTGTATCAAAGGCGCCGATCGTATCAACAGGCTTACCGTTATTAGTAAAACGAACTGATTGAATGTCATCCATAGACGTTAACGTATTGACAATCGTAGCCAATCGTAATTGAACAGATAGGTCACTACTCTTAGTTGTTATAAAAGCTTGATTCACATCTATCGTTGCTACCCCATTAGTAACGCTCACTTTTTGTACTTTCATATTTTTGGTAAATAGTGGATACTCATGCTGACGATCTGCATTGATTGCCTCTTGTACAGCACGCAATGGTGTTGCCTCTGATGCCAATAATTCAATGGATGATGCCTTAACACCTTGGGCATTTTCTAAAGGAACATAAATAGTAAGAACTACTGTAGATTGATGATCAAATTTTCCTGTTCGATTAGTTTCTTCTGTAGTAGCTCCCGTGTGAATAGCTGCAGTAGATTGACCAGGATTAGCTAGTTGGCTAGTATCTGAGCAACCTGTAGCCATTATAACCAACATTGATACTATGCTGACAGCTACCATGCGATTAAATAGTATCATAATAACTCCTCTTTTATTTAAAATATGCGGCTAGACCATCGGCAATGCGTTTAGCAAACTCACGGCGTGTCGTATCCTTGGTCAATAATGATTCTTCTGTAGGATTTGATATAAATCCTAATTCCACTAAAATAGCAGGCATCGTAGTATTTCGTAATACATATAAATTTCCTGGTTGAATGCCTCTATCACCATTGAAACCAGGTTCTCCAGCAATTTCATTTTGCACGTGACGTGCTAATTGTTCATCATGAGATGTTTTTCCATAATAATAGGTAGCGATGCCGCCTACAGACGGATTATCGAAAGAATTAATATGAACACTAATGAAAATGTCAGATCCAGCTTGATTTGCTACATCAGCACGAGCTTGTAATTCATCAATACCACTCGCATTAGGCGCATACACATCCTTATCAGTACTACGCGTTAAAATAACTTTAGCGCCCATAGCTTCTAAGTCAGATTTTAAATACATGGCGATAGGTAATGTTACTTGCTTTTCTTGTAATCCATTATGACCTATCGCACCAGGATCGCTCCCTCCATGGCCAGGATCAATAGTAATTAATTTACCTTGAATCCCACCTGATACTGTATAGGGCCTAGAGGTAGGCGGTGTCCCTACTGGCTTAGCCACTTTAGGTTTTGCTGATGGAATCGCAGCCTTTCCATAATAATTAGTCCGAGGGGAAACACCTTTTTTTTGAATGTCTACGACAATTCGATATGGTTTGTTATTAATGGTATCTTTTTTTAAAGAAAAAACTTTTATATCAGATACATCTAATACGTTAGGTGTATCAATAGAAATCTCCACATTGCTATTTTTTTCATGCACTTTTGCGCTTGTAGCAATACTTTTATCCATTGTAATTGAAGATTTTACGTTACCCAGTTTTGCATCTTTTAACGTAATCGTTGTAGATTTTCCCTTATTATTAATAGAAGCGCCTGCTTTCACAGGACTAGATACATCGACTACCATTCTAAGAAATGGCACAGGTGCATCATTCCTTGTGACCCAACGTACATTAGTTACTGTTGCAGCTTGTGTTGATTGACAAAAAAACGGAACTACCATTAATATGGCCAACCATAGTATATAAAGTTTTCGCAACTGTATCACTCCTAACACGTTTTTATATTCTCTATTCAATATTTCAATCTATTATATTATACCATGAAATGGATACTACTAGTATCATTTTAGAAAATAATTGATACTAGATACCATTTACTTCGTCTATAAGTAGTATTATTTTGATAAAGGCAATCTAGTAGCTACCCATCTAATTGCAATATGTTGTACACATATAGGAGTAGTTTATATAGTGTAGTCTTATTATAACATGTATATAGGCTTAAAATAGGATGCTTACTTAAATACTACTAGTCAGTTTTTATACATTACGATTACTTATAAAGTATAGTATGCGATTATCGCTCAGTAGTGATATGCCATTGTTTACCATCTGTGGCAACGTGAATCATGCCCATCGTATCTGTACGATACACTAATACATTATTCTTTTTAAATCGTTCTAATGTTTCATTACCAGGATGTCCATAATCATTATGTAGTCCTACTGAAATGAGTGCTGCTTCCGGTTTTATAGACCTAATAAATTTTTCGATAGAACTATGATTACTACCATGATGTGAAACTTTTAACATACGACTAAATAGCTTACTATTATAATCTTTTACTAATTGTGATTCCTCTTCTTGCTCAGCATCACCGGTTAAGAACAATGAATAGTTACCAAATACAAGTTTTCCTGCAATAGAATGATTATTAAGATATTTTGACTGAGAGCCTAATTTCTTTCCTCCTTGAGCTTTCGCCTCTGCATACGATAATGAATCACTCGGCGCATAGACATCAAATCTCGCGCCATTGCCTAAATCAACAGTACCTCCCTTTTGGAGTACTTTATGAGTAATATGCTTTTTTTCTATCATAGCACGATATGTTTTATATAAATTATTATCTACCGCAATGCCATCATCATAAATGGTATCAATTGGTATTTCTTTACTAATTCCATAGACACCGCCTATATGATCTTCATGAGGATGAGTGATAATTACATTTTTTATATGTGAAACACCTAATTTTTTTAACGTGGTCACGGTTGATCGACGATGAGCTACATCTCCAGTATCTACCATTGTATACTCATCACCTACTTTTATTAAAATAGAATCTCCTTGTCCTACATCAAGGATATATATATCCATCGTTCCAGTGCTATTGGTGGAAGATGTTTTTTCTGTAGAATTAGATTGATTCTCTGTTTGACTAGCTATTGACTGTGGTGTATGTGTCGTTGCTGTTGAATGATTTGTACACCCCGTAAGAGATAAAATAGTGAATACTATGCTACAAATAGTGGCAAGGTATTTTAATTTATATATCATAATAGGCTCCTATGAAATTAAACTTGTAATTGCTTTAATATATATCCAATTCCTTTGCCTACATCACTGGGAGTATATCCGATAGGCTTTGTGTGATGTAAGAAATCGGCACTAGCACTATGTAAATAAACTCCTAGTATAGCCGCCGTATCTTCATTCATACCTTGTGCTAATAAACTTACAATAATTCCTGTCAATGTATCTCCCATGCCGCCAGTACCCATACCAGAATTGCCAAGCGTATTTATATATATATTACCGGATGGTAGGGCAATTATAGAAGGAATACCTTTTAGTACTAATGTCACATTATAGGCCATGGAAAACTCACGCGCCATATCCACATAGTGTGATTGAATATATGGAATCGACTGTCCTGTTAATCGAGCAAATTCTCCTATATGTGGTGTCATGATAACTGAACGGTTACGATCTATAAAATATTGTTTAGTAGCTCTTAATTCATGCAATGCATATAATCCATCTGCATCAATCACTAAAGGACCCTCAAAAGAAGATACGAGCGATGTAAGAAGTGATTCAGATTCTTTCGAACGCCCTAAGCCTGGACCTATGGCCATCGCTGTACAATCAGTCAATGATAGAAGTAAATCGGCATTCGTTTCAAAAGATTGAACCATAGTTTCTGGCATAATTTTGCATTGTACTGGAAGTATACAATCAGTTGGTACATGTAATGTAGTTTTACCCGTACCAGTATAGACACAAGCTTCTGTCGCCATAATAGGTGCTCCAATCATAGACTTAGATCCACCTATTATATGGGCGTGTCCATTCATACCTTTATGTGCATTTGATGGACGTATTGGATATAGTTTACAGACTAAGTCCTTATCCAGTGTATGCACGTGAGGCCCCAGCTTAATAGATTCCCATGGAACACCTAAGGGTTTAATAGAAATTTCTCCACAATAACTAGTCCCAGGATAGAGATGCATACCTAATTTACTAGCTCCAAAAGTAATCGTTTTAGTATATGTTAATGTGCCCTTTGATACTTGTCCCGAATTAGTTTGTACACCAGCTGGTATATCAATGGCCCATAAATTTTCAATGTGATATTCTGTTAGCCAATGATGTAACTCTTCAAGTAACTGTTGAGTCGAATCCCGTAAATCACTAGTTAAACCTGTACCAATCAGACCTTCAAGAACAATGCCAACAGAATGCCAAGGAATATCTTTCATAGAGTTAACAAACTTGATGCCCAGTGACTGGCATGCAGTATACTGTGTGCGAAATAGGTTCGTATCTTTCAAAATATCGCCATGAATGAATACATAGCTAGGAATCTTATATTCTAATAATTGACGGGCCGCTACCAATCCATCAGCGCCGTTATTGCCAGTCCCACAAATAAATACAACATGTGATGCACTTTTATTGTTGGTGCTGTTTATGGAATTGATAATTTCTTCAGCAATACCTCTACCTACATTTTCCATCACTAACGCAAGAGGCAAACCAGTCCGTAATGGAATTTGTTCGTCTATATAATTAGTTTCTTCTTTTGAAAGTATGCGCATAGGGCACCTCCATTCATTATTCAATAATAATTTGAGCCATCGCTAATTCCCGAGTATGACTAATTGATACACATATGGGACCTAATTGTTGCTTCTCATATATTTTTTTGAATACTCCTGATAAAACAAGAAATGGGGCTCCTTTCGGAGTGTGATTGACCTCTATATCTAACCATGAACCTTCTCTAAATCCTGTTCCTAATGCTTTTACAAAGGCCTCTTTTACGGCATAGATGCCAGCCAATGATTCATAACAATGGCGTTTCTTACCCTGACTATATTCTATTTCATATGTCGTATACACTCGTTGTTGAAAGCGAGCATTACATTTTATAGCCTGCTTAATTCGCTCTACTTCTATTATATCAATTCCTAAACGCATAGCTACCTCCATATAAAGAAAAGCACCAAATCTACAACGAGACTTGATGCTTAATTTGGTGCCGGAGGTGGGACTTGAACCCACACGGTGTTACCCGCTTGATTTTGAGTCAAGTGCGTCTGCCATTCCGCCACTCCGGCGTATCGGAACAATACCTATTATATAGATAGTCACTGACTCTGTCAACAGTTTTTTATGTAATATTTATATCAAATAACTAGATCATGTAAGAATATATTATTTAAAAATATTATTTAAAACTTTTATCGTTCATCGTATCATGAATGGCAAATAGAATCATTTCATTCGCATAGGAACGAAGCTCAGAATTATTAACACGACTCATATGCTCTTTTTCAATATCTAAAATGTGTGCAGGATTCACAGGTTCATCTACATTAGGAGTTGCTGGTTCTTGAATAGCTGCCCATAAATCTATGTGATGTGGTTCTGTAGTAGATATAAAACGTCCTGTAGTAGCAAATTCAATATCGTTAATCATAGCTTGTAATGTATCCATTGCATAGGTCGATTGTTCTTCTTTTTCTTTTATATCATAACGATGTGACCATTCATAAAAATGTTTACGATCTTTTAAGGCTTGAACAAATCGTTGATTTATTACTTCTGATACCGATAATTGAGTGCCATCTTCTAATATCTTCATAGGTACATGGCTGTCTGCTGTACGAGTTTGTTCATTATACCACGCTACATAGCGATCCATTTCAGACTGCACATAAGTACTAGGCGCTGGCA
This sequence comes from Veillonella montpellierensis DSM 17217, assembly GCF_000426745.1. Lineage (GTDB taxonomy): Bacteria > Bacillota > Negativicutes > Veillonellales > Veillonellaceae > Veillonella > Veillonella montpellierensis. The sequence goes on from NZ_AUFY01000002.1 coordinate 77,029, forward strand.
CTAATATATGTTTTTCTTCTACAGATATACTAGGTGTAGCAGTAGGGGCTGGCATACTTAACGCATCATAATCGGCTTGTACAGAATACGTGCCACCCATATAAACAGCTGTTACTAATCCTCCAATTATCATCATTTGTGTTATTTGTTTTTTCATATATATCTCCTATTATAATACTAACCATAATCCTACTTGGATTGTAAGAAATTATAATATATAGATAATTATCAACAGACAATCATTATCTATATTAAATTAACTCTATTCTATCACATAAAATAGAAAAAGTCATTGGTATGCTAAAATTCATTGTTGTCATGTCTAATTGTATACTTTCTTTTATATTGATGATGCAATACATGTATTAGGAATCATTTCGTTACTAATCCCCATACATTAAGATATATCATTATAAGAAATCTTTAATTTTATCTCGTTTACCTCGATTGCGAAGTTTTGTTAGCGCTTTGCCTTCAATTTGACGAATACGTTCACGAGTTACACTGAAATATTGCCCTACTTCTTCCAATGTGCGTGGCTTGCCATCTTTTAATCCAAATCGCAAGATTAACACTTGTTGTTCCCGTTCAGTTAAACAAGTAAACACTTCATCGATTTGTTCACGAAGTAAGATATAACTCGCTGCATCATCTGGTGCAATCGCGTCATGATCTTCAATAAAATCGCCTAAATGCGAATCTTCTTCTTCGCCAATTGGTGTTTCTAATGATACAGGTTCCTGTGCTATTTTTTGAATTTCCCGTACACGATCTGCGGAAATTCCCATACCTTCTGCAATTTCTTCAGGAGTAGGTTCTCTTCCTTTATCTTGCAATAATTGTCTAGAAATACGGATTAATTTATTAATCGTTTCTACCATATGAACAGGAATACGAATGGTCCGTGCCTGATCGGCAATGGCACGAGTAATGGCTTGTCGAATCCACCAAGTCGCATAGGTTGAAAATTTATAGCCTTTTGTATAATCAAACTTATCAACGGCCTTGATAAGACCTAAATTACCTTCTTGGATTAAATCTAAAAATAACATACCGCGACCTACATAGCGTTTAGCAATACTAACTACTAACCGTAAATTAGCGTCCACTAATTTTTTCTTTGCCCGTTGCCCTTCTATCACTTCTTTGTAAGAAGCATCATTTTGCATACCTGCCTCAATTTGTTGTGCTAATATAATTTCTTCATCCCCTGAAAGTAATGGTACACGCCCTATTTCTTTTAAATACATCCGTACAGGGTCATCAATGTTAACACCTTCTGGTACAGTTAAATCAATTTTAATTTTCTTTTCTGGTACGGCATCATCATCTTCATCATCATCTTCCGCGCTTATAGAATCAGTGTCATCATGAATTTCATCTTCGTCTAAATCAGTAATGATATCAACATTTAACTTATTAAAAATTTCATACATATCATCAAGTTGTTCTGTTGAAATATCTTCTTGATCTGCTAGCGCTTCTGTAATTTCTGATTGATGCAAGCTACCATTCTTTTTACCTTTTGCCAATAACTCTTTAATAGTTTCTTCTATTTGATTTCTTGTTATATCTTTTGTTTTCTTAGCCACCGCACTCTTCCTTTCACGTACGTACTATTAAGACCATTCTTTTATAATGTCTTGCAATTTCTGACATTCTTTTAATTCATTAATGAAATTCATATCACCCAATCTACTTAATTGATCGGCCAGCATACTGTGTGATTTATATTGTTCTCGTAATGACCGTAAGCGCACAGCCCGTAACAATTGGTATAGTATATCTTTACTATATGTGTTATCACTGATTACCATAAGACGCATATATTCTTGTTTTGCTTCTCTTTCGAATACATTTTCTAATTCTCGAGACGTATAAGATCCTTTATCCTTTATATAGTCACCTATTTTTGTCAATATTTCTCGATGCAAAGGATTTGAGAAATCTTCTAAAGGAACATACTGCATAATATCCCGCCATGCTTGTATAGTATGAATTGCCATGGCGACTATTAGGTCTTCTTCTTGTATGGAGGACATAGTATACATAGATGTTGGCGGAGAATTAGATTGGGTTACGAGATTGCCTTTTTTTAGATAATTCTTAAAGTATCGATATACAGTATTGGTGTCTAACCACAATGGCAATGCTAACGCATGTAATAAATTATCACGTTCTACACTACTTTCTACATGAGAGATGTAGGCAAACATCTCTTCTAATATAGCTTGTTTTTCTAAAGGATCGGTACTATCATGGCGAATTAATGAGTCATTTAATAAAAATTCAAACGGCGTAACTGCTTGGTCTACTAACTTTTTGAAAGCCTCTTTTCCATGATGACGGCAATAATCATCAGGATCTTTACCATCAGGCATGGCTAATACACGTACTTTAAAATCTGTATTCACTAATAATTCCATAGCTCGTTTAGCAGCTTTTTGCCCTGCTCCATCCATATCATAGGCTAATATGATTTCATCGGCTTGGCGCAGTAACAGTTTGCCATGATCTTTTGTATAAGCAGTTCCTAATGAAGCAACTACATTAGTAATGCCTACATTATGTGCAGATATGACATCCATATACCCTTCTACTAAAATTACTTGTTTAGTACTTCTGATTGTTGGATACGCTTTATCGAATGCAAATAATATATGGCCTTTACTAAATATAGATGTTTCTGGAGAATTTAAATACTTCGGTGTACTATCGTCTAAGACACGTCCTCCAAAAGCAACAACTCGACCACGACCATCCATAATAGGAAACATAACACGATTTCTAAAATAATCATAAACCTTGCCACCACTTCCTTTTCTGCATAATCCAAGTTCGAGTAAATAACTTTCTTGAATATGTCGTTCTATAAATGAACGATATAGTTTGTCCCAACTGTTAGGAGCAAAGCCAAGTTTAAATTTTTTGATTGTTTCCATAGTTAAACCACGATTCAATAAGTAGTCTAAACCTGGTTTTCCCAATGATGTTTGAGTTAAGCAATTATGAAAAAAATTCGATGCCAGTTCATTAATTTCATATAGCTTGTGACGATATTCATTGCGTTCGCGTTGTTCCTTAGACATATCAGCAACAGGCAACGGAATATTAGCACGATTTGCCAATTTTTCTAATGCTTCTGGGAATGTACAATGTTCATAATTCATCAAAAAATTGATAGCATTGCCTGCAGCGCCACAACCAAAGCAATAATAAAATCCTTTTTCAGGGGTAACACTGAAAGACGGTGTTTTTTCATTATGAAATGGACAGCACCCCCAATAGGTTTTTCCTTTTTTTCGTAATGGTACATGTTCAGATATAACTGAAACAATGTCATTAGCATCTTTAATTTTTTCAATTAATTCAGTATCGAAATATCGAGCCATAGTTCACCTATATCTACTATTACATATCCACTAATTATAATATTCTACAAAAGACGTAATAATTCCTCTTTCAAGACTAAGAATCTCTCTAATCTATTGTATAAAAAATAGTCCAACTTTATTAATATTCGACATATAATAAAAAAATCCTCTATTAAAGAAAAAATTTTTATCATTTTTCTTTAATACAGAATGAATCTATCTATACAATAGAAAGAATACTATATGTTCCTAAAAGCAGGGCCCCTATAAATTCATAGTAATTTATCAAGAGTTATATAAGAATATTGGGACAACACACTATATGTTGTCCCAATATATATAATAAAATGACAAAGTAATAATTTCTAATTATTTAGCATAATCAATAACTCGTGTTTCACGAATAACTACTACTTTTATTTGTCCTGGATATTCAAGTTCAGATTCAATGCGTTTGATAATTTCTCGAACTAATAAAGTTGACTCAGCTTCATCTACTTTATCTGGTTTTACCATAACGCGGATTTCACGCCCTGCTTGAATAGCAAAGCATTTTTCAACGCCTTCAAAGGATTCGGCAATTTCTTCTAATTTTGTTAATCGTTTTAAATAGTTTTCTAATGTTTCTCGTCTAGCTCCTGGACGAGCGGCAGAAATGGCATCAGCGGCAGCTACTAATACAGCTTCTACTGATTTAAATTCTTCATCACCATGATGAGCACCAATACAATTAATAACTAATGGACTTTCTTTGTATTTTCTAGCAACATCTACACCGATTTCAACATGAGAACCTTCTAATTCATGATCCAATGCTTTGCCTAAATCATGGAGTAAACCGCCACGCTTAGCAAGTGCAATGTCACCTCCTAATTCAGCTGCCATAATACCAGCCAAATGAGAGACTTCAATGGAATGTTTTAATACATTTTGACCATAACTAGTTCGATATTTCAAACGCCCTAAGATCTTAATAATCTCTGGATGTAAACCATGTACGTCAGCTTCAAATGTGGCTTGTTCGCCTGCTTCTTTTATGGTTTGTTCTACTTCCTTGCGAGCTTTTGCTACCATTTCTTCAATACGTGCAGGATGGATACGTCCATCTACAATTAATTTTTCTAATGCAATTCGTGCAATTTCTCGACGAATTGGATCAAACCCAGACAAAATAACAGCTTCTGGCGTATCATCGATGATTAAATCAATCCCCGTCAAGGTTTCTAAAGCACGTATATTACGACCTTCACGACCAATAATACGACCTTTCATTTCATCGTTAGGTAAGGAAACGACAGACACTGTTGATTCGGCTACATGATCAGCTGCACAACGCTGAATTGCTGCTGCAATAATTTCTCGTGCATTCTTTTCAGCTTCATCTTTAGCTTGTTGTTCCAAGTCTTTTACTAATACTGCTGTTTCATGACGAATTTCTTCTTCTACATTAGTCAACAACGTAGTTTTGGCTTCATCAAATGTCATGCCTGAGATACGTTCTAGTTCTGTCATCTGTTTTTCATAAAGTGCATTCACTTGTTCACGATATTCTGTTACTTCATGCTCTTTACGTAATAACGTTTCTTCCTTACGTTCAATGTTGTCTAATTTCTTATCTAAGTGTTCTTCTTTTTGCAGAATTCGTCGTTCTAAGCGTTGTAATTCAGCACGACGGTCTTTATTTTCTTTATCAACGTCAGTACGAAGTTTATGAATTTCTTCTTTAGCTTCTAACAAAGCCTCTTTTTTCTTCGATTCCGCTAAACGCTTACCATCAGCTACGATACGTTCAGCTTCTATTTCAGCTTGTTTTAATTTCCCTTCGGCAATATTTTTTCTTAAGAAATAACCAACACCTAAGCCAATCAGTACCATTACAACGGCAATTATACTGTATTCTAAAATTGGTCTCACCTCCATACATAAAATTAAGGAGCCGATACTCATCGGCTCCTTGTATTGCCGTGTCTAATTCAATTATTAAACCCTATTTATAAGGTTAATTTAATTTTAGACTGTAAATGATATTATGTCAAGGAAATAAGAGTGATTACCAGCATAAACCTTACGTATTAAAGAATATATATACACTTATTACATTAGTAATCATCCTCATTAGATGCACTAATTTTATCACAGATGATGGCAATAGTATTACTAGAAAATCCGCGATTTGCTAATAGCCTACTTATTTTTTTCTTCGTTGTCATCATATCACTGACAGTTTTTTTCGGCATTTTTTTCTCTATCATAGAAAATCCTGCTTCAATTTCATTATAGGTATTAAGTATTTCTGGTATATCTAATCCACGAAGTTTTAGTTTTTGTTCAATATAAAATCGCCCATATAATTGTTTATGCATTAATCTACGAGCCATGTCTTCAGATAATCGTTTATCATCCAAATATTGTAATTCTATCAATTTATTTTCTACGCGATTAATTACATCATCAGAATACTCTTTTCCCTGCATTTTTCTTCTAAGCTCATAGGAACTCAAAAAACGATAGTTTAAAAAACGTAATGCTTGTGCCATTGCATTAGCGTATTCATCTTGATTGTTAACGTTCATATCTGCTGAATATATGGACATAGAAATTACGCTTCACTAGTATCTGGTGTTATTGATTCTGCATTCACACCGACATCAAATACTTCTGGCTCTGCCGATAAGGTATCACGAATAATTTTATCAATTTCAGCCGCTATAGCTGGATGTTCTTTTAAATAGGTTTTAGCAGCTTCTTTTCCTTGCCCCATACGTTCATTATTATAAGAATACCAGGCACCCGATTTATTAATGACTTCTAACGATACACCAACATCAATTAATGTACCTTCTTTAGAAATACCTATGCCATACATTAAATCAAATTCAGCTACTTTAAATGGTGGGGCTACCTTGTTTTTAACTACTTTTACTTTTGTTCTAGCGCCGACATTTTCATTATTCGCCTTAATCATTTCACCTTTACGTACATCTAAACGAACAGATGAATAAAATTTTAATGCTCGGCCCCCTGTAGTAGTTTCAGGATTACCAAACATAACCCCTACTTTTTCACGCAATTGATTAATAAAAATAACAACTGCTTTTGATTTATTGATAATTCCTGTAAGTTTACGCATAGCTTTACTCATTAAACGAGCTTGTAAACCAACTTGTGCATCGCCCATTTCACCTTCAATTTCAGCTTTAGGGACTAATGCCGCTACCGAGTCAACAACAATAATATCGACGGCTCCGGAACGAACTAAGGATTCAGTAATTTCTAGTGCTTGTTCACCACAGTCTGGTTGGGATATTAGTAAATTATTAATATCAACGCCAAGATTTCTAGCATAAATAGGGTCTAATGCATGTTCTGCATCAATAAAAGCAGCAATACCACCTTGTTTTTGGGCTTCTGCTACTGCATGTAAAGCAACTGTGGTTTTGCCAGATGATTCTGGTCCATAGATTTCAATAATACGACCACGTGGAAATCCTCCTACGCCGATTGCTAAATCGATGGCCAATGATCCAGATGAAATCACTTCAATGTTCATCTTGTTGGCTACATCACCAAGACGCATAATCGCGCCTTTTCCAAAATCTTTTTCGATTTGCTTTAATGCATTATCTAATGCAGTTTGTCTACCATCTGACATATTAGTGTACCTCTTTCATATATTCATATAGATAATAAAGTGCGTATTCTGCTGCACTTTGACGAATATCATCACGATTACCAATTAATTCTAATTTATGAACAACCGTGCCATTAGGTCCTGCGACCCCTATATATACTAATCCAACTGGTTTATCTTTTGTACCACCACCTGGTCCAGCTAATCCTGTTGTCGAAATACCATACGTACTATTGGTTATGCGTCTTGTTCCTTCTGCCATAGCTTGTGCCACTTCACGACTTACAGCACCGACTGTATCCAATAATTCTTGTGGTACGTGTAATAAATTATGCTTAATAGTATTCGTATAGGAAATAATGCCTCCATTATAATAGGCACTACTACCAGCTAAATCAGTTAATCGTTTGCCTACTAATCCCGATGTACAGGATTCTGCAGTACTAACTGTAGCAGTTGCGGTTAATAATGAACTTGCTAATAATTCATCCATGGATGTATGTAATTCTCTACCTACATGATGACCTAATCGTTCTCTAATAATTGCATCCCACGGATCCAATAATTGTTTAGCTTCATCAACTGTTTTGCCATGAGCAGTAATTCTCAACTCAATATATCCTTTTTTTATGAGTAAAGCAATCGTTGGATTTGATTGTGAGGCGACTAAATCAGCAACAGTACGTTCTAATTCTAATTCTCTAAGCCCATAAATCGCATATCGATAGGAATGAACATTTCCTTGCACGCCAAATATATTTTCTAAATAAGGAATGACACTATCTACAAACATTCCTTTCATTTCTCCTGGCGGTCCTGGTAAGAGGATAAAGGTTGTTTGACTGTTCTTATCTTGTAAAGCTACTCCAGGAGCTACGCCTACAGGATTGTGCAATACGTTGCTACTGGATGGCAACATAGCTTCTCTACGGCTTGCTTCTGGCATATCACGATTAACGCGATAAAAAAAGGCTTTTATTTCATTCATTGCATCTTCATTACATTCAAGAGGAACATCTATTGCACTGGCCACTACCTCACGAGTAATATCTCCTTGTGTAGGCCCTAATCCACCAGTTGTAATAATAATATCAGCTCGTTTCATAGCAATCTGTAGCACTTCTTGCATACGAAGCCGATTGTCACCCACAACAGATTGATATGCAACTGTATATCCTAGCTTATTCAACTCTTGTGCTAACCAGGATACATTCGTATTGACAGTATCCCCTAATAATAATTCAGATCCTGTTGAAATTAGCTCAACAATCATACCATCACATCCTTTAGTATTTAGTCCATTAGATTACACACTACATCATAGGCAAAGCCTTGTTCAATTTTTACATTACATATTGTGCCTGGCGTTAAATTTTCACAATTTTCAATATACATGTTACCATCGACATCAGGTGCCTGTGTTTCTAATCGACCTTTCGCCAAGAAAGTACCATCATCTGATGGTTCGATGGTTTCTATCATCGCTTGACATACTACCCCTTCTAAAGCCTTATTATTTTCTTCAGAAATAGCCGCCTGTATTGCCATTAATGTATGATAACGGTCTTCTTTAATCGACTCAGGTACTTGGTCATGTCTAGCGCCTGCAATAGTTCCCTCCTCTTGTGAGTATGTAAAAACACCCATATTATCAAATTTAATACGTTTTACAAAATCACATAACTCATCGAATTGCTCATCCGTTTCACCAGGAAAACCTACTATAATAGATGTGCGCAATGTAATATGCTTAGGTTGGTTTCTAATTTTTTTTAGTAATGTTTCTATATCATGACGACTATCTTTCCTATTCATTTGTCGTAATATATCATCATTAATATGCTGCAATGGAATATCAATATAATTACAAATTTTAGGTTCAGAAATAATGAAATCCAGTAATTCATCTGTAAAAAACTGAGGATATAAATATAATAATCGATACCACTCAATACCATCAATTTTTACTAATTCTTTAAGTAATGTGGTTAGTAATGGTTTACCATCGTCACTTAAATCGATACCGTAATGTGTTGTATCTTGGGCAATTAAAACAATCTCTTTGACACCCATAGAGGCTAGTTTTTTGACTTCCCCAACAATGGAATCAATCGTACGACTTCGAAATGGACCACGAACTTTAGGAATGATACAAAATGTGCATCCATTATTACAACCTTCAGCAATCTTGACATAGGCGCTATAAGTCGGTGTTGTTTGCATACGTGGCATACGTTCATCATACATATTAGTAATGTTATCCATAATACAAATACGATTACCCGCTTCAATTGCCTCTACAGCTTGCATAATTCGATCCCATGCACCAGTACCAATAAGGGCATCAATCTCCGGTATTTCTGTAAAAAGTTCCTCTTGGTATTGTTGGCTCAAACAGCCTGCCACTATTAAACCTTTACAATGTCCCCTTTGCTTGTATTGAGCCGCTTCTAAGATCGTATTAATCGACTCTTCCTTTGCCTTTTCAATAAAAGTACAAGTATTAATAATAATAAGGTCTGCATTGCTTAGATCCTCAGTAATTATATATCCTGCATCATTTAATTTTCCCAACATAATTTCTGTATCGACTAAGTTTTTAGCACATCCAAGGCTAATATATCCTAATTGTTTTTCCATTCTAATCCTTTCTAAATCGCACTTGACTAATCCACGCATCTAATAATTCTTTTTTTCCTTCACTTGTATAATGACCACTTACAGGAAGCAGTACTAATTCATGTCCCAAAGAATCAACTGGCAATGGCATTTCTGGATTTGTAAAACAAAATTTAAAATTATTGTCATTTAAAAGTTGTGCTGTTTGTTTAGATAATAACCAATTAATACATTCCATAGCTAATTCTTTATTTTTAGTAGTATGTAATACACCGGCACCTGTTAATGTGTAAGGACTTCCATCTTTAGGAAAAATAATTTTTACCGGATAATTATGCATCATGTACTGATTCCCATCTGAATAATTTCCTATACCAATGTCTGTTTCTCCTAATGAAGCCAATCGCACTGGTGTCGTCAAAAATTTAGAATGTTGAATTACATGTGTTTTTAGTCTTATAAAATAATCAATAGCTTCTTCTTTTCCATAAATTTCAACAAAATTATACAGAATAGTAGCGGCACTACGTGATGCTACAAAATCAGTTAAAATCACTTTCCAATCACCTGGTTTTGCTAATGTGGACCAAGTAGTTACATATTTACCTTCTCTTTGGTAGAAAGCGTTACTTTGTGCAAATATAACAGGATCATACCAAACTCCAACCCATTGACCATCTGTATTTTTAAATCTATCAGCTACTTCATCAATTCCTTCAGAAATAACTGGAGTAAATTGATGTGATTTAACACCTAATTCTAAATTGTCTTGACTGGTAATTACTATATCACCAGATTGATCAGCCATAGCAGACGATAGACGTTTACTCATTTGTTCTTCTGTTAAGGGTAAAATAGTTAACTTTATGTTTTTTTCCTTCATATATTCATCGGCCAAGACAGATGTAATTTGATTTGGTATATCAGTGTAAACTATTAATTCACCTTTTTGAGGCGATATAGTATCTTCTTCTTGCCGCTGTTGAGCCATAATGATTCCGCCCACTAACACTCCTAATACAAATACTAGTAAGATACACGGCGCTAGCCATCGTTTCATATATTTTTCTCCTTAATAATTGTATTCCACAGAACAACTGAGATTCCTACTTGTTACACTAGTAGGATATCGGTATCTGATACAACATAGTACCATAATATAGTATATACTACTAAAATAGATTCATAGATACACACCTATAGAAAAAAGCACAACTGATTGGCGAAATTACACTGATTGCAAGTCGCTTTGCTAAAAGTACTTTTCTATTAAGTCATTTTAGGATATGTTGCAATTCGATTTACTATGCCTTGTAGCATATATAGCTCTATGTTTTTGTGATACAGATACATTATCATGAGATATATTTTTTTTATTAGGTCCTCGTCTAGTATGACCATATGTCTTCTTGTGAATAGTAGTTGACTTTCCTTTTATAGGGCGTGGTGGGATTAAACACTTTGCTCCAAAGCCAATTAAATCTTTTCTTCCTGCAATTAGCAATGCCTCTTTTACTAACTCATAGTTTTCAATATTCTTATATTGCATCAATGCTCGTTGCATTGCTTTATCTCGTGCTTTTTTAGCCACATATATTGATTCGCCTGTTAGGGGATTCATACCTGTATAATACATACAGGTAGATAAACTACCTGGTGTAGGAATAAAATCTTGTACCTGCTCAGGGTACATATGCTCATCACGTAAAAATTCTGCTAATTCAATAGCATCAACTAATTCACATCCAGGATGAGAACTCATAAAATAAGGTACTAAATATTGTTTTTTACCTAATTCACGATTCGCTCGTTCAAAATATGATTTAAACTGCAAAAATTCTTTTTTACCTGCTTTTCCCATAATCGTAGTGACACGATCAGAAATATGTTCTGGCGCCACCTTTAATTGTCCACTTACATGATATTGACATAACTCTTTAATAAAGGCCTTATTATTATCTGCCAGTACATAATCATATCTCAGACCAGAACGAACAAATACTTTTTTCACGCCTTTTAGTTTCCGAAGTTTGCGGAGTAACGCTATATAATCATCATGATTGGTATCTAACTTAGGACATGGTATAGGTGCTGCACAAGTTTTACCTTTACAGGCTCCTACTTTAGCTTGCTTTGGACATGCTATATGTCTAAAGTTTGCTGTAGGACCACCTACATCATGGATGTACCCTTTAAAGTCTTTCATAGCAATCATAACTTTAGCTTCTTCTAATAATGAAGCGTGACTTCGATTTTGGATAATTCTTCCTTGATGATTTGTAATAGCACAAAAAGAACAACTTCCAAAACAACCACGTTGGCTTACGAGACTGAATTGCACTTCTTTAAGTGCTGGCACACCCCCAAGTTTATCGTATTTAGGATGCCAAGTTCTAGTAAATGGCAATGCATATAATTGATCCATTTCCTGCTCTGATAATGGTAATGCTGGAGGATTTTGTATCACATAACGATCACCGTGTTTCTGTACAATCGTTGCTCCATAGTACGGATCTTGCTCATCATATTGAATTTTAAAAGCTTTGCTAAAAGATTGTTTATCTTTCTTTACCATTTCAAATGAGGGACACTCTACAACTCTTCCTGAAGGAATTGTTTTATCTATATAACAAATTCCACGAATAGACGGTAGTTGCCTTTCTAAAGAACCTTGATCTAAGGCTTTTGCCAATTCGCCAATTTGCTTTTCGCCCATACCATATACTAATACATCGGCTTTAGCATCATGTAAAATAGAGCGACGCACTGTATCAGACCAATAATCATAATGCGCAAAACGTCGTAAACTAGCTTCAATACCTCCAATAATAATTGGTACATCACTATAAGCTTCTTTCATACGATTAGCATAGACTAATGTCGCTCTATCAGGCCGTTTGCCCGACTGTCCACCTGGAGAATAATCATCGTTACTGCGTTTTTTCTTAGCTGCTGTAAATTTGTTAAGCATAGAATCTAAATTACCTGCTGTAACTAATGAAGCCAAGCGCGGTTTACCTAATTTTTTAAAAGTATTTAAATCATTCCAATCAGGTTGTGCAATAATACCAATACGATATCCTTTAGCTTCTAAATAGCGTCCAATTAGAGCAGGTGCAAAGGAAGGATGGTCAACATACGCATCGCCACTAATCAATACAAAATCTAGCTCTGCCCAACCTAGCGCGTCCATTTCCCATCGTTCAGTAATTAAAAATTTTCCCATCCACCAATGACTCCTTAACTCTAATTAACTGTAGTATAAATTTATAATATGAGCAACCACACAAAGAATATAACAATCAGAATTACAATCATCGTTACCAATATTCGTTCTTGTATAATTGTTTTTTCTCGTTTTCGTTGACGTGTTTCTATAGATATTTTTTGTATCTTATCTGTATTCATTAATCTTTGAGAATTAGTAGTTTTTTTTAACTTACTTTTACTAGTTCGTACAACGAAAGCACGATCTTCTCCAATATGATCCTTATAGGTCAATACTAATCCTTGACCATCTAACCCAAGAAAGTTGCCATAGTTTCTAATGAATCCTTTTACATATACATGTCCAGGAATAACTTCATAATTATCTTCTTCCAGTGCTTCTAAATAGGCCGCTCGAATATGTAATGATTGTTCAATTTCTTGTAAGGTCAATCCTTTCCTAGCTCTTTCTCGGCGTAATGTCTCTCCAATCGTCGCCATATATTATCGTAAGATAGCTGATTTATAGCTACCATACGCTCCTTTCTGTATCTATTTATTCCTTAGTATGCTGCGAGAAATATGTGTCTATAACATCCTCTTTAGACATCAAAATATCTCGTGCTTTACTTCCATTATTAGGACCTACAATTTTTAATTCTTCCATCGTATCAACTAAACGTGCTGCCCGACTATATCCAATTCTAAATCGCCGTTGCAACATAGATACTGATGCTTGCCCTGAATCAAGAACTAAATTAACTGCACGTTCAAATAGTTCATCTTGCATATCATCTTTTAGTTTAGAGTCTTCTTTACTATCATCTTCTTCATCTTCTACAATCGTTTCATCATAAGAAGGGGATCCCTGCTCTTTCACAAAATCTACTAGTCGTTCTACTTCATCATCGGAAATAAAACATCCCTGAATACGAACTGGCTTATTAGCTCCAATCGGTGCAAATAGCATGTCGCCTTTTCCCAATAGTTTTTCGGCACCAGCCATATCTAAAATTGTACGAGAGTCAATTTGTGTAGCTACAGCAAAGGAAATCCTACTTGGTACATTTGCTTTAATTGTACCAGTAATAACATTCACTGATGGCCGTTGCGTAGCTAATACCATATGTAGACCTGCAGCACGAGCCATCTGTGCTAACCGACTAATAGACTCTTCAATATCTGCTGGCGCTGTCATCATCAAATCTGCTAATTCATCAATGATAATTACAATCAAAGGCATCGCAGTTTTAGGATGCAATTCATTATATCGTTTAATGTCTCGTACACCGGTAGCCGCAAATGTACGATATCTTGCTTCCATTTCCCGAACAGCCCAACGTAAGGCCGCAGCGGCTTTTTTCATATCTGTAACAACAGGAAGCATCAAATGAGGTATTCCATTATAGGTGGACAATTCAACCATTTTAGGATCAATTAATATAAGTTTTACCTCTTCTGGTTTGCGGCTAAAAAGGATACTTGCAATTAAGGTATTAATACATACTGATTTTCCTGAACCCGTAGATCCAGCTACTAATAAATGTGGCATTTTAGCTAAATCAGTAATAATAGGTGTTCCTGCTATATCTTTACCTAATCCTACAGGAATTCCCCCACTAGCATGAGAAAAATCATCGCAGTCCAACACATCACGCAAGTGAACAGCGGAAATTTTTCGATTAGGTACTTCAATACCTATAGCGGACTTACCCGGAATAGGGGCTTCCATACGAATATCAGCGGCGGCTAAACTCAACTTAATATCATCGGTTAAATTAACAATTTTACTTACTTTCGTCCCTGGTGCAGGTTCTAACTCATAACGAGTGACGGCAGGTCCTTTTGTTGCATTAGCTACACGTGCCGTAATACCAAAACTTTTTAATGTAGTTTCTAATACTTCTGCATTATGAGCTACTTCTTCATTATCGACTTCATTGACAGTTCCTTTGGCTAACATATCTAATCGCGGAAAACGATATGGCTCTAAACTTCGAACGCGAGCAATACCATCTGTTTCTACAGCTACAGCCGCTGTGTCTTCTTTAGCACCTTCTGAAGATGGAACTGTTAGATGATTAGTATTTGCCGTATTACCACTAACATCATCAGTTATGCATGTACCTATAGAAGATGCTGTAACCATTTGAGCTACGCGCCTAGCTGCTTCATGCTTATTAGGAAGATGTTCTCCTATTGCCTTTCCTGTAGTAGCATCATTTTTATCGAGCTCATCCAAAGAATTAGATATAATATTTTTTTTAGAATCACTTATCTCCTCTTCTATTGTAGTGGGAGATAGCGATTTCTTTCCATCAAGATTAGTTATTTCTAATTCTGGTGCTACCTTTTTTGTTTCTTGCTCCTCTACTACAGATTCTGTTCCACCTATACTTATTTCTCCTAGTGGAATACTAGTAGAATCGACTATATCACCAACTGTAGAGGAAGAAGAATTTGTGCTGTCTAGCGCATTTACTTCTACTGCATTATGGACATGATTATCAGAATGCTCATCTTTAGAAATGCAATTTTCTGATGTAATATCTGTATTAGCATAATTACCAATTGCTGTAGCTGCTGTAGATAACGCATGAGCGGTTATTCCTGCTACTTTAGATACAAGAGTATGATTATTTGATAGCACGTTCTTACTATCTTCTACTGGCAAGGAACTTGTATCGGAATCACTGGCACTTGCACCATGTACGGATTGTTCATCTTTTATTTGCCCTATAGCCACTGTAGTTTTTAAAAAACGCGTATCTTCTTCTCGATTATAAGCTTTTCGCGTTTCATGCATAGCCTTACGTTGTTCTTGCCAATCCGAAATTTGCATACGCACGGTTCCTGCTTTTTCCGTAGCTACTTCTCGAACGGTTTCAATGCCCACTTGTGTTTTATCTTTTGCATGATGTAGCCCTTTACTAAGTGACATGCGACTAATGACAAGCCCGCAGGAAAGTAATAAAGCGATTGTAACTATAATACTACCTATATCGCCTACTATACTATGAAGAAAAGACGCTATGAGTCCGCCTATAAATCCGCCAGAATTGATAGCATGAGTGGCAATTAACTCTGATCCACTTGATACTTTAATCATAGTGATTAATGCTAAAATTAAAAAATAGGTAGCGCACCATACTATGCCTCGTTTTGTAATGGTGAACCATTTTCCTATATAAATTTGACGAATACCAATCCATAATAAGCTTAAACAAGGCACAATAGCACCATAACCAAACCCGTATTCAAATAGTTCTGTCAATATATTGCCGCCTAGGCCAACTGAACCACCAAACAGGCCCAATAAACCTATAAGAGCAATAACAACAACAATTAATCCTTTTATTTCTTTTTTTTGTGAAACAGACTCTTTTCTTTGCGATGAATTTCCTTTTGCCCGAGAATTTGATTTCACACGTTTTACTATTCTCTTTTTTCTAACTTTTCCTTGTTTAGACTCTGTCATAAATACTGCAACCCATTCTATATATTATAATTCATTATAAAACTTCATATCACTTAATTATATCATAAAAGTATAGTTTATATCACGACATATTCAACTATTTCCAGAGCATCGATAGTAATCAACTAGTAGTTAATTAGCTTACTTAACTGCATACCATATAGTAATGATGTATCCACTCACTATACCAATAGATTGCTAATCTCTACAAACGAACTTTAAAAACTAATCATATATGCTAGCCTATCTCTTGCTGCATCTTAGCTATATAGTCTATCGATTTATATAATTATTACTGTACAGTACTATGTACCATCTCATTTGTTAGCTCATAGTTTTACATACATGCTCATAGAGTTACATTCCCTATTACTGTATATAAATATGTGTTATTAGTATATTAGAAGACTGTATTATGAATTACTTTCTTTTCGTCGTTTTTGTAAATCAGAAAGCAATTCTTTTTCTTGACCATGTTGACTTCCTTCATAATAAGTAGCACCTATAAGTTGAGTTGGCAAATATTGTTGCTTCACATAACCATCCACATAATCATGAGGGTATTTATAAGTAATACCATGTTCGAGTAATTTAGCTCCACCATAATGACTATCTTTTAAATGATTAGGTACAACACCGCAATTTTTATGTCGTACATCAGCGATAGCTTTATCGATTCCTTTATAAGCACTATTGCTTTTTGGAGCTAACGCTACATACAAAGCTGCTTCCGACAATATAATTCGAGCCTCTGGAAAACCTACTAAATGAGATGCCTGCGCTGCAGCATTAGCAATAACTAAGGCTTGTGGATCTGCTAACCCCACATCTTCTGCAGCACAAATTAGGATACGTCTAGCTATAAAATTGGGATCCTCACCAGCTTCAATCATTCGTGCCAAATAATGTAACGTAGCATGTGGATCCGATCCACGCATGCTTTTTATAAATGCTGAAATCGTGTCGTAATGATTATCCCCATGTTTGTCATATCTATAAATTCGTCGTCCCCATATTCTATCTAAGCTATCTAATGTTAATGAACTTCCATCCTCTAACATAGCTACTGCTTGTTCTAAAATATTTAATGCCATTCGTGCATCACCATTAACGAATTGTGCTAACGTTTGTAATGTATCATCATTAGCTGTGATATGTTTTTTCCCTAACCCTATTTCCGAATTAGATAATGCTCGTTTTAATATTTGTACTATGGCTATAGGCTCTAGTTCCTCTAACGTAATTAAGCGCAATCGAGATAATAATGGCCGATTGACTTCAAAAAATGGATTTTCTGTAGTTGCCCCAATTAAGATAACTGTTCCATCTTCTACACAAGGTAATAAAACATCTTGCTGGCTTTTATTAAAACGATGAATTTCATCTAAAAATAAAATTGTTCTTTGTTGAAAGCTACGAATATATTTAGTAGCTTCTTCGATAGTATGTCTAATTTCTCCAATACCAGCATTTGTCGCATTTAATGCAACAAATCGACTATGTGTTAATTTTGCAATAATCGTCGCTAACGTTGTTTTACCAGTGCCACATGGTCCATATAACAATAATGAAGGTATTCTATCTTCTTCTATCATAGCACGTAAAAAAGAACCCTTCCCCACAGCTTTTTCTTGCCCATAAAATTGATCTAATGTAGTTGGTCTCATACGAACCGCTAGCGGTTTATATGCTGTTACCTCTAACTCCTCAAATAGGCTATCCATTAGTATCTCCTTTGTAAATATCTACTTTCTATTATCCTTTAAAATTTTAATATGAAATTATACTCATTGATGCCACTGTAAAAGTACACTATAACATAAGCAATTACAAGGTATTTATTATATCTACTAGTAAATATCTAATCAATACATAGTTCATCATAAAACTAAAATAATCTGTAGTAGTCAGACAGTTATCATACCGACTCCTAGAGATGTATGTAAAAAGAATATAAAAAAACCGCCTAAAGGCGGTCAACCCCACCATGCCGTAAAAATATCGCGTTTTGATCCTGCAATGGCAGGTGGGTGTCCTCCTCAAAACATTGCATACCTAATAAGGTTTCGCGCCGAGTTGAGAGCAAAAACTCCCAAAGTTTGAATGTTGGCTCAAAACTGCGATATCACACGCACACAGCAGGGATATCTTCTGTCATTATCTTATCAAAAATACAAATAATTTTCAAGTATACTCAAACTTTATTTATAAAGATAACGATGGGTAAAATATAATTTTTAATTCACTTATTATATTCTGAATAGTATCTACTAGTATAGTCGTAATAATTTACAGTTATTTCTATTTTTCCTCTATCAAAACTAACATTATATAATATTCATCTAGCATAGTTTCTTTTACTTACAAAAATGCATGTTCTTATCATATGTCGATTCTTATTTAATTATGTTCCTCTATAGATGTTATAGTTCCTAATACGTAGTATTGTTGCATAAAAAACTACTCCCTTGCAGTCTAATTAGTTTGCAAAGGAGTAGTTTCCAACTTTTACTTTTGTATAATAGTTATACTAATCGTTCTTTTTCTTCTGTCGCTGTTTTAATATGTAATTCCTTCAATTGTTTAGTATCGACAGTAGATGGTGCTTGGCACATAATATCAGAGGCACTTTGTGTTTTAGGGAATGCAATCACATCGCGAATGGATTGTCGATTAGCCATAAGCATAACGAGTCGATCAAGGCCAAACGCACAACCTGCATGAGGTGGTGCTCCATATTTAAAGGCATCTAACATAAATCCAAATTTAGCTTGACTTTCTTCATCAGTTAAACCGATGGCATTAAATACTTTTTCTTGCACGGTTGATTGATATATACGTTGCGATCCACCGCCAATTTCAACACCGTTTAATACCATATCATACGCAATGGCCTTAACAGATCCTGGATCTGTAGCAAGTAGTTCAAGATCTTCTTCACGCGGCATAGTAAATGGATGATGCATAGCTACATAGCGTTTTTCATCTTCGTTATATTCAAACATTGGGAAATCTGTAACCCAAGTAAAAGCAAGTTTATTGTCATCAATCATGCCTGTACGTCGAGCCATTTCTAAGCGTAATTCGCCTAATGCACGAGCTACTGTAGCTTTTTTATCAGCAATCATCATAACTAAATCGCCTAATTTAGCTCCAGCCTTATCAGCAATCGCACGAACTGTATCTTCTCCAATAAATTTCATAACTTGAGATTTGATAGTACCATCTTCATTCATACAAGCCCACGCTAATCCTTTAGCACCGTATCGACCTACATAATTGGTTAAATCATCAATTTCTCTTCTAGGAATAGTAGCTTGTCCAGGGACTACAATAGCTTTTACCT
Organism: Veillonella montpellierensis DSM 17217; assembly: GCF_000426745.1. Lineage (GTDB taxonomy): Bacteria > Bacillota > Negativicutes > Veillonellales > Veillonellaceae > Veillonella > Veillonella montpellierensis. The sequence goes on from NZ_AUFY01000002.1 coordinate 96,684, forward strand.
GTCCACCGTTATCTACTACGGAACGGAACACTTTAAATTCTGTGTCCTTTACTAAATCGGTTACATCCGTAAAGGCCATATCAAATCGTAAATCCGGTTTATCAGAACCATATTTATCCATAGCTTCATCCCATGTAATGCGTGGCATCGGCAATTGAATTTCTTTTCCTAATGTTGTACGGAATACATGTGCTATCATTTGTTCCATCATTTGCAATAGATCTTCTTGTTCCACAAAACTCATTTCAATATCAAGTTGTGTAAATTCTGGTTGGCGATCTGCACGTAAATCTTCATCACGGAAACAACGAACAATTTGAAAATATTTTTCATAGCCTGCTACCATCAATATTTGTTTAAAAATTTGTGGTGACTGTGGCAATGCATAGAATGTACCAGGATTAACACGAGATGGTACTAAATAATCACGTGCGCCTTCAGGTGTACTTTTTGTCAACATTGGTGTTTCGATTTCTAAGAAATCATGTTGATCAAAAAAGTCACGCATTGCTTTTGTTACTTTATGTCTTAGGATTAAATTTCGCTGCATTTCTGGTCGACGCAAATCAAGATAGCGATATTTTAAGCGAATATTTTCATCTACGTCGATATCATCTTGAATATAAAATGGTGGTGTTTTAGCTACATTCAATACACGCATTTCTTCTACATACATTTCGTATTTACCAGTCGGAATGTTAGGATTGATTGCTTCTTTATCACGTTCAGTTACTGTACCACGTACGCAAAGCACATATTCATTACGTACATCTTCTGCTTTATGAAATGATTCTATATTATGATCAGGAGAGGCTACAACTTGTACCATACCCGAGCGATCACGTAAATCTATAAAAATCAATCCACCGTGATCTCGACGGCGTTCAACCCAACCACAAAGGACGACTTCTTTTCCTTTATGCGCTTCACCAATTGTGCCACACCCATCTGTACGGTGTAAACCTTTCATTGTTTCCATTATATTAACATCCTTTCACCATTGAAATGACTCGCATAGCTACCTCTGTTAATGGCACTGTTTCTTGTTCTCCAGTTTCCATGTAACGAATAATTGCTTCTCGGCGAGCTAATTCATCATCACCCAATATAATAACATATTTTGCATGAATTTTGTTAGCATATTTTAATTGAGATTTCATACTTTTGTTTTGTCCATCCATTTCAGCACTACAATAGGCACTGCGAATCACTTGTAGTACTTTGAAGGCTTCAATTTGTGCTCTCTCACCTAATGCTACAATAAATACTGATGGATCTATAGTTGTTTCAGGCAATAGATTCTGTTTTTCTAGAGTTAATAGCACTCGTTCCATCCCCATGGCGAATCCTATAGCAGGAGTAGCTGGTCCGCCTAGTTCTTCAACTAGACCATCATAACGTCCACCACCTGCAATTGCACTTTGTGCACCTAATGGGGCGTATTGAACTTCAAAAGCAGTTTTCGTATAATAATCTAATCCTCGTACTAAGCGTGGGTTTACATGAAAATCTACATGAGCCGCTGTTAAATATGCTTTTACCTGTTCGAAATGATCCTTGCATTCATCACATAAATGTTCATGAATGGCAGGAGCACCTATTGACAATTCTTTGCAAGTTTCCTCTTTGCAGTCAAGAATTCGTAAAGGATTTTTATATAATCTAGATAAACAATCTGGACATAACTTATCTTTTTTTGATTCAAAAAAGGAGATTAATTTTTTGCGATATTCTGGACGACAGTTAGGACATCCTACTGAATTTAATTCTACCTGTAAATCTTCTAAGCCAAAATCCTTAAAGAGCTGTAATATCATACAAATAATTTCACTATCTGCTAATGGTGAAGGATTTCCCAGTAATTCTGCTCCAAATTGATGAAATTGACGATATCGTCCAGCTTGTGGTTTATCATGGCGGAACATAGGTCCTATATAAAACCATTTCGTAATATTTTCTTTTCCATATATTTTATTTTCTAAGTAAGCCCGTACAGCTGATGCGGTATTTTCTGGGCGCAATGTATATGTCTGCTCTTTTTTATCACCTGTAGGAAAACTATACATTTCTTTTGAAACTACATCTGTTGTTTCCCCGATACCTCTCAAAAAAAGAGACGTTTCTTCAAAAATTGGTGTTCGAATTTCATTAAATCCATAAGACTTACAAATATTTCTCATACGAGCTTCTATATAATTCCAATTGCCAATTTGTTCTGGCAAAAAATCTTGTGTTCCTCTAGGCTTTTGAATTGCCACTTTACACAACCTCCCAAAACTTTTTAGATAAAGATTCTCGTTTATTTAATAATGTACCTAGTGTGCTAATATATACATTCACATCTTTTGGCATATGTTGCTTTTGTTGACGATAATCTGGCCCACGCATCCATTTTGACGAACTACCTGGACCTATCGATAAAACAGGTTGCCGTTCTTCCATTATGTGAATATTATAAATACATTCTTTATTAGGCAACGTATATCCTATATTTTCCAATTGCCCCGTCATATATTGTTGTCGGTATAAATAATATGGAATATAACCTTCTGCTTGAAGGCGCTCTTTCGTGTAAGCTACCATTTCCTTAACCAACATTTCACTAGGCATGTCCGTCCTTCCTATACCATTGTATAAAGGACTTCCTTTTTTTAATGCTAACGTATGAATTGTAACATTTTCAGGGTGTACCTTACAAATATAATCTATATTTTCTATCATATGTTGCATAGTTTGTGTGGGTAAACCGGCAATAAAGTCCATATTAATAGAAAATGTAGTATGATTGCGTATATATGTATATAAAGATGTAATCGATGAAACTGTATGTCCACGACCAATTATTTTTAAAATAGAATCTTGCAAACTCTGCGGATTAATACTCACACGATTTACACCACATCGTTGCATATCCATGATTTTCCTTTTAGTGATAGAATCCGGTCTTCCTGCTTCTATAGTATACTCACAATCATTAGTCGCTAGTGATGTAAAAGACTGCAAAATCTCACAAAATGTATCTTCGTCCAAGCTAGTAGGTGTACCACCGCCCATATAAAGGGCAGGAATGTCTAATTGATACCTTTCTATCAACGACTTCATATGTTCTATATCATCTATAAAAGATTTTTTAAAATTCTGTATATGCGGATAATCTTGAATGAGTCCATAAGGAAAGGAACAATATGTACATCGTGTTTGACAGAAAGGAATACCTCCATATATTGCTACTCGTTTATCATTAGAAGATTCTTGCTCAATATATGGCCTTTGATAATGTGCTATAGAAGCTAATAAATCTAACTTTTCATCACTAATGAAGAATTCCTCTTTTAACCGTTTATGTGTTTCTTCTATTGAACATGTATCTAAATATTTATGGTACAACTTAGTAGGTCTAACACCAACTAGAGTCCCCCACTCGCTATGGATATCTAGTCCCTGATATGCTCGTAAATACAATAATAATGCTTGACCCAATTTACGTCGACCTAATGCAGTGAACTCATCCACGAATACTTTTGTATGCGTAAGATACGTATGCGTATCATCTAGAATGTCTATTTTTAACGTATATTGATTATTTAGTTCTTCGCCAGTAATAATAACTTGTGGAGATTCTTTATTAGAAAATAGACCAGCAGCACCACAATTATGAGCCACTACCGAACCTAGCGGTAGTGGCCCCTCATAATGATATCCATTAAGCATGACGATGTGTTTGTCTTTCTAACGCTTCTCGCTCTTCTTCACTCATTTTTTCTTGGCATTCACTACAGTAGCCATAGACTTTTAACTGATGGTCAATGGTGCGGAAATTTAATTTTTTGGCAATAATAGACTCTAATGTTTCTAACATATCATCTTCAAATTCTTTTACACACCCACATTTCACACAAATTAAATGATGATGAAAATGTGCAAATTCTTCATCATTTAATTCATAGCGATTACGTCCATCTCCAAAATCAAGACGTTTCAATAGATCTAGCTCCGTAAACAAATCAAGAGTACGATAAATAGTAGCAAGTCCAATATCAGGAGCAACCGCTTTCACTAGTCCGTACACATCTTCTGCACTTAAATGATTTTCCTCTGCGTCAATAAATGCTTGTAAAATAGTTTGCCGTTGCGTAGTCAACTTATATTTTTTATCTTTAATACGTTCTTTCAATTTTTCTAATGTGGAATTCATATTAGTCACCATCCTTATAATAATTGTTAAAATACCATAATCTATCTAAAATAATTTGCAAAATAGCTGTAATTGGTACAGCAACCATCATCCCTATCATACCGTAAAAAGTGCCACCAATAAAAATAGCAGAAATGATAACCAATGGGTGCAACTTTATCACATGACCTAATACTTTAGGCATAGTAATTTGTCCATCAATTAGTTGAATCACTAAATATACAATAGCTACTTTCAATGCTAACGAACCACTTACTAAGGAAGCTAGTATAATTGCTGGCACGGCACTGATAAAAGGTCCGATAATAGGAAGCCACTCGGCTAAAGAAGCTAATAAAGCTAATACAAAAGGATATGGTAAATTAAATATATACGCCACTATTAGAACGATGACAAACATATTCGTTGCTAATAACAATTGTCCTCGTAAATAACCACCCACTGTACGATGGATTTGATTACTAATTTCTCGTATATACGTTGCATTTGGTTCTGGAAAAATACGAATGACTTTTTCTTGTAACTTACGACCATCCTTTAATAAATAAAATGTAATAATTGGCACTAATAATAACTCCAGTAATGTTCCTGCCAAAGAAAACACTGCTGACACACCTTGTTGAACTAATTCAACACCATAATTACTTACTTTTGCAATCGCCATTGACAGAAGTGTATTCATCTGGGATGGCATAATTTGGTATTCTTCATATAATGGAATCGATTGTATGACTAATACAAATTGTTGCAATAAAAATGGTAAATTATAAACTAATCTTGAAAATTCGGTTAAAAAAGGTGTTACTACTAAATTAATACTAATGACGATAAGTAACGCTACTAATAAAAAAGCTGGCAGAATAGCTAATGTACGAGGAAACGATGTCCACCCAACTTTTTTTCTCATAAAATATTGTAATCCATTCACAATTGGCAATAAAAGTAAAGCCAGCACGAATGATACAAGAAATGGTAACACAATAGGACCCAATAGAGCTAATATGCTTATAGCAATGACTAATAATATCAATCGCAACCAATATTGTAATGACTTATTATATAGCAATCTATCACCACCTAACCAATAAATGGATTTGATTTTTTCTCATATCCGATAGTGGTCTCTGGGCCATGTCCTGGATAGACAATCGTATCATCTGGCAGGTTCATTAATTTGGTCTGTATGGATACTATTAAATCATCAAACGATCCATATGGGAAATCAGTACGACCTACAGAATCTCTAAATAAAGTATCCCCTGCAAATAAAATACCATCCATATAAAAGGAAATGCCTCCAGGTGTATGCCCTGGCGTTTCAATAACCTTTATCGGCACTTGTTCATAAGAAATAGTATCTCCTTCTATAACTTCATGTATAGTTCCATGAACTTGTATGTCTAATCCCTGAAAAGCACTTAGATTCAATTCAGAATCTGTAAGAAAGGGTACTTCTTTTGGATGCATATAAATAGGTATGTTATAGGTATCAACTAACTCTTGAACTGCACCAATATGATCACTATGTCCATGAGTTAATAATATAGCTTGTGGTTCTAGTTGTCTATGGTTTAATTCAGTAAGTAGTTCTTTTCCCTGTGCACCTGGATCAACAAGGAAGATTTTTTTATTATCCGTATTACCGATGATGTAACAATTTGTTTGGTATGCACCTAAGGGAATCTTCAACAATGTAAGTTTCAAATTATCACCTCCTAGATAAAATATGATATTAGAATATTTTTTTACTATCAACTAAAATTGTCACAGGTCCATCATTAGTTAACTCTACCATCATATGAGATTGAAATGTACCTGTAGCAATAGTAATTCCTAATAATCTACATTGATTTACTACATATTCATACAGTAACTGCGCCTGTTCTGGACTGGCTGCTTCTGTAAAACTCGGTCGCCTTCCATGGCGTACATCACCATATAATGTAAATTGTGACACTAGTAAGATGTCCCCTTTTTTATCTATGATAGATTCATTCATTTTTCCCATCGCATCCTCAAAAATACGAAGGTGTGAAATTTTATCAACTATATAATTGGCATCACTTTCAGTATCATCTTTACTAATGCCAAGAAATACAAGCAACCCTTCTTTTACCTTTCCTACTTCTATAGCATCTACCGAAACAGAAGCGCTCGTAACTCTTTGTACTACAGCTCTCATTAAGTACCTCCACTAGCTCTTCGCACTGCATATACATCTCGAATGCGTCTCAGTTTAGTCATAACGAAATCTAATTGTAATAAATCCTTAATATCAATGACTAAACTAATATTTACGTTTTTAGTATCTTCTTCCACTTTTGCATTAATTGTTACTATATTAATTTTCAATTCTGATAAAACTGCCATGATTTCCATCAACATACCATTTCTATCGTAAGCTTGAATTTCAATGCTAACATGAAAGATTTCACTAGTATCTGTATCCCATGAGACTTCAATCATTCGATCTAGTTCTTCCTTACTATGTCCAATATTCGAGCAATCTGCACGATGAATAGAAATACCTCGACCACGTGTAATATAACCTATAATATCATCACCTGGTACTGGATTACAGCACTGAGCCATTCTCACCATTACATCTCGTTCACCTTTTACTAAAATTCCACTAGTATTCTTAGATTTTCTAGGTGCATGTGCCCGTAATTTTTCTATAATCGCTTCCGTAGAACGTTTTGATTCTTCTTTTTCGGTATCTCGTTTTAATAATTCCCCTAACTTAACGAGCACTGTACTCAGCGGTATACCACCATACCCACAAGCAGCTAGGAGTTCATCTTCTCCACCTACATTAAGCGCATTACAAACTGATTCTATATATTCTTGTTTGTACAAAGCTTTCCAATCATAATTAAGTCGCTTAGCCTCTTTTTCAAGAGCTTCTAACCCTTTTTCAATATTTTCTTCTTTGTTTTCTCGTTTAAACCAATTTTTAATTTTATTTTTACTTTCACTAGAGCCTACAATATTTAACCAATCCAAACTTGGCTTTCCGTTTTTAGAAGTAATAATCTCAACAATATCGCCATTCTTTAATGTGTAATCTAATGGTACGATTTTTCCGTTAATCTTAGCACCCACACATTGATGTCCAACATCGGTATGAACACGATAGGCAAAATCAAGTGGCACTGATCCAATTGGTAATTTTACCACATCTCCCTTAGGGGTAAAGACAAACACTTCTCCTGTAAAAGCATCTAGTTTTAATGCATTCACAAGTTCTTTAGGGTTAGTAGTATCTTGCCATTCTAGAATTTGTCGTAACCATGCTACTTTCTGATCAAAATCTTTATCTCCATTTTTATTGCCTTCTTTATATCGCCAATGGGCTGCTACCCCGTATTCAGATACGCGATGCATTTCCCACGTGCGGATTTGAATTTCTACAGGATGTCCTAATGAACCAATGACCGTTGTATGTAACGATTGATACATATTTGACTTTGGCATAGCAATATAATCTTTAAAACGATGAGGAAGCGGTTTCCACAAACTATGTGCAATGCCAAGCACTGCATAACACTGTGGAATCGTATCTACAATAACGCGAACTGCATATAAGTCATAAATTTGTGATAAATCACGATTATCTTTTTTCATTTTTTTATAGATACTATAAAAATGTTTTGGACGACCTTTTACATTAGCAGTAATGCCAGCATCACTTAAGGCTTTACTCAGTTGATTCATAGTATCATTCACAATATCTTCACGGGCTTGTCGTTTTTGTTGCATTTGTTCAACTAAATCATAGTATTTATCTGGTTCTAAATATCGGAATGATAAATCTTCTAGTTCCCATTTAATATTGAATATACCTAATCTATGAGCAAGAGGTGCAAAAATTTCCAGTGTTTCTTTAGCAATACGTTTTTGTTTATCACTACGCATGTGCTTTAATGTGCGCATATTATGCAATCTATCAGCTAGCTTAATGACTACTACACGTACATCTTTTGCCATAGCCAAAATCATCTTTCGATAATTTTCCATTTGTTGCTCTTCTTTAGTATGATACTGAAACTGATTTAATTTTGTAACACCATCAACTAAAAACGCCACTTCCTCACCAAATAAAGATTTAATATCCTCAGTTGTATAGGTTGTATCCTCAACCACATCATGTAACAAAGCTGCAATTAATGTGGTGTCATCAATTTGTAAATGAGCTAAAATAGTCGCTACTGCCAATGGATGCATAATATAGGGTTCCCCAGATGCACGAAATTGTGTAGCATGTGCCTTGTCTGCCAATTCAAAAGCTCGTATAATTTCCTTGCATTGATCCGCTAGTAAATATGATTTTACCAAGGTCATGAATTTATCTAATTCTTGTTCTTTATGAAAAGTTTCATTTTCTACTAAAACTTTGCCTTCTTCATTTTCTTTCATATACATCCTCCTGAGAGCTGTATTTCAAAAAGGTTAAAGATGTTACTAAGTCCAATTTTCCCTGTGCTTGATACCATTTATACAATAGTATTCCATCTTCTGATGTTTCTTCCTTTAATATACCTAATTCTTTAAAAACTTCTAATGCTAATAAACTGGACTTTGCTCTCTGACAAGTACTATATTTATGAACAATTTCCGTTTCTAATACATATTTAGGCACTTCTCCATTTTTACAAATATGTCTAACAAATACGTATATATCTCTCAGGCCTTCGACCGTCAATGTAATGGGTTCTGTATGTATCACTTCAATATCTTGTATCATTAATTGAGGTGTCACATATCCTTGCCATTCATTTTTTTGTAATGAAAACGCCACATTCACAGTATCACCTGGAACAATATATGAGTGATAATAATCGGCATTCCATGCAATAGCATCTAACGTTCCATTAGTAGTTTCTAATACAATTTTACAGTGATTTTTTTGTTTACCCATTAGCAATACATCTTTTACAATGGCCTGACTAACAGAAAATATTGGTGTTCGATTGCCTATACCATATGGTTCTAATGTAGACACTTGGTCAATAATAGACACATCTATATCTTGAATGGGTAGCTCTAAGTCAATATCGAGCACTGGGATATAATCAGTTTTCTTTAATACTTTATGACAATACTCGGTTAGACGAGAACGTAATAGGGGAATATTTTCTTCTTTAATGCTAAATCCTGCCGCCATATTATGTCCGCCAAATTGAATTAATAGATCATCTGCATATTGTAGCGCCTCATATATATTGAAATTATCAATACTACGACAAGAGCCTTTTCCAATGCCATCATGTACACTAATTACTAACGTTGGTTTATAATATTCTTCAACTAGCCTTGAAGCCACAATACCAATGACTCCTGGATGCCAGCCTTCTCCTGCTACTACAATCACATAATTTGCCAAAGGCCCTTGATTAACGACATCATCTCGAGCCATATCATGAATAGAGTGTTCTAATTCTTGTCGCTCTAAATTAGTAAGTTGCAACTCTTCTGCAATCATCAACGCTTTATCAGAATCAGTCTCTATCAACAACTCAACCGCTCTAGTAGCATGTGTAACACGTCCAGCTGCATTTAACCGTGGTGCTAAGGAAAACGCGATTTGGCCGGATGTAATTGATTTTCCCGTCAATCCAGCCACATCGATTAATGCCTTAAGTCCTTCATTAGGTAGCATAGCCATTTTTGTAAGTCCTCGTGCTACATATGCTCTATTTTCTCCAACAAGAGGTACCATGTCAGCAACGGTTCCTAATGCAACGATATCTAAATCATCAAAATACCATTCCCCTGTACGCTTTAACCAAATTGCTTGGCATACTTTAAAAGCTACTCCAACACCAGATAAATTTTTATCTGGATAGTCACAATCTAATTGCTTATGGTTAATAACAGCTGTTGCTCGTGGTACACATTCTGGCACTAAATGGTGATCTGTAATAATTATAGATATCTTATCTCGCACAGCTTCCACTATATCATAAGAACTAATACCACAATCAACAGTAATAATTAGCTTAGTCCCTTTGTCAATGATTGTCTCCAAGGCTTCTAAATTAAGTCCATATCCTTCACTTTGTCGCTCTGGTATATAATAAGTAACATTGGCGCCCAATTTTTTTAAGAAACGATATAATAGTGAAGTAGCTGTAATACCATCTACATCATAATCACCGTAAATTACAATTGGTTCATGATTCGTTAACCTATATTCTATTTCTTCTACCGCGTTTATCATGTCCTTTAAAAGAAATGGATCATAGGGTTCAATGGAAGGTCCACTTAAAAATTTTTTTGCTTCCTCTAAGTCCGTAATGTTGCGATTCATCATTAACCGAGCCACTACTGATGAAACGCCTAATTCATGTATTAAATTATATTCTTTATGGCTATCGCCTTTATTAATACGCCATCGTTTAGTTCTTATATCTTTCATAGTGCCATCTCAACCATATAGTAATTTCATCAATGTATTATCATTATCATTTTTATTTATTATACACTATCTTTAGCTAGAATAAAATATATATCTATATAAATTTCAAGAAACTACGGGAAAATATAGGAATTTAATAAATAATAACTATTAATAAACTATGATGGTTTAAAATCATTAAATCTCGATATGAAACGCCTATACATAAAAGTAAACTAAATCAAATTTATATGGCACTACATTATTATCTGTAATTTTCAGTATTATTATATATTCAATTTTTTATGATATACATTGAATATACGCTACACAAAGAACGGAATTTTCATAAATCGTTCTATTTCATACATCTATAACATGGTTTATATAGTATATACTATAAAGAAAATCATCATACTATAATCTTACTTAACTTTTATATAATATAGCTTGAACGTTTTACTATAGATGGGTTAGTTTTTTGTATAAGAAATTATTTTTCTATCCATATAGGGAGTAATTTATTGAGTAAAAAACAATAAAACCACCCTCTTTTCTAAGGTAGATACTATAAAAATAGAGGAAAGTTGATATTTTACTAAATCAACCTTCCTCTATTTTATTAAGGGTACATTTTATTCTAGCCCTTCTAATTAAGTTTCTTTAAAAATTAAAATCTCGTTCACCAGATTCCATTTGTTTTATATATTGCTTTGCTTTATCCTTAATTACTTCATTAGGTATCGCACCTAATTGATTATCAATGACAGCTTGTCCAGTAGCTTTAGTTGTGTCACTAGCATAGTCAATTAAATATTCGTTAAGTGTCATTAATGCATTAGGTTGGCAACAGTTAGAAATCTGACCAGATTTAGCAAGTGCCATAAATCGATCGCCTGTTCGTCCCGAACGATAGCAAGCAGTACAAAAACTTGGTACATACCCTAATTCAAGAAGCCATTCTACAACTTCATCTAAGGTGCGTCGATCGCTGGTGTCAAATTGTGCTGAATTATCTTCTGGTAACTCCTCTTCTTTATAACCACCCACACTCGTACGAGATCCACCACTAATTTGTGAAATTCCTAAGGCTAATCCTTTCGCACGCATCGTAGCACTTTCACGAGTACTCATTATCATACCTGTATATGGAGTTGATACACGAATCAATGCCACTATTTTTTCAAAAATATCATCTGGAACAGCATTACTGAAATCATTAACATCAATATCATCAGCTGGACAAATACGAGGAACAGAAATAGTATGAGGGCCTACTCCATAAACAGCTTCTAAATGTTCTGCATGCATCAATAAACCGACAAAATCATATCGATAGTGTTCTAATCCATATAATACGCCAATTCCTACATCATCAATTCCGCCTTGCATAGCTCGATCCATAGCTTCTGTATGATATGCATAATTACTTTTTGGACCATGTGGATGTAACGCTTCATAATTTTCTTTATTGTATGTTTCTTGGAATAATGTATACGTACCAATACCAGCTTCATGTAGCTTTTTATAGTCTTCTACTTCACAAGCTGCAATATTAACATTAACACGTCGAATTTCGCCATGCTTATTTTTAGTACTGTAAATTGTTTTTATACATTCTAAAATATACTCTAGTGGGTTATTAATAGGGTCTTCTCCTGCTTCAATAACCACGCGTTTATGTCCCATAGCTGTTAATGCCATAATTTCGTCTTTTACTTGTTGTTGTGTTAATTTTTTTCGACTAATATCACGATTCTTATCATGATATGGACAATACACACATCCATTTACGCAATAATTTGATAAATACAATGGGGCAAATAAAACGATGCGGTCACCATAAATAGTGTTCTTAATTTCTTTAGCTAATGTAAATAATTTATCTTTATATTCTGGTAAAGGACACTCTAATAATACAGCCGCCTCACGATGAGTTAATCCTTTATAAGTCGCTGCTTTTGCCAAAATTTGATCTAATAGTTCACGATTTTCACAGTTTGCTTTAGCATACGCTAAGGTATCCAGGATTTCTTCATGACTAATAAACTCTTCTGCCTTAGAAGATTTTACATTGTACATCATACTTACTCCTTTACTACTCTTATTGAGTCCGAAACCTCTTCGGTATATAATAATTTCTTACCTATACTATAATATCCAATATTATCTATATGGATATATTTAGTATAACACTTATTCCTAGTAAAACATACTGAATTTTGTCGACTTTCTATATTAGCTCATATCAAATAGTCTATATTATTATTAATAAAATGCAAATAATAACATTTTTTCTATAAATTATAAGTATAATAACTCTCAACAATCTATATATTTTATATAAACTATTCTAAATGATAAAAAATCTTTCGTATCATTAAACCACCACTCAAAATCAAAAATAAGTGTAATCACGGTAAATATTATAATCAAATTGCCCTGCAGAATAATAATTTAATTTTTATAACTGTGTTTCTTACTAAATGGTAAACGATGTTAACCCTGCTATTATTACCTTCATTAGCTGAATTATATCATATGACAACTACAAGATTAGGTCTCAGCATCTATATTATAAATAAATTATGCTCCAGATGGTTATTTTACTCTTTCTTTACATATTATTTTCTGTACTTCTTCTACCAAATACCTATTCATCGATTGAAGCAATATCAAAACAAGTTACTTATACTATATAGTAGAAACTTTTGCTATCTTGGAAAAATGATCTCTCCTATATAAAAAAGATGCCTTATCTATAAAATAGAAAATATTATTGAAATCTATAGTATCATCAAATAATAAAAATATGCTGGCCATGTTCTATGCATCTAGTATGTAAACTTAAATATATTCATCCATATATAAAAAAGCTCTTAAAATCCTATCATATATCAACTAAGAGTTTAATATATGATTAAGAATTCTAAGAGCTTCTTACTATTGCTTACGCTTCTACTGGGTATACGCTAACCTTACGGTTATAACGACCAGCACGTTCAAATGCTACTTTACCTGGAACTAGAGCAAATAAAGTATCATCACTACCGATACCAACATTAGTACCAGGATGGAAATGGGTACCACGTTGACGAACGATAATATTACCGCTTTTAACAATAGAACCATCATGACATTTTACGCCAAGACGTTTAGATTCACTGTCACGGCCGTTACGTGTACTTGATACACCTTTTTTATGTGCAAATAATTGCAAATCAAAAGTAAACATTACGTTCACCTCCTACTTATCACTAATTGTTACAAAATCAGAATATTGATTACTGATCTCGGTAAGTCCAAGAATCATTGTTTCTAATATATCCTGACCACTCTGTGTAAGAACACCAGATAATATGATATCACATTGTCCTGACGTATTTGTATAGTGTCCTTCTTGCTGTGCAATATCTTGTAACCCCAATATAGCAGTACAAGATAGCACGGATACGGCTGCACAAACAATATCATAACCAGGATCATCATATTCCGCATGTCCTTCAATCTGACACCTTCTAATAAGCCTATCAGAATTACGAGTAATTATAATAGAAATCATAATTATGCTTGAATAGATTCAATACGAACTTTAGTGAACGGTTGACGATGACCTTGACGTCGACGATAATTAGATTTAGCTTTATATTTAAATACTAAAATCTTTTTAGCTTTACCTTGTTCAAGAACTGTACCTGTTACTTTTGCACCGTCCACAAGAGGAGCCCCAACTTTAACATCACCATCATTAACTACAGTCAATACATCTTCAAAAGTGACAGAATCATTAGCAGTTGCTTCCAATTTTTCGATAGTAATTACATCGCCTTCAGATACACGATATTGTTTACCACCAGTTTTAATAATTGCGTACACGATAAACACCTCCTTGTTTTCGAACTCGCTGAATACGGTAGCCTAACCCAAGAGTCAGTCATTTACAACCTCTTCATGCGGCTACAAAGTTCAGGTAGTACCCAAACTATGACTTATTAAGTATATATCAAAAAACCTGTCTTGTCAAAGCTTATATAAAATAAATATGCTATGTATGTATTAATTTTAGTTAATAAACTAACTATATAAAAATGACTACATCCATTATGTATAGTAGATGTAGTCAATCTATATGTAATATTTTTATATGATTAGCGTATATGGATAGTATACTACTATCCATATACATTGTCCTAGTATTTACTATGGCACTAACTGTCTTCTTATTATCAACTTATATATCCTAAATGTTGAAATAAAATTTTTACCCCAATAAGGAGTAAGATGATACCACCAATCATTTCTGCACGACTTTTAAAGAAATTACCTAATAAACGTCCTGCATAAATTCCCACTAAAGAAATAAAAAATGTAATAATTCCTATAATGGATGAGGCATATACTACATTTACCGACAAAAAGGCGAAGGTAATACCCACTGCCATTGCATCAACGCTAGTCGCGATTGACAGCATTAGCATTTCGCCCCATCCAGTGGTTACCTCTTGATCTTCTGTGTCATCAAAGGAGTTGCGTATCATAGTAATACCTAGATAACTCAAGAGAACTAAAATAATCCAGTGATCATATGCTGCTATGGTATCTGCAAATTGTACACCTATTGCCCACCCAATAATAGGCATTAACATCTGAAAAATACCAAATAGTAAAGGTAATATTACCTTTTTATGTGTTTCTTTTTCAGTCAGCATTAAACCTTTACTAACTGATACACCAAACGCATCCATAGCCAAACCGATAGCAATTAATATAACTCCTACTAATGACACATTAAAACGCCTCACTTATATAGGAAGAATTAATATTTTGTGAAAATTCTCTCTAGTATACACTATTATTTCTATAATATCAATACTTTTCCTATATATCTATCAATATATACAATTAATGGCCAATCGATAGTAGCGAGTAGGCTTCACGATTCATTGTTTTACTCTTAGTAATAAAAATCGATTTTTGTAATTCTATGGAAAGTTTTTTACACACTTCTTTTGTAAAGTATATGGCTACATCAGGATGACATTCTATTTCTATATCGCTTTTTAGGCGTCCCAATTTATACATATCACGTAGTTTTCGTAGAATTTGTAAATATACTGTTTTTCCAGAAAAAATATAACCAGTACCACCACACTGAGGGCATGTATCAAAAAGAATAGTTTGTAATCCTTGTCGTTTACGCTTACGTGTCATTTCAACAAGTCCTAGCGAACTAATACCGCATACAACAGTTTTCGACTTATCTTCTTTTGCTAAGCGTGTTAATACTCGCAAAATATCTTTCTTATGTTTCTCTTGTCTCATATCAATAAAATCGCAAACAATAATGCCACCAATATCACGCAATCGCAATTGTCGACAGATTTCTTTAGCAGCTTCCGTATTGACTGCAACTGCTAAATCTTCGGCACTTTTAGACTGTCCAACGAAACTACTAGAATTAACATCAATCACTGTTAACGCTTCTGTATGATCAATTCGTAAAGTTCCACCTGAAGGCAATGTAACTTCTGTATTCGTCAAACTTTCTATTTGTTCATCTACTTGATATGCTTTGTAAATAGGCTCTTTATCCGTATATAGTTGAAGGGTAATATAGTCATCTAATTTAGTTAACGCCAATAATTCTGAAATGCGTTTAAAACCAACTGGATCATCTACAATAATAGTACTAACATCTGCTGTAACATGTTCACGAAAAATACGATACCAAAAATCAGCATCTGTATATAAACAAGTGCCACCTTTAGCAATAGAAAATCTATTATGTATGGATTGCCACGTATGCCATAAAAACTCCATATCAGCAGCCACCTCATCCGGAGTAGCTTTAGAGGCTGCAGTTCTAAGGATTAATCCACACCCTTTGTTCAAGTAAGGTTCTGCAATCACCGCCAATTGCTCACGCATAAGTGGATCTTTGATCTTTTTAGAAATATGAATACCTTTCGCATATGGTAATAAAACCATAAATCGACCTGCTAAGCTAATATCGCTAGTCACTCTAGCACCTTTGCCAAGCATTTCTTCTTTAACAACTTGTACTAATAAATGTTGCCCTACAAATAGTTTTTGTAACAGTTGACTTTGTTTACCAGATTGTAAATTTAAATACGCATTATCTGAACGACCTATATCAAGGAAAGCAGCCTGCATACCAGGTAAGACATTTTTTATAGTTCCTTTAAATATATGATTAGCAATATGTTCTTCATCAGGGCGTTCGACCATATAATCCACTAATCGATTTTCTTCATCTACGATTGCCATACAAAGTTCTTCTGGCATAGCTGAAATAACAATTTGTTTCATATGGGCCTCCACTTTTATACTTAGATATGATGAATACGCTTTCCTTCGCTATTTATAAACAATTACGATATCAATCTCTCTATATAAAACAAGTTACAATGAAAATAAAACTCTATGGCTTGAATTTCTTACTACTGATGTCATATTCTAAAATGCCTACAATGCCTACTACTAATTATATTAGATCTATAAACACAACTATATTTCTAAAGGTGTATATAAACCATTTTCATTAGCTATTAAAATATCTTTTCGATGTACCTCATATGCATCAGTAACTGGCCATCCAAATTGCCTCTTTCCGAGCTTCCAAACTTCACTGGGTTTGACTGTTCCTTCAGGATAAATTCCTATCCCCATAACAAGTGTAACTGTATGATTATCATGCACCACTGCCGTAATAGGGTCTTTTATAAAATGCTTAATATCAATAGTCCGTATCTTTTTAGGTGTTATCTTTTCATAAGCTATTTCATGAGCATCATTAAAGGACTTCAACAATTCATTCCAATCAACCTCTGATGTAATCGGTCCTGTAACTTCATAAATAGCATAGTTACAAATAGCCATCATCTTTTTTATGCGTTCATCAGTCATAATTTTCCCTTCTATGACTTCTAGTCCTTTAGGAGCATTGGTATTAAACCGAGTAATAATATTCTCTAATGAGTCCTCATCAACTGTATCCATATCAACATATTCTCTAGACGCAGTGATTCCCAATGCTAACGCTGACGAAAAACTAATTTTCATATGAGGGTTAAAACCTTCAGAGTAGGCCATACGTATGCCTGCTCGACGTATAGTTCGTTCAACCGCTTGAGAAAAATCTAAATGAGATAAAAAACGTAATTCTTCACCTTTAGTTAATGCCAAACGTAACTTTTTCAACACGTCCACCCTCCTTATAATCGATAATAGCTGTATCTAATTCAGCACAAACATTACACCCTTTACAAGATGCACGTCGACAATCAGGTGTTAGTGCCGCTTGTATTGCCTGATTCCATTCTCGTTTTAAAAAGCCTTTACTTACAACGGAATCCAAATGATCCCATGGTAATGGTTCATCAAAAGTGCGTTCTCGTCGTGCATAATAGGCAGGATCTATACCACACTTCTCAAATGCCGCTAACCAAGTATCGTACTTAAAATATTCTGTCCAGCCATCAAACTTACAGCCCATTTTCCACGCTTCCATTAATACAGCTGATAGCCTTCTATCGCCCCTAGCAAACACGGCCTCCATGTAACCAGTATAGCCGTCATGATAGTGATAAGAAATATTACGATTATTAATGAGAGATTTTAAATATTGCTGCTTTCTATGAATTTCTTCTACTTCCTGTTGCCCATACCATTGATAAGGAGAATGTGTTTTAGGTACAAAAAAAGATACACTAACCGTTACTTTTCCATTTCGCTTACCCGTTATCTCCCGGTGCAAATCAAGTACTTTATACGCCAAATCTGCAATCCCTGCTACATCTTCATCAGTTTCTGTCGGTAGTCCCATCATAAAATAAAGTTTAACTGTATTCCAACCTGACTTAAATGCATTCGTACAAGCTGCTAGTAAATTTTCTTCTATTACACCTTTATTAATGACATCACGCATACGTTGTGTGCCAGCTTCTGGAGCAAAAGTAAGCCCTGATTTTCTAACTTGCTGAACTTTTTTAGCAATATCAATAGAGAAACTGTCAATTCGTAATGATGGTAAGCTAACGCTCACCTGCTTATCCTTAAACTCTTCCATGAGCATATCAACTAATTCTGGTAATTTTGAATAATCGGCAGAACTTAATGACATTAAAGAAATTTCATTATAACCTGTATTAGCAATGATTTCTTTAGCAATTTCCACTAATCGTTCTGGTGTTTTTTCACGAACAGGCCGATAAATCATGCCCGCTTGGCAAAACCGACATCCCCTTGAACATCCACGAAATAATTCTAGAACGGCTCGATCGTGAACAATATCTAAATAGGGTACAACAGGTTTAGTGGCCACATGTACATGTTCCATATCTTCAATAATTCTTTTTTCAATATGATTAGGTGCTTCTGGTGCTAGTATATGTAGACCCGTAAAATCTCCTTGTTCATTATATTGAGGCTCATATAAGGATGGCACATAAGAACCAGGAATTAATGCAACTTTACGTAAGAAAGCTTCCTTTCCTCCTGGAAAGCCTAATTCTTTTTCTTGTTTATATAAATCAATAAACTCATTCGTCCATTCTTCTGACTCACCAATAGATGCAATATCAAAGAATTCAGCCAAAGGTTCCAAATTATAAGAACAAGGACCACCAGCAATGATTAAAGGAAAAGACATATCTCTATCTTTTGCCAATAAAGGTATATTTGCTAAATCCAGCATATTAAGAATATTAGTAAAACTCATTTCATATTGTAATGTAAATCCTACTATATCAAATTCCTTAATAGCTGTTCTTGTTTCCAGTGAAAATAAAGGAATACTCCTATTACGCATTTCTGCTTCCATATCATGCCAAGGTGCAAATACACGTTCTGCACAAGCATCGGTTCGTTCATTAATTAAAGAGTATAAAATTTTAATCCCCAAATGACTCATGGCGACTTCGTATACATCTGGAAAGGCTAATGCCATGGTTACATCGACTTGGCGATGGTCTTTAACAATACTATTCCATTCACCACCAGTATATCGTGCTGGTTTTTCTACATGTTGTAACCAAGATGTATCTAATTCAATCATAATACCTCCATATATTCAAAGTTTTATAGTAACAAAATGAGTATAATACCATGTGATATGTAGTAACTCAATCTTAATCTATGTATAAAACAGAAAAACTACTCCTCATATATTTATAGATGCTAATTATACTAAGGAGTAGCACTATTTCTAACGCATATCTATCGATCGAGTATAACTTAACACTTATAAAGTATATTTTATTTATTTCATCCATTAACCTACTGGAACATAAGTTTTTTACGTTGCATAGCAATATTTAATAAAATTCCTACACTGAACATATTAGTTGTTAATGCACTGACACCATAACTGATGAATGGCAAAGGAATCCCTGTTACAGGCATTATCCCCGTAGTCATGCCTACATTAACTAGTACTTCAAAGGTAAACATAGAACCTATACCCGTAGCCAATAACATGCCAAAATTGTCATTGGCACTATAAGCAATACGAATCGCTCGATAAATTAATGTAAACAATAACAATAAAACTATTACACATCCAATAAACCCTAGTTCTTCACCAATTACGGAAAAAATGAAATCTGTATGATTTTCTGGCAAGAAATTCAATTGACTTTGGGTTCCTTCAAATAACCCTTTCCCCATAATTAATCCTGAACCAATAGCAATTTTTGATTGAATAATATGATAGCCAGATCCAAATGGATCAATATCTGGATTTAAAAAGACCAATATACGCTGTTTTTGATAAGGATGTAATAAAAACCAACCAAACGGTGCTGCTATGACAGCAATACCTGCCATAATTTGCACTAAACGCATTCTAACACCAGCAATAAATAGCATACCTACCATAATCGCCATATATACTAAGGAAGTTCCTAAATCTGGTTGTTTGAATACTAGTAACATAGGTATTCCAATATACACAACTACAGGTAACAAGCTTTTAAATGTCGTAAATGTACCCACCCTATTTTCTAATAATCGAGCCATACAAATAATCATTAATAGTTTAGAAAATTCAGAAGGCTGAATGGTAATACTTCCTATTTGAATCCATCTTTGAGCGCCTAGAGCAGATGTTCCGACAAACATAACAGCTAATAACATTAGCAAAGTAATTATGTAGATTGGCTTAGATAATGCTCGAAATCGATGATAATCAAACCATTGCAAGGCAATAACTAATATTACATTAACGAAAAAAAAGACAAGTTGTTTGGTAACTAGACCTGTAATAGCCAGTCCTTCTTTATTAACATGCGTAGCACTTCCAATGACTGTAACACCAATTCCAACTAATAAAACCGTACAAATAACAATTGTCCAGTCCCATTCTCTCCATATTCGTTGCCACATATAATCTCCTATCTTCTACGTACTAAATGAGACCACTTCATAGATTTTTGCCTATGTAATAATTGACTAATCGGTGAAAGCATACGATGCATCCATGTACTAGATGTCACTGGATTATCATTCGATTCTCTTTCATCATAGTTTTTTCTATAACTATCATCATGAGAATGATGATTAGATGCAGTATTTTCACAATTAATCTGTATGTTTGTATCTTCTTCAGAATTTTCTTCTACTATTGTATCTGTATTTACAGGTTCTACCTTTTGTGAATCTATGACACTAGTAAATAAATTATCATATGTATGCGTTAAACGATTCTCATCGATGGCCATACCAGTTTGTGTAAATGTAACAAGTGGCTCTAACATTGTGAGAAGCCACTCAGGTGCTAATTCATGTAATCGTCCTTCTTGGGTATACGAAATGATATCCTGATGATAAGGAATAATAGTAGCTAATTTTTCAACTCCCACAGTTGACATAATCGTATTAATATCTAATTCACTACATACACTTTGCGACATGCCATTAATAACTAAAGCATAATCAAATTTTCGTTTTTCATGACATACTTGCATAATGCGTCCTACATTGCGCAACGATACCCAAAATGGTTGAGATACAATGATAACTCGATCCGCAATATCAATAATGGTATCACTACCTCGACCAATGCCTGCCGGCGCATCAATTAATATATAATCATATTGTTTCGATAAGCGACGCATCATTTTTCGATAATTTTTTCTCTTTATATCCTCCCAACGTTTACTTTGACACGCTGGTAAGAAATCTAATCGGTCACGTATTGAAATAACTGCCGCATCCATATATTCTGGATCTGCACAAACATCTGTAAGATCAAATACAACTTCATTTTCTTTGCCCAAAACTAGATCTAGATCACGTAATCCCAAATCACCATCTGTTATTAGCACGTGATGCCCATTTTGACTTAAAGCTGTCCCTAAACAAGTAGTAAGTGTTGTTTTACCAACACCACCTTTTCCAGATACGAGTGCAATTATCATTCCCATATGACTATCCTTTCTTAAAAATAATTGAGTTATATCGTAGAAGGACCTACCATTACTTTCTGATTGTCACTAGTAGTGCCAAATGATTGTTTCACAGCTTCTTTATCATCTTTGCTGCGTACATTGAAAAAAGCGTCTAGAATTGCTCGGACAATAGGACCTGCTGAGCCAGCACCAAAGCTTCCTTGTTCTACCAGTGCAACTACTACAATTTGAGGTTTATCATAAGGTGCATATGCAACAAACCACCCATGATCTTTACCTGCTGCATTTTCGGCTGTCCCCGTCTTACCAGCTACAGAAATAGGAAATCCTTTAAATATTTCCCCTGCCGTTCCCCCTTCTGCAGTAACATCTCGTAACCCATTACGAACTAAATCCATAACACTTTTAGAAATAGGTAAGGTTCCAATTTTTTTTGGTCCATAAATTTCTGCTGGTGTTCCATCTGCATTATCTATACGACTCACAACATATGGTTGGTATCGTATTCCACCATTAGCTACTTCTGACATTAATACTGCCATCTGAATTGGCGTAACTAGTGTAAAAGATTGTCCTATAGCAGCATCAAATGTTTCTCCTAAATACCAATCTTGATCAAATACTTTGCGTTTATATTCTGGACTTGCTAAATTACCTGTAGCTTCTCCGTATAATTTTATGCCAGTCTTTTCTCCAAGACCATAATATTTAGCGTATTTATTAAGGTTATCTATACCAACTCGATTGCCCATTTCATAAAAGTATACATTGTCAGATTTAGCTAAAGCCGTATTAAAATCAAGCCATCCTAATGCTTCTCCTTCTGCATTTCTTTTATCAATGAGCCAATGACGACCACTATCAAAAATTTGCTCGTCCGGTGTTACTTTTTTTAAGTCTAGGGCAGCTGATCCTGTTACTATTTTAAATGGTGAACCTGGTGGATATTCTCCAGAAATAACCTTATTATCAAATGGATGCCCTGCATCTGTATTTAACTGTGTCCATTGTTGTGTTGTAATGCCTTGTGCAAACCAATTTGGATTGAATTCTGGAGAGCTCACCATCGCCAACACGGCACCTGTATTAGGATCAAGAGCCACTACAGCAGCGCCTTTAGCGGGAATATGCTGTTGTCGTAATAAGGAAATTTGTTTATGAACTGCTTCTTCTGCGACTTTTTGCAATTTTAAATCAATCGTCAAATGAATATCGTCGCCAGGGATTGTATGCTTGCGTCCCACCTCAGCAACAACACGGCCACTGGCATCAACTTCTAGTTGTTTTCCTCCATCAGTACCACGTAGAACAGAGTCATACATTTTTTCTAATCCAGATCGGCCCAAAATAGTTCCTTGATTAACTAAAGAATCAGGATTATTTTTCTTTATCTCTCCAAGTTCTTCTTCACTAATTTCGCCTACATATCCAAATAATTGAGAAGCTAATGAATCATAAGGATAATAGCGCAGCGGTTCTACATCAATAGTAACGCCAGGAAATTCATCATGATGTTCTTCAATTTTAGTAACTACATCCATAGTAATGTCAGTTGCTAAACGAATTGGTTCATATCCGCCTTTATGAGAACTAATTTTTTCCTTTAATATATCTGGTATAGTTTTTAATAGACTTGCTAAAGAGATAAGTGTTTTTTCATCGATTTCTTTTCCTGTAGGCATAATGGAGACCGTATATGCAGGACGCGATCCCACAAGAATTTGTCCATTTCTATCGTACATAATTCCTCGAGCCGCTGTCATAGAAACCATGCGAAGTCGATTGCCTTCAGCTTTAGATTGGTAATATTCACCCTCAATAATTTGCAAATATACGAGGCGCGCAATTAATACTAAAAATACGACAATTACTACATATACAAAGACATCAAAACGGCCTGTCTTATTCTTTTTATATAAACTTTCGAGCACGCAGATGCCTCCAATCATTTACCAAATATACTTTTCTTTTTCCTGCATACGCCACAATAAATAATGTATAAAAACTGCAAGAATTCCATTAACCCATATAGTAGGGAATACAAGATGCCACATGTATGTTCCTATTTCAATATCTGCATGAATAGCATATAATATAGCAATTCGAATCACAGAATCTAGCAATGTTGCAATAGCTACAGTGATACATGAAATGTACCATTGTTCTTCATAAATATGAACACGAAATACAGTTACTACGTACACAACTAGTAAATATGGAAATATGTGTAATCCAAAAAAGTTAGAAATAATCGTATCATGAATCACACCTGCTATCGTTGCCATGATTAATCCTATTTTACGACCATGCATAGCTGCAATAAGGACTATCCAAACCAAGAATAAGTTTGGTATCCACACTTGATGGATAAGAAACGGAAATAGTTGTGTCTGTATAAGTAAGGTCAACAGTCCTAATAAAATATACGCAATGAGTCTCATTGTTTCACAGCTCCTTTAACACCTTCTAATTGATCACGTTGAGTCTGTGGTACAAGTTTAAGCGGTTCTTTAGGACTATTCGGAGCCGTTACAGAGGAGCGTATAATAACAAATACTTCCTCTATATTTCTAACATTTACATTCGCATCAACAATCGCATTCTTTACGAATCCTTCACTATCTATTTCTAATTTTTTAATATGTCCTACAGGAAATCCTTTCGGATAGATACCACCATATCCAGATGTAATAAGTGTATCGCCTTCTAATATATCTCCATCTTTAGCAATATTAACCATAATAGGTTCTGTCGGATTATTACCATTACCTTTCATTACAGAAGCAATCCTTGATTCTGGCCGTTGCACAATGACACCAATTGATGTACGTGGATCGAAAATAGTTTGTACTCTAGATGAATGAGGAAATACATCTGTTACAAATCCTACTACACCACTAGGTACAACCACAGGCATATTGATCGCTATTCCCTCTTCTGCTCCACGGTCAATAGTAAATGTATTAGTCCAATTGCCATAATCTTTAGTCACCACTGTAGCAACTACCATATCAAATTCAGGATGAGCTACTTCAAAATTTAATAATTGCCTCAATCTAATATTTTCTGCCACTACTTCATTATAATCTACTACCTTTTGCGCCATTGTATCGCGTTCTTGTTCTATATCACTGAGCGCGGTCGTATTACCGATAGCATTATCAATAACTTCAATCCCTGTATGTAAATTACGTAAAATCGTAGAGGCTCCATAGGAAAATGGAGTAGTTATTTGTTCTAAGGTTACTGTTACAAATGGAACATGAGTTCGTTGTTTCCACGCATATCCCAACAGTCCTAAAAGGATGCAAGCAATCGCTATAAAAGTAATCAATTTACGTTCAGATGAAAACATTATATTCGCCCCTTTCTATTTTTAGATGCAACAATATAACGTGTCATCATAGAAAATTGTTTAGCCGCAACGCCAAGCCCCCTTGCAACTGTCAAGGATGGATCATCTGGCACATGTACAGGAATACCAATCTCTTTAGCAATGCATTCTGCTAATCCCGTTAATTGTGCACTTCCGCCTGTTAAAACCATCCCATTTTCCATAATATCTGCTACTAATTCTGGTGATGTTTGACGAATCACATTTTTTATTTCATTAATAATACGACAAATAGGCTCTTGCAGTACTTCATAAATTTCATAACTATGGATTACACTACGTTTCATCAATCCATTTGATGTATCTCTACCTAAAAATGTATATTCTAGGTCTTCTTCTGGCATAAGTGCTGTCGCTAATGTACATTTAATTTCTTCTACCGTATCATCGGCTACCATAACAGAAAAACACTGCTTTATATATTGCAAAATTACCGCATTAAAATCACCGCCACCACATCGAACAGATCGACTGATGACAGTCCCACCTAATGCTAATATTCCAATATCAACAGTACCTCCGCCAATATCTACAGCCATACTCCCGTAGGAGTCGAAAATAGGAAGCCCACTACCTAACGCAGCCAATACAGGAGTTTCAAGCAAATATACTTCCCTAGCTCCCGCTTGTATAACAGCATCTGTCATAGCTCGTTGCTCCACATCTGTCATTCCACAAGGAATTGACATAAAAACTCTAGAACGTCTCACAGACTTAGAAGCTTTATGGATGAAATAATTTAACATAGTATGGGTTACACGATAATCAACAATAAAACCATCTTTTAACGGACGCAACGCATCCAACATATCTGGTGTTCTAAGCAATAAACGCTCTGCTTCACTTCCTACTGCAATGATTCCTTCTTGTTTTGTATCCGTTGCAACCAATGAGGGCTCTGACACTACTATGCCACGTCCCTCCACATATACATGGGTATTAATACTTCCCATATCTATACTTAAATTTCTACCTAATGAAGAAAATACTTTACTCATATGATGTATGTCTCCTTTGTACTATCATCATATCATTTTATCATATTTTCTAGAAATTTTATAAAAAATTTTCAATTTTGCCTAAACATATCCTTTCTCACATAAACTAGTATAGTTTTTATCACCTATAACAATATGATCAATAATAGGTATCCCCATGAGTTGTCCTGCATCTCTAAATACTTTTGTCACTCTTATATCGTTCTGACTTGGTGTACTATCGCCCGAGGGATGATTATGAAACAATATAATAGAGGCCGCATTATGGGCAATGGCATAGCGAAATACTACTCTCTGTTCTGCTAAACTAGATGTTAGCCCCCCTTTTGATATTTCTTCAATCGAAATCAATGTATTTTTTGCTGTTAAATACATGGCCATAAAATGTTCTTCACGCCAATGTCTCACTCGTTCCATAACATATAAAGCAACTGTCTCAGGTGATGTAAAATCCTTGTGTTCTTCTAGCACCTTTGTTTCTACTAGTCGTCTTCCTAATTCAATAGCAGCTCCAATGGTTACTGCTTTGTCTTCCCCAATCCCCTTTACTTGCATACAATCATCAATCGTAGCACTATTTAACTGTAATCCTCTCATTGAAAGATTTTGTAATAATTCTTTTGCTAAAGAAATCGATGATTGTCCTTTACAACCAGTCCGCAATAAAATAGCTAAAATTTCAGCTATATCTAACTTATCACCGCCTAAAGCAATAAATTTTTCTCGTGGTCTTTGAAATGTATCCATATGCTTTACACATATATGTTCTCCCGTACTTTCAAATTTAGTCGCATTGCCTATTTGTTTATCCCATAATCCTTGATCAACTATACTCATATACCCTCCATTATATTCTCAATACATATATTCCTTTACCATACACGTTGATTCATATATTCCTACACAGATACTATAAATTTATTACCACTATACTATTCCCACCACAAGTGCACGCTTCTATAATGATTTATCATAATTTACACTTCCTCCTTTCCATTTATTTGCAGTTTTATTTTTACTTATTTTCCTTATAAAACGCAGAAAAGCTATGAGCCGTAGCTCATAGCTTTTGATAAGCATCATCTTATCGTAATAATTTTTGTAATTCATCATACACGACTTCAACAGGCAGCCCCACTATATTAGTATAGGAGCCATGAATTTCACGTACCCACAAAGCACCAATTCCCTGAATACCATAACTTCCCGCTTTATCAAATGGTTCTCCTGTTTTTATATATGCATTAATTTCATCATCAGATAACTCTTTAAATAATACCCTTGTAATTACATGAAATACACGTTCTACACCATCACATAATAATGCTACCCCAGTAATCACCAGGTGCTCTTTTCCCGATAATTGTGCAAGCATCTTCCTAGCGTCTTCAATCGATATAGGTTTCCCTAATACTTGTTCATCAAAAACTACGATTGTATCTGCTCCTAAAACTAATTGTCGTCCTGATGGTATACCTATAGCCTCCCTCGCCTTTCCTAAGGCTTGACGTTCCACTAATTCCACAGGTGATGTTAGTAATGTATTATCTTCTTTATAATTACTCTTCACCACAGTATGCTTAATCCCTACTTGAGATAGTAATTCACTACGCCGTGGTGATGTAGAAGCCAAATATAAAGTATTCATCTATTTTCCTCATAGTTAATTATATATTAGTATCACAACGCATGGAAGATAAGTACTCCTCCACTGTCTCTCCATGTTTTATGGCATCTTTATGGGCAATAGCATAAAAAACAACCTCTTCTTGTGATACACGGATACGATTAGGTACAAATGTGGACAGCAAATCAAAGAATGCATCTTCTGCTTTAATCAATACTCTTGCATGTTGTACATGACGTCCGTCTACTACCGCATAAGCCATAGCATACACAGGACGAGAATCAGCTGTCGAACACTTTCTATATTTATAACGAAACCTCAATTGTCCCATAATTTCTTGTCTAAACGCATATACACCATCAATTAATGTATATGGTACTTCAAAATGTTTTTTTCGAAATAATGATTGTTCTTCAATGATAAATCGATCCTCTGTTAAAATATATCGATAACGGCCCACTGCATTTTTCAACAACACAAATCCAGTAACAATTTCAATAAAATATTCTGCCACCAATATAATATGTGAAGTAATACTTCTATACGTCGTATATATAATAAATGCAATAACACCTAATATTAAAATTCCTATTAACAATTCTGCACTTTTTGATCGTTGCGAATCTTCCTGATATATAATCTTCATATCATACTCCTTTATCTCTATAGTATATATTATATGCGAAACCTAATGGGTGTACAATAGAATATGTAGAAAATACAAAGAATATAAAGAGTATAATAAATTCTTATATTCTAACTAATTCCAGTACGAGAATATATCTGTTAGATACAAAAGGTTCATGATTGATAAATAAACATGCTATTACTCATATCTTACTAATTATATATTCTTATAGGATATAGAAAATCGTTTCAATCTAATATAACAAGATCAATAAACTTTATAAAAAACTACCACCAAAATTTTCCCAATTTCGGTGGTAGCTCATCATATATTTTTTAACTATTTTATTTTTTTACTAAATCTCCTGTAATACGTTGTGTATCACGGGCAATCATAATTTCTTCATTAGTAGGGATAACAAAGATTTTTACCTTAGAACCTTCTACGCTTACTTCACGTTCTTCTCCGCGAATATTATTAAGATCTTTATCTAAACGAGTTCCTAAATATTCTAAGCCATTACAGATTGCATCACGATTACCAATACCATTTTCGCCAATACCAGCTGTAAATACAATGGCATCTACACCGCCCATAACAGCAACATATGCACCGATAACACGACGAACTTTATAATGGAACATATCAAGTGCTAATTGAGCTCTTTTATTTCCTTCTTTAGCTGCATCTTCTAGTACACGGAAATCATTAGATACGCCAGAAATTCCCAATACGCCAGATTTCTTATTCATCAAAGAGTCGACTTCACTATAAGTCATATCCCATTTATTCATTAAATAAGGTACAATGGCAGGATCAATATCACCACAACGAGTTCCCATTACTAGGCCAGATAATGGTGTGAAGCCCATAGAAGTATCGATAGAGCGTCCGCCTTTAATTGCTGTTACTGATGAACCGTTACCTAAATGACAAGAAATGATGCGCAAATCGCTCATATGTTTTCCCATTAATTCTGCACAACGTTGTGCTACATATTTATGAGATGTACCATGGAAGCCATAACGACGAACACCTAATTCAGAGTAGGCTTCATAAGGAAGAGCATATAAAAATGCTTCTTTTGGCATAGTTTGATGGAATGCAGTATCAAATACAGCTACTTGAGGAACTTTCGGCATAATAGCTTGACAAGCTTCAATACCTTGAATATTTGGTGGATTATGAAGTGGTGCAATTTTAGCACATTCCTTTAAAGCTTCCATAACAGCTGGCGTAATCAATACGGAATCAGCAAATTTTTCAGCCCCATGTACAACACGATGACCAACTGCATCAATTTCATCCATAGATTTAATAACACCATATTGATCATCTACCAAAATATTTAATAGAATGGTTAACGCTTCTTTGTGATTCAAGATAGATTCAACACGTTCTACTTTATCAGCATTAGGTCGTTTATGTGTAAAAATTGCATCTTTTGCGCCAATTTTTTCAAACTGTCCTTTTGCTAACACACTTTCATTTGTCATATCAAGCAATTGATATTTCAAGGAAGAACTACCGCAATTAACTACTAATACGTTCATCAACATATCCCTCTTTCTTTAATGAGTAACCTTAATTTTGTCTGCAATTTCTTTGCTGATACCAGCTCCTACCTCATCATCAGTCTGATATTGGTAGACTATATTCCACAATACCCCTTTATCTAAAAAGACATATTGTAAAAAACTATACTTAATATTATTCTGTATAAAAGTGGCTGTAACTTTATGAGCTTGTACACCACCTAAATCAATAGTATCTTGAGATACATCACCTTGATTACTTTGAAATACACTTACACTTTTATCGGTAATTGTTGATGGATCTGGTAATATTTTAGTAGCAGTAGGATGTTTTGCTTCTATATATACTGCTATATGTTCACCTAATCCAGCATAGGAGTCTAGCGGATATCCATCTGGTGACTCTGTTGTATTTTTATTCTTACCTAACTCATAGGGTAATTCCACGGTAATTTCAGATTGCCCTGCATGGAACACTTGCTCCCCAAAGCTATAGGAATCCAATATATTATCACTACCACATCCAGCTGATAAGAGGAAAAAAACACTTAGAATGCCAATTAATAATAAATTTTTCAAATAATCACTCCTCTAAGCACATTAGCTTACGTTTCACATTATATCATAGACACATAAAAATATTCTACAAGGAATATGGTATTTAATAAATTTATTGTGTATGCAACGAATATTATACCATATCTTTATCTATTTAGTAGCCACCTAGTCAACTATATTTTAATATATTAAAATAATAGTAATCTTTGTTATAGTTTAAGGAGATATTATGGAGACGATTGCTATTATTGCAGAATATAATCCCTTTCATAGAGGTCATGCTTACCAAATTCAACAATTAAAAAAGAACTACAAAGACGCTACTATTCTTATCATTATGAGTGGTTCCTTTGTACAACGCGGCCAACCTGCTTTATTTAATAAATTCCATAGAACTCGTTGGGCCCTATGTAATGGTGCTGATCTAATATTTGAGTTGTCAACAATTTACACACTTTCCAGTGCTGAGTATTTTGCTACTGGTGCACTCCGATTAGCCAATGCGTTGGGCGCTCATTATCTTGCTTTTGGTGCCGAAACCAATGAATTAACACGGTTAAAAAAATTATCTAGCCTAATGAACAACGTGGATATTCAAAGAAATTGTAGAAATTTATTAACTACAGGAGCCTTTTATGGTCATGCATTGCGAAAAAGTATTATAGATTATAACCATGATCTAGGTATACTGATGAATGAACCAAATAATCTATTAGCTATTGAGTATTTACGTGCCATAGAAAATAACAATCTAGCATTAAATCCCATTCTCATTCAACGTCAAGGACACCATCATTCTTTAAGTTTATCATCTTCATACCCATCTGGTACAGCTCTACGAAAAGCACTTGTTCGTAACCTTGCAGCCAAAACTATTGAGTCCTTAGAAAAGTATTTTCCTACATCTATATCTAGTGACGTGTCTTCTACCATGAGTAAAGGCCAATACACATCTTTTCAACGCTACGAAGATATGTTATTAACCATGTTACGAACTCATACCATTAACGATTTAAAAACAATACAGGATATGACAGAGGGTTTAGAGAATAAATTTATAAAAGCCGGCCAAGCATCCTCATGGGATTCTGCTCTGGGACTCATAAAATCTAAGCGTTATTCCTATGCACGTATTAACAGAATCGCCGCTAATCTTCTACTCCATATTACATGTTCCCTTGCTAGCAAAAGCAATACAATAGTTCCACCTTATGCACGTTTATTAGGACTTTCTAAAAAAGGAAAAATTTGGTTACGCCATTATAATGGAGAAACACCGATTATAAAGAAATGGGCGCCTTTTTTTAAACAACTATCTGGTCTGCCCTATGAACTTGCACAATTAGATACACGAGCCACTGATATACAGCAACTTTCAATGAAAAATTCCCAGTATAGGCAAGGTGGATTAGATTATATAATGTCTCCTATCGTTATAGAACATTAACTACAAACATATACTTTCTTAAAATGATGATTGCAAGTGGCTATTTTCAATCATAAAGTATATTATTTCATTGTCTTTTAAACTATCATGTAAATTGTATCTACATGATAGTTTTTCTATCTATTATTGATTTCCATATCTATTTCTACTATGGTAAAAATCATGAACTACGCCATATTATTCTAAATACAAATTATATGTACTGGTAAAAATAAGACTATATTATATTTTACTTATGTATATAAAATTCAACTATGTAGTTAATATGACTGCGTCAGTCCCATCAAATTCTTTAACTTGCACATTAACATTTTCCAAATGAGATGTAGGAATGTTTTTTCCCACAAAATCGGCTCGAATAGGTAATTCACGATGGCCACGATCTACTAATACAGCTAACTGAATCGCCCTAGGCCTTCCTGCATCCATAAGTGCATTTAAAGCCGAGCGAATGGTTCGTCCCGTATATAATACATCATCTACTAAAATAACCAATTTACCAGTTGTATCTAGTACAAATGAGACTCCCTCTTTAGGTCTCATATCACGATCATCTCGATACATAGCAACATTCATTGATGTACAGTCTAAATGAACACCTTCAATTGATTCAATTTCTTTGCGCAATCGCTCAGCAAGAAAAATACCTCGTCGCTCAATACCTATTAAAATAGCATTTTCCAGTCCTCGATTGCGTTCTAAAATCTCATGAGCAATGCGTCGAATCGCTCGCGTAATATTTTGCTCATCCATTAATACACGTTCTTCTTCCATTAGCTCCCCTTTTTTAATCGATACTGTTTAGCAAACTCAATACAATTTAAAAAATCTTCAGGAATATCAGCCTCAAAATGCATTTTTTTATTACTAATAGGATGTATGATATCTAGCGTATGAGAATGTAAGGCTTGTCCTTGAATAGGAAAATCCATTTTTCGATATCCATAAAATGGATCATTCACTACGGGATGACCGATATAGGCAAAGTGTACTCGAATTTGATGAGTTCGCCCAGTCTCTAAGACACATTCTACTAAAGTATGATGTCCGAACCTCTCTAATACAGTGAAATGAGTAATTGCTTCTTTACTATTTTCAAATACAACCGCCATTTTCATACGATCTTTAGGATGCCGTCCGATAGGGGCTTTAATAGTTCCTTTTTCTTCCACAATATTGCCTTGCACCAACGCTAAGTATGTTCTCTTAGCGCTGTGTTCTTTCACTTGTTCTGCTAAGCCCATATGTGCCATATCATTTTTAGCCGCCATCATAACACCTGATGTATCTTTATCTAGACGATGAACAATTCCCGGACGAATAGCACCATTGATACCAGATAAATCTTTACAATGAAAAAGCAATGCGTTAACTAAGGTACCAGAGTAATTAGATAATGCAGGATGTACAACCATTCCTCGAGGTTTATTAACAATAACTATATCATGATCTTCATAAATATAATCTAAAGGAATATCTTCTGGTATAATTTCTACACTTTCTGCCTCTGGTATTGAAACAGCAACCACATCGCCTTCTGTAAGTCGATAATTAGGTTTACGTACTTTTTGATTTACACTGACATGATCTGCTTTAATTAAGTTTTGGATAAAACTACGCGAACCTTCTATGCGACCTATTAAAAAAATATCTAGCCGAGCCTCTGCTTCCTGAGCATTAACAAGGAATTCTTTACTTTCCATTTTCAATAACTCCTTAATAATTTATTATTTATACTATATAAGACCTATCATCATTCAATCATATTATCCATACCTCATAAAATAGGCTATATTGATATAGATATAACATACTTAGTGATTGTCAGCCTCCTAGAATATTTATCTATGCATATTATTAATTATACATGTATTATTCACGTCTTATGGTAACTCTATTGATACTAAGAAATTTTCAATTCATTCATACTATAATGCTATATAACAACTGATATATAAACATATATATAAGAATATATAGTAATCGTTTCTATTTACTCCGTATCATATAATATGCTACTAAAGAGACCCCAATACAAATAGCAATATCTGCCACATTAAAGATAGGCCAAATCCTAAAATCAAAAAAATCAATCACTGCATTATAATGAAATCGATCCCAACCGTTACCAATAGCACCACTCATTAACAATGCTGCACCTATCTTTAAATATCTTGGCCCTCTGTGAATAGTATGTCGAAATATGATATATATAACTAATAAAATAAGTACAATGCCTAAAAAAAATAGTCTTTGATTCTCTAGGATTCCAAAAGCTGCACCCCGATTTAAAATATATGTAATATGGAATACATTTGATAGAAGAGGAATTGAGTCGCCTACCATCATATGCGTTCTAACAACATATTTTGTTATTTGATCTATTACTAAACAAACTAATAAAAGTCCATAAAACAATATAACACCTCACTTCTAATATGCTACTAATCATATTTATTATACATGACATGTTC
The DNA here is from genome assembly GCF_000426745.1 of Veillonella montpellierensis DSM 17217. GTDB lineage: Bacteria > Bacillota > Negativicutes > Veillonellales > Veillonellaceae > Veillonella > Veillonella montpellierensis. The sequence goes on from NZ_AUFY01000002.1 coordinate 131,369, forward strand.
TTATAATGTAAAATAATGTATTATCTAAAATCTAATAATACTCTATAATAGTCAACATGTGTGACATAGACTCCTAACGATGTAGGTAAAACGTACTTTGTTATATATGCCTGAGATATGTAAAATCCAATATTTTCTGCTATGTTATTATATCTATTGGCATACTGCTGATGCGCCTTTAAAAAAGCATCAAAACTTATAACCTTTCTTCTGTAAAACCAATCTCTATCAACTTTATGATTTTGCGTTCCCCCTGTTACCATGGTGAAAATTGACGTATCAGCTTATGTTTTATGCCTAAGTTCCATAATACTCTACAAAATAAACAATTCCGTTACATCGCCCAATTAGTAAATTCTCATTCATTACCTACCTGTACCGGCTCTATTTTAAAATCCATTCGACTTTCTAACTTGATTAAAATTTTCCTTGTATTAATTACACTTTTCCTGTATACAATAGCTAATACACGTTATTTAAGTACTTATCGATAACCATATATGGTACTAATTAACACTATTTGTTGTTATAATGAGAGAAAATTAAAAGGAATGAGTTCAGTAAATACTGAACTCATTCCTAAAATAGCCTAGTAATATCTATCCAATAAAATGAATAGAGATCAACACGTCTCAATCAACTTTTCTTATTTTATTAATAAAATATTACATCGTTGCATCGTAACATATCTATACTATTCAGCAGAGATAATTTAAAAACTCTAATTATACGCATGATTACTGCATTCCTTTAATTTTAGGTTGAGCAACCGTTGCAAACTTTGCAGAGATTTAAATGGCTAATCACATTCTGCCGCGTCTTCTGTTACACGATTTAAACCGGATTCTTTTCCATACACCCGTTCCATTCCTTGACGTGTTACCAGCCATGTTCCCCCTGACTTTCTGCATTCATCTTCTGTAAAGCGTGGCGGTAGATTCCGTTGTCCTGTACATGCTTTTTTTACAGTTTCCTGACTAATTTTCCATAATTCACTTGCTTCTTTTGTTGTAAATATATCGTCTATTTTCATTTCAAAATTCCTCGTCTAAACATCAACCACACTAATACTCCGCCTGTAATAAAAGCCTTTGCTGCTTCTTTATCAAAATCTATAAAATATATCGACCAAGCTGTAAGCATTATTAATGCAATATCTATCCATGTTACTTTCATTTGTTATTCTCCTTTGTTATAATGAAAGTGTTAGGAGAGGTTTCCCTCTCCCTTCACCGCTCTCTTATCGTTTTGCTTTTCGACGGCGCTTACGATTTGAGGGCTTTTCTTTTGGCTTTCTAACTGCTAGCCATATTGTCACTAGTAAAGTTATTAGCCATTCTATATCTGACTTATCCATTTCTATCACCTCCCTTCACCTTATGCTTTTATTATATACCGTTTTCGGTATATTATCAATATTTTTCTTCCTATTTTTACAAAAAAATAAAGCCTATCAACCTAGATATATTCTAAGTCGATAGGCTCTTTTTATATTATATTAATCGTTTTAAATCTTGCGACGAATCGTGTGAAATTCGTTATAAACATAAGTAATTGCTACATTTTAATCATGCTAATTCTTTACAGCAAGATATATAACCGTTCCACCCAATAAAATATTAAGTAGCTTACTTGTTCTACGGTCTTTGTTCGCTCGCTCCAGTTCTTTCTTTTGCTCGTTCAAGTATACTTCTGCTTTTATTAATGAGTTTTGCGTTATCATCAAACGGATCGTTGACCACTCAAGTAAGGATAATATTACGCAAGAGGTTTACACTCATAAAACTGTACAACAATATATTGATGCGGTTAACAGATTACCCCACGGTGAAGCACTCATAAAGGGTGAGCAACGGTTGAGCAACGCTGACGAAATGTAGTGATTTTTGCCAATTTTGAAAAATAAAAAAGCCAGTAAACATAAGAGTTTACTGGCTTTCTACGTTTGCGTTCTTATTCAGCAGAGATAACAGAGCAAGGACAAACAGATTCGCAAGAACCGCAGTCGATGCAAGTGTCATTAATTTCATATTTTGTTTCGCCTTCATTAATAGCACCTACTGGGCATACAGAAGCACAAGAACCACATTTAATACAACCGTCAGCAATAACTCTCATGATAATACCTCCAAATATAGAATATAACTTTTTTTATCATTTAAAAAGGCACCTGCCTTAACTTATGTTCTCATTATTACATGTTTCTATTGGATTGTCAAACAAAAGGATAATAATTATTTATTAAATTTTAGCAATTATAAATCTATAAAAAGTCATATATTATAAAGACATTTTACCAAATGATAATATAATTCATTTATAATTCTTTGCTAATTTAATAACAATATGTCTTTTCTAGATATTCTCAATTTAATATTTTTTTAGCCCTAATATTAATGATTTTATTATCAATTATATCGGTGCTGTGCTATCCTATCTATATATACTATGTGTCCACCATATAACTATTACTCTTTCATGAATAAATTCATTACATAACAAACATCATAGATGTTTATACCTCTATTCATTTTATAGTTAAATCATAAATGTTCCATCAGATGTAATGGTATTTTGCTCACCCTTTAAAGTTCACTAAAAAATATAAAATACCGATAGAGCTAGTGATTTCCTAGTTCCATCGGCATTTAAAACAACACGTTTTGTCCTATAACCATTATTCAAAATATGTTAATACTAAGAAGTATAGAGTCCTACGTGATAGAAACTTCTTGTTCTAAAAATAGTATCTACTATATTATGATATTTTACTCATATAAGTGTGTTTCAACAAATTAAATAGCTATGTAGATGACTAGAATATGGAATGTAGTAACCTAAAATAAAAGAAATGAGCTCGGTTACATACCGAACTCATTTCTAAATAGTAAATGATACTATCTGTCCGAGAAAATCGATACAGATCACTATAATTATAGCTTATATCATTAAACAACATATATTATGATACGTATAATCTAATATATTATAACCACTTCTATTATATACTTTTAAAAGAAAGGCCATACTATTGGAATAACGATTAAACTTACTACGAAACAAACAAGTATAAGTGGAACACCCGCTTTTACATAGTCCATAAAAGAATATTGACCTGGTCCTAATACAATAGTATTTGGAGGTGTACCAACTGGTGTACCAAACGCACAAGATGCAGCAACAGCGATTGCCATTAATACTGCATGAGGATCAGCACCCATGCCTTTTGCAATAGAAATACCAATTGGTGCTAATAAAGCACAAGATGCTGTATTAGACATAAACTGAGTTAATAAACAAGACAAAATAAACAATACAGCTGTTGCAAATACAGGATTAGGATCACTACCCATAACACTTAGTACAACATCAGCAATCATTTTCCCTGCTCCTGATTTATCCATTGCAGAGGCAACTGGCATCATACCAGCAAATAAGAAAATAGTAACCCAATCAATCGATGCATAAGCTTGCTTTTCTTTCATACATCCAACTAGTACACAAAGAATCGCCCCTATAACAGCGGCAATATATAATGGCAATAATTCTGCAGCCATACATATAACTACAGCTAATAAAATAATGCCAGATAACCACATTTTTTTAGGATCATTGGACACACATTCAGGATCTACTTCTTGCTCAACTTCTACATCACCAGAAATAATTTTATTAGGTAAAAACCGCTTACCAATTGTCATCATAAATAAAATGGTAGCAACAGTTAACGGAATACCAATCCATGCGAATTCAAAGAACCCAAATTTTGTTAAACCTGCTTCACCTAATGCACCGTTTGCAATAATATTTGGTGGTGTACCAACTAAAGTGATGATACCACCAATACTAGCAGCAAAAGCCATTGGCATTAATTGACGACTTGCAGAAATATTAGCAGCTGAACAAATGCCGACTACTACTGGCAATAGAGCAGCTGCAGTACCTGTATTTGATAAAACAGAGGACATGAGTGCAGTAACAACCATAACTGCAAACATTAATCTGTTTTCACCAGAACCGGCCTTTGAAACAACAAGTGTACCTATTTTTTGTGCTAATCCAGTATAAAACATAGCACCGCCAATAACAAACATTCCCGCAAATAATACTACAGTACTATTTGATAATCCCGAAAAAACTTGTTTTGCTGGTATAATACCTAATAAGCCAAGTGCTATAGCTCCGCCTAATGAAGTAATTGCTAATGGAATAATTTCTGTAACAAATAAAACCGCCATGACAGCTAATACAATTAAAGTCTGTTCTGCCGAACCCATACATCATCATCTCCTAACCGAGAATAAAGATAGTTTATATGATCCAAACATATAACAAGAGATGGCAAAAAAACTATACGTTACAAATAATAGCATACTACACTGCAACCTACTAGTATTGCAATGCACATACATAACGTGACTAAGATTCCTTCTTTTGTCTTAGGATACCCAAAGAATAAATGTTCACTAATGATACCTCTCCTGTTAAAAAAAGAATACTTAGTTCGTCGTTGAAACCATTGGAGCTTACGGGACGATCCAATCGTATAGCCCGCCACAAAAAATATAAGTAGTGAATATAAAGTGCATATTAGAATTTTAATTTCTACTGATAACAATTCAAGCACCTCTTTATATCTCACATCATGCATCCTCTCATATATATGATTGGACTTTAGATTTCTTTATACTATGTACTCTCTATCAATGAAGAATAGAGAATACATAGTATTAACACGAATTAATTAGGCATTATCATAGCAAGCATTGTACCTGCAGCTACTGCAGTCCCAATTACGCCTGCCACATTAGGTCCCATAGCATGCATCAATAAGAAGTTACTAGGATCAGCTTTAGAACCTACAACCTGTGATACACGTGCTGCCATCGGAACAGCAGATACACCTGCTGAACCAATAAGTGGATTTGTTTTACCACCATCAAATTTGCACATAATCTTACCAAATATTACACCTGCTGCTGTACCGCCGATAAATGCAACTAAGCCTAATACAATAATTTCTAATGTTTTTAAATCAATAAAATGTTCAGCATCCATTGTTAAACCAGTACCTGTTGCCAAGAATATGGTAACAATGTTGATTAATGCATTTTCAGATGTATCTGCTAAACGTTGTGTAACTCCAGATTCACGAAGTAAATTGCCTAACATCAAACATCCTAATAAAGAAGTAATTGGTGGTAATAATAAGGAAATAAATATTGTTGATACAATTGGGAATACAATTTTTTCAAAACGAGTTACTTCACGTAATTGTTCCATTTTAATTTTACGTTCTGATTCAGTAGTAAGTAGCTTCATAACTGGTGGCTGAATCAATGGAACAAGAGACATATAAGAGTACGCAGCTACAGCAATTGCACCCAACAATTCTGGTGCCATTTTAGAGGCTAAATAAATAGATGTAGGTCCATCTGCGCCGCCAATAATACCAATAGCACCTGCTTGTTGTTCAGTAAATCCTACCAACATAGCGCCAGCTAAAGCTATAAAAACACCAAATTGTGCTGCTGCACCTAACAATAATGTCTTAGGATTAGCAATTAATGGACCAAAGTCTGTCATTGCTCCTACACCTAAGAAAATCAAAGGAGGGAATATTTCATATTTAATCCCTTGGCTAATTAAGGCCATAACACCTTCTTCAAAGCCATTACGTGGTAAGTTAGCTAGTATACAACCAAACGCAATAGGACCTAATAATAGTGGTTCAAATTCTTTAGCAAATGCTAAATAAAGTAAAAGTAAACCAACAACGATCATTGCGAGGTTACCCCATGTGAATGCGATAAAACCACTGTCATTCCACACAGCGTTTAATGCGACCATAAAAGCATCCATGTACGTTCCCCCTATTCCGTTATGAGCAAGCTAATAGAACTATCAGCTTGCTATAACATAACTAATAACTACTTTGAAATTAACCTAAAACGATTAAATCTTCTCCTGTAGATACAGTCTGATTAGCAGCTACGCGAACATCAGTTACAGTTGCATCATGAGGAGCATAAATTTCATTTTGCATTTTCATAGCTTCTAATACGCAAAGCACTTCGCCTTTTTTAACTGCTTGACCAACAGTTACTGCTACGGAAAGAATTTTACCTGGCATTGGGCATTTAACAGTTTCAGCACCTGCTGCTACTGGTGCTGCAGGTTTAGCTGCTGGAGCTGGTGCAGCTTTTGAAGCTGGTGCAGCTGCTGCTTTTGGGGCTGCAGCTGGAGCTGGTGTAGCTGCTGCTTTTACTTCATCTACTACTACATCATAAGTTGTACCATTCACAGTTACATTAAATTGTTTCATTTCAAATTCCTCCTACTATAGTAAAACATTAGCATATTTATTTTTAATAGAGTTATCTATTGCTAACATTATAATATTAAATTAATTAACATCCTCTACCCTTTAATCGACCTTCAAAACGCCAGTTTTGGCTAATGATAGGACGAACACAGGCAATTTGATCAGCTGTGTATCCCATTGCTGAAATAGCACCTACGATAACAGCCATTACTTCTTCAGTTGGTTGTTTCGTATTAGCTGAAGTTGTTGAAGCATTACTCATACAAATTCTCCTCCTAGAATGTTTAATCAGTTTCTACCACTGAGTCGACCATCCATACGCCATGTTTTACTAATGATGGGTCGAATAGATGCGATTTGATGTGAAGAATATCCCATCGCAACAACTGCACCTACAATAGCTGCTATTACCTCTTCATCATTGGTCGTAACGGTTGGAGTCGCTACACTTGATTCAGAAGATGGAGTGGGAGTTGCCACACTAGTTTTTTTTAATTTTTTTTTTGTTGGATCAATCCAATAAACAATTTGCATCAAAATCCCTAAAGCAATAAGAACAGCAAATACAACTGTCATGTTAATTGCCATGATCAACCAAGGATTTGTAGTCATACTAATCTCCCCTTTCTACGTTCACCTACGAAGTTCTTCCAAGAATCAGATGATAATATAGTTTAACTAATATAATTTATCATTATAAAGGAATATTACCATGTTTTTTAGGTGCCCGAAGCTCGCGTTTGCTTGCTAACATTGCTAAAGCATTAATAACTGCTGGGCGTGTTTGCTTAGGTTCGATAACTACATCAACAAACCCACGTTCTGCCGCTTTATAAGGAGTTGCAAATTCTTCAACGTATTTTGCTGTTTTAGCTTCTTTATCTTCATCGCGTTTAAAGATAATATTAGCTGCACCAGCTGGTCCCATTACAGCGATCTCAGATGTTGGCCATGCAAATACTTGATCTGCCCCTAAATCTTGAGAACACATTGCTAAGTAAGAACCACCATATGCTTTACGAGTAATAACTGTAACTTTAGGTACAGTCGCTTCAGAATAAGCATATAACATTTTAGCACCATGACGAATAATTCCGCCCCATTCTTGATTAGTACCTGGCAAAAATCCTGGTACATCAACAAAGTTTACAATTGGAATATTAAAGGCATCACAGAAACGAATGAATCGAGAAGATTTACAAGATGCATTAATGTCAAGGCAACCTGCCATTACACGTGGTTGGTTTGCAATAATACCTACAGTTTGTCCATCAAAACGAGCAAAGCAAGTGATGATATTTTTTGCAAAATGAGGTTGTACATCATAGTATTCGCCATTATCAACTGTTTTTTCAATAACTTCATACATATCATATGGCATGTTAGAGTTATCAGGCAACAATGTATTTAACGATTCTTCTTCACGAGATGGATCATCACCAGTATCAACAATAGGAGCATCTTCCATATTATTGCTTGGTAAAAATGCTAATAAATAACGAATTTGGTTAATGCAATCGTCTTCATCTTCAGCTGCAAAATGGGCTACACCAGACACGCTATTATGTGCCATTGCACCGCCTAATGCTTCAGCTGTTACTTCTTCTGCAGTTACTGATTTAATAACCGCTGGTCCTGTAATGAACATTTGAGAAGTATTTTTTACCATATAGATAAAATCAGTTAATGCTGGAGAGTATACGGCGCCGCCTGCACAAGGCCCCATAATAACTGAAATTTGAGGAATAACGCCAGAAGCATTCGTATTTTCAAAGAAGATTTTACCATACCCAGCTAGAGCATCTACAGCTTCTTGAATACGTGCTCCACCAGAATCATTAATGCCAACTAATGGTGCACCCATTTTCATTGCTAAGCGTTGTACTTTAACGATTTTAGCAGCATGCATTTCACCAAGAGAACCACCTTCAACAGTGAAATCTTGTGCAAATGCATATACTAGACGGCCATTCACTGTACCATAACCAGTGATAACCCCTTCACCAGGAAGTTCTTTCTTTTCTTGACCAAAATTTACGCAACGATGTTTAACAAATTGATCTAATTCCACGAATGAATTATCATCAAAAAGTTTAGCTAAACGTTCACGAGCAGTCATTTTACCTTGGGAATGCTGCTTTGCAATACGTTTTTCACCGCCACCAGCTTTAACAGCAGTAAGTTTTTCATGCAATAAATCAATTTTTTCTTGAACAGTTGGCATGATTACACCTCCATATAAATATGATATATTTCTATTTTATTTCATACGTTGGCAAAGTTCAAGTAATACACCACCAGTTGCTTTGGGATGAACGAATGCGATAGAAGATCCACCAGCACCATAGCGAGGTTTTTGATCAATCATACGAATTCCTTTTGCTGTTAAATCAGCAATAGCTGCTTCAATATTATCTACACGAAGCGCAACATGTTGGATGCCATCACGACCGCCATTTTTTTCAATGAATTTTCCAATAGGGCCATCTGGAGTAGTTGTTTCCAAAAACTCTAATTCAGCATCACCACATGGGAAAAAACTAACTTTCACTTTTTGTTCTTCAACAATTTCATCTTCTGGTAAATGTTGAATTCCCAATGCATTTTTATAAAATTCTTTTGTTGCTGCTAAATCATTAACGCCAATACCAATGTGGTCTACTTGTAATACTTTAAAAGCCATGTCAATTCTCTCCTTTATAACTTTTATAAGTGGCTATAATATAAATGTTAATGTAGTCGCCGTCTACTTTAACACTTTAACCATAACATCGTTGACAACTGTATATGGATCGTTTTTACGATTATGTACATCATCAACTTGGCTATTAAATTCATCGCTATTAACAATTTTTTCTGCTACATAGCGACCAATTTGCTCATTAATCATTGCAACGATTTCGTTTCTAGTTCGCTCAGCTCGACGTTCTATTAGCTCACCAGAGTCTTCTAAAAATTCAAAATGCTCATCTAATGATTCACAAAGTTCATCAACGCCGATATCTTTACTTGCAATAGTTCGCTTAATTGGTGGACGCCATTTTACATCGCGTTCATCTAAATCAAGCATCATCTCAATTTCTACGTTCAAGCGGTCACAGCCATCTCTATCAGCTTTATTAATTGCAAATACATCGCCTATTTCAAGAATACCTGCTTTAATCGCTTGAATGTCATCACCAAGACCAGGAACCAATACAACCAAAGTGGTATCTGCATTCTTGACAATGTCCACTTCTGATTGTCCAACGCCAACAGTTTCTATAATAATTAGGTCCATTCCAAATGCATCCATAAGTTTTACAACATCAGATGTTTTTTTGGATAAACCACCTAAACTACCACGAGTCCCCATACTACGAATAAACACATTTTCATTAAGTGTTAAATCATTCATACGTATGCGATCCCCTAGAATAGCCCCTCCAGAAAATGGGCTAGTTGGATCCACAGCGACAATACCTATACGCTTGCCTTGTGCTAAATATTGTTTAACGACTTTGTCTGTCAAAGTGGACTTTCCTGCACCAGGAGCACCTGTAATTCCTAAAATACGTGCATTACCAGTCTTAGGATAAATAGCTTGCATGATTTCTACTGCGTTATCATACTCGCTTTCCACAGCTGTAATTGCTCGAGCTAGGGCCAATCTAGAACCACTTAATAGTTCTTTCACCAGATCCATGGTAACACCACCTTACTGTTATTTAGGTAAAGGCCCAAGGAAATCTGTCACTTGAGCCTTTATTCTACTAATTATTTTACATTTTCGTTAATAAATTTAACGATGTCACCAGTTGGTGTGCCTGGTGTAAAGATTGCTGCTACCCCAGCTTTTTTTAATCCTGGTATATCACTATCAGGAATAACGCCACCACCAATTACTAAAACATCATCCATGCCTTTTTCTTTTAACATTTCAACAATTTTAGGGAACAATGTGTTGTGTGCTCCAGAAAGAAGACTTAATGCTACTACATTAACATCTTCAGATAAAGCGGCTTCAACAATTTGTTCTGGTGTTTGACGAAGACCTGTATAAATTACTTCAAAACCAGCATCGCGAAGTGCGCGTGCTACTACTTTTGCACCACGGTCATGACCATCAAGACCTGGTTTTGCTACTATTACTCTGATACGTTTTTCTGCCATGATAAATTACCTCCAAACTAAGCTTTTAAATTATAATGTGGAATGAGCTTGGTATTCACCGAATACACCACGCAATACATTACAAATTTCACCCAATGTAGCGTAAGTACGAACTGCATCAAGGATTAACGGCATCAAGTTAACATTTTCATCTTCAGCGCCGACTTTTAACGCTGCCAATGCTTTGTCAACTGCCGCCTGATCACGACGAGCGCGAACTTCTTGAGTTTTCTTAGCTTGTTTTACGCCAACAGATGCATCAATTTTCAACAAACCTTCAACTGGTGGTTCTTCAACTTGGAATTTGTTGACACCAACAATTGTGCGTAATCCAGATTCAACTTCCATTTGCCATTTATAGGCGGATTCTTGAATTTCTTTTTGGATATAGCCTTTTTCAATTGCTACAACAGCGCCACCCATTTCATCGATTTTCTTAATATAATCCATAGCTTCATCATAGATAGCATTAGTCATAGCTTCTACATAGTAGGAACCACCTAATGGGTCAACTACATCAGCCAAACCAGATTCATAAGCAACAATTTGTTGTGTTCTAAGTGCAACTTGTACAGATGCTTCAGTTGGCAAAGCCAAAGCTTCATCACGGGAGTTAGTATGTAAGGACTGTGTTCCACCCATAACAGCTGCAGCAGTTTGAAGTGCTACACGAACAATATTATTATCAACTTGTTGTGCAGTTAACATAGAACCAGCTGTTTGAGTATGTACACGTAACATCATGGATTTTGGTTTTTTAGCACCAAAACGTTCTTTCATGATAGTTGCCCATAAACGACGAGATGCACGGAATTTTGCAACTTCTTCAAGTACATTATTATGTGCATTCCAGAAGAAGGATAAACGACCTGCAAACGCATCTACGTCTAAGCCAGCTTTTAATGCAGCTTCTACATACGCAATACCATCAGCAATGGTAAATGCAATTTCTTGTGCTGCTGTAGAACCAGCTTCACGAATATGGTAACCAGAAATTGAAATTGTATTCCATTTTGGTACATACTGAGAACAATATTCGAAGATGTTAGTAATTAAACGCATGGAAGGTTTTGGTGGGAAAATATAGGTACCACGAGCTGCATATTCTTTCAAAATATCATTTTGAATAGTACCACGTAACTCTGTGGAAGGAACACCTTGTTTTTCACCAACAGCAATGTACATTGCCAATAATACAGATGCAGGTGCATTAATTGTCATAGATGTAGAAACTTTACCAAGATCAATACCATCAAACAATATTTCCATATCTGCTAAAGAGTCAATAGCTACACCAACTTTACCAACTTCGCCTTCTGCCATAGCATCATCAGAGTCATAACCGATTTGTGTAGGCAAGTCAAACGCACAAGATAATCCTGTTGCACCTGATTCAATCAAATAGCGATAACGTTTGTTGGATTCTTCTGCAGTAGAGAACCCTGCATACATACGCATTGTCCATAAACGGCCACGATACATAGTAGGTTGAACACCACGAGTATAAGGAAATTCACCTGGTACGTTCAAGTCTCTTTCGTAATCGAAACCTTCAATATCTAAAGGAGTATATAGTTTATTGTGTTTTAAATTCTTTCTTTCAGGTGTTTTTTCATACGATTTTGCACATGCTGCTTCATATGCTTCCAAGCGGGCTTTTAAATTTTCATTAGCCATAATTCTCATCATCCTCCTAAAGTAAAACTACTTTTTAATTTTCATTGTTCCAGTTTCAGTGAAACGTTTATGCCAAGAAAGAGCTTCATCTAGCAACATAGGTGTGTGGGCGTGTTTAGTTGCAACGATAGCTCGTTCTAGGTAATCTTCTAACATTGGCTTGTAATCAGGATGTGCACAATTTTTAATAATTGTACGTGCACGTTCAATTGGACTCATGCCACGAACGTCTGCAATCCCTTGTTCTGTACAAAATACTAATACATCATGTTCAGTATGATCAATATGAGAACACATTGGAACAATTGAACTAATGTCACCATTTTTAGCGACAGAATTAGTACAGAAAATAGAGATATATGCATTTCTTGCGAAATCTCCAGATCCGCCAATACCATTCATCATTTTACTACCCATGATATGTGTGGAGTTTACATTACCAGTAATATCAAATTCAATAGCCGTATTCATGGCAATAACGCCTAACCGTCTTGCAAGGCCAGGATTGTTAGAAATTTCTTGTGGGCGTAAAATGATTTTTTTACGATATTCATCGATATTTGCATAAAAACGTTTTAATCCATCTGGAGATGGACTCAATGCAGTACCGGAACAAACATTAACCTTTCCTGCATCAATAAGATCAAACATACCGTCTTGAATTACTTCAGTATAAATGGAAAGATCTTTAAATGGTCCTTGTGCTAAACCACTAATAACAGCATTAGCAACTGAACCTACACCAGATTGTAATGGAAGAAGATTTTCTGGTAAGCGACCTTGTTTAATTTCATTCTTGAAGAACTCAATTAAATGGCCACTCATTTTTTTCGCATCATCATCAATTGGTGCCAATGGGCGAGTTGTATCTGGAATATCACAAGGTACAATCGCTACAATCTTACTAGGATCACAAGGAATTGCATCTGTACCAATGCGATCTCCAGCAGTTACCAATGGGATTGGTTGACGATGAGGTGGATCAAGTGGTTCATAAATGTCGTGCATACCAACTAAAGTAAGTGGTTGGCTTACATTAACTTCTACGATTACCTTTTTAGCTTGACTCACAAATGTAGGTGAGTTACCTACTGAAGTCGTAGGAACAATGCTTCCATCTTCATTAATGCAGGCTGCTTCAACAATAGCTACATCACAGTCGCCATAAAATCCATAACGAATTTGTTGGGCTACATGACTTAAATGCATATCACTATAACGAACTTGTTCGTTATTCAATGCATTGCGCATATCCTTATTCGTTTGATATGGAAAACGACGATGAATGCCATTTACACGTGCTAATGCACCATCAGCTTCATCACCAACAGAAGCACCAGTCCATAAATCAATTTGAAATGGATCTGATTCCATACGTTTTGCCAATGCTAAAGGAACTGCTTTTGCATATCCAGATGGGGTAAAGCCAGAAATGCCTACTTTATCACCTGGATTAATCAGCTTAGCTGCTTCTTCAGCAGTGACAATTTTTCCTTGAAGAGAACTCCCCTTCACACGGTCTAGGATGTTAATCATCACTATCATCTCCTTTAGTTATGAATAGTTTGAACAACCGTCAATCCTTATTCTTTGTTCATCCCTACCAGTATATAATTTGAGAATTCCTCTTAGTTATAGCTGTTTGATTATCAATAATAGATTTTCATTACAGCTATAATCTTTCTCAATGAATATTACTAGCATTTCGAATTGAATTCTGATGAATTAATTCTTTGAACGATTACATCTTATGCTTTTCAAAAAGTATTGTCAACCAATATGCATAATATGTATTTAACTAGAAATAGAAATAGACCATTATGCTTTTTTTGCATAATGGTCATGACTAATATATAACTATTTGTTAATTTGATATAACTGTTGGTTATTTTTCAATATACCATTCTCTAGTATCTTAGCATTTATATGGAGATTTATTATCATTTTTGTTTTTATACTCTATCACACAGGCACAAAGTCCTAATGTTTGCCAAAATACAATAGAAATCTGATGACTATACAATTCATAATCAGATAACCCACTGATTAGAACACCAACTATTATAGCTCCTAGCATCCATTTAACACTATCATATATAATACTATAACTATCACTCCTAATGCATTCGCTTCTATAAGATGAAGTATGGTATTTCTCTTTTTTTCGGTACATCGACCAAAGATGCGTGCCTAGGATTAACATAAAGAATACCATCCCCAGTATACCTGCTTCCGCAGATATATTAAGAATCATATTATGTGCATGATACATTAGAACTTCAGAATCCTGTATAAAATAATTGTACGATGGATATTCTAGCTGGAATGTATTCCATCCCACTCCCCAAAGAGGATGGTCTGCAATCATATATGTTGTACTATCCCACAAGGCCCAACGCAGTGCAACAGATGTATCATTACCTGAAAATAATGACCATAAACGGCTCCCTACTTCACCATGATAAAAATACAACACAATAGGTATAAGCAATAATGTCCATAATAGTTTGCGATTCACTATTATTCCCCAAAAAAGTATAATACAAGCAAAACTAATCCAAATACCTCGAGAGTAAGTTAGTATCATAGAAATCAGAAGAACAACACCTAGTATTCCTATATAGATGAGCTTTTTCCATTTTTTAAGTTGGATAAATTTTAATACGAAACTACCAATAGCACTTAAAATTATTAATAAATAGGCGCCATATAGATTAGGATTCATTAATGTTGAATACATTCTTCTCATTAAATTTGGAAATTTATCAGCATCAACCCATGTATGCATCTGAATTTCTGTAATAAAAATATATTGATATATACCTATTAAAGCAACAATCAAAGAACTGACTAACATCGCATATATATAATATTTCCACTGTGTAGGTGTTTTTAAGTAGAAACGCATCAAGAAGTACACAATTGCACATTCACCAATCTGATACAAACAACTAGCTACAGAAAATAACCTATTAGAAGATAAAAGAGATGATAAGAAAGTCCAACATACAAAAAGTAGTACAGATAGAAATAAACTATCAAAATGAATATCATATATTTTATGAAATCTAAAGTGATTATACAAAGCCATGCAAGTTGTAATAAAAATAGCTACATCACCTAATATAGGATGCAATGGAACAGCAATAGCTATAATATAAAGCATATTACGAATATATACGTCAAAACGTGATGTAAAAGATCCCTGTTGTATCATATTCATCATAAAATACTCCTCAGCCAATAGCTTTCTGTCTAAGCCATCGCCGTACTTCCCCTAAAATATACAAAGATCCACATATAGCAACAATATCACCTGTATTAGTTTCTCTTATCGCTTCTTCTAGTGCACTAGATACTGAACTAATAGGGGTGGCATTATCACCAATTCGATTGGCTAAATCTTTTGGGTTTTCACTGCGTTCTAATTGTGATTGTGCTGCAACAGTAAATACACGGTCGCCCTCTTTAACTACTTGACTAATAATTTGCGGGATTTCTTTGTCTTTCATAATTGCCATAATTAATGTTTTAGGTTTATTTTGAAACAATTCTTTATATGTCATTTCAAATGCTTCTGAGCCTGCTGCATTATGTGCACCATCTAAAATAAATGTTCTACCATCTACTGAAAGTATTTCAAATCTACCAGGCCATTCAGTTCTTGCAAAACCTTCACGCATTGTTTCCTCACTAATTTTGCGCTCTTTAGTCATAAGCAAGCGCACTGCCATCAACGCACATGACAAATTCACTGCTTGATGAATACCGCATAATTTAGTAAACAACATTGCTGGATTGCCGCCTTCATCAGAAATAGTAACCATTTGCCCCTTAGTGTCTCCCACAGTAATCGCGCTGCGACTATCAATGGTAAATGCCTTATTATATACATACAAAGGTGCATGTTTCTCTTGAGCAGTCTTTTCAATGATATCTAATGCTGGTGATTGTGCCGCTGTTACAACTGGCACTCCAGCTTTAATAATGCCAGCCTTATGCTTAGCAATTTCTTCTACAGTTGTTCCACAATATGCAGTATGATCAATCGTCACATTAGTAATGACAGACACTTCTGGGAGTACTACATTAGTTGAATCTAATAATCCACCAAGACCTACTTCGATAACAGCATATTCTACTGTTTGCATTTTAAAATATAAAAATGCTGTGGCTGTCAATAATTCAAATTGTGTAGGATATTCCATGCCTTTCTTCGTTAGCGTATCCACCACATCACGTACATTATCCAATGCATCAGCAAATGCCTCTTCGCTAATCATAGTATCATTAATCATAATACGTTCTGTATAGGACTCTAAATGAGGGGATGTAAATCTACCAACTTTTAGACCACTCATAAACAAAGCATAAGAAATGTAGGCAGCTGTAGATCCCTTTCCATTAGTTCCTGTGACATGAATAATTTTATATGCTCTTTCTGGATTGTCTAATGCATCTAATATAGATTGAATACGTGTTAAACCTGGCTTTATACCAAAGGTTGACGTACTTTCTAAATAGGATATCGCTTCTTCATATGTCATAATCATCTACCTCTATAAAGTTTCTAGAAATGCTTCACGTTCTAACAAAGCTTGTTCTTTTTGCTTGTATTCATCTAGTTTCAAGCGTTCTCCTTCAATAACAGTTTTTGGTGCCTTAGATAAAAAGCCTTCATTATTAAGTTTTTTCTCTAACCTCATAATTTCTTTTTTCACAGATTCTTTATCTTTCACAATGCGAGATTTTTCTTTATCTGCATCAATTAAATCTTTTAACAATAAATATGCTTCTAATCCATTCACAACTGTTACAGTCGCATTTTCAGGTTTTACTGCATCTTTATCTAATATAGTGACTTTTTCTGCCCATGCTAATGTAATAAAATAATCATCATGCTCTGTAATGGTTTTACGCAAGCTTTCATCAGTAATAGCTATAATTACTTCACTTCGTTTTCCCATTGGTACATTCATTTCAGCACGCATATTTCGTATGCCTTTGATAGCATCCATAACTATTTCCATCGTTTTGGCTGCCTCTATATTTTCATTAAAATGTAGTGCCGTAGGCCATTTTGCAATAACAATACTTTCACCTTCATGTGGCAAATGTTGCCAAATATGTTCTGTTACAAATGGCATAAATGGATGCAATAGTTCCAACATATGACGTAAAATAGTTACAAGCAAATATTGAACTGTTTGACGATCTCTACCTCCTTGTTTGTTATATAAACGTGGTTTAGCTAACTCGATATACCAATCACAATACGTATTCCATATAAAGTCATATACTGTGCTAGCCGCCTCACCTAACTCGAACTTATCCAAATTAGATGTAATATTAGTAACAGCTTCATTATACTTTTCAATTATCCACTTATCAGCTAATGTTAAATCTTCATCATTAGGAGTAAACTGTTCATCAAAGTCATCTAGATTCATCAAAACAAACTTAGAAGCGTTCCATATTTTATTTGCAAAATTTCTATTTGCTTCCACACGTTCCATATAAAATCTCATGTCATTTCCTGGTGTATTTCCAGTAACGAGTGTGAAACGTAATGCATCTGCACCATATTCAGAAATAACATCAAGTGGATTAATCCCATTACCCAAGGATTTACTCATTTTACGGCCTTGACTATCGCGTACTAACCCATGAATAAATACATGTTTAAATGGAATATCTTTTTTAAATTCCAATCCTTGAAAAATCATGCGTGCGACCCAGAAGAAAATTATGTCATATCCGGTAACAAGCACGCTTGTTGGATACCATTGTTTTAATTCAGCAGTTTCTTCAGGCCATCCCATAGTAGCAAATGGCCATAAAGCAGAACTAAACCATGTATCTAATACATCTGGATCTTGGTGAATATGAATACTACCACATTTTGGACAAACATCAATATCATCTCTAGAAACAATAGTTTCACCACAGTCATCACAATACCATGCAGGAATACGATGTCCCCACCATAATTGGCGCGAAATACACCAATCTCGAATCGATTCTAGCCAATTTGTGTATGTTTTAGTAAATCGTTCTGGAACAAACTCAATATGTTTGTCTGTCACAACCTTAAGAGCTGGTTCGGCTAATGATTTCATGGCCACAAACCATTGTTTTGTTGTTAATGGTTCTACCGTTGTATGACAGCGAGAGCAATGTCCGACACTATGATTATGATCTTCAATAGTGGCTAATAGTCCCATATTAGTTAATTCGTCCACAACTGCTATACGGGCTTTCTCACGAGATAAGCCACTAAATTGACCTGCCTTATCATTCATAGAACCATCTAAATTCATAACAATGATTGATTCTAAAGAATGACGTTGTCCCATTTCAAAATCGTTAGGATCATGAGCTGGTGTGATTTTTACACACCCTGTACCAAATGAAGAATCTACATAATCATCTGCAATAACAGGTATTTCACGATTAACAAATGGCAATAATAATTTTTTACCAATCAAATCTTTATATCTATCATCTTCTGGATTAACTGCGACAGCCACATCACCGAACATAGTTTCTGGTCGTGTTGTAGCTACTGTTACAAAGCGATTGCTTTCTCCAATAACTGGATATTTTATATACCATAGATGCCCTGATTCATCTTCATGTTCTACCTCTACATCAGATAGTGCAGTATGACAACGAGGGCACCAATTCGTAATACGTTCGCCTTGATAAATTAACCCTTTTTCATAAAGTTGACAAAATACTTCACGAACAGCTTTTGAACAATGCTCATCCATTGTAAATCTCTCACGACTCCAGTCACAAGATGCACCTAATGATCGTATCTGTTTAACAATAGTATCTCCATATTCTTCTTTCCACTGCCATACACGTTCAATAAATTTTTCTCGGCCTAAATCATAACGTGTTTTTCCTTCTTCTTTTGCTAGCATTTCTTCAACTTTAATTTGCGTCGCAATACCAGCATGATCTGTACCTGGCATCCATAAAACATTATAGCCTTGCATACGTTTAAATCGAATTAAAATATCTTGCAATGTATTATCTAACGCATGCCCCATATGCAACATGCCTGTAACATTAGGAGGTGGCAAAACAATACTAAATGGTTTTTTTTCTGTATCTACTTCCTCATGAAAATATCCTTTTCTTTCCCATTCTTCATATAGTTTGCTTTCAATTTCTTCAGGGTTATAGGTTGTTAAATTTTGATACATGGTTATACTACTCCTATCATCACTACATATATAATTACGAGTACACCTTTTACGATGCTAGTTAAAATCATTCACAGACAATCATTGCTCTTTTGTGGCTATCATGGTTAGCACTAATCTATCATACTATTTTTATAAAAAAAGCCCTCTCGCCCATTAGGACGAAAGAGCTCTACTTCCGCGATACCACCTATATTATTATAAATAACACCATAAACAATAGTAGATATGTTAACACATACTAATCCTCGTCATACAATATCAATACTATTCAGCGTATAGTTATAATCACTTTATACTCTATAACGGAGAGTTCCGAAAATAATTACGCATTATCATCAGTACACATCTATACATATTTCATAGGTATAAATGACAATACAATAACTTCACTATTTTAACTCCAAGGCTACCCTAATCATTCTATTTATCACATTTCAGCACATTGTGACTCTCTGTAAAATATTCTGATTATTTTTCCTTATCAAAGTCTTTACTATCTGCATATTAACCATATTAATAATAACAAAGAAATAAATTTATTGTCAATAAATCTCTATTTTTTCATTATTTTACCTACAATGAATACACTAACCTCATATAACAAAATCATAGGAATTGCAATCATGGTTTGAGAAAACATATCCGGTGTTGGTGATATAACTGCACCAATAATAAAAGCCATAAGAATAAATAGTTTTCGTTTACTTTTTAAGAAACGAGAACTAACTAAGCCTAAATGTGCTAGTAGCATGACAATTAAGGGAAGCTCAAAGATGACACCAAAGGGCAATATAAAAGCAATAACAAAATCAATATATTGTCCAATAGAAAAAAGAGGTAACAACTCATCAGTAGAAAATCCAATAAAAAATTTAACTGCCGCTGGCAATACTAAAAAATAAGAAAATACAATTCCTAAACAAAATAAAATAAGTGCAATTGGAATATATAAATTAGTAATTTTCTTTTCGCCCTTTGTCAGTGCTGGGACGATAAACGCCCAAATTTCATACAGTAAAACAGGCATCGCAATAAATATACCTCCAACCAATGAAACCTTTAAATATGTAAAAAAAGCTTCAGTAGGTTTCATATAATACAACTTGCCTGCAGGTGCTGTTAAAATAGCGATCAAAGTATCCACATAGTAATATGATATGGCCGCACCAATAATAATAGCAATGACCATAACAATTAAACGTCGTCGTAATTCGGTTAAATGTCCTACTAATGACATATCTCCAGCTTCATTCATAATTTTTTCTTCAATATCAGTATATATTGGCTCTGATGAAGAATTAGTAGTTTTATTTTTCAACTGTTCTTCTTTAATGGTTGCTAATCTTTTTTTATAGTCTAATACGCTATTAATGGAAGGCTTTTTTGGGGGATACTCAAATTGGTGTATATCAAATGATTTCATCATTACACCTTTCTTGTAGCTAAGGCATCAACAGCTTGATACAAAAAAGTTTTACCAGAAAAATCAGGCAATTCCTTTAATGCATGAACAGCCATATTGGTATACTGTTTTTCTACAACTAACGTATTATCAATTCCTCCATGATTAATGACGTATTGGATTAAATCACGTTCATTTCCATCGTGAATATTACAGATAGTTTTATGTAAAAAATCATAAGTATCCTCATTAACAATACTTAATAATGGATACGTTAACAATCCTTCTCGTAAATCTTTCCCCACTGGTTTTCCTGTGGTAGCTTCTGTTTCTCTATAATCCATAATATCATCAGTAATTTGAAACGCCATTCCTAATGCATGACCATATTTCTTCAATACTGCTGTATGCTTAGCACTCCACTTGCCAAGGATGGCCCCCAATTCCATACAGCCCTCTATAAAATCAGCCGTCTTCTTTTGAGTTTTTGCCATATATCTATCAATACCTTGATCTAGACGATACACATCCTCCATTTGCATAAACTCACCTTCCACCAAGCAAGTTATAATGTGTGCAAATATCTTTAAGTATTCCATATTAGACATACGAGATACAATTTCAAATGCTTTAGCAAACAAATAATCTCCACTTAAAATAGCAACCTTATTTCCTTTTTTGCAATGAATTGTAGTTTCTCCACGACGTATGTCTGCTTGGTCTAGCACATCATCATGAATTAATGTGGCCAAATGCAACATTTCAACAGCTGCGGCAATCTGAATTCGTTCTGTTTCATCAGACTGTCCTGCACAAGCAATTAGCAAACACAATTGTGCTCGTAATCGTTTGCCTCCTGCACTAGATAATGGCGCAATTAATCGATTAAAGTCTTCAGAGCCAGTTGTCAATTCCTTTTCTAAAAATGATTCAACACGAATCAAATCAAACGCAACCGACTCTAGCAATTCCTCTTGTTGTGATTCACTCATTCTTTATCTCCTAAAAGTACTGTATTAATTCGTTGTTGCAATAGTTCGCGCCCACTATGTTTCAATGAACTATATAGAATCGGTGGATTTGTTGTTGGAAAACATTCCTTAATAATTGATATATTTTTTGAACGTTCTTTGTTGTTAAGTTTATCTGACTTAGTAACTACAATTTGTAACGGAACATTCATATCTTGTAACCACTGAAATGCCTCTTGATCAATCGGCAAATTAGGATGTCTTCCATCGATTAACAAACATAATAACATTAATCGTTCAGAATGTAGTATGTAATCCGCTATAAAAGAGCTCCACATATTTCGATTCGTCTTATCAGTTTTTGCATATCCATAGCCAGGTAAATCTACTAAAAACCAATGATATCTACGCTCTTCCTCTTCAGAAATAATTTCTTTGGACTCTACGTCAAAAAAATTAATAGTTCTCGTCTTACCTGGCGATCCACTAACAAGAGCTAATCCTCGATGATTACACAAAGAATTAATCAATGAAGACTTACCTACATTCGACCTTCCTAAAAAGGCGATTTCTATAGTATCACCTTCAGGATATTGGTTTTCTCTTACCGCAGATGCAATATACTTAGCAGCAATAATCCTTGGCCCGTTTTCATATGTTTTCCTTACATAATTAGTTTTTTTTTGCCATATTTTAGTGTTCTTTTTTCTTTTCATCACTTTAACAATGCCTTTGCCAATACATCTTCCATTGTTTTAACAGGGGTAATCGTCAAACCATTCTTTACAGAATCTGGTAGTTCATCTATATCTTTTGTATTATTATAAGGAATTAAAACTTCTTTTACGCCATATGCCAATGCAGCCAATAGTTTTTCTTTTAATCCACCAATAGGTAATACACGTCCACGTAATGTGATTTCACCAGTCATCGCAATATCAGATCGTACTTTTCTTCCTGTCAAAGCTGATATCATCGCTAATGTCATCGTAATACCTGCTGAAGGTCCATCTTTAGGTGTAGCCCCTTCTGGTAAATGAACGTGAATATCTGTAGTTTTATAAAAATTTTCTTTAATTCCCAAATTTTTAGCATTATGACGAATATAACTCATAGCAGCTTGACCTGATTCTTGCATAACTTTTCCCAAGCTACCTGTCAAACTTAACTTACCATTACCAGCCATAGTAGAGGCTTCACAAGGTAGTACAACACCACCTACTGATGTCCAGGCTAGCCCGCATACTAATCCTACTTGTGCTTCCTTTTCACGTTTTTCTTCTAAATAAATAGGTGCTCCTAAATATGTGTGTAAGTTTTTAACTGTTACTTTTGGTGTAACTGACTCATCGGCTTCAACCAATTTGTAGGCTATTTTGCGACATACTTTTGCGATTGCTTTTTCTAATCGCCGTACACCAGCTTCACGAATATAGTCACTAATAATTTTCTTCAATACTGCATCCGAAATTTTAACTTTATACGATTCTAATCCATTTGCTTTAATTTGTTTTGGTACTAAATACCGCTTAGCAATTTGCAACTTTTCTTCATCTGTATAACTGGATAATTGGATTACTTCCATGCGGTCCATTAAAGGTTGTGGAATATTGGTTCCAACATTAGCCGTAGTAATCCAAAATACATCAGAAAAATCAAAAGGAATTTCAATAAAATGATCACTAAATGTTTTATTTTGCTCTGGATCTAACACTTCTAATAAAGCAGATGAAGGATCTCCCTTATAATCAGATGCTAATTTATCAATCTCATCAAGTAAAAACACTGGATTTTTAGTACCAGCGTGTTTAATTCCTTGAATCATGCGCCCTGGTAAAGCGCCGATATATGTGCGTCGATGTCCACGAATTTCAGCTTCATCTCTAACGCCGCCTAATGAGGCTCTAACAAATTTGCGATTTAAAGCTTCCGCAATAGAGGCTGCTAATGATGTTTTGCCGACACCTGGTGGACCTACTAAGCAGAGAATAGATCCGCCTTGTCCACCATTTAATTTACGGACCGCTAAAAATTCTAGAATTCGTTTTTTAATACGCTCCAATCCAAAATGATTTTCATTTAATATCTGTTCTGCTTTTTTAATATCTAACGAATCTTTCGAGTAATTTTTCCACGGTAATGAAAGAACCCAGTCAAGATAATTTTTTAAAATATTAGCTTCCGGCATCATAGATGGCATACGACTGTAACGAGAGATTTCTTTATCAATTCGATCATGAATATCTGTATCTAAATTTAATTTATTTAATTCTTGTCGTAACTCTTCTGCTTCTGCGTCAGGATCCCCTTTGTCACCTAACTCATCATGAATAACACGAATTTTTTCACGTAGGAAATATTCTTTTTGTGCTTTTTCCATTTGTTGACGCACACGATTATTAATAGAATTTTCTAAATCATTAATTTGCAATTCTATATTTAAAATACCAACGACTTTATTTAACCGACTGCTTACAGATAGTTCATCTAATAATTCTTGATGTTGTTTCTTACCTATTGGCAATAAAAAAGAAACTTGATCTGCCAAATTAGATGGATCTGTTAAATTCAAAATATTAGTAGCCACATCCTCTGCAATCGTTTTAGAGTCATCGGCCCAGAGAGCAAATTTTGATTGCACCAATCGTCGATATGCTTCCAATTCAATATCATCGCCCATAAGAGAATCAACTTGATGGTATGCAACCTCATAATAGGGGTCCATGGAAGTAATATTATCAACATGAATACGTGAAAGACCTTCTACGAGAATACGAAGTACTCCACCTGGTAATCTAAGCATTTGTTTGATTTTTACTATAACACCCATAGATGCTAAATCAGATAATACAGGATTCTCAATCGAATCATCTTTTTGTGATGTTACCGCTAATATGCGATCATTCGCCATAGCTTGTTCTACGGCTCTTATTGATTTATCTCTTCCAATATCAAGATGGATCACTAAACTTGGATACACTACCAAACCTCTTAGTGGAACTAATGGTATCACAGTATCAATAGAATTCATAAACCCTCCTTTTCCTACCTATTAATAAAAGAAACCCATTCCAATAATCGAAATGAGTTTCTTTACCTATTCTTTCAAGTTATATACTTGGTCCGACTCATTTTTTGAGTATTGGTTCACTTAGACCTTTTACAGAATCTCTAGTAATGATACACTCCTTAATAGTGTTATCAGATGGAGCTTCATACATAACATGTTTCATTACTTTTTCAATAATTGCACGTAAACCACGGGCACCTGTATTACGTTTTAATGCTTCGTCCGCAATTTCTTCTAATGCCTCTCGTTCGAAGGTAAGTTTAACACCATCTAACGATAACATTTTTTCATATTGCTTAGTCAAGGCATTCTTTGGTTCTGTTAAAATACTTATCAAAGCATCTCTATCCAATGAATCAAGCGTTACCATAACAGGCAAACGACCAATAAACTCTGGTATTAAGCCAAATTTCTGTAAATCTTCTGGCACAACTTGTTTCAAAATTTCAGAAATATTTTTTTCTTCTTTCTTTTTCACATCAGCACCAAAGCCTAATGTTTTAACGGCTGTCCGTTTCGATATTACTTTATCCATACCATCAAACGCACCACCACAAATGAATAAAATATTAGTTGTGTCAATCTGTATTAATTCCTGATTAGGATGCTTTCGTCCACCTTGTGGTGGTACAGATGCTACAGAGCCTTCTAAAATCTTTAATAATGCTTGTTGCACACCCTCACCAGAAACATCACGCGTAATCGATGGATTTTCAGATTTACGAGCAATTTTATCAATTTCATCGATATAAATAATGCCACGCTCTGCCCGATCAATATCATAATCTGCTGCTTGTATTAGTTTTAACAAGATATTTTCTACATCTTCACCTACATAGCCAGCTTCTGTTAAACTCGTTGCATCGGCAATAGCAAAGGGAACTTCTAACATCTTAGCAATCGTTTGTGCTAATAATGTTTTACCACTCCCAGTGGGGCCAATAAATAAAACATTCGATTTTTGTAGTTCTACATCATCTACCATATTATCAGTTTGCAACCGTTTATAGTGATTATAAATAGCCACTGACAAAGAAATTTTTGCCTCATCTTGACCAATTACATATTGATCAAGATATTCTTTTATATCTTTTGGTTTAGGTAACTTTTTTAGATCCAATTCGTTATGTTCTTGTTCTTCTAATTCCACATCAACGATATGTTGGCATACTTCTATACATTCATCACAAATAAATACGTTCGGTCCTGTTACTAATTTGCGAACTTCCTCGCTAGTACGTCCACAAAAACTGCAACGTCTAACTTCTTTCTCGTCTTTTTTCAAGAGCTCCTCCGTTATTCTTTAGCTACACCAGGACGCGTTAGTACATTATCAACCAATCCATAAGAAACAGCCGTTGCCGCATCCATAAAATTATCTCGTTCTGTATCATGTTTAATAACATCCATTGGCTGTCCTGTGTGTAATACTAATATCCCATTCAACTCTTCTTTCATGCGAAGAATTTCACGAGTATGAATTTCAATATCTGTCGCCTGACCTTGAACACCACCTAATGGTTGATGAATCATGATACGGGCATGGGGAAGTGCATAACGTTTTCCTTTAGCACCAGCCGTTAACAAAATGGCTGCCATGCTAGCTGCGGAACCAACACAAATAGTAGATACGTCAGGCTTAATATACTGCATCGTATCATAAATAGCCATTCCAGCTGTAACTACACCGCCAGGGCTATTAATATACAAATGTATATCTTTATCAGGATCTTCTGCTTCTAAAAACAACAATTGAGCAATAATACTGTTTGCCATTGTATCATTAACTTCACCACTTAAAAAGATGATTCTATCCTTTAATAGACGGGAATAAATATCATAGGACCGTTCTCCACGTCCACTTTGTTCTACTACAATAGGCACATACATAACTACACCTCAATCAATATCTATCAGATTATTATTTAGTCGCACCTTCAGCATTATCTACAATAAACCGTGCTGCTTTTTTGCGCGCTACTGAACCAACTAACATAGATACACGGCCTTCTTTAGTAATAATGTCCCACACTTCTTTTGGATCTGCGCCGAAATTCTGTGCCATAGTAAAAATTTCACGATTCATATCATCAGGAGTCACTTCAATATTTTCAGTTTTCGCAACTGCATCTAATACTAAATCTGTACGAACATTTTTTGCTGCAGTGTCAGCATATTCTTTTCTTAATTCATCAACGGTCTTGTTAGAGAATTTCAAATAATCATCGAGTTTTAATCCTCGACCTTCCATGTTCATGGCTAATTCTTGAATCATTTGATCGATTCGTTGTTCTATCATAACTTCTGGAATTTCCACAGTTGCATTTTCAACAGCTTGTTTAATTAATTCAGCATTATATGCGTCAATAGCACGGTGTTCTGCATCTTCTTCCATTTTTTTACGAAGATCCGCTTTTAAATCAGCTATAGTTTCATACGAGGAAGCTTCTTTAGCAAATTCATCATTTAATTCTGGTAACTCTTTACGTTTAATATCATGTACATGACATTCAAATTGAGCTTCTTTGCCAGCTAATTCTTTAACAAAATATTCTTCTGGGAAAGTCACTTTAACAGTTACATCATCACCAGCTTTAGCTCCAATCAATTGTTCTTCAAAGCCAGGGATGAAGTTGCCAGATCCAATTTGTAATGGATATGATTTTCCTTCACCACCATCAAATGGTTTGCCATCAACAGTACCAGCAAAATCAATGACTGCAAAGTCACCTTGTTCAAGTGTTGCACCCGCTTCTGCCACTACCATTTTAGCCTGTTGTTCTGCAATATTTTTCAACTGTTCTTGAATTTGTTCGTCCGTAACAGTAGCATCTTGTTTAGTCGCTTTTAATGCTTTATAATCACCTAATGTTACTTCTGGTTGTTTTGTCAAAGTAGCTTTAAAAACTAAATCTTTACCTTCTTCAAATGTGATTCTTTCAATTTCTGGATCTGTAACAGGAATGATATCATTTTCTTTAAGAGCCTGGTTATAACTTGTTCCCGCTAATAATTCAAATGCTTCTTCCATGATAGCTTCTTTACCGAAGTTCATTTCCAAAATACGGCGAGGTGCTTTACCTTTACGGAAACCAGGAATATTAGCTTGAGATGCAATACGTTGACATGCTTGTTTAATACCTTTTGCCACTTCTGTAGCAGGCACTTCAATTGTTATTTCTACCTTATGTTGGTCAACAGAATTTACAGTTGCTTTCATTTAAAATATGTCCTCCTTGAAGGGCGTAGTGCCCAAATCTCTCTAGTATATTATGCATTACTCATCATATCATAAAAGGAATATGATTGCAAATTTTCAAACCTATAATCATAACCACCCGTAGAACGGGTGGTTTGCTCTGACCCTATAAGGGTCTTTCTCTAGTGGTAGCCCTCTAAAGAGGGCATTGAATGATCTGACAACCACTCTATTACCACTGGCTGCCCCCTACTCGGGGGCTTTTCTTTTGCCTATTTTACTGGCTCACCCGTAAACGGGTCGGTATACTCTTTAAAGTTTAATGTATCTTGTGCTATATCTTCTTGTAGTTGATTGCGAATATACTCTTTTATTGCTCCTTCATATCGTCCTACCGTATCCACATAATATCCTCTACACCAGAAATGTCTATTTCCATACTTATATTTTAAATT
>NZ_AUFY01000003.1 GCF_000426745.1 Veillonella montpellierensis DSM 17217
TATGTATATGATCCGGACAGCATTCCGCCTCGATAATTTCTACATTTTTTCTCTTACTTAAATCTCTTAGAATTTTACCTACATCAACTTTTATCCGACCATAAATTATTTGCCTTCTATACTTTGGAGCAAAAACAATATGATATTTACATCTCCATTTACTATGTGATAAGCTTTTTACGTCATTCATTGACATTGAACCTCCTATGTTGAAATGTTGTGGTTGCCAGACCAACTTCATTTTATCACTAGGAGGTTCTTTCCTTTTCTCTAAGAAATTTTACTGACCCCCAGTTTAACTGGGGGTTTAATCATGCCTATTCGGAGTACAATACAACAAATAAAGCAAGGGATTCCCGTACAATCCCTTGCTTTATCCTTCTATATTTAACCTTCCGTTGCGATCAATTTCATAATATCATGGCGTGATAGCATACCTACCAATTTTCCATCTCTATTCACAACGGGAAGATTTTTTAAATGTTGTTCTACCATAACTGCTACAATTTCTTCTACATCTGTATCAGGCTTTGTAGTAATTACATCCTGATTCATTAAATCAACTACTTCTGTAGCTAACAACTTTTTAAATTGCTCATTGTATTCACCGATACCATTATAATAAATACTTGCTCCTAAAATATTAACATAATGTGGCGCATGTGGTTTAATCTTCTTATACAATAAATCACCTTCTGAAATAATACCTATTACGATATTATCTTTAGTGACAACTGGTATGGCTGTTAAATTATGCTTAACTAATAAATGAGCTACATCCTCTATACGTGTAGTTTTTTCAACGGCTACAGGATATTTATTCATAATGTCAGATACTTTCATAAAAACGCCTCCTATTTCCTTCTATATTATTACTATTCGACGCGTTATATAAAATTCCTGTTATAGAGTCATAAAAATTTATCATCTCACCAATGATATGGTTCCCCACGATTGATCTTACAAGTTCTATAAATTTGTTCAACCACTAACAAGCGAACCATCTGATGCGTAAATGTCATTGGACTTAACGACAATTTAAGGTTCGCCGTTTTCCTGAGTTCTTCACTAACACCAAAAGGGCCACCGATAACAAACACCATCTCACTAATTCCAGATACTTCAAGACCACTTATATGGCTAGCTAACATCTCGGAGGGCATTGTTTTGCCATATACATCAAGCAAAACAATGTACGCCTGTGACGGTATGCGCTTTAATAAACGTTTTCCTTCATCAATCACCGCTTGTTGACGCTCTGTATTGCCTGCTTTATCGCCCATTTTACTTTCATTTAATTCCACAATCGTGATTCCGCCATATACACGCATGCGTTTTACAAATTCTTCTACACCGTCACGTAAATACTTTTCTTTTAATTTTCCTATGCACACAATAGTAAAATGCATATATCGAGCCTCTCTATCACTATTCAAAATTACATGCTATCACTACTAGAAGAAGTCAACTAAAAAAAACTTATAATTCATACAACTTAGATTATCATGTCCGAATCAATTAAAAATATTTTTAATCGATAATAGCAATACCCTTTTTTCAAACAATCTAGTAACTAGTTCATTACATGATAATCATCGTAAAATCTTAATAGCAAAAATTGCCCATGTTTTTATTACATGCTCCCTACAGTCTAAAAGCTACCTACTCATTAGCGTTTATGTTTGCTTCGCACCATTGCCAGTTCTTTTGCCAATGTTTCTACACTCGTACTACTCAATTGATTGGCTACTGTTTCAGCCATAGAGCGATATTTTTTAATACTCATTTCATTAGTTTTTACATGTATCATTTTTTCTTCTTTGTAATGTGCATTGCTTGGTGTTATCATCGATATACATGTATTAGGTTGTCCATGTTGCAATCTCATTTCTTTACCAATACGTATACCACCCTTAACCAGCATATTTCCCACAGTTTGTGTAACGCGAATTGATGTATTATTGTTTTCTGACCTATGTGCAAGAACAACTTCCATAAATTTAGGACGTTTCATCATCAATAGTGCCTGTGCCGCATGTTCATTACTCAGATGTCCTTCTTCACCAGCGACACGTTCTTTCAGATAAAAAGGATATGGTCCTACCTTTAATAAATACGGATCATAATTAGCTTCCAAGACTAATTTCTGACTGTCATCTAAATGATATAATATAGTATCTGTCACTATTCCTGTATCAGTTACTATGGTTGCTTTTTCATCACCGGAAATATACGATGCACCTAGCGGATCCGCTGCATCATGAGATACAGAAAATGGTTCAATGGTAAGTTTACCTACTGCAAAGGATGATCTAGTAATCCGATGAATGCGATGACTCGGTACATCTTGTTTTCGTAAGATCTCTCGCCAAGTTCCTTCCTTTGTGTATACAGGTACATCATATTGTTTCAACATTTGACGTAAGCCTACCACATGGTCTGCATGCTCATGACTAATAAAAATCCCTTCTAAATTCTGTATATCCAGCCCCAAGTTTTTTAGTCCTTGTGTAATTCGTCTAGCACTAATACCCACATCATGCAATAAAATACTCTTCCCGTATTCAACAACCGTACAATTCCCTTTACTACCACTCGCCAAAACATGAATGCGTAAATGTGTATCTTTCAAATCATCTTTCACTGACTAACTCCTAAAAATAGGTGGCAATGTGACACATCACCACCTGTTATATTTATTTAATAGCTGCATAAATCTGATTATCGCCCCAATGGTCTTTAATAATACGCCACTGGGCTTTTTTTGCTCTCAACCAAGTCACATGAGTAGATGTTTCAAATACATCAATTCTGTCAATGTAAAACGCCCCTGTATTTGCCCAATAAATTAAATCATCATGCTTTTTAAAATATACATCATCCATAACTGCAGTACTATTAGTACTAGCTGGGCTAAGATTAAATCGATTCATTTCATCAAACACAATTTCAATCGCGGGTACATCTTTATCTTGCCGTTGAAAAATCATGCGAACACGGCGCTTTGCATTAACTGGATACATTAATAATGATGGCATAACAAATGCCCCACTTGTATATGACATTTCAGTCAACACGCTACCTGTGAAAGAATGAAACACATCCATTAGTTCATCAATATCTTCTTGTGAAGTAATTTTATGCCAAGTCATAATAGCCTCCTATTCTGTGATTGTACGATTGAGATTACCACTAGAAAATGCTTTTAAATCTATACTAACATATAGAAATCCAAGGGACTCAAAATACCTTCTTACTTTATTTCGAAATGGTAAATCCATAAATTTATCAAATTCACGTTCTTCTACTTCAATACGTACTATAGTTTCATGGTATCTTACTCGGTACGCTCCGTCAAGGAAAGGCTTTAAAAATTTTTCTCCTTTTTTGATTTTATCTACTATATCTCGTGTAATTTCATATTCATAAGGAACACGTGTAACCAAACATGGTGAACTCGGTTTATTCCAAACAGAAAGTCCTAACAAATGAGCCGCATTTCTAATCTCTGCTTTTGTAAGGCCTATTTTTAAAAGTGGACTACTCACCATATCTAATTGTTCTAAGGCCTTCATACCTGGTCTATAGTCTTTACTATCATCTGCATTAGTTCCATCTAATACCCATTTTATATGATTTTCTTTAGCCCATTTGCATAAAAAAGAATATCGATTATATTTACAAACATAGCAACGATCAATTGTATTAGATATAAACTCTCTAACAGCTAACTCATCAATATAGATATGACGATGAGATATACCGATTTCTTTTGCTAACTGGATTGCCTCAGCGAATTCATCTTCTGACGATGTCGGTGATACTATAGTAAACGCAATCGCATTCTTTCCCAGTACATGATAAGCTATTGCAGCAAGTAACGTACTGTCTACACCGCCAGAAAAAGCTACTACGACAGATTCTAACCCTTGTATGTATGTGCGTAAGTTACATAATTTTTCTTCTAATGTGTCATACATAAATACGTTTTACTAGTTACCTCCTTCTGTATATGCGTTCATACGATCGATAAAATGTTCCATATTAGCTTGTAAATCATCACTATACCTGAACATATCTCCACCAATCAAAAACATAGTATCTGGACCATATAAATCTAGTAATTCATCCAATCTTGCATCGGTAACACCACCACCAGGTGAAGGACAGGCAGAACGAATAATTTCATTATCTTTTATGCTGTAGTGATGAATTTTTTTACATTGTTCTGCAGTAAATGTAAATCGACCACCATACGATACAAAGACTGGCATATCTGCACCGAATAAACGCGGCAATAAACCTAACCACAAATAATCCGCAATGCCAGATGTACCAGGCAATGCAAATCCGCCTAGCATCGCCGGATGGCTAATAATTGGCAGGCCCAACGATTCGTCTTTAGCTAACACTTGTAACCACCCAAACCCCACTAAGCCAGGTGTAATCATCAAGGCAGTAGCACCTAGTTCTTTAGCTTTATAAGCTCTTTCTAATACATCTCCTCCATCACTAGATATATTAGCCGCATACAAAGTATGTCCTCCTATTTTTTCATTACCTTCGTGTACGCTATCTGCACAACGCTTAACACGCTCTACAAATCGGCTAAAACATTGATTAGTAATGCCATGATCATCTTTGATTACGTCAACTCCGCCCAGCGTATAAGAATGACACATTTTAGCCAAGGTATTCGTATTTGATCCTAAAGGTTTTATAACCGCTTGTATCATAGGTCGTTTAGGCACATGTAACAACGTACGCAATCTAGATAAACCAAATCGTGGGCCTCCAAAGTGCATCAACAAACTCTTAGGTAATGATAATTCAACTACCCATATATGTGGTTGTAGCGAGGAGTTTCCAAACACCACATTCAAAAATTGAGTAACCTCAAATGCCGTCAATTCAACATTATATGCAATTTTAGCCAAGTAAAACCCATTATCTACAGGACTTAATTCTACGAGTTGTCCAACTACCTCATTTTGTAATATTGGATCTGTAACTAATTCATAGGGAAATTCTATTGTTTGTTCCACTTGCACAGACCAAGCAATCATTTTGGCTGTTTCATAGGAATCTGCTTCTATCTGATAGGACACAATAAACTGTTCCATAACAATACCTTCTTTATAATTTATATATAACACATAACCACATGATATAACATCTACTGTTATATAAAATAGATATTATCGATAATTAATCATACCATTGTTAGAAACAAATGGGCAACTACTATCATATAAGTACTTTCAATTGTAAAATATCCCGTAAACTATATATCTAACTCATGAGAGGCATGCCGCCTATCAGTAAGATGTGTAATATATTTTGACGCCAATATATCTACACCTTTCTTCTTATATATATCTTAAAATTATGCTTCATCAGCTTCTGTTTGCCCCTATATAATTTATTTTCTATAGATACCAACAATATGATAGTATATTTCTCATACTATTTGATAAGTTTTATATTATTCACGCCATTAACCTCTATGACATGTTATCGTTATCCACAACTTCACATATCTGTACAGAATTTTTCTTAGTTTAAAATTTTTACAATCACAGCTACACGAGTGTTAATTATGCCTATGTAAGGCATAAAAATAATAGCTACGCACCGTTTAATGAATGCGTAGCTATTATTCCAATCTTATTATTATGCGTTCGCTAATGTTTTTCCTAAATTAGCGCACTCTTCTTTTGCGCTATCATCTGGTTCGCCTAATACAGCATATCCAGGTTCTACCAATGTGGCACCAGCCTCAGTAATGCGATTGCCCCATTCTTCTAGCCAGGTACCGCCCCAACCATAAGAACCAAAGATAACAATTTTTTTACCAGATAATTTACCTTCTAGTTCTGTGTAGAAAGGTTCAAATTCGGTTTCCTCTAATTGTTCTGCGCCCATATCAGCACAACCTAATGCTAGTTTATCATAGGCAGCTGCTTCATCAACAGATATTTCGGATACTGATTTTACTTCCACTTCCTGACCAGCAGACTTGATTCCTTCCGCTACTGCTTCTGCCATAGCTGCTGTATTACCTGTACCAGACCAATAAATTACACCAATCATTGTAAACCTCCTATGCTGTTTTAGCTACTAAAGAACTAAAACTTTTACCATTAACTAATTGTTGATGACAATATTCTCTACAAATTTTAAAGCAGTGAAACGAATGTTGTGCCGATATAGCATGATGATATACTTTCCATTCACCACACAACTGATAATTCTGTCCTTTACTCGCAATGAAATGAATGACATCATTTAAAGGATATCCAAGAAATAGTCCAATTTCATGAGGAAAACTAATTTCTGTTTCCATTCGATGACGCAAATGAAGCAACAAATCTTCCAAAGGGTCATCTTCCTGGTATCCATACATACTAAGAAATCCGATGTGTTGATGCTGTCGCACATACTCCTCTAATTGTTTTTTACGAAACACCAATAATAATCGACGTTCTTTACATGCACACAACTGGAAAAAATATAGTCCCTTTTCGTTAAATTGAAAATTATAGTCATTTATAATTTTACATAACTGTGCTGACATTTCTTGTGGAATCGATACAAGATTAGCAATTTTAATTCCACGAATAGTGGGTGCACAATGATATCCAATAATTTGCTCTATGGAATCCATTATCATTACCTGCCTTACTATATTCTGAGATGAAAGCACTTACTTTCTATTGTCATACTATCAATTTCAACCACATCATACTATAATGTGATCTTATTTATCTGATATGACCATCATATAACAAATGATAGCTATTGTCAATAATATTGATATTTACTTTCAAATTTATATTTTCTATTCAACGCTATTACAATTTTTTTAGCTATATACTACCTTTTTAATACCATTATTTTTCAATTTATTAACAATACATCTTTATTGATAAGTATTCTACATCTATCATTCTTCACATAAGTATAATTAAAAATGCGCCTCATTAGTTGCTACTATCAATACGAGCAACAATAAGACGCATAGTGAATAACTATTCAATTATTTTTCTATTCGGAAAATAGACCCAAATTTCTGCCATAATTCGCTATCATTAGTAGCATCAAACACAATGAATCGCGCTATTAATCCAGCATATTTATCTTCATATAATATAACATGAATGATTTCTTGATACGCAATACTATCCCTAAAGGATGTAATTTGAAGCGTACCTGTATAGACGCCATGTTGTTTTACCATAGGCGCTAATAGTATATATGGTACGACTCGATTATAGCTATTATTATTAATAGCTTCTGCCAAGACCTGTATATTATCATATTCACTTGCATTTGATACAAGACCTAGATTAACTAATCCACGTGTTCCCAAAAAAACGTCTGCTACGATTCCATACTTCATAGCATTCGCCTCTTGATATGTCAACATATATGTATCAGCATGTAACAAACCGAAATCCAATAACCATTGTTTTACATCTGTTTGGCTAAAATTTTGTGTTAATAATGCACGAGGATTCCCTTTATAGAGAGTAGTCCCTGTTGGCAATTTTGCTTGCGACAAAGTCATCTGTCCTAAACTAGTAGCACCAACATTCATACAGATCATAAGCATAATACACATCAATGTAAGACTTATAATATTTTTATATTTCATATATGGCTCCTACTTATTATTTTTTTGTTTTTTCGCCCAACTATCACGTAATCCTACAATACGATTGACGATAATATGATTGGATGTACTATCTATATCCGTTACATAGTACCCTTGTCTCATAAACTGATAATGATCACCTGGTACTGTAGATGCTAGGAATGCTTCTCCTTTCGCTTGATGAATTGTTAATGAGTCTTGATTAATTTGGTTTAAGAAATCTACATTTTCTTGAACATCTTCTTTTAATAAATGTTCATATAAACGTGCTTCTATGTCTACCGCATTGTTTGCATCTACCCAATGCAAAATTCCTTTCACCTTTTTAGTGCAGCCAGTTCCGCTTTTACTTTCTGGATCATAGGAGCAATGAATTTCAATAATATGTCCCGCTTCATCTTTAACAATGCTTTCACATTTAATAATATAAGCCCCTTTTAAACGAACCTCTTTATCTGGTGCCAATCGAAAGAATTTTTTTATAGGTACTTCCATAAAGTCATTTCTTTCAATATATAACTCACGACTAAATGTTACCTCTCTAGTACCCATTGTTTCATTTTCAGGGTTATTCTCTAGCGTTAACACTTCACTTTGACCTACTGGATAATTGTCGATAATCACTTTAACAGGATCAATAACAACCATCGGTCTTGGTGCCTTCAATTTTAAATCTTCACGAATACAAAACTCAAGTAATGTAGAGTCAACAATACTACCTGACTTAGCTACACCAATTCGTTGACAAAAATCACGTATAGATTCAGGTGTATACCCACGACGACGCAATCCAGAAATAGTAGGCAGACGAGGATCGTCCCAACCACTTACTAATCCATTTTCAACTAAAGCACGTAATTTACGTTTACTCATAACCGTATTAGTCATGTTCAAACGTGCAAATTCTATTTGTCGTGGTTTTTCTGTATCTTCCCAGTCTTCTAGTATCCAATCATATAAAGGACGATGTACTTCAAATTCCAATGTGCATATAGAATGAGTAATTCGTTCAATCGCATCTTCAATAGGATGTGCAAAATCATACATTGGATAAATACACCACTGTGTACCTGTCCGATGATGTTCAGCGTGAACGATACGATATAATACTGGATCGCGCATCACAATATTAGGATCGGCCATATTAATTTTTGCACGAAGTACTTTTTCTCCATCCCCAAACTTTCCTTCTTTCATAGCCGCAAATAATGCTAAATTTTCCTCTACAGAGCGATTGCGATACGGACTATCTACACCTGGTGTAGAGAAATCTCCTCTATGTCGATGAATTTCATCAGCTGTTTGATCATCCACATACGCTTTACCTAGAGTAATTAACTTTTTAGCGTACTCGTACATAGTATCAAAATAGTCAGAGGCAAAAAATTTACGGTCTCCCCATGAAAACCCTAACCATTTTACATCTTCTTCGATGGATTTAACATACTCCACATCTTCTTTCGTCGGATTAGTATCATCAAATCGTAAATTAGTAAGGCCACCATAAGCAAGTCCTAATCCAAAATTTAAGCAAATTGATTTGGCATGCCCAATATGTAAATAGCCATTAGGTTCTGGTGGAAATCGAGTATGTACACGGTTTCCATAGGTTCCTTCTTCATTATCTTTATTAATAGCAGCTTCAATAAAATTAACTGTTTCTACTACTTCTGCTTCTGCATGATTTACATTATTATTCGTTTCCAATAAACTCAACCTCCATGTAGTCTATACTATTTCATTATTTTACCATATATAACAGGTAATCGCCTACTATATTTACTAATAAGACTTAATAATGTATATAACGCCTTAAAGGATATTTATAGTTTTATGCAATGATATCCATGTTCTTCTCACTCACCCTATGATGAGTACCTATTCATGGCAGTTCTTAAAGTGATCCTTTTTATACTATATAAAAATTCTATGTATCTAACTAGTATACTATCATCTTCACATATAAAATCTAATATACGTCTTATAATGAATCATTTATAGCAAATTTTCTCATATCATACATTCTATATGACGACTATATACTCTTACAAACTATTCTGAAGTTCCTTAATCATACGCGTAACCGTTACACTATCTATTTCTTTTATGCATCTCTCTGTGAAAGCCGCTGACATAGGTACTAATAAGCATTTATCCGTTTCTAGTAATTCCTTAGAAACAAATCCATTTTCTACAGCTAGTGCTGCATAATTAAGTTTTCCTTCATATAAAGCTTTTCTTAATGCCTCTAGATTAATTTGGTCCGTTGTAGTAGCAGAAATAAATATAGCATCGTCTTTCATAGCATTAAAAAATGACGTATTACACATAACGTTTTTAGAGTTTCTATCGCTATTTATAACAATTACCACATCACTATGAGCAAGTAGGTCGTCCAATTCACTATACGTGGTCATGAATAATTTATCATCATTTCTTGGTGACTCATTATGATAAACTACTGTCATTCCAAAAGCACGTGCTCTACGCGAAATAGAAATACCTATATCGTCCATTCCTATAATACCTAATGTAGAGCGACTTAAATCTTTTCCTTTACTCATAGTAAAAGAGGAAATTTTTGTATCTGTTAATTGAACAATCCTATTCTCCATAATGCGGCGACTTACTATACCCATTAAAATAGTAATAAATTCTGCTATACTTTCATTACTTGCTGGTGTAGACATAGGTACAAAACGAATATGTAAAGGTGACAATTCTCTAGTCCTCACATTATGGTAAGTAGGAAATGATTGTATAAGTACCTTTAAATTTGGTGTCCTTTTAAGTAGGTCATTAGTAATTGTTAGCCATGGATTAAAATTACATAATACCACTGCCTCATAGAACCACTCTTCTACTACATGAGTTGGCATATTCTCTGCATCTGTCCAAAGCTTAACGTCAAACACTTCTTTTAATGGAGCTAACACCTCATCACTCATGTATCCATTCACTACAATCTTTGATTTCATAAAGCACCCTTTCCTATTTTACATACTGTAATAGACTTATGTATCTATTCAATATTCACTTACTACATAGTATATACGTAATACCATATATACTATCTAAGAACTAATTCTATACGAATCTTCATAATGGTTTGATCCCTTATAGAGTAAGTATTTTTTAATTTTCTATTATATACTGTAGAACTGATAAAATAATATATATGCTACTACCTTTATACTTAATCTATCCCCTAGTAAAAAATACTTATATATACGCCCATATATAACAGCATGTACCTACTTTTATATGATTTATAACTAGTGTATAAACAACTTGTACATCTAGAAAAATAATCATTTACAAAATTAGACAGTACATACTATCATTTTCTACTTGATTACTATATGAGTATGTATTATGTAAAAGCATAGACTATATAGTTTAATGATTTTCTAGCCAATCAATGTCTACAGTTCTAAGCCTGTATGTATACTATTAACATATCTTCTAGTTATTGTTTCTATATTTCAAAGTTTATTTTCCTTATTCTCTACTACTATACAATTGATAGTTTGCTGGAACCAGTGGTTCTCAAAGTACTTTGTATAGCATTATAAGACTATTTCATCATAATTGTAACAGTACAATACATTTTACGTAGTTACTCATTTATATACAATAAAAGGAATGCAACTAAATATACATTTTACATCTTTATTGCAATCCCTTTACATCTATATTTAATTCAACACTATGGAACAAATCAAATACAATCGATCGTACCACTTTATTAAGAGCTGGTGAAAATGCGTCATCAACTGTTGTAACAGCGGTACTAAGATTATCAAGACCTTTTCCATGTTCCATTTGATTAATAAAGTGTCTAATCCCACCAGAACCTAGGTGGTGAGTAATAATCATTTTATTAGTTTCTTTTGTTGCCATTTCTTTGCGTGGAGCAACTTTCATGGCTGTTCTACCTATAGTGAATAACTTAGCCACCTTGTTATTTGGTAATACTGTATGAACCCCGTAAGCAATCATTTCATGGTAAATACGGCTATCTCTCATTAATGATTGATATACATTTTCTCCACGTGAAAGAGAATTTGGTTTATATTTTTTCTCTAGTTGCTCTAATGCATTAAACCAAGTGCCAAGAATGTTCATCTTTTCTGACATGGTAACTTTATCATTGCGGAGAGCTTTTTTTATTACCTCTCTAAATGCTTTATACGCCTTGCTATGTTCTTGTCCCTCTTGAATTTGGAAGTCAGATTTTGTAAGAGTGTCGATTACATCGGCTGAACTACTCCATCTTCTAAACTCTCCTGTAGCATTGGAAGTAATCCGTCTGTCCACATTTCCTGTTCTTCCGCCCAACGTTCCTCTGGCTTGTCCCCCAAACTCATGTTGTAGGCTTGGTGCCAAAGTGTAGCGTTCCAGTCTTTCATTTTGTAACCCTGCTCGTTTAGAGTGTACTCTGCCACTGCCATCATTAAAGCCGTTTCTTGTTGCACTTCGATAAAGCGGTCTCGTTTTGGTATTCCCATTATATCTAAGCATTTCCTCATAATTGGAACTACTTTCAACACTTTGTCCCTTGGTACGCCCCAGTCCTGTGCTAGGTTCGTTAGGCTTAATACTTCCCTTACTGTTTCCATTGGGGATAAATCGTCCACCGTACTGCCCTTGATATTCGCCATTATTCGCACTCTCCTTTGCTAATGTTACAACTGTATGATATAAACCATCTAATGTGTTACGCTTACTTTTATCTTTACTTTCTAACACATTACATACTATGTCTTGTAGTAATTTATAAATTAGTCTATATCTGATGTACAATGAGCACATTTTGTTGCTTCCAAAGGAATTTCCGATTTACAGAATGGACAAGTTTTAGTCGTTATCTTCTTTTCTTGTTCATCTCGACTCATAATTGTTGTTACCAATCGAATTAACATAAATACAACGAAAGCTAATATAATGAATTGTACTAAATCAGTAATAAATGATCCATATGCAAATACGGCACCTGCTTTTTTAGCCGTTACAAGATCTGCTCCATTTTCTTGTGCTACTAGCGCCGCACTATTTAAAGGCAAATACATATTGTTGAAATCAATACCTGCAGTAAGAAGACTAATAATAGGCATAATCAAATTATTGACAATTGAATTCACCAATCCTGTAAAAGCGGCCCCAATAATCATGCCTACTGCAAGATCAATCATGTTCCCTTTAAATGCAAATCTTTTAAATCCTTTTAATAACGCTTTCATAAGGTACCTCACTTATATCACATATAGAATACTAACATTACCTATGTATCATCTCACTACATACGATAGATTATTATTTTGCTTTTCTATCCTCAATAACTTTTCCTTCCACTACCTTGCTCCCTTCTTTTAATCGAGCCAGCATAACAGAAGCAATAAACATAACAACACCAGCTATCACGGTAGAAATAGCTAATCTTTCATCAAAGACAACAAATCCGAAGAAGGAGCTAAAAAATACACCTATATATTGTAAAAATTGTGCTACCACTGCGTTGGTAGTAATGAATGCACCGGTTAGGAAAAATTGAGCTACAATAGAAATGGCACCAATACCGATAATATAGCCCCATTGTATCATATCGGGCATGATGAAAGTTTGGAACGTGCACATACCTACTATACCTGCAACCATACCGGCAATCATAAAATAGGCCATAATTTCAAAAGAACTATGACGCCCATGTTTACTAATACTACGAATAGTTGCATAGGCCGCCGCTGAAAGAGCAGCTCCTAATATAGCAATCAATGCAGGCCAACCAAAAGCTGCAGAATAACCAAATGGGTTTACCATGACCATAACTGCTACAAAAATCAATATCAACCATATAGCAGACCCCTTTGGAATACGTTCTTTTAAAAATAAAGCACTAAAAATAAAGACAAATATACCAGACAATTGGAATAATATAGAAGCATCAGACATTTTCATATAAATAAGTGCTATAAAATTAAATAACATGGCAACGCCACCATATAGGCCACGCATCACGAGAAGTCCTCTATCTTGCTTTGAGAACTGAATTCCTTTGCATCTCATATAGGCTAATACGGCAATTGAGCCAATCAATCCTCTAAAAAAAGCAATTTCACTAGATGGCAAGGGTGGTGCCATATGATAATTACCTAATACTTTAACGAAAAGATTCATTAAACTTAATAAAAAAGCTGATGCTACAGCAAAACAAAAACCTTTTTTCATGGGATAAATTCCTCCTACTACTACTAAGAAACCGCCCTTCATATCATGAAAGGCGGTTATATGGTGTATCAAGATGACAACTATATAACTGCAACATCTATGATAGTACAGTTAGATAACGGCTATGATATCATAGTCATCTTATTTAACAAAGGAGTCAACAAATAACAAAATTTCCTCTTTCATAGCTTCTTTGTCAATTGTTTTAGTAAATCGCAATTTTTTATTTCGCAACTCCAATAATTGCTTAGGAAAAGCTACACCTGTAACTGCTGAAATAGCCTCTAAACTTTCATAAGCATTATGCCCCTGTTGTATATGTAAGGCCTCACAAATAGGGGCTGGAAATTTAAATGGATGTGCCGTAGCAGCAATTACCGTATGTTGCTGTTCAAGCTCTGGATGTAGCTGTAATTCTTTCATATA
The DNA here is from genome assembly GCF_000426745.1 of Veillonella montpellierensis DSM 17217. Taxonomy (GTDB): domain Bacteria; phylum Bacillota; class Negativicutes; order Veillonellales; family Veillonellaceae; genus Veillonella; species Veillonella montpellierensis. The sequence continues at coordinate 14,312 of NZ_AUFY01000003.1, forward strand.
GGCTCCCATCGCAACTGCCGTATGTGGATCTAATAGATAGCCATAAGAATTATATACCTCATCAATAATGGATTTTGTTTCTTCATCATCGATATAGGCCCCTGAAAAATCATGTTGAATCCGTTTCAACTCGTCTTCATTAACTGATACGGATCCCGTTTTTTTAAGTGTTTCCATCCAAAATGAAGTACGTTCACTATCTTCTCCACTAATATAATATAAGAAGCGTTCAAAATTGGAACTTTCAAGAATATCCATTGATGGAGATATGGTTGTATAAAATGGTCGATTCATATCGTAGGTGCCAGTATTAAAAAAGTCAGTCAATACATTATTTTGGTTAGAGGCACAAATTAATTTACCAATAGGAATACCCATTTTTTTAGCATAATAGGCAGCTAATATATTTCCAAAATTTCCCGTAGGCACTACTACATTGAACGTCTCATCAGTATGAATTGCTCCAGTTGAGACTAACTCTGCATAAGTAAATACATAGTATATAATTTGTGGCGCTAGACGACCAATATTAATAGAATTAGCACTTGAGAACATAACATCTTTTTGGGCTACTGTATCTGCCATAGTTTCATCGACAAAAAGACGCTTCAAAAATTGTTGTGCATCATCAAAATTACCATTAATCGCTGTCACATTGACATTACTACCTTCTTGCTTTTGCATTTGTTCTTTTTGCATTGGACTAACGCCATCAGTAGGATAAAAGATTTGAATATGCGTCTCTTCAACATCTTTAAATCCTTCTAATGCAGCCTTACCCGTATCCCCTGATGTAGCTGTTAAAATTAATATATTCTTACTTTCTTTTTCTATTTTCTTAGCCGCTACTAATAAGTATGGAAATAAGGACAAGGCCATATCCTTAAATGCTTGTGTACGGCCATGAAATAATTCTAAAATTGATACATGTTCTGATAAGGAGTGTAGTGGTGCAATATCAGAGGTGTCGAAATTTATCTCGCTATAGGCCAATTGAACCATTTCTCGCAACGCTTTCTGAGAAAAGGAAGTAAATAATTTTTCTAATACAATTACCGCAATTTCTTGATAACTTTTATTTGCTATCATTTCATAGGTCAAGGAGTTGCTCGGGAATGTACTAGGTACATACAGTCCTCCATCTTCTGCTAAGCCATGTAACAAAGCATAGGTTTCATCCACCATCACATCACCACGTGTACTTGTATATTTCATTTTAAAAACCTCATTATCTCTCGCAATTTATAGAAATAGTATAGAATCATATCATCTTATATTATAATTATTTATATTGTCTTATTATACATGATATTCTAAATTTTATCCATATATGAAGCACAAGGAGTGCACTACAGAGTCTGTAATAGTCAACTATTTGTAGCAATTTTCTTTCTTACTCCATTCATCAAGAGCTAAATGCCGAATGCTTCGTACCTAGCTCGCTCTCGGTAGATTGGATGCCGTTCAACTAATCCCTTTTCAATGCGTGCCTGCTCTTGTTCCGACAAGTTCTGCATATGGTCATTTGTTTCTAAACGCTCTACCTCTCGTTCGTTCGCCCACGATTCAATATCTTGTTCCGTGGCCAACATACGATCCATCACTTCGCGAATTTCTTTCGGTGGCAAACCACCTAGCATGGATACCTTTTGATACAATTTAGTAAGCCATTTAGCAAACTGTCTAAAGGCTCGTTGCAATGATTTCGTCGGTGCCGAACCATCACGGACATAAGCTTCAAATCCTTGGGCAAATCTTTCATGTGCGGTACGGTTTGTATCGGCATCCGCCCCTTCCTGGTACCCCGTCCATGTCTTGATGGCTTCCCAATCACTTACCACCTCTCTAGGTGCACCTTCCATGTTGGCCAACATGCGTAAATCTTCTAAAAACACATGGCCTGATTCATGTACAAACGTAGAGAAATTAGCACTATCAAAGAGTTCTACTAACTTTCTTCCATCATCGTACATAGATGTTACGCCCCGCACGGATTGATAATAGGAAGTATTTTCCTCTTTTAACTTGCGTAAATCTTCTTCATTTGGTATAGTGTACGTAAAGAAATCACTGATGTGGTATTCCGTCGATGGCAATTGTAGCCGGTTGACCGAATACCAATCGGTGATTTTTTTTGTATTTAAGTAACAAGCTTTTTCGGCTTTCCCTTCCAGTATATTTTTATACCAACTTATAGAAGGATCTAAAGTTTTCTTATTATATCTGGCATATGTACTAGTTATAACATTAACCTTATATGTACCGCGACTACTATCAGCATCTAGCTTAATCGGAATAATAACATTAGCATTATTAACTGGATACTTTAATTGAACCATGGCAATAATACTACCTTTTTGTGTTTTAGATTCAAACACGGCGATAGGATCAGACAATTGTTGAATTAGATTTTTAATCCCCGCCTTTGTAATCTCAGGATGTTCTTTCATGATTTTACGAATTTTACCGACACCCATAACAACTTCATATGGTTTTGCCCCTGCCAATTGTAACGCAAGCGGTGTAGTCATTACTCTAACTTGCATACCTGCATCGTAAGAATCCAAATTGTCTATAACCTTACTCCAGTTCGCTGTATCAGCTTTTAGTTTTGCCTTAGCCTCTACGACTTGTTGCTTGGTAACACCTGAGGGTTGTGATTGATAATAGGAAGTATTTTCCTCTTTTAGCTTGCGTAAATCTTCTTCATTTGGTATACTGTCATCAATAGATAGCATTTCAGTGTGGCTGGGTTTTGATTTCCCGCCCACAGAGATGCTATCTTTTTTTGTCCGATCAATATATAACAATCGATCATGCTTTAACTGTTGTTCATACCACGTATCATGTTCTCTAGGGAAAATAGACATTATAAAGTTCCCATTTTTATTTTTATCAAACACGATAGGTATATTAGTAAGCTTACCTTCTTCTGACTTTATCTCAATAATACTAATAAAAGAATTACTCTTTACTTGATCTTTTTTAGGATCATAATTTTTAAAAACAGCAATAGGATGAGCTAATGCCTCTGGAAACTGTTTCACTAATTCTAACTTAATCTTATTGGCATGTTTTTTGTTAATAACCTTATTTATTATATTATTTTCAATATATATATCTTTATTTGACATACCAATCATTTGATACACCAATGGCATACTCATAACCCGATGTCTATTTCCTGTAACCTTATTAGCTTTAAACGCATCAATCAGTGTGCCCCACGCTTCTGTGTCAGCTTTTAATTTTGCCTTAGCCTCTACGACTTGTTGCTTTGTAACACCTGAAGGGTGTGACTGATAATATTCAGAATTTTCATTTGAATCTATATAAGAGTTACCATTCATATCCTTGACACCTGATAACATTTCTTGTATAGTAATCTTATTAGGAGCGACGGCTACACTTTTATCACTCTGTGAATGTAGCCCCCGCTCCAATTTTTTATTTTCAACGATAATACTATACAAATCTAAACTTGTTGGATTGACAGTGATGTTGCCATGGCGTTCTTCGCCAACAACTCTCACAACATATATCTTTCCGTTAATCGATACTGGTACATAAAATCTATGATAATATTCGACTTCATTTTTTCGTTTCTGAGCATTGGAAACAGGAGCAGTGAAGTCTTTTTTTCTATTCTTTGCACTTTCAACAAGAACAGCATTTTCAACTACAGACTTTAAATTGTCTAACAAGCTTCTATGAATAGCCCTATTTTTATGTGTGAGATTCCATGCAATATGTTGTGCTCCCTTATAATCTTTAATGCCCAAAGTAGCGAGCTTATCTTTCGAGAAAGCTATCCCTTTGAACTTATCTCTTAAATAGTTAGCCAGCTCAGAATTTTTCATTTTATGAATCGAATGATATCTATCGAGGGTAATACTAACAACTTCGACTTCAGTCTTTGGATCTACGCCAGGATTTAGCGGTTGCGTAAACCCGTTCTTGATTTGTTTTGTATCACCCATTTGAATAGATATGTACCTATCCATGTAGTCCTTGGCCGTAAAATTCCACTTCCCAGCTTTTTGCATAATGTTGGCCATCACATCTGCGTGTGAGGCAAATAACAAGGCCCCTTCTTTAGCTTGTTTGGCTACTTCTCTATTCGGAGATTGTCGCAACGTATTGTACACATCTTGAAATACTTGATACCCATCTTTACTAAAGTTCATACGCATGGCCACGTCGCCCTTAGCGATTTCGTCTACTGCACCCTCTAGTCCTTCGATATCACGAATCGATTTCGATGCTAGCTCCATCTCGTCATAGATTTGGTCAATCATTAGGGTAGCCTCAGGGTCATTGTGTACGCTTTCCTTTTCTAGCTGCCTATTGTACGCTATAACACGCATTCGTTCTGCCTCAGGTGTAATTACATTAGAATCAACCCCGTCCATGCTTACATAAGGAATTGAAACGCCATTTTTTTCGGCCTGTTTAACATTTTGATACTGTCTATTATATTTCTCACGGAACTCCGCTTGTGCTTCTAACAGAATCGTATGATACGTCTGTGCCACATGGTCATGATCATCTAATACATCGTTTGGGTATGCCGTATTTATCGATAAGCGAAGCTTTAAAACGCCTAATTAGAAAAACAACAATCTAGTATTCCCTGGTGAATGTGGCAATCCTTATAATTCAGCTATGTTTTCTAAAATGTAAAAAGTTCGCCACTGTAATCGGCAGACATGATTTTACGACACATGATACTCATCATACACACGTCACCTTATTATTAAAAGCAAGTGTAAACTTTGAGGTCGTACAAATGAAGGTCGGAAATGATTCATGCTAATAAAAGATGGATACCTTCGCTCATATTCCACCAATTATGGAATCCACTATGGTAGAAAAGAATTCAAATATATTGCAGAATGATGTCCAAATGAGGTCAAAGGCTACACTAATAAAAGATGGTAAAGAAAAAACCGCACCAAAGTGCGGTTTATAGTGGTGGATCAACAGGGGTTCGAACCCTGGACACCCTGATTAAGAGTCAGGTGCTCTGCCAGCTGAGCTATTGATCCATAAGGATACAACTATTATAGACCCATATTATTCAAATGTAAAGTAAAATCTTTAGGAAGATAAAAATAGCAAAAAAGATCAATCATATGTGCTATCTATATATTGTCTACTGTCAGTACAATGACTATGTTAGTGTATTATAGGCGCCTTAAAATATCTTGTTTTTTACTTTCAAATTCTTCATCAGTAATAACACCCTCATCATGTAATTGTTTTAATTGACGGAGTAAGGCCGAGAAATCTAATTCTGAATCGATTACTTGAATGCCCTCTGACGTAGATTGCTCCATCCTTGTAATCATCTCACACTGATTTGTATCAATTCTTGTATCAATTGCGATATTATCAGCGTCTACGATATGGGGAAATATAATAGTATGTTCTCGTAATTGATGGGTCTTAGCAAACTCATGGTGAAGCCACCTTATAATAGAATGATTAATGGAGTTCGATAATATGTCAAAAACTGCCAAACATTCGTCATCACCTAAGATACTTAATGAGGCATGTGTATTGCTTACTTTATTATATTTAATTTCTCGTATCGCTAATGCCGAAAATGATGATGTAACTCCATATCGTCCAAAATATTTTACCACTAAATTTGTTACGTCATAAGTTAAATGGACTTGTAGCATGCGGCCACCGGGCCAGTATTCTTTACAGTCTTCTCTGTTATTATCTTTTTTCGTCCAAAAGTTAAATAGTCCCATCCGCATACCTCATCACGATTTTCTATAATGTACATGATCGTATATCCTATTATCCACCTATTTTCCACATAGGTCGTGCTGGTTGCACGATACTTTTACCATCATGTGCCTCTTTTTTCAATTGTAACACATTTTTTATATGATCTGCTAACTCGTTAGATTTCATACCATTTCTAACTAAATTAATCAGGTTAGATTCATCATCATGTAGTAAGCATAAACGTAAATATCCATCGGATGTAAGTCGCACACGATTACAATGTTTACAGTATCTATGAGACATAGCAAAAATAAAGCCAATAATAATTTCATTTGGTAGTTGGTAATACGAAGCTGGTCCAAAGCCTTTCACAGTTTCAACTTCCACTAATGGCGCTCCTACCAGTCGTTCAATCTGAGACTTCCATTCCATAAAAGTAGGCCCATCAAATTTCTTATGTTGAAATGGCATATATTCAATAGCTCGCCATACAATTTTCCATTTTTTTACATACGAAAGTACATCAAGAATCTCATCATCCGTCCACTGTCGTGTCAAAACAGTATTTATTTTAACAACATCAAATTCGGCTGAAAGTGCTGCTTCTATACCAGATAATACATTAGACAATTGATTTTGCTTGCCAACGCATGATGCAAATATGTCCGCATCCAGAGAATCTAAACTAATATTAACGCGATTCAATCCCAATTTTCGTAATCGATGTGCTTCATGAGAAAGTAAACTTCCATTCGTCGTCATTGATATGTCTTCAAACCATCCTGTTTTATATATCCTTTCGAGTAATTCATGCACATAAGGATATAATAAAGGTTCTCCGCCTGTAAGGCGAATAGCTCGTACACCCAATAAATGAAACGCTTCTATAATTACCATCCATTCATAAACTGATAGCAATTCTAACTGTGTATCCGTTGTAATTTCTGTAGGTCTACAATAGGGACAACAAAAATTACAGGCTTCCGTTAATGAAAGACGTATATAGTCAATATGTCTACCCCATGCGTCTTGTACCATAGTAGCTCCTATATTTATATAACTTGAATTATATCATCATTTTTGATTATGCCGCCAATGATAACTTTAGCAAATATTCCTTGTGTTGGCATAATACATGACCCTACTTGTTTTTGTATTTCACAACCAGAATGACATTCTTTACCAATCTGAGTCACTTCTAATAGAGCACTTTCGCCTATTTTTAAATGCGTCCCCACTGGCAATTCATATAAAGTGATTCCTTCTACCGTAATATTTTCAGCAAAATCTCCTGGATTAACCTCTGCACCTTTCTGTCTCATTAAATTAATGCTAGCAATACTGAGCAAACTAATTTGCCGATGCCATGGACCACCATGAGCATCTCCCTTTATGCCAAAATTAGCAATCAATTCTGCCCTCTCTATATTATGTTTTTTTTGCCCTTTTTTCTCACTCATAGAAATAGCAATTACTTTACCTATGATAGATTTCATATATATCACCTAATACTTTTTATCTATTAACAATACTGAGTTATATTATATCACAATATATTTAATAATATGAACATACTAGCATATGCTATCCTTAATAAGATTACTAAAAAAATCATATACTACTCTATACAGTATACAACTATTCACACTCTTATTCTGTGAAAAATCTCTCACGCTAATGGAGGAATATAATATCTATCTAATTGATATTTTTTCCTTGGTATTTTTAATATTAGTTCACTGACCGTTATTTATATAAGAATATAACTTTTTTAGAACTGAGAACTATAATAGTTAATTCATATACTTTCATAGTTTATCTTCTTCTATTGTCTTTAACGGACGATATTCCTTATAAAAATACTATCAATATCTGTAATCTAAAGATTGGTTACATGACTTGACTCCTCTTCTCACCTAAACTTTCACGAACCATCAATCAACAGTACTGTTAGTTATATGATTATTGGTTTACCCATTCTATTCACAAGAAGAAATTAATACATAAAGCATAAGAAAAAGAGGAAAGTTGATGCAATTTCATCAACTTTCCTCTTTTGTATGTGGGTGTAGAAAATAATCTACAGATACTTTTTCACCATACTATAAATATACTTAATGCAGTAATCTAATAAACGACACAACATCTTCTATTAATGGTATGCTAAGAATTATGTGTAAGTTTTATCGTTTTGGTATAACAGAGCCTTCTTCTCCTACCCCATTAAATAAAAGATTTAATGCTACTGCCATAAAGCTACCAAATGTAATCCCACTTTTCATAACAATTTTTGCCCAATCTGGAAAATTTTGATAAAAATCAGGTGCAGCCAATGGAATCATAGCAACGCCAATACTAATAGCCACTAACATTAAATTATAGTTTCCATCAAAATTCACTTTACCTAATGATCGAATACCACTGGCAATAATCATGCCAAACATAGCTAATCCTGCACCGCCTAAAACTGCATTAGGAATACAAGCAATTACTGCTGCCATTTTAGGGAAAAGACCCAGTACAATTAAGATGGCCCCTGATGTAGCCACTACGAATCGACTCTTGACACGTGTAACAGCTATTAATCCAACATTTTGAGCAAATGCGGTATAAGGAAAACTATTTAAAATACCACCTAAAAAAGTAGATAATCCATCGGCCCGCAAACAAGCTGCCAACTCACGTTTTCCAATTTTTTTATTAACAATTTCACCAATAGCAATAGTATCACCAGTTGTTTCTACCATAACTACTAACATAACAATCAACATAGAGACAATCGATGCCCAATCAAATGTAGGATATCCAAAAGCAAATGGTGTCACTAAAGAAATCCATTCAGCACTTTCCACTGCTTCAAAATTAACAACTCCCATAAACCCAGCAATAATAGTGCCAAAGAGAAGTCCTAGTAATACAGCAATATTACCAATAAAGCCTTTACCATAACGATATACAAATACAACAATCATAAATGTTAGAAAAGCCAAGCCTAAATTAGTAAAACTACCAAAATCTTTAGCGCCAACACCGCCACCCATCCAATTAATAGCAACGGGCATAAGTGATATACCAATAATTGTGATAATCGTACCTGTTACTACTGGTGGGAATAATCGAATTAATCGACTAAAATATGGGGCCGCTAAAAATGTACAAATACCAGCAATAATAATAGCACCATAAATAGCTGTAATTCCATGTTCCATACCGATCATAATCATAGGTGATACAGCCGCAAATGTAACACCTTGAATCATCGGTATTCTGGCTCCTACTTTCCAAAACCCAATTGTCTGGATTAATGTGGCAATCCCACAAGTCAAAAGGTCTGCATTAATCAAACGTATTAACGCATCAACTGGCAAATGTAATGCTTGTGCTAAAATAATCGGTACTGCTACAGCACCTGCATACATAGATAATACGTGTTGCAATCCATAGGTGAGCATTTTAGAAGCTGGTAATATGCTATCAACCGTATTTTCATTTCTAATCATCTGTTCGTCGCTCATAAGTCCCCCGTTAAACTATTAAAATAATATGTACTTCTAACGTATATAGTTTACCTTATAATTACAACTTATGCAAATGAATTATTTATATTTCTTACTAATAAATGATAATTTAGATACAGTCAAGTAAATAATCGCATTATATCACTATATCCGTTTGTAGGATCTCAATGGTAACCATAAATTTGTCATATTACTGCTATAAACTCTAAGTAGATGGCACTGTACGAATGTGGAATTTTAATAATCTATAATGCAATATAACCGATGCCAAATGCACCGGTTATATGAATAAGAGAATTAAATTTTTATTAATATTTTCTATACACCTATCAATATCTGTATCTATTTTTGCTAATGAAATAAATATATGTCTATAGACTAGATTACTACTTTAGCACTGATAAAAGATATATTAATATTATTTTCACCCTAGTATTACCTATTATAATATCATTCTTCACACTAATATCTATTATCATCCAATAAAATGTATACTATAAATTAGAATCACTATACTATACTTACACATCATATAAACTTATATATCAATCGAAAGTAGATTAATTTCACATTACCTCTTATAAAGTATCAATCTGAGAATAGCAAATATCATTAAATTCTTTCATATGTGTATGTTTGCATACATCCAAAGCTGTCTTATAATATAAAGCTGCCTCTTTTATGTTATTCTTTTCTTGTGCAATATATCCTAAGTAATACATAGCTGCACCAATATGTAATCCATAGCGTCGTGCCATAGTTTGCGTAACCTTAAAAAAGTCCATAGAATTTTTTAAAAATTGTTCAGCTATATCCCACTGCTTGCATTGCATATGCAATATACCTTGCAAACGTAATAATATGCCAAGCTCCTTATGATAGTTGGATTCCATAGCCAAATTCATAGCGGCTTCAAAAATATTTTCAATATCAACAGAAGTATCTGTGAATAATTTTAGAAAAATGAGTTGTCTATATACGGCTAGCAAATAATCTGATTTATGAATATCCTCAGGCATAGCAATAATCTTTAAAAGCAGCTGTTTAGCTACAGCAACATCTCCGACTAAAATACAGTATCTTGCTTTTGTCATATAATATGATGAAAAAAAATCTCTCACTGTATTATCTTCTATCAAAGACCAGTCATCAATATCTTCTGATTGATGAGCTTCATATAACGCATCTAATTGATGTAACAATGTATGACTTTCAGAAGAAAAAATATACTTCTTATTAGTAAATAATAACAAATCAATGATTTGTGCAAATGGAAAAGGTGCATAAGGTCGTTCAAACTCATAGTTAATTAGCTTTATTTTATATCGTGCAGATCGCCAAATATTTCCTGCTTTTTCCCATGTAGCTATTAATTGTCTATATAAAAGCTCATCATCTTCTGTGTAAGATAGTTCTTTTTCAAGCTGAACTGCTTCTAAAGCAGCTACTTCATTAATAGCATCTTTTGTAGGTAGTGCAGTCGATTGCTGTGCCTTGCGCAAGGGAGCAACAAGATCTTCAATGTCATCACTAATGGCGCATAAATCATCTTTCTCAAATATTTCTTTCAATAATTCATAAACCGCAATCGCTTGCGCTGGTTTTCCTAAATCGATATACGTACGAATTAACATAGCGTACAAATCTTCATTATACGGATCTTCTGATAATACCATACGTGCATATGATTCTAATTCAATAAAATCCTCAGTTTCTTTTGCGATATTAATTTTTTCTACTAACGCTTTTAAATAAATTTGCTTAATTCGTCTTCGTTCTGACAAATACCATTCTTCATAGGATACGGATCCTTTAGTAAAAAAACCTTGTAGGAATTCGCCTTTATATAACTTAATATTATCTATTGGTGCTAAAAGAAATCTATCAACATCAATGAAAATATTGGTTTCTTCATTTAATTGTATTACTGATTTTACTGGTGATATAAAAACATTTTCTCCCAACAACTTTTTCGCTTCATATAAGGCATTTCTCAAATTTTTACGCGCAATTACTTCTGTTTTATCTGGCCATAAAAGTCCACCCAATTCATCACGCATCACTGATTTCTTTATAATAATATAATATACTAATGCATTCACCTTATTATAGGAAAAGAACATTTCTTTACCATCTTTAATAATTCTTGGGGTTCCTAACAAGTTAACTTCTAACACTTCAGCCATAGTATGCCCTCACTTTATATTGGATAACTTCCCTATGTATACTGTATAAATTTAGTTTACACCACCCTGTATCATTCAACAAGAATTGAAACTATAACTGACAGGCACTTATGATAGTCTCTTCTTGTTCATCAACCAGCGATTCAATAGCATTCATCGTAGACTTCAACTCTTCTACAAATAATGTATCTTTGATACTGGCTAAATTAATTTTCACATTGAGAAAAGCCGACTTAACTGCAGCGCGTGCATTAATAGCTGCAATAGCTGCATCAGTTACAGTATTTTTATTTCCCTTTTCTATGGCTTGTTGTGCTAAAGGGAATATATCTGCTGCCAATACTCCAATTTCTAAAGGTACTAGTGCTGCATTCTTATAACAATTCTGAATAGCTTCTGTACGAGCAATCTTTTCCTTATCAGTATGTTTCGGCAATTGTAAGGCACTCATAAAATTAGAAAATACTTTCATATCTTCTTCTGCCAATGCAAGAAAACGACTTCTCATAGTACTAGCCTTTTTCTGTAATTCTTTCATATCTGATGTAACAGTTTCATACCCAGATTTATCAATCGTTAAATTAGCAACCATTTCTGCTAATGCAATGGCTGTTGCCCCCGTTATAGCCGCTATTGCTCCACCTCCTGGCGTAGGCGCTTTAGAAGCAGTATGGTCAATAAATTTTTCTACTGTTGTAATTTTTAAGTCCATATCGATTCCTTATTTATTAAAACAATCCTGTAATTGTGCCATCAGATTCAATATCCATATGTAACGCAGCAGGTTGCTTAGGCAATCCTGGCATAACCATTACATCCCCAGTCCGACATATAATAAACCCTGCTCCTGATGCCACGCGCACATCAGATACGGTTACCACAAAATCTTTAGGTGCCCCTAGCAATGTTGGATCATCACTTAAAGAATATTGTGTTTTTGCCATACATACTGGTAACGATGAAACATCCCAGTCTTCTAACTGCTTAATTTGCTTAAGTGCTTTATTAATAAAGATAACATCCTTTCCACCGTAAATAGTTGTAACAATTTTTCGAACTTTTTCTTGAATACTTTCATGTATATCATACACAGTCTTAGGTACGATGGAAGTGCCTTCTACCATATCAGCAATGCGCTTAGCCATATCTATAGCACCAGTACTTCCCTTACTCCAAGATTCATTCAAAGTAACATCCACGCCATAATTAGCACATTTTTCAAGGACCATATCTACTTCATCTAATGTATCACTGGCAAATTTATTAATAGCCACTAATACTGGCAGACCAAAGTAACGCATATTTTCTATTTGTTTGGCTAAATTAGTAAACCCCTTACTAACGGCTTGTATATTTTCTATATCCAATTCATTCTTAGGTACACCGCCATGCATTTTTAATGCGCGAATGGTAGCCACAATAACTACTGCATCTGGATATATACCTGCATAAGGACATTTTATGTCCAAAAACTTTTCTGCTCCTAAATCAGCACCGAATCCAGCCTCTGTAACTACGATATCACTTATTTTTAAAGCTAGTTTGGTTCCTATAATCGAATTACATCCATGAGCAATATTAGCAAATGGACCACCATGAACAATCGCAGGATTATGTTCTAATGTTTGTACTAAGTTAGGTTTAATAGCTTCCTTCATGAGAAGAGCCATCGCACCTTGACATCCCAATTGATGAACATATACAGGATCTCCTTTTAAATTACAACCTATAATAATATTGCCAAATCGTTCTTTTAAATCATCTAAATCTTTCGCTAAACATAAAATGGCCATGATTTCTGAAGCAACGGTAATCATAAATCCATCTTCACGAGGGAATCCACATACTTTTCCCCCTAAACCAACAGTTACATGACGTAAAGCACGATCATTCATATCCAACACACGATTCCAGGTGATTTGTCGTATATCAATTTGTAATGCATTGCCTTGATGAATATGATTGTCTATAACAGCAGACAATAAGTTGTTAGCGGCGGTAATGGCATGCATATCACCAGTAAAATGTAAATTAATATCGTCCATAGGCACTACTTGAGCATACCCACCACCTGCAGCACCGCCTTTAATTCCAAAAACTGGCCCCAATGATGGTTCCCGCAAAGTTGCAATCGCTCTTTTACCAATTTTATTGAGTGCTTCTACCAAACCAATGGTAGTGGTAGATTTCCCTTCACCTGCTGGCGTAGGTGTAATGGCTGTAACTAGTACTAATTTACCATCTTTCTTGTCTTGTAATCTATGAATAGCATCAAAAGAGACTTTTGCTTTATAATGACCATATTGCTCAATTTCATCTACTTTTAAACCACATTTTTCAGCTATATATCCGATTTTTTCCATTTTATTTGTTTGAGCTATTTCAATATCACTTAACATATAAGCCTCCCGATTTGTCTACTCCATAAGTATAATTGTTTTTTATAATAACACAATTATACAGTATCTATACATATTTCGTCTAACAAATATTTTTTGTGTATTATTTAGTGTTTTTGACTATTATTAGACGGCTAACGTATATGCTTAATGTGTAGATGGTGCTCTACCAACTATATATTTTATATTAGATACTATATACTATACTAAATACCTTACTCCTCAACATATCTTTAGTATATATTCAGTCTATATAAATTTGCGAGCCCTCCAATAAAACCTCGTATTTCATCCTCATATATAGATATCTAATATAAACAATCCATTCTCCTTCAAAAAGACTGCATCAAGATTATGTAGATTGCTACTAATTTTGATGCAGTCTTTTTATACTAACTTTCTGCGAATAACATATTATCCTTAAAAGTTATTATTCTCTATATAATACTATCTGTCAAAACAGCTACTATTCTTATGGGTAAAATGGGAAAAAAATGGGTAATAAAACTAAGGATACGATAATAGAAACAATTACTAATGGTCCTCCTGCTTTTATATAATCCATAAATGAATATCCCGCCACATTATAAACCATTGTATTCGCGGGCATACCTATTGGTGTTGCATAAGCACAAGAACTACCAATCACAATAGCTACTAATACAGCCTTAGGATCTGCTCCTATTTGCGCTGACAAAGAAATTGCAATAGGAACCATTAACGCACAAGCTGCTGTATTAGACATAACATTTGTTAATATAGCAGTAATCAAAAATAATACCGTCATCATAATAAAAGGATCTGGATTCGTACCCATTGTATTAATAATTGTTGTTGCTATTAATGTACCTGCCCCTGTTTTTACCAATGAAGAAGCCAATGCTAGTGACCCAACAAATAAAAGAATCGTTTTCATATCAATTGATTTAACGGCTTGAGTTTCGTTAATAACACCTGTTGCTACTAGTACTAATGCGCCAATCCAAGCAGTAATATATAGCTTAATACCGATATAATCTTCAAATATCATCCCTATTATAGTTGCGATTAATACAATACTAGCAATCCACTTTTTCCACATTGGAACGTCACTATAATCATTAATCTGTTCATACGTACTATCTGGAGTCCTTGATGATTGATTTGGCAACAATTTAAACCCTATAGTCGTAAAAAATAGAATTCCGATAATCAGTACAGGTAGTCCTATGATCCCATAATCAAAAAATCCAAATTTCATATGTAAGATAGATTCTAAATTGGATTGAGCAATCATATTACCAGGTGCACCAATTAGACTTAAATTACCTCCCATAGCGGCTGCCATAGATAAAGGCATTAACAATTTTGTAATTTTAAGACCTGAACTATTAGCAATTCCAATAACAACAGGAATTAAAACCGCTGCTGTTCCTGTATTTGACAAAAATCCAGATAAAATTCCTGTAATTCCCATAACTGCCACCAGTAACATTCGTTCTGTTTTAGCAAATTTTGTGACTAACGATCCTACATATGCCGCTACACCTGTTTCAAAAAAAGCAGCCCCTACTATAAACATTGCCATAAATAATAAAACATTTGAATCAACAAAACCGTTAAATACTTCTTTAGGTGTTAAAATACCAGTAATATTTAAACCGATGGCGACAACCATTGCTGTAATCGATAATGGGATTTTTTCCCAAATAAACATAACTACTGCAAATACTAGAAATACTAATGTAATACTAATAGCATCCATTTTTACACTCCTCTCAGAACAAATAACATCAGCCGCTCTCACATTCCATTATGTCTTCTACGAAAAGCTATTTAGAATCCATTCTTATTGACGAATTTAATCAAATACCTCAAGATTACAACGCAACAAAAAGATTTCAATGTACAATTTTCTAAAGATATATTGTAATGATTTACCAATCGTTAATCACTACAGAAATAATGGTATGATTAGCTTTTTTATAAATCTATTTATTCTATATGTAGTAATTATTTTATAAAACTTACATGTTTATAAATATCCATTAGTACTTCTTCTTTTTTCTTGTTATATTCTACTTTTTTTTCTTCAAAATAATTACGACCATGTGTATCAATAGATACAATAAGTGGGCCAAACTCTTTAACACGGCAAGTCCACAATGTTTCAGGCATGCCTAATTCTTTCCAATTAGCTTGTTCAATTTCTTCAACTTCAGTAGCGGCTAGTACGGCATTACCTGCAGGAAATACAAGATGCAATGCTCCAAATTCTTGACATGCACGTTGTGTTTCAGGTCCCATACCACCTTTGCCCACAATGATCCTCACGCCTGTATTCTTAACAAATTCATATTCAAATTTTTCCATTCGCATAGATGTAGTTGGTCCTACAGAAATCATTTCATACTCATTGTCTCCCAATTCACGCACAATTGGTCCTGCATGCAAAATAGCTCCATTACGAATATCTACAGGCAACTCCCTACCATACTCAACTAATCGACGATGTGCTACATCTCTACAAGTTGTAATATGACCTGTTAGATATACAATATCGCCTGCATGAATATTTTTTATGTCTTCTAAAGAAATTGGCGTTGTTAAAATTTTCTTTTCCATTAAAATGTCACCCCACTATGCGATAAAATTTTATATGATCCATCTTTATTGAATATTATGTGCCCTCTTCGATGATTCCAACATCCCACATTTACAGCTACACTAATAACAGATGGATGGCGCGCACCTCTTTCAATATTGACGCCCAATACAGAGGCACTCCCCCCCATACCTTGTGGTCCTAAATGTAATGCATTAATACCATCAGTTAATAAATCTTCCATATACGCTGTTTTTTCATTTTCATTTCTAGAAGATACTGGTCTCATCAATGCCTTCTTAGAGAACAATGCTGCTGTATCAATTGAAGTAGCAACTCCTACACCTACCAGTAATGGAGGACATGCGTTTAAACCGTAACTTGTCATTAGATCTAAGACAAATTTCGCTACCCCCTCATATCCTTCTCCTGGCATTAAAGTTTTTCCACTACCTGGCAAAGAACAGCCTCCGCCAGCCATATAAGGAAATATTTCTACATCATCACGATTAGGTATAATATCCCACATAATGTACGGTGCACTTGTTCCTATATTTTTACCTGTATTGTATTCATCAAATGTTTCAACACAATTATGACGAAGTGGCGCATTCTTTGTAGCTATATAGGTTGCATTTCTTAATATACTTTCCAATTCCCCTATAAAAGGATACTGGGCCCCACATTTTACCCAATATTGAAGCACTCCAGTATCTTGGCAAGATGGTCTTTTCAATGCCATAGCTAACTCCATATTTTTTTTCATAGTCTCATAAATAGTTCTTGCTAATGGATTTTTTTCATCACTTGCTAATTCTTTAATTTTGCTTTCCACATCATCTGGCAACTTTCGTGCCATATATGCAACAAATTCAGCAATAACATGAGTCATTTTTTCTAATTGGTTTGTATCGCTCATAGAAATCCTCCAATACCTATGTTCTCATAATAAACCGGTAAATACTTACTAAAATATACTACTATCTTTATATACTTATACTCATATATAAATCATAGCTTCTATACTTTTATTCTAATTAAATTTATAAAAAGCTCTATCCAAATTAAAAGATGATATTATCAATAAATTTTATGCACATTAGTAATTTTTACTATTCGTTTTTCGAACTATATATATTATTTTCCCTATATTCTATATATTTATAATTAAAATCATAATCAATTACATGTATATAGCACTAGTAAGAATATAGTTAATCCTCTTTACTTATAGTGATAAAAAATTCATTATTCTATAAAAAAATAAGGCCATAACATAGATATGCTATAGCCTTATTTATATAATCATTATATAAAAAAACGCCTATTGGTATTCTTTTTATATATTCAATATTTTTTCTAACTCACTTCGAATTTTATGAAACTTTTCACTATTAATTTTATAATTCTCAATATCCTTATTCTCTATATCTTTCTCACTCTTCATCACTTTCAGCAAGCCAATAATTTCCTCATCACCAGTATGAATAAACTCTTTCCAATCGTCTAAATAAGTTTGTTTTATATCAGCTTTTGAGTATCTCCTATACTCAGATGGAGTCATTTTTAAATATTTTTTTAAAGCAGTATTAAATGCTTTTATATCTGAAAATCCACACATATTGGCAATGATTGCAATCCGTGTATCAGTATTAGCTAGCAATATAGCTGCATCTCTTAATCGCATTCTAAGTATGTACTCTATAAAAGAGATACCTAGTTGTCTTTTAAAAAATTGAGAAGTATAGCTAAGATTATATCCTCCTATCTTAGCTATATCAGCAAGAGTAATTCGCTCTCTATAATGTCTATCAATATATTCAATCATCTTACTAAATGTAGCTTGTATTTCATCTACTGGTCCTACACCTTTAGGAATTTGCCATATTTTACTCACTTTTTCATATACGGCTCTTGAAATATTAATAAATAACGATTCTATTAACATATAATCTGTAGCTATAAGGTTACTATTTTTTTGTAGTAATAATAATTCAGCCATTTGTGCACGAATGTATCGGTAAAAAATATTATCACGCGTATGGGCATTAGAACCTATGCAAAAAGCATATTTCTTAAAGTTTTTATTAAAACTAGAAAAAAAATTAATATCAATATGCAATACCATCGCAATACTATTTTCTTCTAGTGCTAATGTGGCATGTCCACACTGTGGTGAGTAAATAATTACGTCATTTGCTTCCATATATGTACATTCACTATCATGACACACTTCAACTTTTCCTTTTAACAACACAAGTACTTCTGTTTCTGGATGCCAATTATAATGGTATGATCCCACTTTATAAATATGACTATTAAATCTAATATGATTATGATCATATTTATACTTAAAATATTCCATAGAACCTCCCGATGCACTTATCTCACATATACCTAACTATATCTACTACTAGAACACCTACATAATGCCTTAGAATATAACTAGTATGGCAACTATATGAGTACTTTTTTCTGTAATTCTATTATATGTATCAATGGATGTTTTATTAAAATAATCGAGTACAGCAACACTTTTATTACTATACGTATCCTACCCATGTAGCATCTTTTAAAGGAGGTATTACTATACTAGATGCGAATGACCAATAATATATTTTAAGATATATAAGATTTAATATATCAGTTATTAATTGATTCCAACTCAGAGTCAGTATATGGGTGATCAATGCGATAGTTAATCGCATCAGCAGTCGCCTCTTTTTCCCAGCGAGCCACTACTACAGCAGCAATACAGTTGCCGGTTACATTACAACAAGTACGAGCCATATCTAAAATACGGTCAATTCCTAAGATGATAGCAATCCCTTCAACAGGAATACCAAAAGCAGATACGGTACTAGCAATAACAATTAATGCTGATCCTGGTACACCTGCAATTCCCTTAGTAGAAACCATAAGAACAAGCAGCATACCAATTTGTGCCGTAATAGACATTTCAATACCATACATTTGTGCTAGAAACATGGTTGCTAAGCAACTATATAAAGTAGATCCATCCAAGTTAAATGTATATCCTAAAGGAAGTACAAAACTAACTATATGTTTCGGTATGCCTAACCGTTCTAACTTATCCATAGCAATAGGTAGTGCCGCTTCACTAGCAGATGTAGTAAACGCTAATAATAATGGTTCTTTTAGTGCCACTATCAATTTAAACATGCTAACTTTAGTAAATGCTGATGCTATGGCTAATACTAATATTAAGAATATAATTAGTGCCACATATAAACAAGCAATTAATTTAATTAATGGCAATAACACATCAAGACCATATAGTCCAACTGTATAAGCAATGGCGCCAAAAATACCAATAGGCGATACTTTCATAACATAATGTGTTACATTAAACATAATATGTGTTACATCTTTAGATAAGCTAATAATAGCTTTTCCTTCATCACCAGCTTTGGCGGCAGCAATAGCAAAAATACAGCTAAAAAATATAATTTCAAGCATATCAGCACGTGCCATTGCATCAATAATATTAGTAGGTACAATATTGACTAGCATTTGTATATGATCTAACGGTTTAGCATGAGCGGCCTTTTGAACTGCTTCACTAGCTTGTGCTGTAATATTGACACCATGGCCAGGCCCTACTAAATTTACTAATAATAAGCCTATAATTAATGCTAATGTTGTTGCTACTTCAAACCAAACAATAGATTTTCCGCCTAATCGGCCTAATTTTTTAAAATCTCCTGTACCAGCAATGCCCATGATTAAAGAACTAAATATGAGAGGTACTACTATCATTTTAATCATTCGTATAAAAACATCGCCTAATGGCTTCATTGCCTTACCTAAATCAGGAGAAATAGCACCGACAATAATTCCCAGTACTAAACCAATTAAGATCCATGTTGATAAACTAAGCTTTTTTAAAGACCCCATATTCCACCTCATTATTCATCATACACAACAAAATACTCCCAAAGAAACTTTAGGAGTGTTTTGTTGTGACTATACTTTCCACAAAGTATATCATATTTTTATGTAGTTGCCTATTCATTTTTATTAATAACTAGTCTATCGCAATATGATTACAGAAACCTCATCGCCCACCTCATAATGCATAGTTCCTTGAGGTAGTTTTGCCAACCCATTAACGGCTTGTAGGCCGAGTAACGCACTGCCCGAAAATAGTTTATTAGGTCTAAATATAGGTTTGCCATCTATCAATATAATCTGTCCTTGTACATATCGATCAACAGGATTTTTTTTAGTAAGAACCACTTCTAACTTACAAGTCATGACAGACAGGTCTGTACACTTTCGTCCTTGCAATTGATAAATAGTAGGTAATGCAAGTAAATACCAACTATTATATGCTGCTGCTGGATTTCCCGATAGACCCCAAATACATTGTAATTTTTTTGTATGTCCAACATATCGTTCTCTAATGCACCCATACGACGCCGCTCCTGGTCGCATCATAATACGTCGATATAGGCTATCGCCTCCTAATCGTTCAAAAATGCTAGGCATATAATCAAATACGCCTACAGAAACGCCACCAGTACTAATGACAATATCTACCGTATCAATACTAGTACGAACTCGTTCAATTTCCTTTTCTAATAATGTTGGATCATCGCTGATATGGCAATAGGATATATTATTAATCCCCGCTGCCCGTAATAATCCAGTGAGTAAATAACGATTCGAATTAAATATTTGACCTTTCTCTAACTGATTTCCTGGTTCAATAATTTCTTTTCCTGATGTAATGACTGCTGCCGTAAGTGGTTTATATACACTAATCTCTGTATATCCTAATCCTACCGCCATCGATATTATACCAGCATCAATACAAAGTCCTGGTTCCACTACAGTCTGTCCACATTTACATTCTTCCCCTTGAGGGATAATATTCTCCCCTGAAACGTGATTTCCTTGTATAGAAATAGTAGTACCAATTCTACCATCTCCTACACACTGTTCTTGCATAATAATCGTGTCACATGAATCTGGAACTGGAGCCCCCGTCATAATTTTAATACATTCACCCTTAGAAATATTCTTTTTATAATCTACTCCAGCACCAATTACATCAATCACCTTATATTCTTTACAATTAGGTTCATAAGTAAGTGCATATCCATCATAAGGAGATTTTCTAAAGGCCGGTATATCAGTCTTAGCAATAATCGGTTCTGCTAAAATATAACCTAATGCCTCATTGATAGGTACCACAATAGATTCTAATGAATATTTGCTCAAGGCAATTTTCCATTTTTTTCGTACTTCTTCTACTCTTATGCCTGCCATACACTACCTCTTTCTAAGCAACTGAAATAAATTATTTCCTAACTATATAGCGACAAATAGCATCAACTAGTAGTTGAAAGGATGTGTCATCCTTATAGGAAAAAAGAATTGGCGGCTTACCCTTATTACAAGATTCTCTCATCATATCCATATTATGATTCATAATAGATTTAAAAAATTCACCTTGTCCTGTGTCATGTAATTGTGCCACTCCCACGCGAATACTTGTATCTATTAAATCTTGTATATCATGATGTTCTATCGTTCCTATCTTAGATGATTCGTCGATTTCTACTAGTCCCACCAACTCATTGAAGGGGGTCACAAGCTCTTCTGTATAATTTTCTCGAAATACTTCAATAGTAGGAAATACACCTTGTGTTCTCGTTTCCATAATAACTAATTCGACGGGAAGAATCTGTGATAAATAATACATCTGATTTTTATAATCTGCTTTAATTCGAATTGCTAATTCATTATGACTCGCAATCATAACAGCTTTTGCCCCTGCTTTAATGGCCTCATCCGTATCACTACCCTCTTTATCCATTGTAAATTGATGCGCATCACTTTTAATGACACCTGTTACGATATGTCTTTTTGTTAGTTCACTAACGAGTTTTTTAATAAATGTGGTTTTTCCCGTTTTTCTACGCGACGCTACCACACAAATAATAGGTACATCTCGGTTTTCACTTTCAAAGCGAGCCCTACACCACTGATATTCTTCATAGGTATTCATATTCATAAACATATGGCGATAAGCATCCATTACAACAAGATTGGATTTTACTTTCTCTACTACTGTTTGTAATGCATAGAATCCATCATGATAGCTAGTAATAAAATTTTTTAATAATGACCTATGATAGACTCCTGCAAGAGGTTCACTATAGCCATCATGAACAGGTATATACGACTCGACATTTTCATAATCGCCACATGTATAAGATAGTAACAATTGATAATCAACAAAAGGCATATCTACCGCTATCACTAGGTTCCAGTCACATAGAGTAGATTGAAATGACTTAATGATTCCTTGTATGGGGCCACAAGAAGGAATCGAATCGTATACAACTCTAATTTGTTTCCAATCATCCTCTGATATGTATTTACGAATCGTAGAAATAATATGCTCATTTAGATCTGAATCTACACCTAATGAAATAATAATCCCTTGAAATCCTGCTGCTAATCCTTTCCGAATCTGCTCTACAATAAGCACTGAGTCGCCCCAAGGCAATAGGGCTTTACAATAGCCCATGCGAGAACTCATACCTCCCGCCATAATAATTAAGCTCATATTAGAAATTCTAGAGTACATAGTTTCTTCTATAATTGAGTTTCTATTCATCGTATTACCATTCTCTATTTTCATACATGCCATCTTCGCCTCTTACATCCTAATGATATATAGAGTTATTCATTACGATACTCTTCGTAAGCCTTTTTTGATACTATTATAAACAATCAACAACACTATTATATTAATCAACGCATCTGGTAGCATATATGATGCATTATACACCATGGAATACATCCATGGATTTTCTCCTGCTGGTGCATAGGAAGCAAAAATAACAGCCCCACTCACCACAGAAGCGCACCATTTTAAGAAGCAAGCCAAAATACTCCCCATTACTAATCCTCTTGTGTTATCCTTAAAAAATCCTGCTACACCTACTATGCCATAAGCTACAAGATAATCAAGAACAATGCTCATAATATGCAAAGAAAATTTAAATCCCAAAATAAATGTAATAAGTCCATACGTAACCGATGCTAATATGCCAGCTTTTCCACCCCATCGATAAGAAAAAATTAATAATGGCACAAGGTTTGCTGCCTTTATGGCACCACCTTGAGGCATCTGAAATAACACTATGTAGTGAAGTATATAACTAATAGCAATTGCCATCGCTGCTTCTACTATCATTCTTGTATTCATTGTTTTTCCTGATTCTTGTATATGATTCATAAAACTACCTCCCTTTATATAATATAATTACTATCAAAAAAACTATAAACGTGTCAAATGAAAATCCACTTGACACGTTTATTATATACTTCATTGACTAAATGTCGTCAATATTATTTTATATCTCTACCAAAACTGCCTACAACTAATTCACAACTATATTCGAATCACATGTATAAGCAATTATTGTTTTTTAGCTACCCCTGTTTCAATCGCAACTTTTGCTACCGCATCAGCTACTGCATCAGCTACACCTGGTTCAAATACAGAAGCTACTACATGATCTTCTGCCAAATCAGCGTCAGATACTAAATTACATAATGCATCTGCTGCTGCCAATTTCATTTCATCATTAATTTGTGTGGCACGTACTTTGAAAGCACCTTTGAAAATACCAGGGAATACAGCTACATTATTAACTTGGTTAGGTGCATCAGAACGACCTGTACCAGCCACACGCACACCAGCTGCTTTCATATCTGCATACGTCGCTTCTGGATTAGGATTTGCCATGGCAAATACAATGGCATCATCACCTAAACTTTCTAAAATATCTTTTGTAAAAGCTCCTGCTGCAGATACGCCTAATAAAATATCAGCACCTTTAGCATTCTCTGCCAAATTACCATGCTTACTTTCTAAGTCTAATAAATCGATAAGTTCAGATTGTAACGAATCAAGTCGTTTATAATCTTTATGAAGCACACCTGAGCTTACTAATACAGTAATATTACGAGCCCCTGCTAAGTATAATAATCGAGCAATATTAGCACCTGCCGCACCAGCTCCATTCACAACGATTTTAGCTGTAGCTAATTCTTTTTTTACTAGGCGCAAAGCGCCTTTTACAGCAGCTAGACAAGCGATAGCGGTACCGTGTTGATCATCGTGGAAGACAGGAATATCTAATTCAGCTTTTAAACGATTTTCAATTTCATAGCACTTAGGAGATGAAATATCTTCCAAATTAATACCTGCATAATTTTTTTGCAATAATTTAACTGTATTAATAAATACCTCAGGATCTTTTGTATCAATAACAACTGGAACACAGTCCACATCGCCAAATTTTTTGAATAATAACGACTTACCTTCCATAACTGGAATTGCCGCTGCCGCTCCAATATCACCAAGTCCTAATACGCGAGTACCATCAGAAATAACTGCTACCATATTACCGCGGCAAGTTAATTCAAAAGACTCTTCTTCATTTTCTTTGATTAATAAGCAGGGTTCTGCCACACCTGGTGTATAAGCTACTGATAAATCATGAGCATCTTTCAATTCATATTTACTAGTAACTGTCAAAAATCCCTGTAATTCTCTTTTTTTTGCAACTGCTTCTTCTTTAATATCCATACTGTCCCTCCTATGGATAACATTATCATAATACCATATTACATAAAGTCTAATTATATCTGCAACCTATGCATGTATTCTTATCTATTAGTATCTGTCTTTATTATACCTAATAAATTCGATTTAATCAATCTTTTTCGATTTAATTTATTGTAAACTGCTATTCTTATCGATATATTCGGCCACTAGCAACTATTACATTTTAACAGATGGTAAATTTCTCCCATAAAAAATTTCACTCATCTCTTGCTTTAATTGTTGATTAATTGCTTTAAGTTCTTTAGGTGTTAAATCTTCTTTAGTAATACCAAATAAATAATTGTCTAAGTCATATTCTTTTAACATCATCTTAGTATGAAAAATATTTTCTTGATATACATTAACATCAATCATATTGTATTGATTACGTGTTTTGGCTGCAATATAGTTTTGAATTGAATTAATGCGGTGATCAATATAGAGTTTCTTACCTGACATATCTCTTGTAAAGCCACGTACCCGATAGTCAAGACTAATAATATCTGAGTCAAAATTATCAATTAAATAATTCAACGCGTTTAATGGAGATATTTCTCCACAAGTAGATACATCAATATCTGCTCTGAATGTACTAATTCCTTTATGAGGATGACTTTCTGGATAGGTATGAACAGTTAGGTGACTTTTGTCTAGATGACATACTACATCTTTTTTTTCAAGTTCTTCTTCTGAAATCAAAATAGTAACGCTAGCTCCCTGTGGATCATAATCTTGACTAGCTATGTTTAAAATGTTCGCGCCAATAATATGAGATACTTCTGTCAATATAGCTGTCAACCGTTCTGCATTATACACTTCATCAATATATTTAATATACTCTTTTTTTTCTTCCTCTGTGCGAGTATAACAAATATCATATATATTAAAGCTTAGCGTTTTTGTTAAATTATTAAAACCATATAACTTCATTTTATTTTTTGATTTACCCGACATGCTTCACCTAACACCTTTCTCAATTACTTACCTTGACGTCTACTATACACCTTTACTACAACATTATATAACTTTTACCTATTAATCTATTATCATTGTTTGTACTTTATAGGTCATTCATATAATAAAACTTAACTGAAAATTTTCCTTCTTGATAGGTAACAATAGCAAATGTACCTCCACTTTTATCTCGTGGAAGTATGGGACTACCTGGATTAACATACAAACAATTTTGTCCCTCATAAGAGGCATGATAATGTGTATGTCCAGATACTACCAATGTGGCTCCCATAGCTTCACCTATATATAATAACTCTTGAATACGGTTATAATAGGGAATTTTATGCCCATGTACCATATAAATATATGTATCTTCGAAAGGAATGAGTTGTTCTTCTGGTTCTAACGGCCTCTGTCTGTCATTATTTCCCCGTACTGCAATAACAGGTACATTCGTTTTCGTGGCCATATAACGCGCATCGTCACCCAGATCACCAGCATGTAACCACATATCGATATGCTTATCTTTAGTCTTTTCTAAAATTATATCAATTACCTCTCGATACCCATGTGTATCACTAATAACACCTATACGTCTCATATTACTCCATTTTTTCTATTTGTCCTATTAATTGGCGTAAGGCACGACCTCTATGACTAATCAATTCTTTTTCTTCTATTGTCAATTCTGCCATAGTTTTACGGAATTTAGGAACATAAAAATATGGATCATAACCAAAGCCTTCTGTTCCCTTTGGTTCATCTTGAATAAGTCCATTACAAATTCCTTCCGCTTCATACATTCGACCATCAGGGTAAACTAATACTAATGCACATACATATTGTGCGCCTCGCTTTAACATAGGTACGCCTTGTAATTGAGAAATTAATTTTTGATTATTCGCCTCATCATCACCATGTTTTCCTGCATAACGAGCCGAATAAATGCCGGGTGCTCCATTAAGAATATCTACATCAAGCCCTGAATCATCAGCTAAACAAGGCAATCCACACGCATTCATATAATATAATGCCTTGATTTTTGCATTCTCTATAAATGTATTGCCATTTTCTATTGGATCTGGCACATTAGAAATGTCACGAATACTTATACAATCAATTCCTAACCTATGAAAGGCTTCTTGAAACTCTCGAATTTTACCTTGATTCTTAGTTGCCAGCACTAATTTCATATACAGCTCCTACTTTTTCTGCTAACGCACCCAATGATTGTTTCTGATAACCAATCAACTCTGTAATCGCTTTTTCTGCCATATCTAGCAAAGAGTTTAATTCACTACGAGAAAATGTGCCATGTTCTCCGGTTCCTTGTAGCTCGACTAATCTCCCTGACTCAGTCGAAACAACATTCATATCAACTACAGCTTCACTATCTTCATGATAGCATAAATCTGTAATCAATCCATCCTGTCCAATCCCCACAGAGATAGCAGCTAAAAATTCTGTAACTGGAAAAATTCCATCTCCTGAAAAAATTGTATCAACCGCATCCACCAAAGCAATAAATGCACCTGTAATAGCTGTGGTACGTGTTCCTCCATCGGCCTGAATGACATCGCAATCAATTGTAATAGTTCGTTCTCCCAATGCTGTTAAATCTACAACCGCTCGTAAGGCACGACCAATTAACCGTTGAATTTCTACAGTACGTCCTGTTTGTCTTCCTTTAGTAGCTTCACGACTAGTACGAGTCATCGTAGATCTAGGTAATAAAGAGTATTCTGCTGTCACCCAACCTTGACCGGATCCTTTTAAAAATCGAGGTACTCGTTCTTCTACACTAGCGTTGCAAAGTACTTTTGTATTTCCACACTCAATGAGTACAGAACCTTCTGCATAGGTAGTAAAATTTCTTGTAATAGTAATAGAACGCAACTGTTCATTATCTCGATTATCAATTCTCATATTTTTTCTTCCTTTATGTTTCTCATATCGTATAGAATTATTCTATCACGTTCTACTACATGATTCTAGCATAGACAAATATATTCTGCCTCATGGCCTACTTCTATAGCTAGTCAATTGTATCATACTAATATAGGAATATACATTATATAATTCTAATATAATGCACGAGTTACCTTTTACTTCATAAGTCAGCCATAGTAACATCATATAGTAAACAAATTTTTCTCTTATAATTAAATTTCTTCTTGCCCTACGCCCATGGGATCAACAATCACATATCGCTGTGCATTACCATATTGTTTTTCTTTCAGTATCACATCATACGCATCATCTCTACATTTTTTGTTCGCTTGCCAAGGAATAAACATCGCATATACTGATTGATGTCCATATGGCCCTCCTCGGCCAGTACTCATAATACTATGCCATCCCATGCTATTATGATACATACGAACTACTTCACTCCGCGTTTCCCTAATGCCAGATTCATCATAATAGATCTCTCTCGTATTTTTCCAATAATCCCCTGTATCGACACTAACATTTTTTTGTAAATTATGGCGATCATCCCATTGTAATTTCCATTTATCTATCAACATATCAATATAGCGAGTAACATCCGCACTTTGCCCATATAGGTCTTTATCAAAAGCTGGTTCAATAACTTTACTATAATCAAGTCCTGCCATAGATAATATAATAGCGGTATTAATATAAGGTAATGCATCCTGTACTGAGTAGCCTCCTTCTAATACTGCAATATCTGCATCTAGTATATCAACCAGCTCCGCATAACCTTTAGCCGTTACATTCATATTAGCAAGAGGATCACTAAAGTGATTATCTTGCCCTGCAGAATTAATGATAATTTCCGCTCCAAAATCATGAATCATCGGTAACACAAGCTCTGTCATCACTTTTTTTAGTCCCTCATCGCCAGTGCCTGGGGGCAATGGAATATTAACAGTAGCGCCAATTGCTTGAGGTCCTCCGAACTCATTCATAAAGCCTGTACCTGGATATAACGTTCTTCCATCTTGATGAAATGATATATATAGTGTATCAGGATCATGATAAAAAATGTCCTGAGTTCCATCTCCATGATGTACATCTGTATCGACAATAGCAATTTTTTGAATGCCATATACCTTTCTAATATGTTGGACCATAATCGCTTCCGAATTAATAGTACAAAACCCACGTATACCATGAACGATACTCATCGCATGATGTCCTGGTGGTCGTACCAAAGCAAATGCCCTACGCACGTCTTTTGAAAGAACACTATCAGCGGCTACTATGGCTCCACCAGCAGATATTTGATGGGCTGGTGTTACCCAATCTTCTAAACTAGGTACACCTACATGAACTTGTTCAATGCTATCATAACTAGCAACAATAGGATTATATTCACGAATGGCTGGGTGATCTAGTAAACCTTCTTCTTCAATTTGATTACGCGTATACAATAATCGTTCTTGTCGTTCTGGATGTGTGGACGATATTTTCCAATCAAAAGCTGGAAAAAATATAAGGCCTAATTCTGATTTATACATGCATACATACCCCCGATTGTAATTGAACTTTTACAGTAATTAGTCGGTTCATTGAGTGCCAATCATCTATGATAGGAAAATCCTCAACGCTGACAATTTCACCGGGAGAGTTTTCGTCTAACTGTAATCGTTCCGCCTCTTGTTGTAAATAAAAAAATGCCCTTTTTATCACTTCATCATTGGTATTCATCGTTACATTATTCTCAACAATACCTAATTCTGGCACCACCAAGGTTTTCTTTTTAGTATCAAGGTGTACTGTTAATTCAACAAAACTTCTTGATACAGCGGCGCCAACCGCATTAGCTACAGCAGCAGATTGTGGTATATGTAAAGGCAATTTCATGGATTCACTTATAAATCTACCCAATGATTGTGCCGTTCCCCCTACCACTGTGAGTTGTTCTGGTATAAATCGATCTGGATTAACAATATCACTGACAACATAAATAGGTCGCTTATTTTCTTCTTCTACCACAGAATGAATAGCATCTTCTATAACTGTAACTGCTTTTGTTACAATTTTTTCTGCCATGGTTTGCTCATCAAAGCCTAATTGATGTCCCAATGTTTCTATGGCCGCTCTAGCTGCTTTCTCATCACCATAATTGGCTTTTCCTAATACAATAAGCGCATCTCCCAATGTGGGGATAGTGCCTCCTAATGCCACTGAAGGTCCTTGGCGGAAAGGTCCTACACGTACCTTTCCATCATGAATTGATACAGCCGATTCTCCTCCAATCCCCACAGATTGCACAGAGAATCCGCGTACCGCACTAGGGTATTCTCGAATAGTAACACCATGTTTTCTCATGAGTGGTCTGCCTTCTCGCCATAAGGATATATCAGTGGTCGTTCCACCTATATCAAGGGCCACTGTCATCTTAGTTCCCATATTATCGAGAGCCATTAATCCCAAAATACTCGCAGCAGGTCCTGTAAATACAGTTTCTACAGGGCGTTCTATCATCGTATCGATAGGTAATGACCCACCATCGGCTTTCAAAATATATACTGGCGCTAATAATCCTCGCTTTCTCAAAGCCTGTATAACAGTTTCCTTAAAATTTTTAAATGTAACGTAAACAGCACTATTAAAATAAGCACTCACTGTCCTTCTAGGAAAGTTTAAGGTTCCACTTAACTTAGATCCTTCTGATATGTATTGATAGTTATGCATCATTTCACTAGCTAACGCTTTTTCTTCAGATGGATTCCTTACAGAAAACTTTCCAGATACTGCGGCTACCCTATGTGAGGCGGCGCTAACAACTAATCCGTGTGGTTCAACTACAATACCTCGATGATTCGTATATCCAGACACCAAAATAGGCTTCGTAGGTAATGTGTCGGATACATTCATACCAGGTCCAGCTATAATATACAAATCAACAGGCTCTTCTTGTTTCTGAATCACTGTATTGGTAATCACTGTGGTCGACAATGTAATTCTATCAATGTCCACAGCCCGTATATCTTTTAAGACAGTATCCAAAGCAGACAACAACCCCTGCATAATATTATCATGGGTAGTTCTACACTTTGATGTAGCTACAATATGTCCTGAATCTATCAGTACAGCATCAGTAAATGTACCGCCTATATCAATTCCTAATAACATATATTCATCTCCCATTTAGATAACCATTTCAAAACTATCATGTAAGACATATATACTACAATAGATGCATCATAAAACACCTAAAAGTATATATGATACATAGTATCTATGCAAATAATCACAAAATCTATGCACAAATAATGCGCCTTATGAAGATGCTTCACAAGACGCATTATGGTAACAAATCACTCTATCATCTACTGCTTCGCGATACAGAAGCATAATTTTTTATAATAACAATTGGAGTCATTTGACTATCATTGCCAAATGGATTGTCGATTAGAATTTTAGCTATTTTATTTGGATTCATGCCACGGCTAGCACCTAATACAGCAGAACGTTTTAAATCATTTACATCTGCCACAACTGCTCCATAGCACCCTGTACGTTGTACAATTTTTTCAGCAACTGCATTCGGATTCTTAGGACCATATACAATGTGCTTATCAAATGGAGGCATAGTACCTGTCACATCATCGGTCAATGAAGCTTGACGAGCCAATTGATAAAATACGCCATTTTTTTTAAATAATTTAGCAACTGCTCCTGCCAAAAAAGCAAACATTGTTTTCCATTTTCCTTCTAATTCCATAGCAGCCTGCATACCATATACAGAACTCATAGAGCCGTCTGCTGGTATAAATCGACATAATAACCTAGCTTGCCAAGAAGGTGTTAGTTCTTCTGGTCGTGTCATACGACCTTGTGTAATGGCAACCACTGATTCAGCCACACAAACAATATCTTCTGGTCCAATTTGATCGCCTCCAAACTGGACAATCGCCTCTATAATATCATCTTTTTCAGTAAGAATGCGCGTAGGCACTGGAAGTAATTTCAACTCTGTCATTATTACGTTCCTCCTTTATTGGTGTAATGCGTCCTGTAATTCTTCAGATGTTAACACTAAACGATTTTTAGCAATATGCCAGTCACTACGGCCAACTACTTGGTATACGATATCGATATTCATATCTGGAAATCCTATTAAATCCTTCTTTATATTTCCATGAATGCCGGTAATTATTAATCGCAATCTAACCATACCACCTTGTCTTGGTTCAATGATAGTCGCTTCCCAATATCCATCATGTCGTTCATGATTTGCATCTGTTGTCCAAGATTCAATATGTACATTATCGAATTGTTCTTGTGGTAATAAATGGCGCGGATACAAATCCATTATAGTACCATTTTGTTTTCCTTTATTAACAAATGGAATATCACAAACTAAGACAACTTTATCAAAACTAATATCTTCTACAACAAATGGAGAACGCCGTTTTACCAACATCGTGATACGTTCATTTCCTTGTTGCACACAATAAAAACGAAATGCCACATATAATATGGCTATAATTAAAATAACAGCAACTACTATATTTAATATAGTATATAATAACATAACGTTCCACTCCTTTATAAGGTTATTTTTTCTACTGAAAATTCTGCAGGATCAATAAATTCACTCGCTAATTCAGATGCTAATTCTACATCTTTTGTAAAGTAAATATGAATAGTCCCTTTTACTGCTTGCCTATTAATCAACTGATTATCACTTAATACCCGTCCTACTAGGTCCGCAGTTTCATAGGAAGGATCAATAAAAAGCACTTGTCCATCTGTTATTTTTTCTAGTAAAGTTGTAATAAATGGATAGTGTGTACATCCCAATACTACTACATCTATTTGTTTTTCTATAATAGGAGCAATATATTTCTTAGCCACCGTTTCTACAACAGCATCTGACAAATGCCCTTTTTCAATAATATGAGCTAAATCAGGGCATGGCTGCTCCCAAACCGATAATTGAGGTTCAATTTCTAAGGCTACATGTTTATGAATATGTGTTTGAACTGTAGCCGCAGTCGCCATAATGCCTATAATATTTGTCTTTGTCTTTTGTATGGCTGTCTTCACACCTTGACACACACCAACAATGGGGCACGAAAATTTAGCTCGCAAATCATCTAAGGCAACCACTGTAAATGTATTACACGCTACAACCATCATCTTTACGGGAACGGTTGCTAAAAATGAACCAATATGACAAGCTAAACTTGTTATTTCCTGATAAGGCCGATTCCCCACAGGGTTATTAAGGTTATCACCTATATATATAAAATTTTCATTGGGAAATGCCTCTTTCAAAACTTTTAATACAGAAAGACCACCTATCCCTGAGTCAAATACACCAATAGGCCACTTGGTTCTGTCATCTATCATCATATCTATATACCTGTCTCACATTCAACTAATTTAACTAATGGCTTATAAAATATATCTGGTAATCGAATAATTTTACCACTAGACTTTGATGAAAACGCGTTTTGAGTTTCCCCTACAGCTAATACCCTGCCATCTTTCTCGCGAATAATTCGATAGGTGAATACCATTTGTGCCTTTGTCATCTTTATTAACCGTGTTTCTATTATCAATTGATCATCAAACTTAGCTGCCTCTTTATAATGACAGTTAATTGATAGTATAGGAAATACAATATCCTTATTCATCATATCCCACAATTCGATTCCAGCATTGCGAAAAAACTCTATGCGAGCCATTTCAAACCAGCGTAAATGATTTGTATGATGGGCTATTTCCATCATATCCGTTTCATAAAATTGAACTCTAATTGGTATATTTAACATGTGCATCGTCCTTTATTTAATACTGTATGACTTATTGTAGACCTATTACTTCTAGAATGTCAAATAACACTACTAATATAAAGTACTACCTATACATATCCATTAGTTTCTAATCTATTCAACAAGAGTAGTATGTACCATAGCCAATTTCTACTATATAAAGTCTATTACTTCATATAAAACAATGCACATAATAGGCGTATATAATAGCACTACAAACCGAGTAAATACTATATATACACCCCTTATGTGCATCACTATATTATTATAACTCATCATATCAACAACAGTTAACGGGGTATGCTGTATTACTAGATCTCATATTAATCATCATTTTCCCCAAAAGGTATTCGTTTTTCAGCTTTTTCTCTATGAACTGGTTTTATATATTTACCAGCCACCTTAAAAGCTAATGAAATTACCGCTAAGTCATCAAGCCAACCAACACCTACAAGTGCATCTGGTATCATATCGGAAGGAAGAATCAAATATCCTAATGCACCAGCCAATACAGCTTTTACATATTTAGGTGTCTCTTCATCTCGAATACAATAATACAAGACCAATGCTTTCCTAATAAAAGCTAAATTTTTCCCCATATTTGATACAAAATGAATAAATTTTGCATTAGAAAAATATTTGCCATATTTAATAATCTTTATTGGATTCATCAACAATACTTCACTTTCTCATATAACATACATATCTATACTTATTAAATAAGAAAAGAATCTATCTATCCTAAGCCTATTCCATCATACTATAGAAAATATACGTTATCTTCATCTACTTTACGTAGTATATACTACTTATCTTTAAAAGGCCGTGTTACTTTTTCCACAACATCAGCAGCTGTATCATGTACCTTATAACGTGCTGATTCGGCCACTTCATTAAGAGTATTTCCAATATCAGTACTCATCACTTGTTTTTTTACAGCTGATACTGTTTCGCTCACAGCAGAACCTTCTAATGCAGCTTTAGGTCCCTTACTAACCGCTGTTGCTAGTCCATTAATTGTATGAGCTACTGCATCATGTGTTTTAAATCGCACTGACTCAGCAGTATCTTTTAGAGATTTTTGGAATTCTGGTGTATTTAACTCATCAACAGTAGTTGCTATTCCCGCTACAGCTGATACGGCTTGACTGCCAAAAGAAACTACTTTTTCCATCGTCTCTGGTGACATGCTATTTTTTATATCATTTACAATATCATAGCACATAGCCTTACCTTCGCTAATCCAATT
The DNA here is from genome assembly GCF_000426745.1 of Veillonella montpellierensis DSM 17217. GTDB lineage: Bacteria > Bacillota > Negativicutes > Veillonellales > Veillonellaceae > Veillonella > Veillonella montpellierensis. Next base: position 49,354 of record NZ_AUFY01000003.1, read on the forward strand.
CTTTAGCATAGGGATGTATCGTTCCACATCATTAGGCATGCCATCCTTAATCCAAATATGCGCTACTTTCCCTAAAGCATATGTCAATCCAACCGCTACTGGCATACGACACACTTTAAATGGCAACGCTAAACTCACCAATGAACCTGCACAAGCTACGCCTAAGCCAGCAACCAATCCAGAGATAGCACCTTTTTTTAAGTTCACATTATATACTCTAGCCAATGATGTAATCATATATGTATTATTGCCTATTAATGCAGGCACACTAAACGCTGGAGACATGGCAAATATACCTGCTCGACCAGCTGCCCAAAATATAATTTTTTCTGCTCTATATTCTTTATCTTCACTACCACTTTCCATAAATGTTGTGAGTGTTACATTTTTATTCTCTTCCATCGACACGCTCTCCTTTAATTTTGACTTAAAAAATCATATGTTGTGCTATCAGAAGACTTCTCCTCTTTAATAATTCGACATGATACCTCTAAATTCCTCTTACATATTAATTTCTATGTAAAAATTATTATATTTCTATTTTATCACAATTACTGCTAAGTGATAATGAAAATTTAAGAATATACTCTATAAGTTTCATATACAATAGACAACTCGATTACCAACTAGTTAATCCACCATCTATTGTCCATGCTGCACCAGTCACAAAAGAAGACTTATCACTTAATAAAAATGCAATAACTTCCCCAATTTCATGGGGCTTACCGATTCTACCTAAGGGATAATGCATAGCCATTTCTTCTCTTGCGGCATCAATATTCTGATTGCTATTAGCAAGTTGTTTAGCCACTAATTGCGTATCTACATCACCTGGGCAAACACAGTTAACTCTTACTCCATGCGGTGCTAATTCTAACGATAAGGATTTAGTAAAACTTACAATGGCCCCTTTTGAAGCTCCATAAATGGAACAAGCTACATTACCTTGTAGTCCTGCGTCACTAGAGATGGTAACAATACTCCCCTTAGCGCTACGAATATATGGTAATACGGCTTGACATAAGAATATGGTTCCTTTTACATTCGTTCCGAACATACTATCGAATGAACTTTCTGTTACATCATCCAACAACATTTCATCATAAACGCCTGCTGCTGTCACTAATGCACCAATACCACCGAAATAATCTACAGTCTCTTGTACAATTCTCTGGCAATCCGCTATATTGCTTACATCGCCTTGCGCAAACTTTACCTTCGAGGAATATCGTCGTAATTTAACTAATGATTTTTGTCCTTCTTTTTCATTACGTCCGTTAATAACAACGCACCAACCAGCTTTTAATAACAGTTCTGCTGTCGCAAAACCAATTCCTTGGGTACCTCCACTAATCAATACAACTTGATTATCACTTGTTTGAGCCATAGATTCACCTCTTTATATTCGCTACTCTATAGTCTAGTCTATTACTTATTTTTACAAAACTATTAAAATCCGCAGTATAATGAATAAATCACTATACTGAAAGCAGCAATCATATATCTCATTGTTCTATCGTCGTACTGATCGATAAAAACTACTATACTATATATCCTTAGGACTATAAACTAACAAAATAATCATATATTAATTTAACTAGCATACAAGTAGTTGTCAAAATAAATACGGTTCGCACCAATGAAGAGCCTTTTGCAATGGCCAATCGTGCTCCTAATGTAGCACCAATGATTTGACCTAGTGCTACAGATAATCCGAATAAGAAATTTACATATCCTAAGGAAATAAAAACTACCAATGATGCTAAATTACTAAAAAAATTTAATACTTTAGCATTACCTGCTGCATGTAAAAAATCAAATCCTATACAAATGAATCCCATAATTAAGAATGTACCTGTACCGGGGCCTATAAATCCATCGTACATGCCTATTAGAAAAGCAATTGCCATACAAAGATATAGAATTAAACCTTTTGCCTCGTGATACGTACTAGTAGTACCCCAGTGCTTATTAGTTATGACAAACATCATAACTACTACCAATAAAATAATAAGAATCGGCTTTACATATAATGGAGGAATGGAGATCACTAATAGTGTGCCTATCATAGAGCCTATAAAAGTAAATGGTAATAATCGTTTAATTAAATGATAGTCTACCATCTTATTCCTTAAAAATGCTATAGATGCTGAAGCAGCTCCAAAAATACTACCTAATTTATTACTACCTAAAGCGACGCTGGGAGAAACTCCGGTCAATAACATAGCTGGCACAGAAATCAGTCCACCTCCGCCAACTATGGAGTCTACAAAGCCTGCAAAAATGCCCACTCCAAATAACAGTAAGACTGTCATATATGGTATATCTATCATTCCTAATAATTCCATCAATCATTCCTTCATACTTAATTTTTACTTTATCAACTACTAACTCAATTACATATCTTACACTAGAAAGACGGCTAATGTTATATTTTCATTGATTCGATTGAGTCGCTTCTACTTGTCACATAGTTGGCAATTTCAACGTATGCTTTTCTCCTCTATTCTATCTAATACCAATTGATATCCATCTGCCCCATATAGTAAAGATCTTTTTACACGACTAATTGTAGCAGTACTAGCACCTGTCTGTTCTACAATTTTATCATAACTTTCACCAGCTTGTAGCATATGCGCCACATGCAACCGTTGTGACAAAGATTTTAATTCATTCACAGTACAAATATCTTCAAAAAAAGCATAGCATTCTTCTAACGTAGTAAGACTCAGGATTGCTTTAAATAATTGGTCATTCATAGAATTTTTTAATTTTTCATTTATACTCATGACGATTCTCCTTTACCAGACTAAATTCATTATAGTACAGGTCTAGAAAATAATAAATACTTTCTCATACACTATTATAATAACTTCATCTTATCATTAATTTTCTAGTTTCACTACATGACTATCATTAACACAGTAATATGATTAATATATATAAAAATCAAATTGTCGTTTCTTCTAATAAAAAACAACTATTACTAAACCTATGTCTAGTAATAGTTGCTATATAGTACTATCAATTCGTCTAAAAAAAGTTAACCAGTAATATCTTTGATTTAATACTATCTTCTTCTATTAAAAGCCAGTAATAATCGACCCTTTAAATGTTTCTGCTACAAATTGTTTAACTAGTTCTGACTGATAAATAGAAATTAATTTTTTTACTGTTGCATCATCTTTATTTTCTTCACGAACAGCAAATATGTTAGTATATGGTGAATCTTTACTTTCTACCAACACTGCATCTTTTAATGGATTTAATCCTGCATTTAATGCATAGTTAGTATTAACTGCTGCCACATCTACATCATCTAAAGAACGAGGAATTTGTGCTGCTTCTAATTCTTGAATTTTTAAATTTTTAGGATTTTCTACAATATCCACTACTGATGAAGTTGGAGAACCACCATCTTTTAAAGCAATTAAACCAGCTTGTTGCAATAATAATAAAGCCCGACCACCATTAGTAGGATCATTCGGAATAGCTACTGTAGCACCAGTTCTAAGGTCTGATAAATTTTTATATGTATGCGAATATAATCCCATTGGTAATAAAATTGTTTTTCCTACATTAACTAAATGTAATCCTTTATCATTTACCATATTATTTAAAAATGGTTCATGTTGATAGGAATTAATATCGATTTCCTTGTTTTCTAAGGCCAAATTAGGTTGAATGTAATCATTGAATTCAACAACATTTACTTTTAAGCCCTGTTTCTCCGCTTCTTTAGCAACAAAATCCATAATTTGTGCATGTGGTCCAGCAGTAACACCTACAGTAATTTCTTTTTTAACTTCTGTAGATGAAGTGCTAGTACGATCACTACTACAACCACCTAGCACAACTGCAAATGCTAGAATTATCATAAAAATAACTGTTAATTTTCTCATATCTCATACTCTCTTTCTATATATTCTCAATTATATATAAATTATGATATAACTTTCTTCATTCATTGATACTTCATACGACAACGATAAAACGTATATAATACCTTGCTATCTATTAGTATCATAAGTAATATCACTCATAATAGTAAGCCGTCCCCATTCAGCTGAATTCTATTTATTTTTTATTCATTTTTTTCGAAAGACCATCGCCAATCATTTGAATAACTTGAACTAAGATAACTAAAATAATAATGGTTGCTAGCATAACATCCCCTTGGAAACGTTGATATCCATATCGTATAGCAATATCACCTAATCCACCGCCGCCAATAGCACCAGCCATAGCAGAATAACTGATTAAATTAACAATTAATACAGTAATATTATCAATAATAGTCGGCAATGCTTCTGGCAATAAAACTTTCCATACAATTTGAAGTGGAGAGGCTCCCATAGATTGCGCCGCTTCAATGACGCCGAACTGAATATCTTTAATAGATGTTTCAACTAATCTAGCTAAAAAAGGAATTGCTGCTAATGTTAATGGAACACAAGCTGCAGTTGTCCCAATTGATGTACCGGCCACTAAACGTGTAAAAGGAATAATAGCTACCATCAAAATAATAAATGGAATGGAACGAGTTGCATTTATGATAATGCCCAATATTTTATTAATACCTATATTTTCACAAATATGATTTTTTGAAGTAATGACTAGTATAACACCCAAAGGTATGCCTATTAACATGGCAATAACAGTAGAGATAATAGTCATTTGTAAGGTTTCTCCTAAGCCTTGTATCATCAACTTAATTATTTGCTCTGACATATCCCAACACCTCACTTCCTATTGGTAACTCCTCAATATATGCTAATGCGCGTTTAGCATCATTAGGATCTCCATTTAAGATTAAAATCAAGCGTCCGAAACTTTTATCTTGAATATAATCAACGCCACCAAATAAAATACTTACATCCAAGTCAAATTTTCTCACCAACGATGCCACTAACGGCTCATCGACTTGATCTCCTGTAAACTTTAATTTTACTAATGGTGCTGTCCCATCCTGCCATGTATCGTGTAGATCTAAATGAGCTAATGCTTCTGGTGGTAAATTATCATTTACCGCAGAACCAATAAATTCTTGTGTAGTGCGCTCTTGAGGATTAGTGAATACATCAATACTAGAACCTTCTTCTAAAATGGTGCCCCCTTCAATGACTGCTACTCTATCACATATTTCACGAATTACTTGCATTTCATGCGTAATTAATACAATAGTAAGTTTTAATTTCTCGTTAATATCTTTTAATAATTTCAAAATTGATTGTGTCGTTTGCGGATCAAGCGCAGATGTTGCTTCGTCGCACAGTAACACTTTAGGTCCACTAGCCAATGCTCTTGCAATACCTACACGTTGTTTTTGCCCGCCAGACAATTGGGATGGATAATTATCCAACCGATCACTCAATTTAACAATATCAAGAATCGGAAGAATTCTTTCACGGATTTCACTTTTACTAAGCCCTTGTAATTCTAAAGGGAACCCTACATTATCATACACTGTACGTGATGATAATAAGTTAAAGTGTTGAAAAATCATTCCAATATGTTTCCGCTGTTCACGTAGATCCTTTTCACTTAATTTTGTTAAATCTACGCCATCAACAATAACTGATCCTGATGTTGGTGTTTCCAACATATTGATGCAGCGAATCAATGTAGATTTCCCTGCACCTGATTGACCAATAACACCATAAATTTCACCTTCTTTAACAGAAAGGTTAATATCTTTAAGTGCTTCTACTCTAACTGCACCATCATAGATTTTACTAATATGTTGCAATTCAATCATATCTACACCCTCCTTCATAACTAAAAAAACTCTTCAAATGAAGAGTAATTAATCTTCATCTCTCGGATATTCCGTGGAATTGGCACCGTTCTATGCTAGATGGTTGCCGCGACTTCATAGGGCCAGTCCCTCTGTCAGCTCTTGATGATATCTTTATATAATTCTATCAATGTGTAAATAATAGCATTCTTATAAGCGACATGTCAATTTAATTCAGCATTCATGCCATTGTTAGTTTGTATGGTTAGATATAGTCTATACCTATATCGTTATCTATCTCTCATATCTAGGAATTGATATAGGGAGACCAGTAGCGAGCTTATACATAATTAAATGCCATAGTCATATACTACTCCAAGCCTATAATAGGAAGAGTTATATAACTATGGCATTATATATATCTATATTTATATATGAAGACGCCGCTCTATACATTTGGCTAATACAACTGCAATCATACCTGTCACCATCTGAGGCCAACTCATGGGGAATAAGATAAGTGGCTGCATCGCATCAGGAATGTGAAATAAAGAAAGTATTAAGCATGTGCCTAAATACAAAACAATCATCTTTACTAATGCTGCTACGATAGCAGTAACTAAGACTGGCATATATCTCATATAGTAAACAGTCACACAAAATAATATGCTACCCAAGGCTACTACAGGTAGTAAAGGGATTAACTTTAGCATACCTTGTAAAAACGCTACTACAGGTGCTACTACAGCAATAGAGATGCCTGCCCACAATCCATACTTCCATGTAGCAAGTATCATACACGTCCCCACTAATGAACCAATAATAAACATACTCGTCATCATTGGTAACGGCACCCACAATCGTAAGCTTTGACTTAAAAGAGTTATGGCCAGTAGCAATGACGTTCCTGTTAAATCACGAATTTTCATAGTCTTATGGCAATCCTTCCAACATAACTTTTTCTAAACTTTCACGTAAACGCATAGTAACAGGACCTGGTTTTCCATCCCCTGCTTGCATACGATCAAGCTTGACAATAGGAATAACGCCTCCAATTGTATCCGTAAAGAATAGTTCATCAGCTTGTTCTATAAATTCACGATCGCATTCTTTCTCGATTAGAGTCACCCCACAACTAGGTGCAACACGTGTGGCAATCATTTGTCGCGTAATTCCTTTTAAAATAAGATCATTCGCTGGATATGTGTATAAAATACCATCTTTTACAGCGAATACATTAGAACAAGCACCTTCTGTACAAATATTATCACGGAACAGAATAGCCGAATATGCCGTTTTTTTTTCTGCCTTCGTTTGTGCTAAGATATTAGGCACTAAATTCAAGGACTTAATTGAACAATGTAGCCATCGTTCATCTGGCAATGTAATTGCTTTCACGCCTTTGCCATATGCGGCAATAGTATCTAAATCGAGTGGTCGAATATACATCAACATCTGTGGTTCTAGCTTGGATCTGTCATAGGCATGATGACGAGGTGCAACACCACGAGTAATTTGCAGATAAATATATCCTTCCGTAATATCGCTTTGTTCAATCATTATTTCATGTAATTCTGTTAAATCATCAGGTGTCATTCTAACGGGAATATCCATTTCTCTCATAGAACGATATAACCGGTCTTGATGGTATGATAGAGCAAAACATCTACCATTTACAACACGACAAACTTCATAAACACCATCGCCAAAGCAATATCCTCTATCATCTACACTAACAACTTTCGCACCTGGCTCAATAAATTCGCCATTAAAATAAGTTAACTCTTTCATTACTACACCTCTTTCATGAAATTTTATACTTTCATTATACCACAACATAATTCAAAACTATGGTGTATAACAGCATATGTTGACATTAATTTCCTAATACATATTTTCTCACAGGGTTTGGTAGTACTTGTAATGCTAATGCTGTGATATATGACATACTAACAGCACACATATAAATGGATAAAACATGTATTACAGTGTATTGTAATTGTAGGTATACCATCATATTAGACAGTATCAATAACATAAATGGGTGAACTAAGTAAATACCATAAGAGCATTTACCAATTTGCTCCCAAAACATTCGCGACCCATCGTTCATAGGAGATGCATAAAATAAAAATAAAAAGAAGATTGTCCCCACGCCAGTATATACTACCCCCATAGGGCTTAATTGATGAACCGTATATACGCTTTCTAAAAGTGTGTACTTCCATACGTACATCACATAATAATAGGCTCCCAGCATACATGTGACTGATACAATAAATCCTATGGCTAGGAGTATTCGATATCGCCAAAGAATCTCCATAATTTGTTCATATCGTTCTGCCATCATAGCACCTAATAAGAATATCCATACATAAAAAATTACACAATAATTTAACCGCATATCAAAGGCATATTGAATATATGGATTGGCAAAAGATAATACTCTGCCTGCTACATAAGATGACCAATAATCAATACCAATTTGGATAAGTAACAATACAGCAAGCCATAGTACTGGATGTGGCTCGATCAATCGTACAAGCCACCGCCAAAGAGGCATTAAAAGATAAAACCATAATAAAATAACCATAAAATATAAATGATAATACCCGGTGCCAAAAATTAGTGATTTTATCAATACAATAGGATGAAAGATTGAAAAATCCTGTAACGTAATTGCTGTATGAATCATATATAATACGGACCAAATTATATAGGGCCATAAAACGACTTGTATTCTACGCTTTAAAAAGTCTTTATACGAAAATGAATCATAAATTGATGTATGATAAAATAGCCCAAAAGCAGATAAAAAGAAGAATGCTGGTACAGAAAAGCGCGATAAAATTTCTAACAAACCAATCAATTGTATATTTGCTAGAGGATTTGTTAATGCCATAGAACCTACATGAATAGCGATAACGCCTAACATGCACAAGCCTCTCATATAGGTAATCTCTGGTAAAAATGGTTTACGCAATATACCCACCTCCTACCAATGTATAAAATAGTGTTAGTTAGTACTTGTTTCTGTTGTGGATGTAACATGTCCTAATCCATTTTCATCAACGCTTGATGCACCACGAGTCGCCACTGCGGCTTCAGATTGCTTTCGTATATCTCTTTGTAAAGGTGCTATTGGTTCATCATATACAGAAATTTCTGTTTCAAACAATCGTCCCCAAGGGAATCTAGCAGATACTGTACGTGGATCGAGGGATAAATATTTTTCAGCAAAATCTTGAACCCGTTCATTCATATAGTTTTCTAATTTACTATTCAACTCACCTGTATATCTCACATTATCTAACCGGATTGTATCTTGCATACGATACACATCCTTACGGATATTAGCCTGATATGCCCAATTATCTAAATACTGTTGTGTCAACATTTTATTATGATTATGAACAGGCATAGCTGTTGCCAAAATGCTTTGAGCAATAGCATAGCCTATCGAATTACTAGCCGTATTCCATCCATTATACGATTCCACTCGATATAATAAATCTCGCTGATACAATCCGAACACTAGCGTATTATCAGAACCATTAGAATATGCAATATCAATAATATTCGTCTGAACTCCATTATGAATGGCTGTTTCGATGTGATCTAAAAAGGAATTCGTGCTTTTAGAGATCATAGGGAAATTTTCAAATGCCTCTGACTCACCAGTGCTTTTAGTTAGTGGCGTATTAACTGCTAATAATACATCTGGTTTACCAGTAGTAATCATCGTACCACCGACAGCAGTTACGTGTTCTGCAATAGTTTTGGCTACAGTCTGATCTTCGTAGTGTGGTATTGTATCTCCAGCACCACCCAATGGATAGATAACTTCGAATGTTGGATGTAATTGTAGTTTATCAACTCTAGCTCGTGCTATGAGTAATAATCCAAGTTGATCTGCTCCTGGGAAGCTACCATATTCACTACTTGAAATATTCTTACTGTATGCCGCTAAATATCTACCTTCTAATGCTGATTGTGATAATGAACTTGTATCATCATGGCCTAGTGCAAAATAGGTAAATGTATGGTTGCGCGTTAAATCAATAAGTGATTTATTGACTTTCATATTCTCTGCACGACGATTAAACCAATCCTGCAAATACTCTATAGGCACATAAGTTTGCAAATTCATAAGTTCTGCCATTTCATCATCACTTAATCGGCTATCATCCATTTTATCTTGTAGTGCAGCAATCCTAAAAATTGCAGGTCCATAATCACCATAATAAGCTGGTTCAACTCCACCTCCACTAGCCCGTGGCGATCGCATTACCGTTCCAAAACCATAAAAAGGTATTTTCGGATATTCCTTTTTTAAAGATTCAATTCTATTAACTCGTTTTGTTAATGTAGATAAAGGTAAATTATGCTTCCGTGAATCTACTAATCCTCCATAAATCAACGTATCCGTACTCAATACCATAACATCTGCACGATGAGCATTCTCTTCCACCCAATCCCATATTTTATCTGCTTGTCCTTTATAATTTTTCCCAGAAATCAAATACATTGGTGGTGTTATTACATCATATCCAGCTCCCTCTGCCGTTTCTACAGTATACTTTAGGCTTACTGGTCTATCGTCTTGAGGTACATATAAAATAGTTTCTGCCTCAACTTTTGTGGCATGGCCCCATACCAACGATACAATAGTTACCATAATTGCTAGATATACTTTTTTATTCATAATCACAGCTCCTCATAAATACATGAATGATTTTATCGGTTCATAAGTACTATATATTTTTTCATTATATCATTTTTTTAAACTCATAGCATATACGCTTCTTTTAGGAAACCTTTGGTAATTCCCAATGAAAATAAACGGCTAACATTCGTATAATAAATACAACCATAAAGGAAATATAAGCTTTCATGATTTCCATGTCATAAATAGACATCACATAATATATGATACCTCCAATTATAGAAGGCAACGCATATACTTCTTCTTTTAGGACTGATGGAATGCGCTTGGCTAATACATCACGAATGATACCACCTCCCACAGCCGTAACAACTCCTAAAATAACGATAAGAGTAGCCATATGAGGAAACAAAATATATCCTACAGATGCGCCAGTAACTGTAAAAGAAGCGAGTCCTAACGCATCAGCTATCAAATACAGAATACGACTCCACTTCCCCATTAAAGGCACTGTTAACATTTTTCTATAATCTCTTCTATATATTAGAAATATAAGAAGCGTCACCACAATAGTGATGCCCACGTATAATCCTGATGTCAATGAATTAGGCGGAATTCGTCCCACCAATATATCCCGAATAATACCACCACCAATAGCTGTTGCTAATGCAAGAACAGTCATGCCAAAAATATCCATTCTTCTAGCAACACCTACTAATGCACCAGAGATAGCAAACGCAATGGTTCCAATAATTTCAAATACATACCATAAATATTCCATCATTACATATATGATAATGCATTACTCATTATCATAGTCTCCTTTCATTTATAAACAACTACGTATGATTAACTATGAGATTAAAGTATACTCTATCCATCATATAACGTTAATTTTAAAAATATGCTCCGACAATTGTACTAATTATATGTCATATACACCTATAGTAAGAATACCTTCTTACTATAAATCTATCATACATCCTCTATATACCAATTATTATTTCACATCTGTTTTTATACATGTCAACTATAGATTCGTATATGTACCGAAAGAAATCTCCTGATACTTATTGTACACTATATCGTAAATATATTAATATAGTAAATATATGTTACAATGATTATACTATAAACATATACATAGAAAGGAATCATATGAGTGAAGATGAAATTTATATGCAATTAGCCCTAGAAAAGGCTCATCAAGCTTATGCACTAGATGAAGTGCCAATTGGTGCCGTCATCATCTATAACGGTCAAGTGATTTCTGCGCAGCATAATCGTCGTGAACTAGACCATGATGCGACAGCTCATGCTGAAATATTAGCAATTCAAGAGGCCTGTAAAAAATTAAATAGGTGGAGGTTGACCGGTTGTAGCCTATATGTTACCATAGAACCGTGCCCCATGTGTGCTGGTGCTATCGTAAATAGTCGTATGTCACGAGTTATCTATGGCAGCAGTGACTACAAGGGTGGTGCAGTCGAGTCTTTATTTAATATACTCACTCATCCTGGCTTAAACCACGAACCAGAAATAGTCAGTGGTATTTTAGCTGATGAGTGTAGCCAAATCATGAAACGATTTTTTAAAGAACGACGCAAATCGCGGAGGAGTACCCAAGTGGCTGAAGGGTCCGCACTCGAAATGCGGTAGGTCGGGTAACCGGCGCGGAGGTTCAAATCCTCTCTCCTCTGCCAATAACTTTCAATAACAACATCTTTAATATATAGTGTTAACCACTTATCTTCTGTGAACTGTTTACTATATTCAGACGTATAGTAAGCAGTTTTCTTTTTAGTAATCGCATATACTTTATATTCATGAAAAGAAATCAGAGTATATATGTTATGTAGAATAAATCCGTGTAAGAAACTATCCTATGTATACAGGCATCAATGATGCTTCATATCAATACACTCAAATAAATAATTATATATTCCCTACTATAGGCATCTATAATATAACTATATCAGGTAAAGATATAGATAGTACTCTTTATTGTATACATAATTCTATAGTTTACACTGCTAAAATTTACATTCTATATTACTATATCTATTTCCATACAAATAAAAGACATAGTGAACTATCAATAATCCACTATATCTTTTTACATAACATACTAGTATGTTATATCACGCTATGATATATTCCTACTAAACATATACCTAATCAATCTTAAATTTCCGCAATTACCTCTACTTCAGCTAGCATACCTGCTGGAATATCTTTAACAGCAAAACAGCTACGTGCTGGTTTACTTATAAAATAGTTACTATATATGTCATTAAATTCTCCAAAATCTTCTATATTCGCCAATAAGCATGTTGTTTTAATCACTTTAGAATAATCAGAACCTGCTTCATGTAATATAGCCTCAATATTTTTACATATCTGTTCTACCTGTGCTCTTATTCCTTCTTGAGGCCTATTAGTACTAGGATCAATCCCGATCTGACCAGATATATATATTAAATTACCACTAATTTTAGCTTGAGAATAAGGTCCTAATGCCTTTGGTGCTTGATTTGTATGAATTGTTTTCATTACTCATTCCTCCATATACTACTACAACGCTTTATTAATCACCATTCCTATTAATATTCAATTCACTATCTAGGTAGATTAATCATTATAATAGTACTATAATACTTTAAAAGTTGCTATATTACTTCTACATTTTCTATATAATCGTATTTATAATATCTTCTTTCTTTTACTCACCATCTATTATATTTCTAAAATCACTGTATCATTATATCTATAATCGATACAATATACTGAAAAATATATATCTTTCTAGACTAGATACATATAAGTAAAATGTTCTCTACCTATGAATTATCAATTTTTATATCAAGTAACAATCACACACTTCTATGTAAATACATTAGCATATATTATTGGTATCATCCATATCTATCAAAAATCTAAATAAAGAGTATCTAATACTATACATGCTTTTCTTCAATACTACTTGCTATAATTACTATATTACTACTATAAATAAACAAGAATTTTCCGGAGCCCATTATGATTTATCACTATCAATATAAAACGCCTATATTTACTACGATAAATTTATATGCCACTGAAACAAATCTTGTAAGTCTTACTTTACCTACACAAACATATCTAACGAATGATCCCATTTGTACGATACATAAAGTGCATGAAAACACAGCTTTACTAGAAACTTGTAACTGGCTATCTATATATCTACAAAGCAGAGCACCCTCATTTCTACCACCTATTGCACCTATAGGCAATAGTTTTCAAAAGACCGTTTGGCAAGAATTATTAACGATTCCTTATGGAACGACAACTACTTATGGCACAGTGGCAAAAAAAGTAGCCATATTACTAAAAAAATCACGTATGTCACCACAAGCTATTGGCCGCGCTGTAGGACATAACCCCATACCAATTATTATTCCTTGTCATCGTGTCATCGGTTGTCAAGGACGTCTTCTAGGGTATAACGGTGGAGTTGATGCTAAACTAACCTTATTACACTTAGAAGGCATTACTCTATAGATTACATTTTCTATATATTATTATGTCGCTACTAATGACACACATAGTATTAGTAGTATAATAGTAGTTATATCGATATAAAGTGTACCATTACAAGTATTAACTTGATACTTTCTAATCTTTATACACACTAAGGAGTTATAATGTTTCTATCACGATGTATTCTTTTATTAACGGCCTTTATATGGGGGTCTACATTTATTGCTCAACGAATGATTGCTGACAGTATTAGCCCGTTAGGCTACAATGGTATTCGTTTCTTACTAGGCGCTATTACAATTCTACCGCTAATCTATAAATTCAAGAGCAAACCTCCACAACATAAGCCCAGTTGTTCTCTACTACTAGCCGGTAGTCTTTGTGGCTTTATGTTATTCGCTGGTGCTACCTTACAACAATATGCACTTGCTTTTACCACTGCCGGAAAAGCTGCCTTTTTAACCTCTTTATATATTGTATTAGTACCAATTGCAGGCCTTCTATTCGGACAACGATTAAAGTTAACTAGCCTATGTGGTGTTATGGTAGCCCTTATTGGCGCTACTCTATTAACTTGGCAAGGTGATACGTATATAGCTATTGGTGATATAGTATTGTTAATTAGTACATTATTTTGGGTCGCACATATTCTATTGCTTAATAAATTTACACAAGAGTTTAAACCATTTCCTTTAGCATTTGTACAATTCATGAGTTGTGGTCTTTTTTCTCTTCTCCTAGGAGAATTGCTAACTCCTCTTGCTTATGAACAAATTTTAAATGCTTGTATCCCCATCTTATGGGGTGGTATATTATCTGTAGGTATTGGATTTACAGGCCAGTTACTTGGGCAACAACAAGTACCGCCTACAGAAGCCTCACTTATTATGAGTGGAGAAATGGTATTTGCCATCATATCAGGATATTTATACTTACATGAAAGTCTATCGATGCAAGAATTGTATGGTGTAATACTATTAAGTATCGGTATTATACTGGCCCAACTTCCTTCACCTTATTCAATTTCACCATTAGTACATAAAAAATTAACTCATACAGTAACAAATAATCAATCCGAATACTAATAAAATGCATTACATCTATAATGCAACAGTTACATAATACATTCAATTTTACTACACTACTATAAGGAGAATACTATGACGTTCACTCATCTTATCGCTTTATTTCGCCCACGCACATTAATAGCTGCTTTTGCGCCTTTATTATTAGGTGCTACATTTAGCTATTATACGTTTCTTCCAATTCAGCCCCTCTTTCTGTCTATTGGTCAAACATTTTTAATCTTACTTGTTGTCCTATTGGCACAAATTGTGGCGAATATGTGGAATGAATATTGTGACTTTAAATCTGGCTTAGATTATGGACAAACAATTGGTAATGCAGGTTCAATTGTAAGTGGTTCTATCAATCCACGAACTATTTTGAATTATATAAAAGTATTTAGTGGCATAGCCTTTCTCATTGGTCTATACTTAGCCATGACTATTACCTTTTGGTACATACCTGCAGGTATTTTTTGTATTCTTATTAGCTTTTGTTATTCTGGTGGCCCATTTCCTATCTCACGCACGCCTTTTGGTGAAATTGCCTCTGGTTTAGCCATGGGATTTGCTATCGTCATGATTACTGGTTATGCTTGGGTACATGAACTATCTCTAGCTCTATTGATTCCAGCTATTCCATCAACCGCTCTAGTCGCTATGATTATGTTAACTAATAATATTCGAGATATCAATAATGATCAATCTCATGGAAGACGAACATTGCCCATTATATTAGGGCGCCAACGGACTATTAATTTAATGGAAATAATATTTTTCTTTGTATGCTTTTGGATAATTGCTTGGGTATATATACATATGTTACCGATTTTATCATTAATCACCTTATTATCAATCATTCCTGCTCTAAAATCCATACATATTTTAAATACCTATAGTGATACAGCAAATTTAGATAAAGCCATGTCATTTACTGTTAAGGCAACAATGCTCTATCATCTTTTATTATCTCTATCCCTAATAATTAGTGAACTAATTTAATATAATAAATAGCTATCTATAGATGCAATCTATAGATAGCTATTTATTTACCATATAATCTAGTAAGAAATAACTATTTACACTAGTTGATACGATTTAGTATACTTGTAAGTAATTAATTCACTATTCTCAATATATTAGTTAGGAGTAATATTATGAACAAATTTTTAGCATTAACAGCTACTATTATTCTAGGTAGTACTTTACTATTTAGTGGATGTGGTAGCTCTACAACATCGCAAAACAACACTGGAAAAACAACGCTTACTATTGGTGCTTCACCGGTACCACATGCAGAAATTCTAAATGAAGCAAAAGCCGAATTAGAAAAAGAAGGAATTGAATTAAAAATTGTAGAATTTACAGATTATGTAAAGCCTAATCTTGCATTGAATGATAAAGAAATTGATGCAAACTTCTTTCAACATCAACCATACCTAGATAAATTTAACGCTGACAGAGGACTAGAATTAATTAGTGCCGGCACCGTTCATATTGAACCAATGGCTATTTATTCACACTCACTAAAAGATATTGCTGAAATACAAGATGGTGCTAAGGTTGCTATTCCTAATGATCCTACAAATGGTGGACGTGCACTATTGCTACTTGCAAAAGCCGGTTTAATTGAGTTAAATGATAATAATAACATTCATGCTACTGTAGCTGATGTAAAGTCAAACCCTCATCATCTTCAAATCATTGAACTAGAAGCACCTCAATTACCTCGTTCTCTTGATGATGTAGCTATTGCAGTTATTAATACCAATTATGCGTTAGAAGCTAATCTAAATCCTTTAAAAGATGCATTATTAACTGAATCTAAAGATTCACCATATGCCAATATTATAGCTATTCGCAAAGATGAAGAAAACCGTCCTGAAATCAAAAAATTAATGAAAGCATTACAATCTGCGGAAATGAAAAAATTTATAGAAGATAAATATAAAGGTAGTATTCTTCCTGCTTTCTAATCGACAAATATCGGTAAAAAGCATTTCTTTTCATACTAGATTGTTCACAGTAATTATACTGACGCCTGTCAATCTATTACTATACAACAATATTAGAAAATTTCATAAAAAAGGAGAAAGATTTGTAACAACTGTTACTACAATCTTTCTCCTTTTTAATTATATACTATATCTCTTGAAAATATAATAAATTCACTTTATAGTACTACCCTATACTCTGTATCTAATGTATCCTTAAGTAACGATACAGCGCGACTACTTCCTATGCGAGAGCAACCAGCTTCTAAATAGGCAATCATATCTTCGATATCAGTTATGCCTCCAGCAGCTTTTATTTTAACTTTAGGCGCAATATATTGTTTTAATGTTCTAACATCCGCTAAAGTAGCTCCTGCCACACCAAATCCAGTTGATGTTTTAATATAATCAGCACCACCATCACTAACAGCTTTTGCCATTTCTACTTTTTCTGTTTCTGTTAAATAACAAGTTTCTATGATTACTTTTAAAACATGCTTATCACATATAGATTTTATGGATCTAATTTCATCAACAATTGATAAAAAATCATAATTTTTAACTGCACCTAAGTTAATCATCATATCAATCTCTTTAGCTCCATCATGTAAAGCTTGTTCCGTTTCCGCCATTTTAATAGCAGTTGTATTATAGCCTGCCGGAAATCCAACAACTGTACCAATAACTAATGACTTGTCATAAGCTTCACTAACTCGTTTAACATACGCGGGAGGGATACATACAGAGGCTGTATTATAAGCAATGGCTTCCTCGCATACAGTTTGAATTTCCTGCCATGAAGCATCCACTTTCAACATAGTATGGTCTACATAACTTAATATCTCACGCCCTAACATAATAACCCTCCTTACCATCTGTTAAAAAAATGACATTTGCTCTGGTTTGTTTTGAGCCTTAGCTAACTCAGATTGCTTATTTTGATACTGCTCATCAATAAATGGTTCTGCTTCTATACCAATTGATCGAAGTAGAGCATCCATAGAATTAACACCTCGCAAACGAGCTGCCTCTATAGCTATTTTAGCACATGTTTCAGCATCATCTAATGCATAGTGATGTTTAAATTCTACCCCCAATAATGCTCCCATTGTATTAAGCTTATGGTTAATCAAATCTGGCCAAACTTTTCTAGATATTTTAACAGTACATGCATAGGCTAATTCCGGCCAATCAATATTATAATGGTCTAATGTAGCTCTCAATACGCCTATATCAAATTTTGCATTATGCGCTATGACAATTTTCCCTTTTAAGTGATTATTATATATGGAAGACCATAATTTATCAAAGGTTGGTTTATCTAATACCTCTTGTGGTTGTATGCCATGAATGGCGATACACTCTTCGTCAAAATTCATATATGGAGGTTTTATCAAACTATATCCTTTTTTCGTGATTTTCCCATCTTCAACAGTAACTGCGGCCAAAGAACAGGCACTATTTTTAAACTTATTCGCTGTCTCAAAATCTATAGCTACAAAATCTAACATATATATTCCTTTCTCTCTTTATATATCATTATATATAACATATAATGGTCATCATTCACATATACTACGTGGTACTACTATAAATAAGAATATTCCTATTTTGATGCATGAATGCACCATAAACTATGGTATCAACAATTTACATCCAAAAGATATATATTCTTATTAAATTATATTCTTATTAAATTATACACTATATCAATTAATTATTGTAGGAATAATAAAATACCACTGTAAATATATTGACAAATATCTTATCTTTATGTAAACTTATGAAAGTTTAAATAATTTCTGAAAGAGGAGGTTTCATTATGGCTGATAATCGACTAATTGTCGCACTAGATGTATCATCATTGAGTGAGATGAAACAAATAGTGGAATCATTAGGTAATTCCGTTAGCTATTATAAGGTTGGTATGGAGTTATTTTATTCAGCAGGCGAAGAGACAATACACTACTTGCAAGGGCAAAAAAAATCTATATTTCTAGATTTAAAATTGCATGATATTCCTAATACTGTAGCACATGGTGTATCCGCTTTAACTCGATTAGGTGTTAATCTTATGACTATACATGGTCAAGGTGGGTTTCTTATGATGCAAGCCGCTGTAAAAGCTGCCAAAGAAAGTGCCGAAAAGTTAGGTATCCCCACGCCAAAACTATTAGCTATTACGGTATTAACTAGCTTTGACGATGCATCGTGGCAAGATGTAGGTGGGCAGTTACCAATTTCTAACCAAGTAATTCGTATTGCCAAATTAGCTAAAAAAGCAGGTATGGATGGAGTAGTCGCCTCTCCTTTAGAAGCGAAGTTAATCCGTGACACTTGTGGCGATGATTTTCTGATTGTTACTCCTGGTATCCGTCCCTCTTTCGCTATTACCAATGATCAAAAACGAATTGCTACACCGGCTAATGCATTAGACAATGGTGCCTCTAAATTAGTAATAGGTAGGCCTATTACACAATCCACAGAACCACTAGAAGCTGTTCGCTTAATTGTAAAAGAAATGGAAGGCATAAACCAATGATGACAGAAAAAGAAGTAAAACAATTATTAATTGATACAAAAGCAATCTTAGAAGGTCATTTTTTATTAACTTCTGGATTACACAGTCCCCTATATGTAGAAAAATTTAATGTATTACAACACCCACAGTATACAGAAAAACTTTGTCGCGAATTAGCAGAATATTTTCAAAACGAAAAAGTAGAGCTCGTGATAGGTCCGATGACTGGTGGTATCTTACTAGCTCATGAAGTAGGAAAAGCGCTTGGCACACGTGCTATTTTTACAGAACGTGAAAAAGGTGTTATGACACTACGTCGTGGTTTTAAAATCGAACCTGGTACTCGTGTACTTATTGTAGAAGACATTGTAACCACTGGTGGCTCTGTAAAAGAAGTAGTCGATGTAGTCAATCAATCACAAGGTGAAATTGTAGGTGTTGGTTTACTAGTAAATCGTAGTGGAGGAAAAGCAGAGTTTGGTGTGCCTAAAGAAAAAGTACACGCCCTACTTAATTTAACAGTACCTACGTATACACCTGATGCATGTCCTCTTTGCGCTGAAAAAATTCCAATGACAGAACGTGGAAGTCGCCATAATAAATAAAATATCCCTATTTCTTATAGAATAGAATATCTATCTTATGAAACCATCTAGCTGTTAATACAAATATCCAACAAGCAGCTAGGTGGTTTTTACTATGCTAATGCATACTTTATGATAAATTATATTACAGTAAAATCACACATAAAACAATTATATATAAAAGAAAAAGCAAGTCTACCGAATGAGTCCCGCAATGGTAACTATTAGAATAGACTTGCTTTTTTACTATTAATAATTATAAATACTTATCGATTTACACTATAATTATTTTTTTCCTAAAGATTTTTGGAATACTTGTGTAGCATTTTGTTCAAAGAAGTTTAACGCTACTTCTGGGAATAATGCATAGGATAATACATCTTCTTCAGAGAAATCAACAAAACCTTTTTCACTTAATTCTGCACGATATTTATCCATTTCATTTGGAATATCTGCAGGGCTATAAGGTACAATTTTTTCATCGCCCAAGATTTTTTTCTGAATTTCTTCAGAAATAGCTGCTGGCAAATGTCCATATTTACCACGTACTAAGTCTTTTACTTCGTTAGGAGTTGCAGTATAACGATCCATACCATTAGCAGCAAAGTTTACGTTCATCATAGCCATAGTACCAACAATTTGACTAGTTGGAGTTACCAATGGAGGATATCCTAAATCAGCACGAACACGAGGCATTTCATCCATAACATCGAAGAATTTATCAGCCATACCCATTTCTTTTAATTGATTTTGAGTATTGGATAACATACCACCAGGAATTTGATAACGACGAACTTCTGGTAATACTTCATGAGCAGCTTTAATGCCAAATTCATCTTCAATTTCTTTACGCACATTACGGAAATGTTCTACCAATGGACGTAATTTATCTAAATCTAAACCTGTATCGTATTCAGTACCTTTAAACATTTCAACAATACTTTCTGTAGCTGGTTGAGATGTTGCATGACCAAATGGGCTTAATGCAGTATCAATAATATCAACACCAGCTTCAACAGCTTTTAGATAAGTAGCACTAGCTAATCCGCAAGTGAAATGACTGTGTAAGTCAATAGGAGTTTTATCACCAAGCACTTTTTTCAAATCTTGAGTTAACGAGTAAGCATCGTAAGGAGCTAATAACCCAGACATATCTTTAATGCAAAGAGAGTCAATGCCCATTTCTTTTAATGTTTTCGCTACATCAACGAACATTTCATTCGTATGAACTGGAGAAATAGTATATACCATTGTGCCTTGTACATGAACACCATATTTATTACAAGCTTCAATAGCTGCTTTCATATTTTCTGGGTCATTTAATGCATCAAATACACGAATACGATCAATACCATTTTCTTTTGCTTTTTTAACAAATGCATCTACTACATCGCCTGCATAATGTTTATAGCCCAATAAATTTTGGCCACGAAGCAACATTTGTAATGGTGTATTTTTAACGTGTGCTTTTAAAGTACGAAGACGTTCCCATGGATCTTCATTCAAGAAACGCAAGCAACTGTCAAATGTAGCACCGCCCCAGCATTCAAGAGCATCATAACCAACTTCGTCCAATTGTTCTAATACTGGTAACATTTGACCAATACGCATACGAGTCGCTAAAATGGATTGATGACCATCACGAAGAACGGTTTCCATAATTCTTACTTTTTTCTTACTCATAATTCTTCTCCTCCACTGATAAAGTGCAATTAAAATATCCTCTAAACTATTTCAATATATCTATGCACTTTAGATTTGTATCGATAGTTAACCTTTTGTTAACCTTTCATAAATGTGACCTCATGAAAGATTTCTCTTCTCGATATACATATATTACACTACTTATAAAATTCTTTGTCAACATGTTTTCTATGCGAATTAATCATGATAGTGTGTTTTTTATCGTTCTACTATCAACTCTATCCATTTAATGCCTACAAAATATAGTGATATCTCAATTTTATTAACTATCTCTTTTAGTCATAACATTTCTCTTGATTTATACTATACCGAAATATATCAATCTAATACATTCAAAATTATGGTATAAATATTATATAGCACTTAACTTTGTATATAAAAAGCATTAATGATAAAATTAATCTTTTATCATTAATGCTTTTTTATTTATTTAACCTTTTTAGGTGCTGTTTCCAATAGGATATGTTTTCCATTTCGCTTCACTTGGATAGAAAAATCCCCTTCACCCTCACGAAAGTACTCCATTTTAATATCTAATAACATTTTACCAATTTGTGTTTTTACCTTATCTGTTAAAAATTCTTGATAAAAAGACTCTTGCGTCTGTACTAGTGATTGGTGAAATTTAGGTTTATTTCTGATTGCGTCTTTTTCCAACATAATTGTTTCAAAATTATCTTCTTCTACAATATTTTTTAACATATCTGTATCAGATAAACCTTTTTGTATTTTAAATTTACCCATATTACTCACTCCTAAACATTTTCAATCTGAGTATATAGCTTCTATATATTTATTTTTTCTTTTTTTCTGTTGTATCAGTATCATCTGTTGCTTTAACTGTGTTATCGCTACCATTTTCCATAATTTTTTTCACTTCTGACATGGTCACTTCCGATAAAGTAACTGGTGTTTTATAACTAAAGACAGTCGTAAAGCCAACACCCAATTTTCCTTCGCTAACGGAAATCGCATTGTCATCCTTATCAACTTTAGCAATATAAATATGTTTAGCTTTATCAACACCTATCAAACGGTATCGTCCATTTGGATTAATAACTCGCCATCCACCTTCAACACCATCAAACATAAATACATCGCCTGTGCGAACATTATCGTAGAAGAAATTATCTTTATCGTAAAATACAGCTATACGCCCTATATTAGAAGCTTGCATATAAACACGACGTGTATCATAATTGGCATCTGTACGATAAATTCTGTACACATTGTCGCTTATCTTCAATTTCATATACACAACATTAGTTGCTGTTGAATAGGCTACATCGACAATTTTACTACTTCTAGGGGCATCTTCAATTTCTGTATCCACCTCATGTTCTGGATTCGATGGATCAAGTCTAGCTAATACAACTTCATCTTTTTCTCCACCATATAACCCCATAATAGCTAATGCTCTATCTGGCATCCATTCAAAATAACTAATAGAACGTCCCTTTAGATCGATGTCAATTGGAGTATCCTCACCGGATTTGTAAATTTTGAGCGATTCCTCTGTGACAACTGCCATATATTGATGATCATGAGATACATATTTATGACCACTTTTTATATCAGGAAAATCGCCTTGTTCTAAATCTTCATCAGTACTGCTAACACTAAATTCTGTTGTTGGTGCGAAAACAACTTGATCTAAATAGTAATATAAGCCACCTTGTAGAAGTATACCCACTACAAAACAACTTAACACTTTATTAAATGGTTTCATAGTACCTCCTATTTTACAATAAATGCTGTGGGAATCATACGCTCACCTAGTAAATCAGCTGGTTTATTTACTACTTTCCCATTATAATACAAAGTCGTACTCGAACCACCATCTAAATTAGCTGCAATATAACAGCCTTTTTCGTATAAAATATCCTGCACATCTCGCAAGGTAGCGCCAATAGAATATCCTGGTTGGCGACCATCAATAACTAAAAATAAAACCGTACCATCTTTCTTCTGACCAATAGCTGTTCTAGGCCCAACGCCCCAGCCACCATCACCATCTGTAATCATCTTCTTACCATTTACAATCAATGGGGGGCCAAAAGTAATACCTTCTTTCGCCTTCATATCAGCTAATTCTGTTTTATTATAATTACCGGCAATTAAATTACCCGATTTAGAAAAGCCTACAAAATCTACGGGCTCATCAGGTCCCACATCTTTACCAATAATATAATTCCCATCGTTTAAAATGAATCCATACGGTAATCGTCCTGTTCCAGTCCCATTAGGATCATGAAAGCCACCGCCATTAATAGCTGCTACAGCCCCATTCATCTTAGCAATGTTACTCGTTGTATCTCCTTTTTCCTCTATATTAGCTGCAGTAGCTACTTGAATTCTCTTTGGATTAGGTATTTCTAAAATATAGCCTACAAATCGATTAGAGTCTATTTTTTGTAAATTTAATGTATTATCTTCTTTCACATCAAACTTAAATAAATCTTGATTTTTAACAGTACCTACAGTACCTAAGATTTTTTGTAACTGACTTTCATCAAAAAGCCAGGTAATATAAAATGGATGTCGCGACTGTAAAATAGCCCCTACTACGGCGCGTTTAACATTATTAAATGGTCCTAAAAGAATCACAAATGGTGCACTAATAATTGTGAATATGCACACGCTAATAATAAATTTAACCCATGTTTTTTTTAAAAATGATTTCATATTAACCTCTACTACTGTTACATGATAGATATTATAAATTAGAGTAATGTTCTGTACTTAATCGCTCTTCGAAATGTTTAATATCAACGGCATTACCAATCCAAACTCTATTTAATGTATATGGATCATCTCCTGTATGAACCCATCCAGAATTCATTGTCACTGCCATAGTAATACCTGCAGTTTTGGCCGCTTCACGGGAATCTTCGTTCATATCTCCATAAGGAAAACAAAACCAATGATTATCTATAATTCCTAATTCTGAGGCTAATTTAGTTTGTCCTCTTTCTATATTAGCAATTTGCTCTTTTTTAGATAGGTCGCCCATACTTATATGTTGAAATCCATGATTAGAAATAGTCATGCCACCAGATTTCATTTCTCTAAGTTGATCCCATGTTAAACGAGTACCCACATCACCAGGATTTACAAATATCGTCGCTTGTAGTCCCAATTCTTTTAATACAGGATACACAATGCTATATGTATCCGCATACCCATCATCAAAATTCAAAACAACAGGTTTTACTGGAACTGGTGTACCATGCATAACAAAATCATAGAGTTGTTCCATAGAAATAGTATGATATCCGTTATCTTTCAAAAATTTCATTTGTTCTTTGAATAAGTCTTCACGAATTACCGCATCATTATTTACATCATTACCAATTTTATGATACATAAGAACAGGAATTCCTTTAGGAACTTCTGTAGGCACCTTAGATTGCTGCGATTCTACTTCTTTTACAGGTGTTGTTTGTCCTGTTTTTTCAAAGAAGCAGCCGCTTGTAATAACCATACATATAAGTACTAAGATTATTCCATATAAACGCTTCATGACTCTCTCCTTATATTAGTTTGGTACATAAGAATATACTATCAACACGCTCGTAATTTTGAATATCTTTTATTTTATCATTTTTTTTAAAAATAATCAGTAATAAATTCTAATGCTATCATATATACTATATATATGATGATATTTATTATTGCCTATAAAAATTATAAATTACATGACTCGACACAACTCCAATATTTTTACTCTTCTTTATATACTATTTTATATACTATATTTTCATAAAAATAATCACGCATACAGTACTACTGTATAGTACTACTGTATAGTGCTCCTAATCAATCATCCTATTACGATAAGATATTCTATCGCATACATCTTCCTAATGACTTCAATTTCTATTTCTACTCGTCTATTTATAGATACAAAATATAGATCATAAATTTACTAAATTAAGATAGGAAATAAATCATTTTATATTTTTATAATGTTATAATATATAATACAGTGTTAACATAAGCAACATATTATATGTCATCTTCACTCATGAAAGATGATAGGTGACAACAGATAGTTTATTTAATCTAAACAAGACCATTCCTATCTACTACTTCTAATGAACAAAATAATATGATGTTACATTACTTTTCATTACACTAAAAAACATGTATTAACGATAAGGAGTATGTAAGCTATGAAAAAAAGTATTGCTGTGGTTCAAATGAATGTACATGTAAAAGATACAGAGTATAATTATAAAAATGCATTATGCTTATTACAACAAGCCGCACAATTACAACCAGATATTATTGTACTTCCAGAAACGTGGAATACAGGATTTTATCCATCAAAAGATTTGTTACAATTAGCTGACACCAACGGCGAACACACAAAAGATATGCTAGGAAATTTTGCTCACAAATATAATGTTAATATATTAGGTGGATCCGTAACTACTAATTATAACGGACAAATATATAATACCTCCTATGCATTTAATCGCGCTGGCGATGTTGTTGGTACCTACAATAAAATTCACTGCTTTACACCAGCAAAAGAAGATCTATATTTTAAAGGCGGCGAAAAAATAAGTAAATTCTATTTTGATGGAATCCCTTGTAGTATGGTAACATGTTACGACATTCGTTTTCCTGAACTTGTCAGGATGGCGGCTTTACAAGACATTCATGTTCTATTCATTCCCGCCCAATGGCCTACTATGCGACTTAATCATTGGATTACCCTTTCTACTGCTAGAGCTATTGAAAATCAATTATATGTATGTGCTGTTAATGGTTGTGGAAAAATCGGAAAAGCCCAATGTGCCGGTAACTCACTACTAATTGATCCATGGGGCAAAGAACTGCTTCATTTAGAAGATCATGAAGCTATTGCTCTAACTACTATTGATATAGATATAATTAATGATATTCGTTCCAAAATCAATATTTTTAACGATAGAAAACCTTACTTGTATAAATTATAATTTCCCATACTATACTGATATAATGTGAAAATTATTATACTACAGATAACCTACTGTCTGTCCATTAGATAATTTACTAGACAAACTGTATCTGCCTAGTAAATAATTTAGCAGGTTGATTTTCATAGAATCGCAAAGATCTAACGATATACAAAAAGCCTACAGAGAATAATTATTCTCTGTAGGCTTTTCCTACTTAACTACATGGAGGAATTAGTTTCTATCATACGAATTACCACATACCAATTAAATGTTGTACATAAATACTAACGATAGAAATAGCTATCCAGCAACAAGCACCTAAAAGTAACGCACGTCCACCACTTTTAATTAACTTAAGAATATCAGTATTCAAACCAATTGCCATCATAGCCATAACAATCATAAATTTAGATAACTCTTTCAAAGGTGCAAAAAATTCAGCACTAACTCCTGATGCCATGCATACAGTAGTAATTAAAGAAGCGATCACAAAATATAAAATAAAGTGTGGAAAGATTTTTCTAACACTAACTTCTTCGTCACTTTCCGATTGATTACGTTTTGCTTTATATACTTCATAAGCACCAAGACATAATGTAATAGGAATAATAGCTAATGTACGTGTTAGTTTAACAATAGTTGCATATTCAAGCGCATTTGAACCAGGATGCATTTCATCCCAGATAGCTGCTGTGGCTGTTACCGACGATGTATCATTAACAGCTGTACCAGCAAACAAACCAAATCCCGCATTAGTAAATCCTAAAAAATCACCTAAATTAGGGAATACAAACGCAGCTACTACATTGAAAAAGAATACTACTGAAATTGCTTGTGCAATCTGTTCTGTATCTGCTTTAATAACAGGTGCTGTTGCAGCAATGGCAGAACCACCACAAATTGAGGAGCCTACACCAATTAATACAGCAGATTTTGTCTCTAAATTCATAACACGATATAAGACAAAAGTAACAATCAAAGAAGTAGAAATCGTAGAAATAATAACAGGTAATGAATCATAGCCTACTTTTACAACTTCTGCAATATTCAATCCAAAGCCCAAAAAAATAACCGCATATTGTAGTACTTTTTTTGATACAAAACCAATACCTTCGCCTGTCTTACAACGATTTTTATAAAACATAGCAATAATAACACCGAACACAATAGCGAAGATAGGTCCTCCAATTACAG
Organism: Veillonella montpellierensis DSM 17217; assembly: GCF_000426745.1. Lineage (GTDB taxonomy): Bacteria > Bacillota > Negativicutes > Veillonellales > Veillonellaceae > Veillonella > Veillonella montpellierensis. Next base: position 77,289 of record NZ_AUFY01000003.1, read on the forward strand.
GAAATGCTTTACCTAATAACCAGCATGGTATTGCTAAGATAAAGCTAAATAAAATACCCCAACCTTTTGTTGCTAAGAATTTCATGATAACCATCCCTTTCATACTGTTATAAAGACAACCCTCCAATTTGTCTTTATATTCTTAGTGATTTATATTATACGCTTATATAAGTATAAATACTACTACTTATTTTATAAAAATTTATTTTTTATAGTCCTTATAGATACTAAGGACAGTTAATTATTTTATATATTCTCTAGTTGCCAATATCTTATAAATATACCTGCAAGTTGTAAAAACAATTTATATTTATATACACCAATATCCTAATGTAGTAAATCGATTAATCAATGCTTCATAATAATTATCGGCTAACATAGCGTACGTCGAATCATGACACGTAGTAGTCCCAAAAGAAAATCGCAAAATTTCATCTATAATTTCATGTTTTTCCCTTGGAAGGCTGAAAAATTCCATATAGTGAATATCTTCCTCAGTAATATCTCCCACTGCTTCATTATATATATTAGCGGGGTATAATTTGCCTTTACCTTCTTTCAGAACAGTAATTTTTATAAATTTAGTAAGTTTACTTGGAATATAACTGCGATTATCTTCATATGAATGTGGAGAAACATCAGAATACATGCATCGTATACCACCTTTAACACAATGTTCCACTAATAAATATTGCCATTGCGATAGATAATTTCTATAACTATCTTGATCTGCCTCATTCGTATGAAGAACATATCTAATTGATTCTTTCACTATAGCAATAGATTGTTCAAACTGAAAACTTCTTTCCATATCATGTAACTTATTTAAGGTACTACGCATAACAGCATCTGAAATAGTATTAATAAATTCTTTATCAAACATCACTTGAAAGTGAAAGTTTGACAATATATCAGCTACCATTGCATCACTATAGTTTTCTATAGAACATAAATGAGACGTTGTTTTTGTTGCCAATTTAGACTTGCAGAATATAGATTTTCTAAATGATGTATCCACTATAAAATCTAAGTATTGTTCTTGCTCTATACGACTATCTGGTGCCAATTTCTTCAATCGACTAGCCAATGCCTTATCATATGTGGATACTGCCGATAGCGTTAAATCTGCATCGCATAAATAGGACAAATCATATTTTTTAGCATGCTCTATAAACTGATGAAAATAAACTGGGTCATTATGAGGCTCTAAATGATCATGTCCCACATAATAGTCATCTTTTTGTATCGTTCTTTTAAGAGCCTGTAAGAATTTTTGATTTTTTTGTTTTAAATCATTGTAATTTAAAATTTCTGTACCAATGACACTGGCTATATATTTGGCATGTTGAACTTTTTTATTATGGTTCCAACCTTCTAGATGTCGATTAGCAAATAGCATTAATTGGCGCACTTCTTCCATTACATGCCACCCTGGGAATGTATTATAGGAAATATAGGCAATCCCATTCTCCGCTAAGTTTTCACTACAAATTCGTAATATATGATCTTTAACTACATCATTAACCCATGAATACATACCATGGACAATAATATAGTCGAATGTACCAAATGATTTATCGATATTAGCAATGTCCATTGCAATCAAAGAAACATTTGGAATTTCACAGGATTCAATAATCGCTTGTCCTAAATCAACTTGACTTGTTGATAGTTCAACCCCTACAAATGTAGATTCTGGTTGAAATAAAGCTTGAGAAATGATATTTCCACCAAAAGTAGATCCTAATTCTAATACTCTAGCCGTTCTTGATTCTGCTGGCACTACGCCCATTAACCTAGCTCGCGTTTCTAAAAAATTTGGCATAGTATAGGGGAACGGATAAGAAATATATCCCAACTGTTCATATACCTCTTGCTGTATATTCTTATTATTAATAGCACTCATAATTCAATTTCTTGCCTCGCTGATCAAAAGATAACTACATCTATGCGCGGTGTATAAATTTTCTCACCTAGTATCTTTCATTAATGCACAATATAGATTGCTTCTACAATACATAGAGTTATAATAGGAATATTCCTGTAAACACTATATAGAAAAGTCTCTAAAATCACTCATTATTCTACACATACTCTAGTAATCACTGTCAAACAAATAATGCATTCTATCGTAGGATAATCAATCCTAAACAAATAAAACCTCATAAGTACAATAGGCTACTGTTAAATTTTTACTATAGCCATAGATGTATCACTTACTATACCTAACAATAACAACCTATAACAGGCTTATTCATTGTTCCTATGGAAATTATTTACTCATAGTAGTTCTAATCACTATATCAAAAACTCACTATACAGAATATTCTGTATAGTGAGCATAAGTACCTTCATAAACTATCATTAAAAATGTCTAACCAGTGCTAAAAATTATTTAACTTTAAAAACCACATTAATATGTAAGTCCTCTGTATTCTCTCCATTTTCTATATCTGATGCAGAGTCCATCATATCTGACTTGGCTGCTAAATTAACTGCACGATACATGCGAGGGTTATAGTTATAATTATCATCAACCACTAATGAATCCACTCCTACCACACGTGTTCCTAATGCTGCTGCAATCGCATCTGCTTTAGTACGTGCATCTTTAGCGGCCAACACTAATAATTTTTGACGTTGAGCATCTTTAGCAACTGTATTTAAGTCTAATTTACTAAGTCGTACATCACTGATCCCCGCCTTAGCTGCTGCATCAATAATATAAGACGTCTTACCAATATCATCCATTGTTACATCAACTGTATTTGTCACCACATAGGTAGTTCTAAATGTGTCTGTATCCCCAATGCGATATTGTCTATCAGTAATTTCATATTTACTTGTACGAATATCTTTATCTAAAATACCTAGCGAATGCAACATATTTTTAAAATCTTCTGATACTTTATCATTATCATTCTTTGCTTCTAGCACTGTATTTCGTTCAGTTTTATTGGTAACTGATACAACAGACTGTGTCGCTCTATAGGTATCATGAGCAACTCCTTCTACTGTAATTGTTCCTACATCACTAGCCAGTGATACTGGCTGATACGCAATTGTCACTGCTAACAATCCAACTGCTGCTAATATACTTTTTTTCATCATACAATTCGCATAGTTGCATATTGCAACTATGCACTCCTTTCTCTAATTTACTTAATTCTATGTCGCTTAATGCGTTTATTCATTTACATTCATATTCTTAATAACTTATTTTAATTATAACATAACTAATCATTTAATTACATCATCAAAGAATAAAATTAATGTGTAGAAATTGTATCTATATTTTATATTTTCGAACATTGCATGGAATTGTTTTCTAAACGTTCATATATAGTTGAAAAATTTTTCTATTTACAGTATAATGATACAGGTTTATTTTGAGATTTTACATAAATTCATAATACCTCAAAAGGAGATATAGTAACTATGATCAATACAACAAATATTTTTGATTATGAAGATGTCCAATTAATTCCTAATAAATGTATTGTAACAAGTCGAAGTGAATGTGATACTACGATTACTCTTGGTAATCATACCTTTCGCTTACCTGTAGTACCCGCTAATATGCAAACTATTATTGATGAAAAATTAGCGGCTAAACTAGCCGCTAATAATTACTTTTATATTATGCATCGTTTTCAGCCTAATACACGTGCTGAATTCGTCAAAAATATGCATGAACAAGGCTTGTTCGCCTCTATCAGTATTGGTGTAAAGAAAGATGAATTTACATTTGTAGAAGAGTTAAAAAATGCTAATCTAATCCCTGAATACATCACAATTGATATTGCTCATGGTCATTCTAATCAAGTTATTGATATGATTAAACATATTAAAGCTAATTTACCTACTAGCTTTATTATTGCAGGAAATGTAGGTACCCCTGAAGCGGTTCGTGAATTAGAAAACGCAGGAGCTGATGCTACAAAAGTAGGAATTGGGCCTGGTAAAGTATGTATTACTAAATTAAAAACTGGTTTTGGTACTGGTGGATGGCAATTAGCCGCTGTTCGTTGGTGTGCAAAAGCGGCAACAAAACCTATCATTGCTGATGGCGGAATTCGCGATCATGGTGATATTGCCAAATCAATTCGTTTTGGTGCTACCATGGTCATGATTGGTTCATTGTTTGCAGGTCATATTGAATCTCCTGGGAAAAATATAGATATTAATGGCATTCCTCACAAAGAATATTTTGGAAGTGCATCTGAACATCAAAAAGGCGTTCGCAAAAATGTAGAAGGGAAAAAAATATATATTCCTAGCAAAGGGTCTATTATGGATACATTGACAGAAATGGAACAAGATTTGCAATCATCTATTTCTTATGCTGGTGGTAAAACATTAAATGCTATTAAAAAAGTTGATTATGTATTAGTCAAAAACTCCATCTTTAATGGAGACCGTTAATGCTACTACTCTTCTAGTAAACACATAATGATTTCAATAAATTCTCGCACGTCTATCCAAATTGCGGTTCTATTATATATGTATATTTCTTACTAATATCGTATATACAACCAGTAAAAATACTTCTAAAAAAGCGTCTCTTAGATGTAACTCTAAGAGACGCTTTTCAATGCAATCACATATTTCCTCAAATCAGTTATTATATTATGTATCCATATGTTTATTAGCCTTGTTTTGGTCATAAATAACACTGCCTACGGCTATAGCTGCACCTACAACACTCATTACAACTCCGCTTTTACGAACTTGTTTAGATGTAACATTCGGCAAATAATTTGGAATCTTACCTACTGCATATAAACAATTGGCTACTGCTGGCACAATATATTTACTTTTTATTTCATTCACGTCCATATGTATCAAGACAATTTTATAAATAACTACCTCACTATAAGGATTAATTGTCCTGTGCCTCCTTTCCCTTATATTTATTATGCATGAATAAAAAGAATTTGTGAATAGGAAAATAAAATATATTCTATTTTATTTAGAATTTATATGTTTTACCATTTTTCTATCAATTCTATTTCTCTTTTTCTAATCTTCCCATATAATTCTCTGTCATCAACTATTATTTTTTAATTCTACTTAGTACCATACTATCCAATATATTACACATACTCTATTAGTACATTGACAAACATAGGTTTTAACACTATTATCCACTCTATATCTAGAAAAAAATTTACTTATCAATTATAATAAATACCTAACTTAATATAATAATACGATATGACTAGAATAAATACATATCTATCTATTTCAAATATTATTTAAAGGATTCTTAATGACTACATTACATACGCAACCTAATCATCAGCATATTTTATTGATTAATGATCTGCCAGGATATGGGAAAGTAGCTCTCGCGGCCATGCTACCAATTTTATCTCACATGGGATTTCATGTCTATAATTTACCTACCGCACTTATATCTAATACATTAAACTATGGAAAATTCTCCATATTAGACACAACTAGCTATATGAAAGATACCTTAGCTGTATGGAAACAATTAGACTTTTCTTTTCATGCTATTTGTACTGGTTTTATTGCATCAGAAGTGCAAGCATCTATCGTATTCGACTTGTGTGCTGCCGAATCAAAAAAGGGCACCAAGATTTTTGTAGATCCCATTATGGGCGATGAAGGGCATCTATATAACGGCATGACTAACCAGACGATACAATATATGCAAAAATTAATCTCTGTAGCTGATTATATCATTCCCAACATGACAGAAGCTTTATTATTGGCAAAAAATTCTTGTCACACCAAAAGCTTATCTAAAAAAGAAAGTATTACTCTCATCAATACACTTAGAACAATGGGCGCTAAATCAATTGTTATTACGAGTGCCAAAGTAGAGGATATTGATTGCGTCATTGGCTATGACAATACTACTAATACCTATTTTAATATTTCATATACGCCTATTCCTATGCGTTTTTCTGGAACAGGTGATATTTTTTCATCAATTTTTACAGCACATATATTACGTAATAAATCTGTAGCAGATAGTGCCAATATAGCCATGGATTTAGTAAAAGAAATGATTGTACTAAGTCAAAAATCTAAAAATGCATATAAAGGATTGCCTTTAGAATTATATTTATCATTATTATAATCTCACCTCTATATGACATCTTCAATAGAGCTATCAAGGAACTCTCTAATTACTAGGCAAATTACAATAAAATATCAACTCTTTATACGTCTTACGCACTCATCATCATTCAATCTATCTAACCTATTTTCTATCTATCCTGTAAAAATAATAATTCCTATGGTTTATTTACCTTTTATATTGTTCTACTTATGAAATAAATGTAGTGAAACATCTATACTCTATTCCAATACTATAATTAGAATGTTACTAATTACTATAAGGGACTGTTTGAGAGCTAATCTTTAAATATCTATTATAATTATTCACTATAAAAATATAATTCGGCACCAAAAACACCTACAATTAAAATGTAAAATGATTTCATATAGTAAGTAAACCTGTTAAGATATATAAGAATTGAATACATTACTACAATCATGCTACAATAAAAAAGATATTACATGTAATAAGGAGTTTCTTATGTTTGATATAAATCCAATTCATATTATTGCTTCATTACCAGCCATTATTATTGCCATGGTATTTCATGAATATGCCCATGCACGTATGGCGGACACATTAGGTGATAAAACACCTTATAATATGGGACGTCTCACTCTAAATCCAATGGCACATATGGATTTTTTAGGTTTATTTATGCTTATCATTGCTCGGTTTGGCTGGGCAAAACCAGTGCCAATTAATCCTATGAATTTTAAGCATCCTCGACGTGATGACATCATAGTATCCTTAGCTGGGTCCCTAGCTAACTTATTAATTGCCTTTATTTTTACTGGTCTCTATATACTATATAATCATTGGCAACCCATGTCTTATGGATTACAATTAGTCGTATCCTACATAGTACTATATAATATTAATTTTGCTATTTTCAATATGATTCCTCTACCTCCACTTGATGGATCTCACATAGTAGCAAATTTACTACCTGATACTATGTCTAGTATCTACCAAAAAATTGCCCCTTTTAGTTTTATTATATTAATAGTATTGCTCTATACACCTATATTAGCTATAATTCTAATTCCGCTACAACGATTTTTCTTAACTATATTTAATGGTTTTTTTACCCTATTTTTACTATAATCATTAAAATGATAGACAATAATTAACTATCTCTCATAAAAATCCCCCCTTCACTGCTCATCCAGTAAAGGGGGGATTTATCAATCTGTTGATGTTATAAACTTTTATATGCATAAAATAAAACGGTTACTTTCCATATAAGCATATCAAATTCTATAAGATATGTAACTATATAAACATGAGTCCGTACCTACAAATCTATGAAATTGTGCATATACCTATAAATAAAATACTCAGTATAGATACTATGGACAAATAAAAAATATGACCTCAACTAATTATACTAAAATATAATACACATATATAAACGTTAACACATAGACAAATTCATTGCTCCATAATTCGATAAAATAGCGAAGTATACACTCTATAAGCAAGAAAACAGTTCATAATAATCGAATTAGTATTCAATTAGTCAAAATTCTTTTTAATACTATCATAAAAAAGATTCTTATAAAATCATACCTACTCTATAAGTCGTTATAATCTTATTTTCCTGTAAAGTTAGGTCTCCGTCGCTCAGCAAAAGCTCGTACACCTTCTGCAAAATCATCGGTTTTTCCTAAATTACTTTGCAAGGCTACTTCTAATTTGACATATTCATCCCAACCACTAAATACGCTAGCCCAGACCATTTCTTTCATGGCTTTAAAAGAAAGCTCTGGACCCTTTGCTAAACGTTTAACTAAACGGTCAACCTGTTTATCCAATATCTCTGGTTCACACACCTTATAGACAAAACCATACTCTTTTCCACGCTCTGCTGTAACCGCTTCTCCAGTCATTGCTAATTGAATTGCACGATTCATGCCAATTGATCTAGTTAATAAGTACATTCCACCTGCATCAGGTGCCAAGCCTACATTAACAAAGGCTTGAATAAAACGACTTTCCGTAGAGGCTATACAGATATCTGCAGCTAGCACCATATTAAAAGCAGCTCCCGCCACAGCACCATTTGTCACCATAACAACTGGCTTTGGCAACTTTTTCATAGCAAAAGAAATCTGCATAACCAATTCAGCGATTTCTACTAATGACTCTTGATCATTTTCTTCCACAGCACGTTTCATTTCAATTAAGTCGCCACCAACAGAAAATACTTTCCCATTCGCTTTAATCACCAATACATGAACACTGTCATCCATTTTAACCCGTTCAATAGCATCTAATATTTCTTTACACATAGGAACATTAAACCCATTGTTTACCTCAGGTCTATTAAATATCAACGTAGCTACTCTATCAGTTACCTCATATATAATTGTTGTATATTCCAATTGATACTCCATTCTTTATATTATACATAATAACACTATTCTATACTGAAAATATCATATCCTAACTTTCAGAGTATAAAATAAAACTATTCTTCAACACTAACTATACCTATGCTACTACTTCATGTCTGCCATACAAGCATAAAGTATAGTAGCAAGTATAGTAATATCGAGATTTATGTATTTATTATATCGAATTTTATAAAAAAGGTAAATATAGCCTATATGAAAGAACTATGAATATGCAATATATACTTCTATGTATAAGGTTTTAACAATTTATACTATAATAACTCCTATTAATTCAACTCTATCAGACAATGCCTAGAGACCCTAATGACCCTATACGAATTCCTTTCTGAATACTAAATAAAAGAGCGTATGATCGCTAGATTTTTTTACTTACAAACTGTGTAATAATTATATAAGAAGATGTAATTGTTTATCTACATTATAATAAGAAACTACAACCATCATTCTAATAGTAATTTGTATACTTTCACACAAGAAAACACACAAATAATTCACTAGCTAACTTTCCAATTGCCACGTATCTTAAAAGATCAATAACGTCTACTTTATACTCTTATAGCCATCAACAATTGAAATAATTTCACCAGTTCTCGGATGAAACATAAGCCCATGCACTACTACATCATGAGGAATAAGTGGATTCATTTGCAACGCTTCTACTGTTTCTACTACATTTTCCTCAGGATGTTGAAAACCATCTGCCCAATGTTCTAGCTCATGCTGTATCATATGAATTACTTCCTGTTTAATACCACGAGCCAACATTTTTTCTGTTAAATTTTTAGAAGTAGTCTTAGCCATACCACATTCATGATGACCAATAACTAAAATTTCTTTCACACCTAATTCATAGATACATACTAGTAAACTGCGAACAACAGAATCAAATGGTCCACTAATGCAATTTCCTGCCACTTTAACTACTTTTGCTTCTCCTCTACCAATATTCATAGCATCTTCTAAAAAATTAACAAGCCGTGTATCCATACATGTTAAAATAGCAAGCTCTTTACTTGGCAATTTACTAGACTTTGTATCATGTATATCATAATCAATTTCTTTAGTAGCAATAAAATGCTTATTAAACTTTAAAATTTCATCAACAAGACTCATAGTATCTCCTTATTTATACAGAACAAAGTATAATGTATAATGCATATAAATATATAGTATTGCATTCCGTACTATATTGTAACACACGTTTCACCATAAAAAATAATATGATATGCTAGAGAAAGGGATTAAAATTTTTCATAGATAGTTCATATAGTGACCATATACTACAAAGAAAAGGAGGTTATTAACCTTGAATAACAATTATTTGTGTCATAAAAAATATATTATTGTATGTGTAATTATACTCATACTCATCATTGGTGGTTTACTTGGGTATATCATAGGATGTAAGTATTCAACCTCTATTGCAACTGACACACATACAAACAATTTGTCATCTCCTACAGCACCACTAAGTAATGGAAGAAATACCTATGTAGTACAAGCCGTAAAAAAAGCAAGTCCTTCTGTAGTAGGTATTACTACCCAAATATCCCAGCGAGATATTTTTAACCGCTCTGTAGTAGTTGGAGAAGGTGTCGGTTCTGGTGTCATTTATAATCACGATGGTTATATTATTACAAATAATCATGTAATCGAAGGCGCTACTAATCACGAAGTGACAGTAACCTTATCAAATGGCTCCTCAGTCACTGGTACCGTCATAGGTTCCGATGAAGAAACTGATTTAGCAGTCGTTAAAATTGATACATCTCAAGATGTATCCCCTATTGAATTGGGTAATTCAGAAGCATTGCAGGTAGGAGAGCCAGCTATTGCCATAGGAAACCCTTTGGGACTTGAATTTCAAGGTTCTGTTACTACAGGTGTTATCAGCGCCGTGCAACGCACGATTGATGCTCAAGGGCAGCGTTTCCCTCTAATTCAAACAGATGCGGCTATCAATCCTGGAAACTCAGGTGGTGCTTTAATCAATGCTGATGGCCAACTCATTGGCATTAATAGCTCCAAAATTGCTAAAACAGGTATAGAAGGTATGGGATTCGCCATTCCTATTAATCAAGCAAAAAAAATTGTGGATGAAATTATTGCTCACGGGAAAGTGATTCGTCCCTATTTAGGATTATGGGCTATTGATAAAGAAACAGCTAAGCAATATAATATCCCATTTAATGATGATGGTTTATTAATTGCTAAACTAGATACAACTGGTCCTGCAGCAAAAGCTGGTCTTCGACCTGGAGATATTATTATTAACGTAGATAATAAAGCTATTCTAAATCTAATAGATTTAAAAGGTATATTAGATAGTCACATGCCAGGAGATACACTTTCTATACAATTTAAGCGTGATCATATAAGCTCTACCATTAACGTGACAATCGACGAACTAACTAAATAACTATAATAATAAAAGTTCATGACTACAATAATTAGTCATGAACTTTTATTATATAATGTAATATACACCTATAAACTAATAGAAATATATTCTATCTTGACCTATAATCTATGCCTATCTCTATAAGATACTACAAGTCTTACTAAGTATATTAATAGTAAATCTATATATCTATCGTTACTTAAACATTTCATCTAATGCAGCATCATCTAACAAGGATCCTACAGTAAATGGACCAAAAATGCCAAATCTAGCACTCACTTCATCAAAGCGCATTTCATAAACAATTTTTTTAAATTGTAAACTATCATCACACATTAATGTGATTCCCCATTCCCAGTCATCAAGACCAACTGCACTCGTAGTAAATTCACTTAATTCTGGTTCATAAGTCCGACCAATTCTTCCATGAGAACGCATTAAACGAGCACGCTCTGCTTTATCTGTCATAAACCAATTATCTTGTCCATCGCGTTTTTTCTTCATTGGATAGAAACAGATATACTGTTTGCGAGGAATATCTGGATATAATTTAGCTTGAATGAGGGGATCATTGATATCATAATTACGATAATTACTTTGTTCAATAACTGATACAAAGGAGCTACCTTTTTCAAAGACACTAAAAATTTTTAATTTTTTTAATTGTGTTTCTATGCGGTTTAAATCTTTAATGGTCGGTTGTAAAAACCAAAACATTATATCGCCTTTTTGTCCTGTTACATGATACATGGCGTAACTACTTGTATGAGCTTTATATCCTACTTCTTGTTCCGCAATAAATGCTTTTAATTCCGCCAACATATCTGCTTGCGCTGCAGGTGTTATAGCCTGCCATTTCTGAAAATCTACGCCATACACAGTATGTAAACTATACCATCCCTCAAAGGTTTCTACAGCATTAGATGCAGTAGTTTCTGTTTCTACATTCTGAACATGTGTCTGTGCTGTTTTCATAATAACGCCTCCTATAATAATTCTATGTAAGATTAAAATAATCTAAACTATAGTACAAAATCATATGACTATTTTATAATTCTACCATAAAACTATCAATCTAATATACTGTTAATTATATTGACTATATAATGATATCTACTATACTATCAAAAGTCATATCCTATGCTAGCGTATATAGCACCACTAAATAACCTATAAAGAAGTTGATATCTTATCTACCAATTCTCTTGCCTGCTTTACCCCATCAGGCATTCCTATGCCATCAAAAGGTGTTCCAATTAAATATAAATCCGGATATGTACGATCTACATGTGTTTGTATGCGATGTACCAATTCTCTATGTCCTACCACATACTGCGGCATACTATCAATAAGTTGCATCACTTCAATCCACAATGGTTCTGCAGTAAACCCCATAATGCGACGAATTTCTGTAAGAGCTAATTGTCCTAATTCATGTTTTGATAAATTTTGTACCGTAGCATCACCTGGTTTTCCCAAAAACACTCGCAATACAACTTTATCATCTGGTGCTGTTTGAGGCCATTTTTTTGTTATATATGTACAAGCTGTCAATGGTGTTTTAGTTTTCCGTGTAATAACAAATCCCGTTCCATCTAAAGGAATATTAAAATCGTTAGCATTAAATGCCATCACTGCAATCGCACAAGATGACTGCGCCATACTAGACAATTCATCAAAAGCTCGATCATCATTAAACCAATGCTTGTAGGCCTGTGGTGGCGTAGTAATAATTAGAGAATCCACTTCAATGTTTTTATCCATAATATCTGCCTTAGCATCTGATACATTCATTGTCAATTGATTATCTTCAGTATTGGTTACAGTCGAATTATATGTACGAACCACCATATGATATGTATTTTGAGTTGTTCGCTCAATAGATATAATCTCCTGTGACTGATGCAATGTTACATTCTTAGGCATTTTATGTATCAAGGCATCAATGATAGAGATGAGTCCGCCCGTTACTTGCCGAAACATACCTTTAGTACCATGTTTCTTATCAGATACAGATACTTCAGATTGTCTTCTCTTCAACGCAAGCATGCCCTTTATCATATTACCATATTTTTTTTCTAACTGATGAAAATTAGGAAATGTAGCATCTAAACTAAGTGAATAAATATCACCCCCATAAATGCCTGAAAGCAATGGCTCAATTAATTTATCTACCATTTCTTGTCCTAAATGATACTGAAAAAAATGTCCTATCGATATATCACCCGCAACAGGATAGGGGGCTTTAAAAATATCCATTCCGGCTCTTACTTTACCTCTCCAAGAAATTAATGGTGATATAGCAAAAGGAACAAATTCTGTAGGTATACCTACAATGGATCCACCTGGAATTGGATACATTCTATCCCTATCATAAATATACGCTTGCCCCGTTGCATTACTAACAATCGTATGACCCAATCCTAGTTCTTGAATCAATTCAGTTAATTCAGTTTTTCGAGCTAAATATGAATCTGGTCCTGTTTCTACTACATACCCATCAACACGTTTAGTTTGTATTTTACCGCCAAAATGATCTTCTTTTTCATATAGATCGATATGCCATAATGGTTGTGCTTGTGCTAAATAATAGGCTGTGCTTAAACCAGTTAAACCGCCCCCTATGATTGCCACTCGTTTCATTACTATCTCCTACTTATCCTTCCTATCTCCCATTGCTTTATATACAGCATTCGTCATAGCTTCTACTGCATATGTATTAGTATTAGGCATTATCGGGCGTAAATATATCATATCATGTAATTCACAAAAATTTTTACACTCTATATCATTATCATATAACACTTCTAAATGTTCTGTAATAAATCCTACAGGGATGATTACAGCTATTTTATATCCCTCGGAATATACACGTTGCAATACTTCACTTATAGTAGGTTGTAACCATGTACCTCTAGTACCTGCACTTTGCCAAGCTTGATACACTGCCGACTTAGGTATATCAATGGTTACTAGTATTTGACTAATCAAATCAGATATTTGTTGTGTATATGCATCACCTGCATCTACTACCATCTGTGGCATACTATGAGCGGTAAAAATAAACGCAATCTCATGTATACGTTCTAATCCATTGACCTGTAAAACATCCATAATTCGTTGAGCCCAGCACAATGCTAATTTTCCATCATCATACCAATTACTTACCATCGTAACCGGTATATGATACTGCTCAGATACATCTGAAATCATCTTGGCATACGGCAAACGTGTTGCTGGTGTATCAAAGGGCGTGCCTGGTAATCCTATTACCTTAGTAATGCCTGCGTCTTTCATAGCATGAAAAGTTTCATACATATATGGTTTAGCATATAAGCATCCTAGATAATATGGCATTTCTATACTAAAACGACTATATATCATATCAGCTACAGCGCAAACTTGTTCTTCATTGTGTGTCAATAATGGAGATTTCTTAATAGCCGCATACCGTTTCTGTAATACATTTACTTCTACCTCTGACGGTTCTCGTCCACCTCGAATGCGTGTATAAAAATCTTTAATATCGCTCTGAGTTTCTGGCGACCCATATGTCATAAACAATAGGCCCCATCGTTCTTTTACTATAGTTTCCATTATACTTGCGAGGCCTCATGCACATAAGCAACCACACGCTTAATTACATCTGGATTTGTATCAGGTAAAATTCCGTGTCCTAAATTAAAAATATGTCTACCATGTAACTTGCCATGCATTAAAATTCGATCAATTTCAGCTTTTAAAATGGACCACTCACTAAACAAATATAAAGGGTCTAAATTTCCCTGAATCGTCTGTTGAATGCCCATATGCTTAGCTAATTGCCATGAACAACGCCAATCAATACCAATTACATCAATCGGCAACTCTTTCCATACTGGTAACAAATGAGTCGTTCCTACACCGAATATAGTGATTGGCACATGAGGGTATTGACGATGCAAGGCATCTATCAATCGACACATATGAGGGAATATACGATAATGATATACTTCTGTGCCTACAATGCCAATCCATGAATCAAAAATCTGAATCGCATTAGCTCCAGATTTTATTTGATATAATAAATAATCAATACTCATATCTGTTAATTTAGTCATTAAATAATCCCATAATTCTGGTTCACCTAATAACATTTGTCGTGTTTTAATATAATTTTTAGAGGGTCCTCCTTCTATCATATAGCTAGCTAATGTAAAAGGAGCACCACAAAAGCCAATTAAAGGAACTGTTAATTGTTCTTGTGTCAATAGCCGAATTGTTTCCCCCATAAATGGCAACTCTTCTGCCATGTCAAATCCACGCAACTGGTCGATATCATGCCGTGTTCGAATGGGATTAGCAATCACTGGTCCTATGCCGGATTGAATCTCTACATCAACCCCCATCGGTAATAATGGCGTCATAATATCATTATATAAAATGGCTGCATCTACATCATATTCATCAACAGGTAACTTAGTAACGTAAGCACATAATTCTGGTTCTCGAACAATATCAAATAGAGTGCGACCATTCTTAATTTCTCTATACTTTACTTGACTACGACCAGCTTGGCGCATAAACCAAACTGGCGTATGCGCAGTCGATTCACCTGAAATCATTTGTAAGTAAGTTCTATTCATTGTATTCTTTCCTTTATATTACACCTTCGCACTCTTTTCTTTACATATTTTAAATTATACCACAAAGATATACTTTCCGTATCAAATTTCTACAATTTATCTATTAAGTTCTCTCTAATAAAAGCTATTCATACAACTTGCTCTTCTCCTTACTCATCAAGCATATATAGGATGATACCCTAGATATAATGATACGTTTCTAAAAAATTATTATCACTTCTTCTTCATCATTTATAAATTATAATTAATAATTATTTTCAAAATTAAATCTATCTAATTATGCTTTCCTGCTATATAATAAGAGAGTATAGATGTAAAGATAATTATCATATACTATATCGTAGGAGGTATTATGAACACAAAATTAACAGAATTATTACATATTAAATATCCTATTATTCAAGGCGCTATGGCTTGGACTTCTGAACATAAATTAGCTGCTGCAGTGGCAAATGCTGGTGCCACTGGTGTTATTGCTTGTGGCGGACGTTCTACTGAATGGGTTCGTGAAGAAATACAACAATGTAAAGCTCTAACTGATAAGCCATTTGGTGTAAATATTATGTTAATGGCTCCTAATAAAGATGAAATTTTACAAGTAATTCTAGAGGAAAAGCCTGCCTTTGTAACACTTGGTGCGGGCAATCCAGTGCCTTATATTAAGCCCTTACAAGAAGCAGGCATTAAAGTTATTCCTGTTATTCCTAATGTTAAGTTGGCAAAACGTGTCGCTGATGCAGGAGCTGATGCTATTATTATTGAGGGCCAAGAAGCTGGCGGTCATATCGGTACACAAGGGACAATGCCATTAATGGAAAATATACTTCCTGAAGTATCGATTCCTGTAATCGTTGCTGGTGGTATCGTAGATGGAAGAGGACTAGCCGCTGCTTTAACAATGGGTGCTGAAGGCGTGCAAATGGGATCTCGTTTTATTCTAGCCGAAGAATGCACTATGCATCTAAATTGCAAAAATGCTATTATCCGTGCCACTGATACCGATAGCATCGTAACTGGTCTCACATCTGGTCATGGTGGCGTACGCAGTTTAAAGAATGAATTTACAGAAAAATACCTAGCCGCTGAGTTTAGTAAAACAGTCACCAGAGAGGAATTGACTAACATGTCTAAAGGGACTAATAAATTAGCCGCTATTGATGGTGATATTGTCAATGGAGCTGTTCAATGTGGTCAAGGTTTAAATCGTCTAACTAAAATAGAGCCTGCTAAAACGATTGTTGACTCTATTATAGCTGAAGCAGTGGAAGCAATTACCGCTGCTCAACGATTTATTTAATAGAATTTTCTATATAAAAACAGTACTATATTATACACGTAGTAATTTCATAATATATACCTATCTAGCTTTATAATGAATAGAACCTATACAAGTGATGCTAAGCATAGTGTCTAATAAAATTAGTTATAAAAAGTCTACACTATGTACCACCCTATCTTTCTCGTATATCTTCTTAATTAAACGAATAAATAGCACTGAATACAACATGCATAATCGCTATTACTAACTATATAATTATAAAGCTAGCTAGAAAACTATGAATTATTATAAAGGAGATTATATGTTACCATTTCAAGGAAAATATCCAAAATTAGATCCTAAGAGTTGTGTTATGCCGGGAGCAGAATTAGCCGGTGACGTAGAGTTGAAAGAATTTGCCTCTGTATGGCAGAATGTTGCCATTCGTGGTGATGTAAATAAAGTAGTAATTGGTCGTTATTCTAATGTACAAGATAATTCTGTATTACACGTTGATAGTGACAAGCCATGTATTCTAGGTGACTATGTGACTGTTGGACATGGTGCCATTGTTCATGCTAGTGTAATTGAAAATGATGTACTAATCGGAATGGGTGCCATTGTACTAAGTGGTTGTCATGTCGGCTCTGGTTCTATTATTGCTGCTGGCACTGTTGTCAAAGAAGGAACTATTATTCCTCCAAACTCACTCGTTGTAGGGCTTCCATCTCGTATTGCTCGCACCGATGCAACAATGATTAAAAAGATACATAATCAAGCATTAAAATATAAAGAATTATGGACTGTAGAATACGGTTTATTACCCGATTGTGGTGGCGAAACATTTGATCCAAATCAAGAAATTGTATAAACTGATTTTATAACCTATAAAAGATATAACATATCTACAATTCACAATTAGAAAAGTAAATCTGTTATAAATAAATCCCCCAACACTAATTTGTGTTGGGGGATTTATTGTGATACCTATAATTTCAGTATTAGTAGATAGTAACACCTATATCGCTATGTATGAACTATGTGTTTAATAGCATTCATATTTCTCATTGCAATGTCATTTAAATATATTTATAAATTTAACGACGTTCTTTAATTTCTTTCTGTAAATCGGCCATAAATGCTTTCCAGTCCATAGCTCCGATTTCGCCTTCTCCACGTTTACGAATCGATACAGTACCATCAGCCATTTCTTTATCACCTACAACTAACATATATGGAACTTTCTCCATTTGTGCTTGTCGAATTTTATAGCCAATTTTTTCATTCCGCACATCAGCTTCTACGCGAATATATTCAGCAGTCATAGCTTTTGCAATATTCTTAGCATACTCTGCTTGATGTTCACTAATAGCCATTATTTTTACTTGTACAGGCGCCATCCAAGTTGGGAATGCTCCAGCAAAGTGTTCTGTTAAAATACCAATAAACCGTTCTAGTGACCCAAAGCAAGCACGATGAATCATAACTGGTTGATGTTTTTGCCCATCTTCACCAATATATTCCATATTGAATCGTTCTGGTAAATTCATATCTAATTGAATCGTACCACATTGCCATGTACGACCAATTGAGTCTTCAATATGGTAATCTAATTTAGGTCCATAGAAAGCACCATCACCTTCATTAATAACATAAGAAATGCCCTTCGCTTCAATAGCTTCTCGTAACGCCTCTGTAGCTGCATCCCATATAGCATCATCACCCATAGCATTTTCCGGTTTTGTTGATAATTCTACATGATATTTTAATCCGAATTGACTATATGTACGATCAAATAGTTCAATAACTTTCATCAATTCTTCTTTCATCTGAGATGGTAACATAAATACATGGGCATCATCTTGTGTAAATGAACGTACACGGAATAAACCATGTAATGCACCGCTTAATTCATGACGATGAACTAACCCTAACTCTGCCATACGAATTGGTAAATCGCGATATGAATGAGGTTCATTTTTATATACTAATATGCCCCCAGGACAATTCATTGGCTTAATCGCATATTCTTCACCATCAATTTGTGTGGTATACATGTTTTCTCGATAGTGGAACCAATGGCCTGATGTTTCCCAAAGTTGACGGTTCAATATAATAGGAGTACGTATTTCTACATATTCAAATTCATGATGTAGCTCACGCCAAAAAGCTTCTAATTCATTACGAAGTGCCATGCCTTTTGGTAAAAAGAATGGAAATCCTGGACCCTCTTCTTTGATAACAAACAGTCCTAATTCTTTACCTAGTTTTCTGTGATCGCGTTTAGCCGCTTCTTCTAACAGTGCCAAATATTGATCTAAATCATCCTGCTTTTCAAACGCAGTTCCATAAATGCGTTGTAGCATTTTATTTTTTTCATCTCCACGCCAGTATGCACCTGCAATACTTTGTAATTTAAAAGCCTTTACCTTGCCTGTAGATGCTACATGTGGACCCGCGCAAAGATCAATAAAATCGCCCATAGCATATACTGAAATCTCTTCGTCTTCTGGTAAATCTCTAATTAATTCCACTTTATAATCTTCATTTTTATCTGCAAAGAATTCTAATGCTTCCTTACGAGACATAATTTGTTTTACTAAAGGATGATTTTCTTTAACGATTTTTTTCATTTCTTTTTCAATAGTCGTTAAATCTTCTGGTGTCAATACATGATCCATATCTATATCATAGTAAAATCCTTTTTCTATCGATGGACCAATGGCTAATTTAGCCTCTGGCCATAGTCGTTTAATCGCATCTGCTAAAACATGTGATGCCGTATGACGAAGTGTATCTTTACCACCTTGTTCTTCAAATGTCAAAAATTTAACATGACTACCATCTTCTATCTTTTCACGAAGGTCAATCGTTACTCCATCAACATCTGCAGCTAACACTTTTTTGGCTAAGCTATTAGATAATTGTTTTACTGCCTCTCCATACGTAGTACCTTCTGCATAACTTTTTTCGCTACCATCTGGTAAAATAATTTTTACATCTTTCATCTTACTTCCTCCTTATATTTTATAATAGTAAAACATATTATAAAATAGTATCTAATTTACTATATACTGCTCTTACAGATACATTGTCATATAGCTATGAATCAGTCTCACAAAGGTAATGAACTACGATACATACTATAGTAATTTTCTACAATAAAAAAAGACCTTCTCTTCCCTCTCACAAGGGACGAAGATCTATATCCGCGGTTCCACCCTAGTTAGTCTATTACCTGACTCACTTCTTAGAAAATAACGCTTCTTAGCGGATATACTTACTGCTTTCGGTTCCGTATATCAGTTTGAAGGGAGTAATTCTATAATATGTGTAAAGCCTTCCAGCAAACGGCTTCTCTCTAGAACACAAAATTACACAATCATGTCCTTCGCATTACTTTTAACAATATAATTTATGATAATATATACATATAAATATGTCAATACATAAAATTTCCATTTATCTGTAGTAATCTGTAATAGTCAAACATTTGTGATACAAACTATAGAGTTACTATACTCACCGTATTCTCACCTATGTATGTTTAATAACTAGCATCTATGATTTACTAATTATCTATATTAGCACCATACATATAAAATCATACATGGATACGTGTTATAAACTAATACATCAACTACTATAATACAACTATACGATACATTTATGGGCACAAAACTAGAATTACTATCGTCACCATAGAGCTCATCTATATATGTTTAATGACTAGTATCTATGATTCACTAATTATCTATATTAGAGCTATACATATAAAATCATACATGGATACGTGTTATAAACTAATACATCAACTACTATAATACAGAGCTATACGATACGTTTCTATCTAAATACCTACTATCAATATAGTTTTATACATAATAACTAAATTAAATTTATTCACGTTTATGACAGAAATCAACAAATTCTAATGTATCTAATGACAGTGATTTCAAAATTTGAATCACCACTGACCTAGTATCTTTTGTAGTGCGAATCACTGTAAGTCCTGTACTTGCATCTAGCGTAGTCATAACACCTAAATGCTCATACCCTTCTATAATCCGATTCACATAATTAGTATCACGAATATTAATTCTACAATAAACTGCGTCATCATCAATAGAACTAGAAATCTCTTCTACGCTTAACTTCATATATCTATACAACCCCATTTTCTTATAACTATAATAATGGCACAGATGGTTTCTCATATAACTCATAGACGATTATAGCAATGTAATAACTATGTAGAAACCCTACCTATTATACATCTATCTATTTTAAAAGTACTCCTGTATAGCCACAACTAAACGTATAGAAGTATAGTATACGTCATGACAAATACTATACTTCTATTGAATAGCCGTCTTATATAGTAACAATCTTCATAAAAGATTACCCTCTACGTAGTCTGTACTATGAAAGTAATACTTTCTATACTAAATCTATCAAGAATTCTTTAAATCGTTATGTAAAACGTTCTTTTTTATGCATATACTCACCATTATACTAATGACTACATCCAGAACAACCCATAGATTCACTACCGTCTACAGCTACTATCGCTTCTTCTTTCGTTTTACATTCCCTACGCATCATGGAATATGTTTCTAATGGTGTATCAATATATAAATGCACTTTCATTTGTGCATGTTTTGCCACATCAATTGGCTCACCGTCTTCATCAGTCATCTTGGTGATAGTGTGAGCCACAATAGTGCCGTGAGGTTGCATGAACTCAACTACATCTCCTACTTTAAAATTATTACGCTGTTCTAAATACGCATACCCTTCTGTTTCATTATATCCTGTTACTAATCCAATAAAGTCATGAGTTTGTGTGTTACTTGATTTGCCATAATTTTGAGCTGTTGCATCCGCCTTAGCAACAGAAAACCCTTCTGTATAAGGACGATGGGAAATTTTTTCTAATTCTTGAATCCATTCAGGGCGAACTCGATAATCATCGCCTTCTTCCAAATACGCATCAACTGCTTCACGATATACTTTAGTAACTGTTGCCGCATAATGAACAGATTTCATGCGACCTTCAATTTTTAAACTATCTACCCCTGCTTTAACTAAATCAGGAATATGTGCTAGTAAGCATAAATCTTTGGAATTAAAAATATAAGTCCCCATTTCATCTTCCTCAATCGGATAATATTCACCTGGTCGAGTCATTTCTACCAATGCGTATTTCCAACGACAAGCTTGTGCACATTGTCCACGATTAGCATCTCTTGTTCCTGTAAAATAATTACTTAATAAGCATCGACCAGAATAGGATATGCACATAGCACCGTGAACAAAAGCTTCTACATCAATATCAACTGTATCTTTTAATGTTCTAATATCGTCGATACTAACTTCACGAGCCATAACAACACGATCAGCTCCTAGTTGTTTCCAAAATGCAGCTGTTGCCCAGTTAGTAATATTGGCTTGTGTACTAATATGTATTTCCATATGTTTAATTAGAGGTTTCGCCAAATAAAACAAGCCTAAATCAGCTATTAATACAGCATCTACACCTATACCATCTAAATACTGAATATATTCCTCAAAACCTTCTAAATCTTTATTGTGTGGAATAATATTACAAGTAACATAGATTTTCTTTCCAAATGAATGAACAAACTCTACCGCTTCTTGTAATTCTTCCCGCGTAAAGTTAGAACTCCCAGCACGTAAGCCAAAAGTTTTACCCGCACAATATACTGCATCGGCCCCATAGCGGATTGCCATTTTCAACTTATCCATATTACCTGCTGGAGCTAATACTTCAATTTTAGGTTTCTTCATAATAATTGCCTTTCCAAACACTTACACTCATACCATCTCCTAATGGATAAATGGTAGTGTTAAATAATTCTTTATTTTCTATAAATGATAAATATTCTTCTAATCGTTTTGTAATTGTCTTAAAGCGACGTGGAGGTTTTTTATTACCTCTTACATAGCCTCTAAATAATACATTATCCGCTAAAATGACTGCATTCTCGCTTAAATGTGGCATAATACATTCTAATTGACGTAAATATTGGCCTTTAGGGCCATCTAAAAAAACTAAATCATACGATCCTTCTATAGTATGTAAAACATCAGTCGCATCACCTTGTAATAAAGTAATCTTATCATTATAGGGAGATTGATTCACATAATGCTGTGCCATCTTATGCCGAGTTACATCTAGTTCAATTGAGGTAATATGTCCACATGATTTTATATTACTAGCAATTAATAGTGTGGAATATCCAATCGCTGTACCGATTTCTAACACAGATGTAGGGCGATATAAACTAATGATTTCTTCAAATAAATGTATTTCTGATTCACGTAAAATAGGTACTGCATTAACTACTGCATATACTCGTTGTTCATTCAGAATCTCCGTCATTTCCATAAATACTATCCACTACTTTCAAATGTTCTTCATAGGTTTTACTAAAATGATTATGTCCTTCTTTATCTGCTACAAAATATAAATAATCTGTAGGTGGTGCATATAATACTGCATCCATTGATTTTTTCCCGGGATTTGCAATAGGTCCTGGTGGATACCCCTTAACTACATATGTATTATACGGGCTCTGTAATTTTGTATCTGCTAATGTAATATGTGCTTTGGGATACCCTAGCACATACGCAATCGTCGCGTCCGACTGCAACGGCACACCTTCTTGAATACGTTTTTTAAACACTGCCGCAATAGTAGCTCTATCTTCATCAAATCGTGCTTCTTTTTCTACAAGGGAAGCCAATGTAACAAATTCAAAAATCGTCATATGATCTTTTTTCAATTGTTCTTTCACATCGTTTGTAAAATAATCATTCATTTCAGATGACATAATTTTTAATATATCACGAGCTGATGAATTAACAGGAATATCATAGGTACTAGGAAACAAAAATCCTTCTACACGATACGTCACTGGTTTTGTACTATTCATATATGAATAAGGCATGTAATCTTTAGCCGCTTCTAAAAAATCTTTAGCACTAACGATTTGTTTTTTTTCTAATTCAATAGCAATTTCTCCAATAGTATATCCTTCTGGAATTGTTATGTGCACAGATTTAACTCGTCCTTTTTGTAGTAAATGAATTAAATCGTATACATTAATATGTGCTGGTATTTGGTAATACCCAGTTTGCAGCTTATGCGTGTCACCACTGAGACGGAGCGCTAACCGAAATGCAAGAGGAGATCGAATTAGTCCTTTTTCATATAAGGCGTTAGTAATATCTGATCCTGTTTCATCATTTTGAATGATTAAAACTTGTGTGTCTTTCGTATTATCCCATGTATTAGGTAGGAAAAATATACCTAACAAGCCAAGAATAACAATACTAAGAATAATAGTAAAAATCGTTACAAAGATCTTCTTTTTAGCAGTCATATAGTAATTCCTTTCTAAATTATACATGTTATTATACCATATCCTTATAATAACAACAAAAATAGGGTTCCTTATGAAAGGAATCCTATTTTTAACGTTAATTTATAGTAAGAATGTCATATACGTATATGCATCAATTCATAATGCTACCATCGATACAAACGATATCTATATTACTCTTATAAAAAACTATACGCACACAATCATCAGTGATAAAAATATGATACTACTATATCTACATACATGTATCAAAATCGATAGATTCGATTATAAATCTTCACCATATTCAGCCATAACTAAATCTGCTACTGCATTAAATTCTTCTTCTGTAGGTTCTACATAAATATCTTCCCCATCTTCTTGGTCTTTTCGACAAATCATAATAGCTGGCTCATCATTATGTACATCTTCTGTAGGGATTAATACAGCATATTCTATATCATTATATGTAACTGTTCTAAATTCGATAAATTCAACAATACCATCTTCTGTATCAAATTGTACCACTGGATATTCCATATCTAATTCTTCTGCGGACATTGGGCCCTCCTATTGCTTCTTCATAGTATCTAATCTTGCTAAATAGCCTTGCAAAATAACAACAGCTGCCATTTTATCAATTACAAGTTTTCTTTTTTTACGGCTAACATCTGCAAAAATCAATGATTTTTCAGCCATAACTGTCGACAATCGTTCATCCCAAAATATAACTGGCACATGAATCACTTCTTGCATCTTATGTACAAATTCTTCTGTCTTTTCTGCGCGATCACCCTTAGTACCATTCATATTTTTTGGCATTCCTACAACTAATTGGTAAACTTCATATTCCTCTATTAATTCTTGCAAACGTTGGAAATCATTAGCTAAAGAAGTACGCCGTATAGTCTCAATTCCCTGTGCCGTCATTAGCAATGCATCACTGCAAGCAACACCTATTGTACGACTTCCTACATCAAGTGACATAATGCGCATATTATAAACCCTTAGCTTTTACATAACCAGTTACAAGTTCTTCAATAATCTCATCCCGTTCTAATCGTCGAATATTAGAACGTGCGTTATTATAACTTGTAATATACGTTGGATCACCTGAAATTAGATACCCTACGATTTGATTGACAGGATTATATCCCTTCTCTTTTAAAGAGCGATATACATCACTTAAAATTTGATCTGGTGTAATCTCCACATCATCAACTTTTTTAAACATCATAGTTTCATCAGATATACTCACGGTAACCCCTCCTTTATAATAAATTCATCATATATTCATTATACTACATTTTGTCTACACGATAATACTCAAGTATATAATAAATTCTCTATAAATTATGTAAATCTACAAATATTCATAATTACTCATACTATCCTATGTCAATCAATAGATTATAATTCTAGGCAGACCTCTAAGAATTGAGCTACTATCATTTTACCATATGGCAAATAGTTTCTTTACCTACTGTTAATGCATCGTCTAAGGACTCTGGATTTTTACCACCAGCTTGTGCCATATCAGGACGTCCGCCGCCATTACCACCTGCAGTCTGTGCTACGGCTTTGACAATGTTACCAGCATGAATCCCCTTGTCTAACACGTCTTTAGTTGCCATGCAAACAAAATTTACCTTGTCTCCAATAGCAGCTCCTAATAAAACAACACCTGACTGAACGGTATCTCGCACCATATCAGCTTGTTGTCGCAATTCATTCATATCATTTGCTGAAACAGATGCCACTACCGCTGTTACAGAATTAACTGTAAATTTATGATTTAAAATACTATCAAGACTCGATGTAGCCAGTTCTTTTTTTGCCATTGCTAGGGCATGTTCAGTTTCTTTTGCCTCTGCCAAAACTTGTGTCATCCGTTCTACAATGGTAGCGGGTTTTGTCTTTAATTGATCTGCTAAATGATGAATAATCTGTCTATCCGCCTGTGCCATATCGATAGCTGCTTTACCAGTAACTGCTTCAATACGACGGACGCCTGCGCCAGTACCAGATTCAGAGGTAATCCGAAATGTTCCTACTACAGCCGTATTTGGTACATGAGAGCCGCCACAAAGTTCAACGCTAAAGTCAGGTACGGTAACTACTCGAACACGATCACCGTATTTGTCACCGAATAAAGCCATGGCACCTTTTGCTTTTGCTTCCTCCATAGACATTTCTTGAATATCTAGTGCTTTCATCGCTAATATTTGTTCATTAACAAGTGCTTCAATTCGTGTCAATTCATCAGCTGTAACTGGAGAAAAATGAGTAAAGTCAAATCGTAAATACTCTGGCGTTACTAATGAACCAGCTTGATTTACATGAGTTCCTAATACTTGTTTTAATGCAGCATGCAATAAGTGTGTTGCCGTATGATTACGTGCCATAGATAATCGACGTGTTGTATCTACATCAAACGACACTGTCTCACCATCTGATATACTACCTTCTACAACAGTTCCTATGTGATACACGGTTCCTTCTGGCAATCGTTTTGTATTGTGAATTTCAACTTTTCCCATGGGACCCATCATATAACCAGTGTCGCCTAATTGACCGCCACCTTCTGCATGAAATGGTGTTTCTCTCACAATAATAGTCACATCTTCACCATCTGTAGCTATTTTCACGCGTTCAGTTCCCTTGCCAATCATCAAAATATTAGAATCTGTTGCTGTTTCATTTTCTGTTAACGTTTCATGCGCCAAAAATTTAATTTCTGGAGTCATAACCTTAGCATCCACATCAGCTCTAGCTTCTCTGGCACGTATCCGTTGTTCATTCATAGCGCTTTCAAATCCGTCATGGTCGATGTATAAACCTGCTTCCTTGGCAATTTCCTCTGTTAATTCCCAAGGGAACCCATAGGTATCATATAATTTAAACACTTCTACGCCTGGAACAACATCAGATTTTTCCTCTTTTAATTTTTCAATTAAGGAATGTAATAAATCTAGACCTTGTGCTAATGTTTGATTAAAACGCTCTTCTTCGTTAGCAACAACACGTTTTATAAAATCTTGTTTTTCCAATAAATTAGGTACATGTCCACCTAAAATATCCATGACAGTATCGACTAACGATGTTAAAAACTGACCATTAATACCTAATAGCCGTCCATGGCGAACAGCACGTCGTAAAATGCGGCGCAATACGTATCCACGGCCTTCATTAGATGGTAGTACACCATCTGAAATTAAAACACTGCAAGCACGAATATGATCGGCAATTACTTTTAAAGATACATCAGTATTATCATCTTCATGATACGTAACATGAGCCATTTCTGCAGTTCGTTCAATTAATGGGAATATTAAATCTGTTTCAAAGTTGCTTTCACATTCTTGTAACACAGATGCTAATCGTTCAAGCCCTGCACCAGTATCAATATTTTTTTGTGCTAATGGTTCATAATTGCCATCTGCAGTGCGATTAAATTGAGTAAATACCAAATTCCAAATTTCTAAATAACGATCACAATCACAACCTGGTTGACAAGTCGGCTCACCACAGCCACGTTCTGGACCTAGGTCATAGAAAATTTCAGAATCTGGTCCACATGGACCTTCTCCAATTTCCCAAAAATTATCTTCTAATTTAAAAATATGACTTTCTTCTACACCACAGTCTAACCAATTATCCATAGCCTCTTGGTCATCCGGATATACTGTTACATATAGCTTTGATTTATCTAATTTAATAACTTCTGTTAAAAACTCCCAAGCCCAATGAATTGCTTCTGTTTTAAAGTAATCTCCAAAAGAGAAATTACCTAGCATTTCAAAAAATGTATGATGTCGTGCTGTACGACCTACATTGTCAAGATCTCCTGTACGAATTGATTTTTGGCAAGTAGTAATACGTGTGCGAGGAGGTGTCAATTTACCTGTAAAAAAAGGTTTTAATGGTGCCATACCTGCCCCAATCAATAATAAGGACGGATCATTTTCTGGCACTAATGAAAAACTATCTAGTTTTAGATGTCCTTTACTTTCAAAAAAATCCAAATAAGCCTTACGAAGGTCATTACCTTTCATATACATATTTCCAGCCTCCTGTTGTTCATTTCTATCTGAATCTATCTACATAGAATCAATTATAAAGCGTCTCTTTATTTTACTATACTTAATAAATTTTTTCTATACCTAATCAGAAAGTAATATACTATACCTTTTTTCATTGATATATGGTTATATAATAATAAATAAATAATTGATATATACCTACTATTTTCCATCAATTTCTATTACTATCTTCTCTATTATTAGAATTATTATATGTGATATACATCGCCATGTTATATCCACAAGTACTACCTATAATAGAACTTTTCACTAACTGAAAAAAGTCACATACGAACTAAAAGTGATTCGTCAACCCCTAATAAGAACACTTCTTGTTCGTATGTAACTCATTTTTATACTCATATAGTGATACATAACAAATTATTTCATAACTCGTCTTGCTCCAAGATATCGTTCATGCCAATATCCAGAATCTAAGTCTGCTATGGCTACGCCACGACTAGTAGTAGCACTAATAAATTTACCATTTCCCACATAAATACCTGAATGAGAGGCGCCTGGTTCGTAGGTTTCAAAAAACACTAAATCACCAGGTCTCAAATTTGAACGAGATACATTTTGACCTACTTCATATTGTTCATCTGCTAAGCGCGGTAATGTAATTCCCGCCTTTGCAAATACATATTTAGTATACCCTGAGCAATCAAATCCTCGCGGTGTATTACCACCGAACACATAAGGAACACCTTTATATCGGTCCGCTTCTGCTAATAATGCCTTTACATCTTTCGTAAGACCTACATTAGCTGGAACACTATGATTAGTAACTTTTTTTACCTTTTTTTTCGCTTTTGATGAACCAGCATTCTTTCCTATTGGTTTTCCCATTAATGCTTTATAGGTAGCAGGCCCTACAATACCATCCACTTCTAAACCATGATCCTTTTGAAATAAGCGGACAGCCCATTTAGTTTCTTTGCCATATGTACCTTGTTTATCAAAAGCTTTATAACCTTTTTTGATTAATTGCTTTTGAATCGACGTGACAACCTTTCCTTGGTCACCCATTCCATAAGAGGCACTTGCTAGTATCGTTACGCACCATGCAAACATAATGGTTAAGGCTAACACCCTAATTATATTAGATTTAGAGTTCATATCTGCCCTCACTTCTAGTTGTATATATTACGCTTTTTATTATCTGTATCACAATTAATAGTACTGCGAACCCAATATAGTGGCCTATGTTTAACTTCTTCAAATACACGTCCCACATACTCACCAATAATACCTATGCCAATAAGCTGAATTCCACCGAGAAAAAAAATTGCCATTCCCAACGTAGTCCAACCATTAACTGCTTCTCCGCTGAAATATACATATAAAATATGTAAAATCATTAATAAGCTTAGTAATCCACATAATATACCTACATATAAAGCCATTCTAAGTGGAGCTCTAGAAAATGCAGCAATGCCATCTAAGGCAAAACGAATCATTTTTCGTATACTAAATTTAGATTTTCCTGCAAAACGCGGTGGTGCCACAAAATGAAGTTCTGCTTGTCTGTAGCCTAAATCACCTACAATACCTCGCAAAAATCGACCATGTTCACGAAACCGTTTCAATGTTTCTAATGATTTTCGATTCATTAATCGGAAATCAGACCCACCTTCAACGATGGGCACTTCTGCCATTTTATTCATAAGTTTATAATAATATTTAGATGTAATGGCCTTAGCCCAACTAGCATCTTCAGTAGAATCACGAATCGTTCTAACTACATCATAACCTTGCTCCCATAGTTGAACTAACTGAGGTATTAATGCTGGAGGATGTTGCATATCGCCATCCATAGTAATGACGGCCTCTCCAGTAGCATAATCAAGACCACATGTTAATGCTAACTGATGTCCAAAGTTGCGTGCTAAGAGCAGCACTTTAACACGACAGTCTTTTCTTGCCAAATCACGAAGTAACAAAGAAGAGCTATCTGACGATCCATCATCAACAAATATAACCTCATAATCATATGCTAATGCATTCATTTCTGTCACTACAGCATCATAAAATACTTTTATATTATCCTCTTCATTATAAACAGGTACTACAATCGATAGTAACATAGTTACCTCCTCTTTTATTTCTTTTATATTTTACTAAAAAATTCACACTTAAGCAAATTTATACAATTTTGTCATGCTATAAGATAGGTGTTAAACGCTCATTGTAGCACCTATCTATTTCCTCAAATATAAGAAATATAGGCATCTCTAGCTTCTATATCATGTCTAATTTTCATAAAATTATTTATTCGACACTCTTTATGTTCTTTCTAATATATACTATAATATATGTTATCTCTCTTATCTCTATGAATGTAGAATATAGTATTAGAAAGGAGTTCTGCTCATATTATTTTCTATGATCAGAAATTATATATGTATACGCAAATAAATAATTATATCCAAAACATATGGTCATCCCATCGTAATTTTCTATATCTTCTATTGATATCCCTTATTGTTTATCTCGCAGGTAATCATATGATTACCATTACTGATCCAGTAGAGTCAAACTATGTACTAACCGCCAAAAATATGATTGATATTAACGAATATCTATCTCCCTATATCTTAAATCATTACTGGTATGACAAACCTATTTTTTACTACTGGGAGTTAATTGCTAGTTATAAACTCTTTGGCTTTAGCAACTTTACCAGTCGTCTTCCATCAGTCATAACAAGTTTACTAGCACTTATTGTAGCATATACATCTGTCAATCACATACTTTCAAAAAAAATAGCCCTCACGACTACGATTATCTTGGCAAGTTCGTTTGAGTTTTGGCTACTTTCTAAAACAGCGATTACAGATATGACACTATTCTTATTTATAATATCCACCTTATTATTATTTTATATAGGCTATACGTCAAACACTCACAAATCTAACTATTATCGATTAGCCTATGTGTGTGCAGCTTTTGCCATATTAACAAAAGGTCCCATTGGTTTTCTTCTTCCTGGACTAATTATCCTCATTTTTTTACTGTTACAGCGAAATCTAAAAGAATTATTACACTTGCAATTGCCATTAGGTCTTATCATTGTTTGTGTCGTAGGTGGTAGTTGGTATATGTACATGTATATAACCCATGGTATTGCATTTATTGATACTTTCTTCGGCGTACACAACATGTTACGAGTAACACAATCAGAGCATCCAAAACAAAATGTATGGTATTTTTACATCATAATTACAATCATCGCTACATTCCCTTGGGGCATAGTATCAGTATATCAATGGATACGCACAATACCCAACATATCACATCTCTATATAAAAATTAAATCTTTATTTAGTAAACATGATCCGTTGTCAACATTTCTATGGGTATGGGCCTTAACAACTATTCTAGTATTTCAATGTGTAGCTACCAAATACACGACATATACATTTCCCGCTCTATTTCCTTTAACTCTATTAATCGCTCGTTCCTTGCAATGGAATCTAAAAACTATATCTCGTGTAGCAGCAGTCATCGGTACTATCTATATCATACTCTCCATTACCATCGTTCCCGTGTTAACTACCAACGCCTCTGGCTTTGTTATTAGTCAATATCTTAATCAATATGCTAATCCATCTTCCATTGTTGTTAATACTAACACCTATTATAATTCAGTTAATATTTACAGTCATTTTACTAATTATAGATTATCTACGCAAAGTAATATGCCTAGTAATAAAACAAATACAATCAGTTGGGATGTTCTGTACTTTATGCCTTTTAAAGATGTAGAAACATTACCACTCACTAAAGATGTCTATTTAATAACAACGAAACCAATCGAATCGATTGATATCATCAAAGATAAAGAATCCTGGCATGTATGTGTCACTACTGGCAATCAATTTTTATATTGCCGAAAAGCTAATGATAATTAATTTTCTGATGAATCGGATTAGAATATATTCTCTTAATACGACACCATCTTCCTCTCTATCTACGGCTATATATTATAATACATACCTATTTCTAATATATAAATAGTATCGCCGTTAACATACTAGATTAACTACTAGGCTAAACTCATACTAAAATTACAAACAAACTCCATCTATCCCATTTTCATCTACATAGCTATCATGAATGACCAAAATTATATACTATATTCATAGTAAACTCTAAGAACAATAAAAACACCTTCAACTACATTTGTAGATGAAGGTGTTTTATTTTCACTATATGTAATTGTTATCTTATATCGTTGATCCTATACAAAAACACTCTTAATCATACGAAAACAGATATATAAACTAATTCTTAATAAGATAATTATAATATGCCATACAGATTAGTCTATATTATAAATCAGCTGCATCAATATATTTTTGTAGTTCTTCTTCCGCTTCTATAATATCTTCATTAAATGCACCAGCAACAGCCGGATAGCGGCCAACTTCGATGGTGTGAACGATAGCATCATCTCTACCATTTTTGTAGATACCAATCCAAATACCAGAAAATTCACTTTCAAACCATTCGACAGGCTGATCCGTTTCATCAAAACGAATCGTTATATTCCCTTTTCCCAGTGTTTCTAGTAATTCTATTTGTTCTGATTCGCTCAATCCCGTTTTTTCTACATACAAAGTATACGTATTGCCTTGTTCACGAAAATCTTTCATGGCGTTTTTCAACTCATTTAAAACAGCTTGAAGATTTGATAAGGAATTAGTCATCTCGTTTTTTTACCTCCACGCCCCATTCCATTAAAACATGTATAACTCGCGAAATCACTTCTGGTAATACCTTTGCTACTACAGAAGACGGTTCGAGACCGATTTCTAAGGAAAATGGTTCTACCCCTATTACAGTAGCTGCTTCTAATGGTTCTTCTTGCAGTGCACGAATACGTAAAATATCTTGTATTCCCACTTCATGGGCAGAAATATTTTTTGTAAAATAATTTTCTACTTCTTGATGTGTAAACTCATACACTGTACCTGGTTCTTCTCCTCCATTAATAGCATCTACTAAAATGAGTCGCTTCATGCCATCCATATAGGATAACAATTCCATTCCCATCGTTCCACCATCAATAATATTAATAGCTGGAGTAAAAAAGTAGTTATCTTTCAATGTATTAATAACATGAACGCCAAGGCCTTCGTCTGTTAATAAAATATTCCCGACTCCTAACAATGTAATTGTATTATTTTCTGGCAACATCATCTTCATCCTCTATATCATGCATATCAATAGGGTCATGCGCATAATATTTCATACCAGTTACCATGCTTGATACTTCACCAGACTCTTCCATAACATCTTCACGAAATGCCATATATACATGAATAACTGTAAACAACAAGAAAATCCATGCAATATAATGGTGAATAATGTGTACTCGATATTCTCCAATCATAGCATTAATAGGGTTAAATATAACAGCAATCCAACTATGAGGTTCTACCATAGCATACATAGCAAATCCAGTAACTATCTCGAAGAAAAATAATACATATACCATCATATAACTTGTACGAGCTAAAGAATTCCTCAAATATGTATCATAATGCTTCTGTGGTAACATTAAGTAGTGAATCGTTGTTTCTCGTAAACCGCGCCAATATAGTTTTTGATTAAATTTAGGCATCAATCGATCGCCACGGTTTCTAATCGCACCAGCAATTCTAAAAATAAAAGAAAAAGTTAAAATAAACCCAGCGATAAAATGGATACGTCGTATCATTTCCATAGAAAACCAGTTATTGATTGCAAAAGTTGGTTCCTTACCAATCAAACCTGCAAAGCCAGGATCTCCAATATATAGACCTGTCCAGAATAATGCAGTCACGCTCAATACCATTAGCCAATGAAAAATGCGTAGCCACAAACTAAAAACTACATAGGCCTTTTTATCAGAATGAATTAGCATTGTTATGTCACTCCTTATTTACACAAAGCATCTGTATTAACAGACGCAATTTTTTTACCCTCTTTATTATATAAATGTGTAGCACATGCCAAACAAGGGTCAAATGAGTGAACAGCTTTTAAAATTTCTAATGGCTTTTCTGGTACTTTTACACGGGTATCAATCATAGTATCTTCATATGCACCATGCTCATTAGCGATAGTTCTTGGGCATGCATTCCATGTTGACGGAACAATACATTGATAGTTTTCTGTACGCCCGTTTTTAATATGAACCCAATGTCCTAATCCACCGCGCGGTGCATCTAATACACCAACGCCTTTGGCTTCTTCTGGCCAAGTTTGCGGATCCCATTTTGTCATATCTGCTACAGCTACATCCCCTGATTTTATATTTTTAATCAATTTATTATAAAAATATCGACTCATAGTTGCCGCCACTTGAGCATCTAGGGCACGACAAGCTGTACGACCTACAGTAGAGCACATCCATACGTGTGCTGGTACGCCAAGAATGTTAGACACCGCTTCAATCTGACGAACAATCATAGATTCTGCCCATGTTGGTTGCGTAATAATACCTTGTTTTACTTTTGTATATACTACAATATATTTTGCTAATGGCCCCACTTCACAGGTCTTGCCTTTAAAAGTTGGTGATTTTATCCAAGAGTATTTCTTAGTTTCATCCAAAAATTCCCATTTTTCTTTAGTCCCTGTTTTAGGTCCTGTAAAGTTTGCTTCTGTAATCCCTTCACTAGGATGCAAAGACTGAGTTCCATCAGGATAATTAAACCATGAATGTTCAATTTCTTCACTTAAAAATTCAGGATTCATTAAATCTTGACCTTCTAATGGTATAAACGTAGCATGGTCTACACCAGCACCAAAGTTTTCTACTACACCATTAGCGCGAGAAACAGCTTTTTTAAAGTAATCACCATTAGAAATACCTGTATATGGTTCATCTGGATATCCGCCATAGGATAAAACGCGTTTTTTGGATAAACCGCCTCCATCAACCATACCAGCTTGTACATATATTTTACCGATTGCTAACACATCTGGTAAATAAAAATTATCTACTAAATTTCTCGTTAAAGAAATAGATTTATCTACTTCTGCCAATCGTTGTGTGTTAACTGGCGCATTCATATCATTCATAGAAATAGCACAAGGCATACCGCCTACAATATAATGAGGATGCGGATTTTTACCACCAAATATAACATGCGGTGTCACGATATTACGCTGTTGATCTAAAATATTTAAATAATGAGATATGGCCATCAAATGAACTTCTGGTGGCAACAATTTATAATCAGGATGATCCCACCACTGAGCAGAAAAAATTCCTAATTGACCACTATCAACAATTTTTTTAATCTTGTTTTGAATGGCCGAGAAATACTGTGTAGATCCCTTAGGATAGTCTTTTGAATATGCTGATGTATCATCTTGATACTCTTTAGGCTCCAATCCTGATACATTATACGTAGCTAATATATTCTCTTGCAATTGTGCTGTTTTACTAGGATCGGCAGCCAACGCTTCTATAGGGCTCACCCAATCTAATGCATGTAAATGATAAAAATGGACAATATGGTCATGCACATCTAGGGCACTGTGCATAATATTCCTAATATAATTGGCGTTTTTAGGGATTTGAATGCCTAACGCATCTTCTACTGCTCGAAGTGCAGCCAATGCATGGGTAGATGTACAAACTCCACAAATTCTCTGCACAAACGCCCATAAATCACGAGGATCTCGATTTTTAGCCACTAATTCGATACCACGCCAAGCTGTACCACTAGATAATGCGTCAGTCACTTTACCTGTGGTTTCATCTACATTAATTTCTACTCTCAAATGCCCTTCAATACGAGAAATTGGGTCTACTACAACACGCTTCATTAATCATTTCCTCCATCATGATGGTTATTTTTATTCATCGTTTCATTCCATAAGCCAGCTTCTTTTAAACGTTTTTCTTCTTTTAAATCTTCATATTTATTTTTAGCTAATGTTAATGCGCCATGTGCTACAACAGCCCCAGTTGCTGCAAATCCAGCAATAGTACCTACCGTATCCGCATTAGTAATTGTATTGGCCATTGGAATATCTGGTAATCGTTTATAAAAATTATCATTATCCCAAAAATCTTTTTCAGAACAACCAATACAACCATGTCCCGATTGAATAGGATAAGAAAGTCCGTTCCACCACCGTAAATTACCACAAGAATTATAAGTTTCTGGGCCTCGGCAGCCTACTTTATATAAACACCAACCCGCTTTTGATGCATCATCATCAAATTTTTCCACAAATAATCCCGAATCAAAAAAGGCGCGACGATAACATGTATCGTGAATACGATTACCATAGAATTGTTTTGGTCTTCCTTGAATATCTAACGGTGGAATCTCACCAAATAATGCATAATGCATAATAACGCCTGTCATGACTTCTGGAATTGGAGGGCAACCTGGCACTTTAATAATAGGTACACCAGAAACAACAGATGATACTGATACAGTATTAGTTGGATTTGGTTTAGCTGCTTGAATCCCGCCCCATGCAGCACAAGAGCCATATTCGATAATAGCAGAGGCCCCTGCTGCACATTCTTTAAGAACTTCTACAAATGGTCGTCCTCCTACAGAACAGTACACGCCATTTTCATCAAGAGGCACACCGCCTTCAACTGCTAGTATATATTTACCAGATTTATTAGCAACAATCTCTTTTAAATGATGTTCTAATGGTTCACCAGAAGCGGCAGCCAATGTATCATCATATTCTAAGGCAATCATATTTAAAATAACATCAGAAGCAAATGGAGATGTAGAACGAATAAATGATTCATCACAACCTGTACATTCATGGCCATGTAACCAAACCACTGTCGGTAATTCTTTAGTTTCTGCTGCCTTAACAACAGTATCTAACATGGTTGGTGGCAAACCTAATACAGCCGTCAACGCTACACAGGACTTAACAAATGTGCGTCGACTTAATTTACGCTCTTGAAAGAGTGTCCATAAGCTATTCATACGTTCTTTCACTGGAGTTATCCCCCTTATTAGTAATCTTACACTTTGCATTTATAAAATATATAATCAATAACATGGATACATATCACAAAAATATTCCATAATCATAGTATACCATGTGCATCTATAAATTTCTAGAAAAATAATTTGATAATATAAGGTTTTACATCTATTTTATCGTGAATAAATATATGTCAGTTATAAAAAAAATTTACCCTTAGTTTATAAAATCAAACATATCAATTTATTAAAAATAACCGTATAAAAGCCAAATTAATTTGAACTTTTATACGGCATGTATTTTGTATGTCATACAATGTAATACATCTTCTAATGAGATTAGACTATCCTAGATATAAGTAATAGTTACCTATTCTTACAACTGATCAATAAATTTCTATACATAAACACATCATTCTATCTCACTTATGATGTACCAATGTTATCCTTTTAATTCGTGAATTAATTCTTCTAATACAGAAGCTTTCTTATATCCTGCTATACGATCCAGTTCTTTTCCCTCTTTAAATAGTAGTATCGTAGGAATTCCTTCCACGTCATACGTTAAGCATAATTCCTTAACAAGGTCTGCATTAACACTAAAAAATGTAGCTTCTTTATCCAAATCGATTGCTACTTGTTCTAATACAGGGCCCATTACTTTACAAGGAGCACACCATTCAGCCCAAAAACATACTACAGATAAGCCATTTTGCA
Organism: Veillonella montpellierensis DSM 17217; assembly: GCF_000426745.1. Taxonomy (GTDB): domain Bacteria; phylum Bacillota; class Negativicutes; order Veillonellales; family Veillonellaceae; genus Veillonella; species Veillonella montpellierensis. The sequence continues at coordinate 115,240 of NZ_AUFY01000003.1, forward strand.
ACAATACTTTTTGATTAAATTCTTCTACACTAGTGATTTCAATGAAAGCCATCATGCACACTCCTTATCATTATATTAATGATTATCATATAAGAAAACCGCCCCTAAGAGCGGTTATGGCAAGCAATCAATAAGCCGAGTTCTGTTCTGTTTACACAGTGACGATTATCTTTCTAGACGTATGGTCACCCATACGTTCAAGCGGCACAACCCGAAAGGTCGGCGGGCCACCTCAACCCTTTTCTATTAGGCCTTGCTCCAGATGGGGTTTACCAAGCCAAACTTGTTACCAAGTTGCTGGTGCGCTCTTACCGCACCGTTCCACCCTTACCATACACTTATGGCGGTCTTCTTTTCTATGGCACTTTCCCTAAGGTTACCCTCGCCAGACGTTATCTGGCATCCTGCCCTATGGAGCTCGGACTTTCCTCGAACTATAATAGCTCGCAATCGTCTTTCATACTTGCTCTATTTAGTCTAGCACAAATACCGATAGAAAAGCAACTGTCCACAAAATAAGATATATATTAGTTTCTGTGGTTAACTCTTAACAAAAAAGAAATCTTGTTGTTCTTCATAGGGCATAATCGAAATAGTGGGATCAATTTCGTGTATATGAGGAGAAATGTAGCTAGCAATGCCTATAGCTACACACTCTTCTGTACCAAAATGGCCTGCATCAACAACAAGGATTCCCAATTCCTTTGCTAGTTGCATATCATGATACTTTACATCACCTGTGATATACGCATCAGCGCCTCTAATAGCTGCTTGTGTAATAAATTCTGCTCCACTACCAGAACAAATAGCGATGCGTTGAATCACGTCTTTTTTTACCCCTCCTGCACGTACTCTTGCTTTTGGTAAGACATGCTGCACATACTGTATAAACTCTTTATAATTCATTGCTATTTCCAAGTCTCCTAGGCGCCCCAAATAATGCACTTCTTCTGGTTCTTTCAAGGGAAATACATCATAAGCAACTTCTTCATAGGGGTGTACTTTTACCATAGCCTGTATCACATTAGAAAGTATCTTTCCCTGTACTAGTGTTTCAATCCGTTCTTCCTCTACTACTTCCATTTGCCCTAATTTTCCAATAAATGGATGCGCGTCTTCAATAGGTGTAAATCGGCCTTCTCCAACACTACTGTATGAACAACCCGCATAATTCCCCATACTACCTGCTCCCGCTATGCCTAACGCCCGTCGTACACATTCACTATGAGATGTAGGGGCATATACAACTAGTTTATATAATGGTGAAGACCCTGTTTTTACGAAACCTAAAGAACCTTTCAAACCTAGTTTACCAGCTAGCATATCATTAAGTCCATCCTTCGCAATGTCTAAATTAGTATGCGCACTATATACAGCTATATTAGATTGAATAAGCGAATATAACAATTTACCGATGGAAGTAGTCTTATCAATATGTTTTAGACCTTTAAAAATAAGAGGATGATGACTAATTATCATATTAATATCATGGTTAATCGCATATGAAACTGCCTCTTCTGTTACATCTAAAGTTGTCAGAATACCTGTAACTGTTTCTCTTCTATCGCCTACCATCAATCCTGGATTATCCCATGACTCTGCTAAGGAAAGTGGCGCCCATGTTTCCATTACTTGAATGACGTCTTCTACAAGTAAACTCATAATAATTCCTCCAGCTCCTTAATACACTGTTGCGTTTTTATAAATTTATTGGTTCGGCGCAATGCAATGGTCATACTTTCTAATACTGATTGATACTGATGAATAAAATTTTCAATGTATTGTCTCCATAAAAGCGGCCTTTCTTCTGCCACTAATGCTCCAACCATCCACAATATAGAGTCTTTAGGTAGATTGGCATATATATCTTTATCCAAACTAGCAGGATCTAATAAATCTTTTTTTATAGCTAGCCATGCTTGATATAGTTTTCCCATATCGTACATAATAATTTCTTTGATAATGCAGTAGCCCTCTTCTACCATATATTGCCGTAATTCTGCTTGACCATTTTGTGGTTGCACTACATAAAAGTCTAATAACTCTGGTGCTTCTCTTATAATATCACGCATTAAAAATCCACCCATGCCACAAATAACGGCACCTGTTAGCTCTCCTACCTTTGTATTTTGTAGACCATTACTTAATCTACATTCAATATATGATGTTAACTGACATGACTCAATATATCGTTTTGCCGTCTCCAATGGTCTTGCATTTACATCAATAGCAATAACCCGACCGGCCTTTTTCTCCTTAATCATGGCTACTGCCAGATAGCCATGATCAGTTCCTACATCGGCAATAACACCTGCTTGTGGAACAATATCTAATATAGCCTGTAATCGCTTCGTTAATTTCACAGTACACCTCTTTATGACTGATACTCTATAGCAAATAGATACATCACATAACTAGTACTTACTTCACACTTATAATAATCGCCATTCTATAAAAGTTCAAGTTCTACTTATATCCTTTTTCTTTCTAGTGGATATAAACAAAGATAGACATCTATATTGAATTAGAGAAAACTAATACCAATATAAATGTCTACTAAACTATCCTATCTTGTATATTATATAGAATGTATCTGGTGGGCCCACCTGGGTTCGAACCAGGGACCGACCGGTTATGAGCCGGTTGCTCTACCACTGAGCTATAGGCCCATGCGATTAATCATCTTCATAATTATACTCAATTTTTCAGTTTATCGTCAAGGATATTTTATAATTTCCTTCAATATTTTTTTGCCTTGTATATCTTCTTGTGCCCATGTCAAAGGTACAACTGTAATCATATCATTTCTGCTATAATATACATCACTATCTTCTTCACTAAAATCTTTAACAACCGTACCAGCAACCCAAAAATAATTACGTCCTCGCGTATCAATACGAGGATCAATAATATTTACATATTTTTGATACCCTTGTGATGCAATTCGAACTCGTGACCAATCATATGGTCCATTATAAGGAATATTAACATTTAATAATCCCTTATAGTCATGTTCTAAAAAAAATTTAGTAATAAACGTTTCTATAAAAGGAAATAAAGTCGATACATGATTTGCATTATACTTTTCAACAGATAATGCTAATGATGGAATGCCATAAAAAAGGCCCTCCATAGCTGCTCCTATAGTCCCAGAGTATATTGCATCAGAGCCTAAATTATATCCATGATTAATACCTGATATAAATAAATCTGGCATATCTTCCATTAAATAGTACGATAAAGCAAATTTAGCACAATCTGTAGGTGTCCCTGTAAGGGAGTAAATCTTTAATGCATCCCTATCTGTAAAAATTTTCTTCATATGTATGGGATTATCAATTGTTAACGCATGTGATTTAGCGCTCTGCTCCATGGCTGGTGCTATAACAGTAACTCGATGACGCTTTGCCAAATAATCTGCCAAGTCTCTCAAGCCTTTTGCCTCTACACCATCATCATTTGTCATTAAAATATGCATATAACCTCCTAAAAAAGAGTCGCCTTTTTATGTATTTACATGATAGCGACTCTTTATATTCTATTTGTTTCCCACATCATTCATGCGCGTTAATTTAATATCTGACATGGATACAGCACGAATATGTTTTGTATGATGCCACTCTGTTTTATGACGTCTAAAGAACCCTAAAATATTAATAATCATCCATGAATATACAAAAATAGGATAAATTAAGTAATATAAATATATCTTAAAGGGCACTTTTATTTGTAATAGAATCAATAATGGAACTACATATTGTGCAATGCCTATGAAAGAAAGCACTGACATTGGCAAAATTTGTTGCCAAAGGCTCGTATAAATAGGTGCTACATATGTATTTACTAGGGATAGCAACAACATAATGGTAGACAACATCATAAAATAAGGTCCACTGACTTGCATGATGCCATCCAGGATTTTAATATTTCGTTGTCGTATACCAGCTATGAATAACTGAGGAATATATCGTCCAGCACAATCAAATTGTCCTTGTGCCCATCGCAATCGCTGATTCCACGATTGCACAAAAGTTAATACCTTTTCATCATAAATAATTGCATCATGAGCCCAACATGTACGAATGCCTCTTGTTAACATTTTCATGGAGTATTCCATATCTTCTGTTAAACTCGTACAACCCCAGCCATACTTTCGTACAATATCAGATCTAAAACACATCCCTGTACCGCCTAATGCAGTAGATAAACCTAATCGATATTTTGCTAAATGCACCATATGATTGACCATCCAAAAAGCGATTGAAAAGCATCCAGAAATCCATGTATCCACTGGATTTTTAGCATTTAAATAACCTTGGATAATATGCTCTCCCTTTTCTAGATGCCAATTCATTTCTTGTAAAAATTTAGGATGCACTAAATTATCAGCATCAAAAATACAAAATGCATCATAGTTAGTGTCCATAGATAATAATCTATCAAACATCCATCCCATGGCATACCCCTTACCTTTAGCCCTCGCATCTGTTCTCTCATATACGATGGCCCCGGCTTGTTCTGCTACTAACTTTGTGTTATCAGTACAATTATCTGCCACTACAAAAATATCAAACAACTCCTTAGGATATTCTTGTAGTTTCAAGTTATCGATAAGTGAAGCAATAACACACGCTTCATTATGCGCACAAATAATAATAGCAAAACGGTTTTTAGGAGCATATATTTTAACTTCTTTATGTTTCCATAAACCTACAAACATTAAAATCAATAGATATATAGTATATATGAAAATAATTATTTGGATAGGAATTAACAATAGATCTAAATAGTAATCCATTTAATTTCCTCCACTCTATTTGAATCTATTGAAAAGTGTATTAAGTATACCAAATAGTGCATACAAAACAAATATCAAAACAGCCCATGCATGCCAATTAAGTATCATTCCAATAATAAATAAAAGTACTACAATTCCTATAGCAATCTTATGCATAACATCTGCACTTTTACCTTTAAAGTCTGGATAATGCACATTGCTCACCATCAAATAGCCTACAACTATCATGGCAATTAGCACAATAACCGGTGATACACTAACTCCACATAAAACATATGTTGCTACCATACATCCTGCTGCTGGAATAGGTAACCCTTGAAAATATCCGTGTACTTCTTCTGTCATAATATTAAATCGTGCTAATCGGAATGCACCACATACGGCAAAGGCCAATAACGGCACATATGATAACCAGCCCATGCCAAACAATTCTTTAGAAAACAACAAAAATGCTGGAGAAACACCAAATCCCACTACATCTGCTAATGAATCTAGCTCACGCCCCAGAGGACCTGCTACACCTAAGGCTCTTGCAATTCTTCCATCTAGAGCATCTGCTAGCAAAGATAATAATACGCAAATAGCCGCCCCTTCATAATATCCCTTAGCGGACATAGTAATTCCTATGACACCAAAGGCCAAATTAGAGCTTGTGGCTATGCACGGAAATATCGATCTATTCATGACTTGGCAACCTCCCAATCACAGTATCTCCTCCAGAAATATGTTGTCCTTTTTTTACCAGTATTTCCACATCCGTAGGCATACATATTTCTGTACACGATCCAAACTTAATCATTCCATATAACTGTCCTTTTTCTAAATGAGATCCTAAGTCTGTCCATGAAATAATTCTTCTAGCTAATAATCCTGCAATTTGAGTAACTAATACTTCTATTTTTCCATTGTCAATACAAATAGTATGACGTTCATTCTCAAATCCTACTTCTTTTTTATAGGCAGGTAAAAATCCGCCACATGTATATTGTCTAAAAGTAATTTCTCCTTCAATTGGTGCTCGATTAACATGAACATCAAATACAGAAAGAAATATAGTCACTTTTTTTACTTTTCTGTTAAGGAATAAATCCTCATAAACTTCAGAAATATCCATAACTTTGCCATCTGCTGGCGACAAAATAAGATTTTCACCTTTAGGAATCGTACGTTTAGGATTTCTAAAAAAATATAGAAAGAAACATGCTAGCACAAATGGAATGATTGCTAAAAATTTTAATATAGATGAACTAGCTACATTCCATATGATAATCGCCAAAATGAACATAGCTCCTATCAATACAAATCCATCTTTTACAATACGCCCTGTTGGCATAGTGTATCTCCCTCCTAGTTTTTATTAGTTTTTACAGCAAACATAAACTTAGGTAACGCAACCATGCGAGTAATTCGTTTTGGTTCTAGATACAATCGATATAACCACTCTAATCGGTGACGTTGCATCCATTGAGGTGCTCTAGGTATATTGCCTGCCAATACATCAAAAGAACCTCCAACTCCCATAGCTACTACGCCATCAAGCTGTGATAACCGTTGAGCAATCCATTTCTCTTGCTTTGGCACACCTAAAGCAACAAAAATCAATTTAGCTCCCCCATCTTGAATCGTCTTGATAATAGTTTTTTCTTCATCAGCATTAAAAAAGCCGGAATGTATGCCCACTATATTGAGTGGTCCCACTTCCCGCTGTAAATTATCTACTGCTTGTTGAGCAACACCATCAGCAGCGCCTAGGCAATAAATAGGTGTATTTTTAGTGGCTGCCATTTTAAATAACCGACGAGTCAAATCAATCCCCGTTACACGTTCCGGAAAATGTTCTCCTTTTTGTTCAGCTGCCCATAATACACCTGCACCATCTGGCACCACTAAACTCGCCTGATTTAATATATTCTTTAATTCTTCATCTTCTCTAGCTAACATTACCATTTCAGCATTTGCCGTGGCTACAATATGTAGCCCCGGCTGCTTCATGAATCCATAAATCCGTTCTACAGATTCATCCATGGTAACTGCATCAATAGGTATAGATAATACCTTTAATTGATTACGCAAATTCTCACACCTCATATATTAGCAACTATAATTAGGCGCTTCCACTGTAATATTAACATCATGTGGATGACTTTCTTTAAGCCCTGCTGCTGTAATTTGAATAAATTGTGTATTTTCAATCATTTCTTCTATTGTATGGCATCCACAATATCCCATGCTAGCACGCAATCCACCAACCATTTGGAATATAGTATCTGCTAGTGTGCCTTTATAAGGAACACGTCCTTCAATACCTTCTGGTACCAATTTCTTGGCTTCTGATTGAAAATAACGATCTTTACTGCCTAACTTCATAGCTCCTAAACTACCCATGCCACGATATACTTTATAACTACGTCCCTGATAGATAACAGTTTCTCCTGGACTTTCTTCAGTACCAGCTAGAATATTCCCCATCATAACGCAATTAGCACCCGCAGCAATCGCTTTAGCAATATCACCAGAATATTTAATGCCCCCATCAGCAATAATTGGTACCCCATAACGTCTACCAATTTTAGCTGCTTCATATACAGCAGTAATTTGTGGTACACCAATTCCCGCAATAATCCGTGTCGTGCAAATAGAACCAGGTCCAATACCGACCTTAACAGCATCTGCTCCTGCTTCAATTAAAGCTTCCGTACCTGATGCTGTTGCCACATTACCTGCAATAACAGGCATATGTGGATACGCCGCCTTTATATCCTTCAATGTACGTAACACACCTGCTGAATGTCCATGTGCTGTATCTACAATAATCACATCCACATTAGCAGCCACCAATGCATCCATGCGATCATATAAATCTTTACTAACACCCACCGCTGCACCAACTAATAATCGACCATCACTATCTTTTGCTGAGTTAGGATATTTAATAGCCTTTTCAATATCTTTAATTGTAATTAAGTCCTTCAACATACCTTGACTATCAACAAGAGGTAGTTTTTCAATTCGATGCTGTCTTAATAAATCTTTAGCCGTTTCTAATGATGTTCCCACAGGTGCTGTTACTAAATGTTCTCTAGTCATGCAATCGCCAATCGTCTTGGATAGATCACTTTCAAATCTCATATCACGATTGGTAATAATGCCTACTAATTTGCCATGTTCTGTAATAGGAATGCCAGAAATAGCATATTTGCTCATCAGATTTTCTGCTTCTGAAAGCAAATTTTGAGGACTTAAATAAATAGGATCAACAATAATACCATGCTCAGATCGTTTTACTTTATCTACTTCACCAGCTTGTTCTTCAATGGTCATATTTTTATGAATAACGCCTAATCCACCTTGTCTAGCCATGGCAATAGCCATCTTTGACTCTGTAACCGTATCCATGCCAGAACTAATCATAGGAATATTCAAATGAATAGTTTCTGTCAATTGTGTTCCTAATTCTACCTCATGAGGTAATACATCAGATGCAGCTGGTACTAATAACACATCATCAAAAGTAAGTCCTCGTAAACCGAATTTATCATCTCTCATGGTATATATCCTTTCTAAGCAGTAGCGTACTAAAGTATATTAACCATCACAAACCTACTATATGTATTGCTAATATAATACAATCTGTTCTAGTATGTCGTTTTATCGTTCGGAACGAAGAACGCCACCTTCCATAAATTCATCTGCCTTTAAATCAACAAACATGACTTTTACCGCTTCCATAGGCACACCGATAATATCAACTGTAGCTTTTGTAATTGCACTAGCTAATTCTTTTTTCTGTTCTTTTGTACGACCTTCAACAAGCTCTACATGAATCATTGGCATAATCATTACCTCCATCATAAAACCGAAATAGTGAATTTCTATTACTTAATTATACGTCATAATGCCTCTATATGACAACACTATAATGCCTCTATATGACAACACTATAATACCTATATATGAGAACACTCTAGTAAAAGTTACCCTCTTTCATTTTAGAATCGTACACCATTTAGAAAATTAAATGGCAGCATATCTTCTCTTAAGATTGTCACTTCTTATTCAAACAAAACAAAGTAGATTAGATTCTATGACTACTATGGCCACATAGATTATATCTACATCATCATTAATTTGAGCATTGAGTATGAAAGAATGCATCGTAAATTCAATTATTATTGACAACTTATCACGAAGCATAGGTAAATAGATATGAAATTATGCTGTATATAACAAAAAATACTATTCCTATCAACTATAGAGAATGCGTAAAAATTTACTACCAAATCGTTCTTTCAATTCATCGTCTACATAAGTGCGTAACGATTCTATACCAACAGATTTTATATAATCATCTACATCATGTCGTGCTTCTATTAAGATATCTATATCCTTAATGATATGAGCAATCCGCAAATCTGGTAGTCCAGATTGTGCTAATCCAAATAATTGACCAGACCCACGCAATAGTAAGTCTTGCTCAGCTAATTCAAATCCATCTTGGATATGTGTCATTAACTGTAATCGTTCTTGTGCCGTTTCACTAGTAGAATCGCTCACTAATATACAATAGGATTGAGTAATACCACGTCCTACACGCCCTCTTAATTGATGCAATTGTGCCAACCCAAATCGTTCTGCCCCTTCAATACAAATAACTGTTGCATTAGGCACATTAACACCCACCTCAATAACAGTAGTGGATACTAATAATTGAATAGCACCGCTCTTAAATTGGCTCATAATAGTTTCTTTTTCACTAGCAGGCATACGTCCATGTACTAAGCCTACAGCTATGGAATCGCCAAAATATTCGATAAGTTCTAAATATAGATTTTCAGCTGCCTGTAAATCAAGTTTTTCCGACTCCTCCACTAAAGGACAAACTATATAAATTTGATGACCTAATGACATTTCTTTACGAAAAAATGCTAATAATCGCTTTTTATACGATGAATTAACTTTATATGTCAATACTGGTTTACGGCCTGGAGGCATTTCTTTAATTAAGCTCACATCTAAATCACCATATATCGATAAAGTCATCGTCCTAGGAATCGGAGTAGCACTCATAATTAAAACATGTGGATATCGCCCTTTTCTTTGCAGTAGTGCTCGTTGTTCCACCCCAAATCGATGCTGTTCATCCACAATACCTATGCCCAATGACTTAAACTTTACTGTTTCCTGTATAACTGCATGGGTACCAATAAGAATATCAATCGTTCCTTCTGAAACTTGTTCATACAAGTATTCTCGTTCTTTACCTTTTAGAGCCCCCGTTAATAGGGCAATTCTAACTGGTAACTTTTTACACATACTAGAAATACTATCAAAATGTTGTTGTGCTAAAATTTCTGTAGGTGCCATTAAGCATCCTTGATAACCATTTTCTACAGCCTTTAATAAAGCTAATACGGCCACAACGGTTTTTCCAGATCCCACATCGCCTTGTACCAACCGTTGCATTGGCTTATCACTTTGCATATCAGAAGAGATATCCTGTATAACACGTAGTTGGTCATTCGTTAAACGAAATGGTAAATTATTTCTAAACTGCTCCATTAAAATACCATCATTAGCCATTGACAATCCCTCATGCACTTGTTGTTTATATCGTAATAAGGCTAATCCAGATTGCATAATAAATAATTCTTCATAGGCTAATTGTTTTCTAGCTAGTTCATATGCTTCTACTGATGAGGGAAAATGTATTTCTTTCAATGCTTCATATCTCGGAAGAAATTTTCTGCTATTGCGTATACTCATAGGGATAATTTCAGTAAGCTGGCTGTGACTAGAGAACCATTCATGTATAGTATGTCTAATAATGAATTGGCTAACACCTTCCACTAGTGGATATATGGGGATTATGCCGAGTTCAGGTGTAACACCTTTGCGTAATTGTTCTATATGTGGCGAATTAATTTGCCAACAACCATATCCCTTTTCTACCTTGCCGTAACCGCATAGGAGATCGCCTTTTTTATAAAAATTTTTCTTATAGCCTTGATTAAATAAAACAAATCTAACAGTACCAGTCCCATCAGACACAATTATTTCTAAAATAGATAATCGCGGACGTGGTTTCTTTTCTTGAACTGCTATTACCTTACCTACTATAGTCGCTAAATCGCCACTAACTAGTTGATTTATCGAATATATTTTACTTCTATCTTCATAGGCTCTAGGAAAATAATTCAATAGTTGTGTAACAGAATGAATACCTAATTGATGTAATTGTTTTTCCCTTTTAGGCCCAACACCTTTTATGGACTGTAATAACTCATTCATAGGATTCTCCTAAAAAATATGATATACTATACGATATGAATATAGTTAGTATAACAAAAATATAGATATTGAACAAAATATAAAAGTTCTTGCTTTATGATAGCCTTTATGATAGAATAATTTTGTTATGTTGTAAATTATGCTTGGAGGTGTAACTAATGGCTAACCTTTGTGAAGTATGTGGCAAATCCACATCTAGCGGTATGAACGTAAGTCACTCTCATATCCGTACACGCAAAACTTGGAAACCAAACATCCAAAGAGTACGAGCAATTGTAGACGGCGAAACTAAAAAAGTAAACGTATGTACTCGTTGTCTTCGTTCTAATAAAATTACACGCGCGTAAAATTAGTAACAAGTACATGTACTCTAAAAAAAGCTTCTCTTAGGAGAAGCTTTTTTTATTTCATAAAATGCCACTGATGAGACAAAACATATTATTTTTTAACCAATATAATTAGAAAACACCTAAATCTATCCAGGTTTTAGAGTTATAGGACAAAACGTGTTGTTTTGAAGTCCGATGGAACTAAAAATGTCTAGGTCCATCGGCATTTTATCTTTTTAGTGAACTTTAAAAGGTGGAGAAAATGTGATTTAAAAAGCTGAAACGCCATTAGATTTACTGTCTTAAATAAAGTTTGTCTTTCTAGTAATCTATTTTTTAGCACTCATAAAATGATACCTCTCCCCATTACTATAGCAAGTCATCCTTTTCATTAATCTCTAGATTCATTAGTTTTATTTCTATCAATAATTTGCATCACCATAGCAGCTGTTTCTTCAATAGATTTATTAGATACATCCAAAACAGGACAATGGACACGACGCATAACCGCCTTAGCATAAGCTAATTCTTCCTCAATTCTTTCCACTGAAGCATAATTAGCCTCTCCTTCTAAGCCAATAGCCTTTAACCGCTCACTACGAATATTGTTCAATTTAAATGGATCAATAATAAGCCCCACAATCTTTTTGGGTGGAATTCTAAACAACTCATCGGGCAACGGCACTTCTGGCACCAATGGCAAATTTGCAGCTTTATATTTTTTATATGCTAAATACATAGACAATGGGGTCTTACTAGTTCTTGATACCCCAATAATTACAATATCCGCCTTTTCAAAGCCACTTGGGTTTTTACCATCATCATATTTAACAGCAAATTCAATAGCTTCTACCTTCTTAAAATACTCTTGATCCAGTTTATGAACCATCCCCGCCGTTAAGCGTGGCTTTGTTTCTGCAATCGTTCCTACTGCTCTCAAGACAGGGCCCATAATGTCTACAGTTTCTAGCCCTAGTTTTTCAGCTTTATCATGTAAATAATTTCGTAAACTAACCGATACAATCGTATGGCAAATTACACATTCATTACCTTGTGCCTCTTGTAAGACCGCATCAATTTGTTCTTCTCCACTAATATACGGTACTCGTATAATATCTAACTGTTCTTTATCATATTGACTTGCCGTAGCTCTTGCTACAGCTTCAGCCGTTTCGCCAATTGAATCTGAAATAGCATAAATTATTTTTCCTGCCATAAAGCACCTCCACTTGAATCGTCTTGTATCTATCATATGCACATTATATAGCATTAATAGGGCACACTACATTCCAAATACAATTTAGTAATATTAGTTTTAGATATGCGACCAATCACTCTATACTTCTTTTTATTGCCTTCCATTTCTTTTTCTACCACTGGTAAGCAATCTACTTCATAGTCTATCAATTTTTGTGCTGCTTCCACTACTGTATCAGTTGGCGATACCACTATAATTTTACTAACTGGTGTCATAATCATAGAAACGGGAACCGTTGTTTGATTATTCTGTCCTATAGAAGCACGTAATAAATCTTTTCTCGATACAATGCCAATTAAATACCCATCTTCACAAACTAGTAATGTACCTACATCTTCTGTAAAAATAGTAACAATAGTATCATATAAACTCATATCTTGTGAAACCACTACCGCTTGAGAAAGTACATCTCTCACCTTATATTTACTTAATGCATCTACCAATAAGTTATTTTGAGATTTTCCTACAAAATAATAGCCTACTTTTGGTCTAGCATCTAGCATACCAATCATAGTAAGAACAGATAAATCAGAACGTAATGCTGATCTAGTTACGTCTAACTTTTTAGCAATAGCATTTCCCGTAATAGGCCCTTCATCACGAACAATATCTAATATTTTTTCTTGGCGCTTTGATAACTCCATATGACACCTCCTCACTATAAAATCTATATTCTATATACAGAAATAATGCGTATTGCAAACACCTACAATACGCACTATTTTATACTATATATGTAGTTACCATGTATAATCTTCAGTTTCTACACGACCACGACCAGTTAAAGAGTCCATCATTAATCTCTGTTCCAATTGAGCTACCATTTTTTTAGTATTTTTTACTGCATCAGGATTAACAGAAATCGAATCAATACCACTCTTAACTAAAAATTCACAGAATTCTGGATATACACTTGGTGCCTGTCCACAAATAGAAACAGTTTTTCCATCTTTGTGTGCCACTTCAATTAAATGACGAATAGCGCGTTTAACTGCCAAATTTCTTTCATCATATACATGCTGAACGATTTCATTGTCCCGATCACATCCAAGAACAAGCATAGTTAAATCATTAGATCCAATAGAATATCCGTCAACATATTTATTGAATTGGTCAGCTAAAATGATATTTGCTGGAATTTCAGCCATTAACCAAATTTTAAAATCAGCACTACGAACTAGTCCCTCTTGCGCCATTAACGTCGTAACCTCTTCTGCTTCTTTAACCGTACGACAAAATGGAATCATAACTTGAAGATTCTTTAATCCAAATTCTTCACGAACCTTTTTAATAGCTTGTAATTCTAATTTAAAAGCTGGCGTATATTTAGGATCATAATAGCGAGAAGCACCTCTCCATCCTAGTAATGCGCTTGATTCATGCGGTTCAAATACATCGCCACCTTTTAAATCTCTATATTCACTAGATTTAAAATCACTTAAACGAACAACAACTTGTCGTGGAGCTAATGCTTGTGCTACCTTTCTCATGCCTTCAGCCAATGTATTGACAGCAAACTCACTTCGCCCTGTCTCAATTAAATGTAGTGGATGTTCATGGATAAATGTAGTCCAAATAAATTCTTCACGCATTAAACCAATACCGTCACAAGGTAATTGGCTATACGTATCAGCTAAATCTGGATCGCCTAAATTCATATAAATTTTAGTACCCGTTACAGGAATATATTCAGCAGTGCTAGCGGTTGCTACTTCTTGTTTTTTAGTAACATCTTCTAAGACACCTTCATAAACAATCCCATTAGTGGAATCAACAGTTATCATTTGTCCATTTTTTATAGATTTTGTGCCTTCTTGGCTACGACTCTTAGTACCTACGATACAAGGTATCCCCAGTTCACGGCCTACGATGGATGCATGACATGTCATACCGCCTGCATCAGTAACAATTGCTTTCGCTTTCTTCATAGCTGGTACCCAATCTGGAGCAGTCATCGTAGTAACTAAAACCTCTCCTTCTTTAAAGTCCGCAATGTCATCTGGATTGATAATAACATGTGCTTTGCCCGCTGCAAGGCCTGGACTAGCAGGTAGTCCTTTAACTAAAATAGTACGATTAGTAGTACTTTCTTGCGTTTCTACTTTCTTTTCCTCTGTTTTTTTGTCAGATTTACGGGACCATACGGTTTCTGGTCGTGCTTGTAGTATCCATAACTTTCCATCCCGTTCATCAATCCCCCATTCCATATCCATATAGCAACCATAATGCTTTTCAATTTGTTTTGCATAATCTGCTAATTGTAAAATCTGTTCATCAGAAATAACCTGTACACGAGCTTCTTTCTCTGGTACAGTTTCCTCAATGCAATCACCATCTGGTTTACGAACAAGACGTATATTTTTATCATTAATAATACGATTGGTAATTTCCATTTTATCTTTATCGACAGTAAAGTTATCTGGTGTAACAGTACCACCAACTACATATTCTCCAAGTCCATAAGATCCTTCAATCGTAATTTGTTTATCATTACCTGTCACTAAATCAACGGTAAACATAACGCCTGCCGCTTTAGAAAATACCATCATTTGTATAGCTGCACTCAAAGCAACGGTCATATGGTCAAATCCTTGTTTAACTCGATAATACGTAGCACGATCAGTAAATGTAGAGGCATAACATTCTTTAACTTTTTGAATGACTACATCTGCCCCATGTACATTTAAATATGTATCTTGTTGCCCTGCAAAACTAGCATCTGGCAAATCTTCTGCAGTAGCACTAGATCGTACAGCAACAAATGGATCATCTTCACCCACTTGCTTTGCCAACTGTTGATAGGCATCACGAATTGCTTTTGCCAAGTCTTCTGGCATTTCTGCTTCACAAATCATCTTGCGAATATGAGCACACACTTCACGTAAAAGTGCAGAATTTTCTACATCATCTAGTCCATCAAGAGCTTCACGAATCTTAGCTTCTACTCCAGTTTCTTTCATAAACTGACGATATCCATATGCAGTGGTAGCAAACCCATATGGAACTGGCACACCTGTAGATGATGTCAATTCACCTAATGAAGATGATTTACCGCCAACTAATGCTACATCTTCACGTTTCAATTCATCAAACCAAAGTACATACGCTGTCTCACGATTCATAATAGAACCTCCCTGATTAATGCTAGATATAACTCGTAATAGAATATCATAATTCTAATTTTATATTTATATAGTATAGCACATTTATTTTCGTGTCAACACTATATATTTCGATCCATATATACTACAGGCCATGTTTATTTCTACCACATGGTACTAATGCACTAATCTGCTCGTTGCATTATAGCACGACGGATTCTTACCCTATCGTTCTATTATCACCACAATAGAGGCCTCTTAAAAAATTGACTACTCTAAAAAGTTTCAAATCACAGTAATAAATTGCAAAACAACTTCATGGCACTCTATAATATTTTTTTACTTCTCCCACTTTCAATATAATTAAATAATGAATCATACCTATAGTACATAAAAAATAATCTCCTCACACCAAAATGAGGAGATTATTTTCAAAAATCTGTATATTATTAAAAATCTATATACTATTATTCATATCCATATACTATAAAGTTATTACTTAAGATTAGTTTTCAAATACAATTTTTATAAATTTTCTCTTACCTACTTGCAAAATCATACCGTCTTCTAATTGGACATTTTCAAGATTACATTTTTCACCATTAATTTTAAAAGCACCCGCCTTAATAGAACGACGAGCTTCTCCATTACTTGCAGTCAATCCTACGTCTGTTAAAAATTGTGGTATAAAAGTAGGTTCTGTCGTTATTGCCATACTATGCTCTGGTATATCCGATGGTAATGCCCGTTTTTGGAATACTGTAACAAATTGTTCTTGTGCCCCATCAGCTGCTTCACTTCCATGATATAAAGATACAATATGATGAGCTAACTTCATTTTTGCATCACGTGGATGGATAGCGCCTGTTTTAATATCCTGGATAAATGCATCTTGCTCATCAATCGAATAGGCCGATACAAATGTAATGTATCGTTCCATCAATTCATCTGGAATTGACATAGCTTTGCCATACATGTCATTAGGTGCTTCAGAAATACCTATGTAGTTACCTAATGATTTACTCATTTTTTGAACGCCATCAAGGCCTTCTAAAATAGGCATAGTAATAATCGTTTGAGGCTCTTGTCCATATTCTTCTTGTAAATGACGTCCCATTAATAGATTAAAAGTTTGATCAGTACCACCAAACTCTACATCCGCCTGTAAAGACACTGAATCATAGCCTTGCATGAGTGGATACATAAATTCATGAACGCCAATAGGTCGCCCCTCTGTATATCGTTTATGAAAATCCTCCCGTTCCAACATACGTGCTACAGTATATTTACCGGCTAATTTCAATACATCTTCGAAACTAAGAGTGCTAAGCCACTCACTATTATAACGTACAATAGTTTTATTGGGATCTAAGATACGAAAGATTTGTTCTTTATAGGTAGCCGCATTACGCTCCACATCCTCAGCACTCAACGGTGGACGAGTTACGCTTTTACCAGTAGGATCACCAATGCGAGCTGTAAAGTCACCAATCAAAATAACAATTTGATGTCCTAAATCTTGAAAGACTTTTAATTTACGAAGTACCACTGTATGACCTAAGTGGATATCTGGTGCAGTTGGATCTAGCCCCAATTTAATAATTAATGGCTTGTTTTCTCGTACGGCAGTTTCTAATTTTTTCTTAAATCCATCTTCTGGAATTAATTCAGACACTCCATGCTTAATAATTCGTAATTGTTCCTCTGCACTAATCATCAATATCCTCCTATATGCTACTCCTAGTAATGTTTTATATTATTATAACATATCGTATTATATCATATTTAAAAAATCGTTTCTGATTTTTTATCTATCCACTATATAGAATATAATTTCTTATACCTAGATAGAAACGTAAAATCATGACTAATACCTATGATTCTGATCTTATCCAATAGCATATTGACTGGCTGAAATGAATACATCATGCTACATACGAAAAAGAATCTATTAAATAAAATAACCCTATGTATGTCAGTTTATCATTCATCAGAAATGAATTTTAAAAATGTGCTATAATATAACTAATTTCTATTATATATTACTGATTTGTACACAAAGAGGTGTCGTATGGCTATAAGAAACTCGTCGCCCCAATCTCGACGACGTGTAACAAAAAAATTACCAATTTCTAAGAAAAAGAAGTCCCCTATTAAGCGATTTATATGGATATTCTCTATCTTATTTATATTAATTATTGCCGGTGCTGGTTGTGGTTTTATTAGTGCCACCATGCAAAGCTTGCCTGATGTAGCTTCTGTACAACCAGCCGCTTCTTCACAAATCTATGATGTACATGGCAATTTAATTACTACTATACATTCTACAGAAAATCGATTACCCGTTAAATTAGCGAATGTACCAAAAAATCTACAAAATGCTTTTGTTGCTACCGAAGATGCTCGTTTTTATAGTCATCATGGCATAGATCCTATTGGCATACTTCGAGCAGTGTGGGTTAATATTGCCCATAGTGGTGTTGCTGAAGGTGGTAGTACAATTACTCAACAGTTGGCACGTAACGCATTCTTAACCCAAGACAGAACATTAAAACGCAAATTGCAAGAAGCATTACTAGCTCTACGCTTAGAGCAACACTATACAAAATCAGAAATCTTAGAAATGTATATGAATCAAATCTATTTTGGTCAAGGTGCATATGGTGTACAAGCTGCCTCTCATGTCTATTTTGGGAAAGACGTACAAGATTTATCATTAGCACAATGCGCAGTCCTTGCAGGACTGCCACAAAGTCCAAATGCCTATTCTCCATTTAATGATTTAGAAGCTTGTAAAAAACGTCAAGCTACTGTATTAGGACAATTAGTAAAATACGATTATCTTGATAGTGCTTCTGCAGAAGAAGCAAAAGAAGCTGATTTAGAATTACGAGAAAAGACAGAACCTGCTCATGCTAAGTCAAATGCATCGTATTTTATTGATTACGTAATTGCTCAAATAGCACAAAAATATGGTGATGATGCCATTTATAAAGAAGGCTTAAAAGTATATACAACAATCGATATGGATGCACAAAATGCAGCGGTAGATGCTATGAATGAGCTTCCTACCTTCTACACAGATAAAAATGGCTTATCCCAACCACAAGGTGCTTTAATTGCTATCAATCCTCATAATGGTTATATCGTAGCTATGGTAGGTGGTCGTGGCAATGACTCATTTAATCGTGCAACACAAGCAGAACGCCAGCCTGGTTCTGCCTTTAAACCATTTGTATATTTAGCAGCCATTCAACAAGGAAAAACACCGGGATCATTCATAGAAGATTCACCTGTTGACTTTAATGGTTGGAAACCTCAAAACTATGAAAAAACCTTTTCAGGAAAAGTAACATTGCGCTACGCCTTACAACACTCTATTAATGTGCCCGCTGTAAAACTAGCTGATGAAGTAGGCATGAGTAAAGTGTTAAAATTAGCTGAAGAAATGGGAATTAGCACATTAGATAAAAAAAGTGATAATAACTTAGCATCAGCACTTGGTGGATTAACACATGGTGTATCCCCTATTGATATGGCTACAGCGTATGGTACGTTAGCAAATGGTGGTGTAAAAGTTAAACCTATTGCTATTACTAAAATCATTGATCGAAATGGCCAAGTCTTAGAAGAGTATACAGTTGATGAAAAACGCGTAGTAGAGGAAAAAGATGCAGCCATTATTACTAATATGCTAGAATCTGTTATTAAAGGTGGTACTGGTGGCGGTGCTTATATTGGTCGTCCTATGGCTGGTAAAACAGGGACAACGGATGACTCTAAAGATGCATGGTTTGTTGGATACACACCAGATATGGTAACGGCCGTGTGGATGGGTGACGACTATGGTGTAGAAACCTTGAATGGGACTACTGGTGGTACTGTACCTGCTCAAATTTGGAAAGAATTCATGACTGTTGCCTTAGAAAATATACCTGCTTCTGATTTTATAGTTCCATCGGGAGCCCGTTCTATTGTCAACGAAGGGCTGTATACACCGCCTGCAAAAGACGCTAAAAAGAAGTCAAAAACAGACAAAGATAAAAAAGATGATGCAGAAACTGCTAACGATACTAATGAAAAGTCTTCCAATACGCCTATGCAATCAGATACAGCAAAGCCTAAAGAATCAACACCTTCGAAAGAATAATCATCATATTTTTCTAAACAAAAATTCACCTTCCTTGATTGTATAATGCGACTTGAACGTCATCATATATACGTTAAGTGATTTTGTAGAATAAATTCGATGATCTTCCCTATAGTGAGTGATGATTGTTACTCCACTGCATAGGCTATCACTACGCTAGAGATATATAAGAAAAGCTCGTATGACAATTGTCATACGAGCTTTTCTTATTCTTCTTTTACTAATCATTCTATGATTGCACCACTTATACAGACTATGCATCATTGTTATTTTATGGCATAAAACTATTTTAAGACCACATTAGTAGCTCCCGCTCCACCTTCATCATATCCAGCAATTTCAAAGTGAGAAACTTGAGGTAATGTGCGTAAATAATTATGAATGCCTTCTCGCAAAGCACCAGTTCCTTTACCATGAATGATACGAACTGACCCAATACCAGCTAATAAAGCTTGATCAATAAATTGCCCCACTTTTACTACGCCTTCATCAACGGTGCACCCTAATAAATTGATTTCCGTTTTAGCTTGTTGTTGACGTAATATAGCGGCATTACTTCTCTTTCTTCCCTGTTTTATCGTGCCTACATTCTGATTTCTTGCTAGTTTCTTAGATTCTTCATCTGTCATAGCATATAAATCCATTACTTTTACTGTTGCTGTTAAGCCATTCACATCTACTGTAGCTCTTTTCCCCTGTATAGATAGAATCGTTCCCAATGCATTTAACGATTTTACATACACCATATGACCTACTATAACTTGATCAATAGGTAACAACTGTCTTTCATCATCACTATTTTCTAGGGGCACTTGGACTTTTGAAACACTCTTACGAGCTGCGGTGATAACATCTTGGCGTTTTTGTTTATCTGTTTCAGAAAATTGACTTTTCAGTTCTTTAATAATTCGTTCACTTTCTATACGAATAGATCGTTTCAAAGATTCTGCTTCTTTTTGCGCCTTAGTTAAAATTATTTTTTTCTTTTCATGTATGGACTGTTTTTCTCGTTCCACCTGTGAGCGTAGTCGCCGTGTTTCCTCTAGTTCTTTTTTTAAAGCTCTCTCTTTTTCTTTTGTTTTCCGTAACTCTTCATTTAATTGAGATAATATAGCATCCATATTACTGGTAGCAAAACTATTTTTAGTTTCTTTAGCATTTGCAATAATTTCCTGAGGAAGTCCTAGCCGAGCAGCAATACTCAAAGCATGACTACTCCCTGCTACTCCAATATGCAGCCGATATGTAGGGCGTAGTGTACGTTCATCAAATTCTACATGTCCATTCTCTACACCTGATGTTTCATAAGCATAATGTTTCAATTCATTATAATGTGTACTCACCATGGTAAGTACATTACGCATACGAAGATACTCAATGATAGCTAGTGCTAAAGAACTCCCCTCTTCTGGGTCAGTTCCCGATCCAACTTCATCAAGTAATACTAAATCTCTACAAGTAATGTGACTCAGAATTTTTTTGATATGTCGCATATGTGCTGAAAAAGTACTCAGACTCGCCACGATACTCTGTTCGTCTCCAATATCGGCATATATATTTTGAAAAACAGGAAGTATAGAGCCAGTCTCTGCAGGAATACATAATCCACATTGGTTCATTAAGCTTAAGAGTCCTAATGTTTTTAGGGCTACCGTTTTACCGCCTGTGTTCGAGCCAGTAATTAATAATATATGATACGTTTTACCCAAAATAATATCAATGGGTACTACTTGTTGCGGTTCAATCAACGGATGTCTTGCTCGCAATAATTTTATTTCATTTTGATCACTTAAAATAGCAGGCGTAGCTTTCATCGATATAGCTAACGAAGCTTTCCCATAAACAAATTCGATATGGCCAATTCTTTCACATGTATCCAATAAAGAATGGCTATCAGATTTTACATAGCCAGATAATTCCGTATAAATACGCAATATTTCTTGTTCTTCATTTAGTAGAGCTTCTTGTAAATCATTATTTAATTCCACCAGCCGCATTGGTTCAATATATAAGGTAGATCCCGTTGCTGATCGGTCATGGACTAAACCTTCTACCATATGACGATATTCTGATTTAACAGGAACAACATAGCGGTTATTTCTCTGTGTTACCAATAGCTCTTGAAAGTATTTTTGATTCTCTTTATTCTGTAATATATTTTGCAGCTCATGCTTTATACGTTCTTTAGTATGTTTAATACTAGCACGCACTTGTGATAATTTAGGAGAGGCTGTATCAAGTAATTCTCCTTTATCATCAAAAGTCCTTCTTAATTTTCCTTCTAATCTATCAAAGTTAGGCATATCTTGAATCCACAGTGCTAACAACGGATATTTTATATAGTTAGCTTTAAAAAATCTATGTACCCGTTTATACGCAAGAATACTAACAAAGATATCTCGGAACATCTCTTTACTTAATACAATATCTTTTTTACTTTTTTTACAAGCTTCACGAATGTCCCTAGTGCCGCCTAAGGGTTGCTCGATTTCACTTTGTAATGATTGAATAGCCTCTACCGTTTCATTTAATGCTTCTTGAATTTTATCTTTATTTTGCATTGCCTTTATATGTAATGCATACTCTTTAGCTAAGGTAGAACTACAATGTGCTTGTAATGCTTGTTTAATGTGAGAAAAATCTAATATATCTTCACTAAACACAATAGGTTGTCACCGCCTTTAATTACCTTCAAAAATTCCTCTAAAATAATGTCCTCTTGTACTTTTCGTATCTAACAGATCTTTCTTAGGAGGAAGTTTTCGTCCTTCTACAATATCCACATATGATTGCACAATGGATAATAAATTATCCCCTGTTTCTTGTCGTCCTTCAATTCGTAAAATAGAAATGCCTCGTTTTATTAATTCTGGTATATACGCACGCATATCTAATACATGTCCGTTCATGATATGCATACGACAATATGGATCTGTATATACAGGAAATAATTCACCTTTTCTATCTTTTAAATAATACCTCCCATGTAAACAAGGTTGCATGCATGTTTTCTTACTACTTGCCCCTAAAAAACTACCAATGACACAATATTCAGAAATCATCATTTCTATACGCCCATGAACAATCGTTTCAATAGGTATTTGAACATAATCTACTAGACTTGTAATTTGTTGTAATGTCATTTCTAAGGACGGCGTTATGGCTGTAACACCAATCGCTTCATAAAATGAAGCGGCTTCTCTATTAAAAATATTTAATCCTGTATCCGCTTCAATAGAGCCCGTATATTTCAAACTCTGTAATAACATTAATATACCCGGAGAATGAAAGCTAATCGCATCTGGTTGACTAGCAATAATATTAGCTAACATATGACATATCATCGGTATTTCATTTTCTTTAACAACCCTTGGTGTGCCCATTACAATGATGGCATCATGGTCATGACAATACTCAACTATATATTGATATATACTATCTTCATAAGGTCTACGATATAATCTTTCTCCACCAAATAGTATTTTTTTAGCCCCTCCCGCAATAGCAGCTTTAACCTGTTCAATTTCATCACATCGCACACTAATAATAGGCCTTTTTTTATGCCATAAAATTGGTTTTTCTACAGTTTTCCATAGTGGATACATATTATTCTCATAATCATAAACGTTTCTTCTTTCCTTATGACCTAGTCTTTTCTCCTCATACCGTAGCAACAAACTTTCCTCAAGTTTTGCAACTGCCTGTCTTCTTAACTCATTTAGCACACTAGCAGGCCACATATAATCGCCTTTAGGAATAGAAATAGAGGCTAATTGAAATACAGTATTGCCCAAACGTCCTAAATACGATTGTACTTGTTCTAATGATGTCGGTCTATGTGTAGCTATCGCTGGAGAAAATTCGTGAACTACTTCAACAGATACACCATCTTCTAATACATACGTTAAGGATGTACGATTATCATCTGTGATTTGTAAATACCCATATATAGGATATTTTCTAGAAAACTCACTAAGTCCTCTTTTTTTTCGTGATTTTGGTAGGGATACTGTATATATCTTACCAGCTATAGGTTTGTCATCAGGTACAATTGTATACCGCAACTCATCAATTTTTTGCCACGCATCCGTTAATTTGTAATGCCCTATATGACCAGACTCATTAATAATTTTTAACACAGTACCCTTTTCAATAGGTTCATCTAAATGAAGGTTAAGCCTCCCCTTATGTACCGTACTATGGCCTATTAATTTTCCTCGATGATTCGGTGCTACTGCGGTAATCATATCTTTACCTACACATCCATCTAAATAGGCTGTTGAAAAGCCACGATTAAATGCAGACTGTAGTGCATATTTATCCTCATTAGTCACACATCCTGTTGCATCTATGATATGTCGATACGCCCCTACTACTTTATGAACATATTCAGCCTGTTTCATACGCCCTTCGATCTTAAACGAGGCGACTCCCATTTGAATTAATTCTTCTATATGTTCACTATAATTTAAATCTTTAGGACTAAGTAGGTATGGTGTATGTTTTGGCGTTACGCATTGACCAGATTCATTGACTAGTTCATAGGGTAATCGGCATGGTTGTGCACAAGAACCACGATTACCACTACGTCCACCTATAAAACTACTCATCAAACATTGTCCAGAATAACACACGCACAGTGCTCCATGAATAAATACTTCAATTTCTGCCTTAGCACCTTCACAAATAATGCGAATATCTTCTAAACTTAACTCACGAGATAAAACAACACGACTAAATCCCATAGCTTCATAAAATTTAACAGTTGCCAAGTTGGTTGCTGTCAATTGTGTGCTGCAATGCAATTGAAGTGACGGTGCCACTTGTTTTGCCAACTTTGCTACCGCCATGTCTTGCACTATAATCGCATCAACGCCAATCCTTTCAAGTTCTTGTAAATAAGTAGACAATCCTTCCATTTCTTTATCGCCAATTAAAATATTGACTGTCACATGAACCTGTACACCCAATAGATGTGCTAATCGAACTGCTTCTGATAAATCTCCTGAATTAAAATTATCTGCATGAGACCGGGCGTTAAACTGCTTTCCACCTAAATAAATTGCATCTGCACCAGCCTCAAGAGCAGCTATAAAATTTTCCATCGTACCCGCTGGGGCTAATAATTCCATAGTTCCTCCACAAAGAAAGAGGGTTTACAAATGCAAACCCTCCCCTTTATCATTAACGTAATTTGCAGTTAATTTCTGCCAACTTCGCAATAATTGTATCAATAGTACTTTCAACATCACTATCATTTAATGTGTCTTCCATAGAGCGAAATTGTAGTGTATATGCTAAGCTACGAAATCCTTCTTCAATGTGCTCGCCTTCGTATACATCGAAAATATACGCCTTTTCTAAATAAGCCCCACCATTTTCACGAATTATTTTCAAAATATCTTCACTACTACTAGTAATAGGCGCGACAATCGCTAAATCACGACTAATACCTGGGAATTTACTAAACGGTTCATATCGTAATGTAGGTATATCTATCTGTAAAATGCCTTCTAAATCAATTTCAAATATATATGCCTTACTTTCCATATCAAAATTCTTAGCTACCTGTGGGTGTAATTCACCAAATCTAGCGATTTCTACATCATTAACATAGTATGAGGCACTAACGCCAGGATGCAAATATGCTTGTGAGCTACGTTTTACGATATAGTTAGTGATACCCATATCAGCTAATAATCCATCTACAACGCCTTTTATATCATAAAAATCTGTCATCCGTTGTGTAACACACCATTGTGGCTCCGTTACTTTCCCCATCATCAATCCACAAGCCATAGGTCGTTCATGAGGTAGTTCTTTCAAAGGTAATTCTTTAGGCTCATAAACATTACCGGTTTCAAATAGCCATAGATTTTTATTTTGTTGAGCCATATTGCGAGTAGCACATTCAAGCATAGCTGGTACTAGTGTTGTACGCATATATGGAAATTCTTCAGAAATAGGATTTAAAATAGGTATGGCTGTATAACGAGGATCATCTTCTTGCAATAATAAATGATGTAAACTATCTTTATGCATAAAACTGAAGGTCATTACTTGGCTCATTCCCACAGAGGATAAATAATGATTTACTTTCTTAGTCAATTCTTTTTTAGGACTCATAGACCCACTCGACAATGCAGCCCAAGGAGTAGTCGGTTTAATATTGTCATAATTAAAAATACGTGCTATTTCTTCGGCGATATCTGGCATAATAGCCACATCAGCACGCCAGGATGGAATCGTAGCTATAATAGTACTATCCTGTTTAGTAACTGTAAAGCATAAAGATTGTAAAATATCAATCATAGTAGATTCAGAAATATCTGTACCTAAATAATTATTAATCGCCTCAGCTGTAAAGTTTACTACGCGAGTTTCAACAGGACTTAGATTTACATCAATTCGACCGCTAGCAACTTTACAAGATGAACAAATTTCTTGTAATAATTGGCATGCCCGATCAATAGCTAATTCTGTATAAGAAGAATTAACCCCTCGTTCAAACCGTCCAGATGCTTCTGAATGCATACCTAAGGAACGTGATGTACGTCGAATCGAAGGACCATTAAATACCGCGGCTTCAAAAATAATAGACTTACTATTGCTGGTTACTTCTGAATCAAATCCTCCCATGACACCAGCCACACCTATAGGACGTTCTTCATCAGAAATAACTAACATAGATTCTGTAAGTTTACGGTCTGTTCCATCCAATGTTTGAATAACTTCTCCCTTTTGTGCATTACGAACAATTAAGTGATGTCCTTTTACAAAATCATAATCGTAAGCATGCATAGGTTGTCCTAATTCGAGCATAACATAGTTAGTAACATCTACTACATTATTAATAGGGCGAATACCACTATTACGCAAACGATTTTGCATCCATAATGGAGATGGTCCAACTTTTATATCTGTAACTAAGCGACTGATAAATCGAGTACATAATTCTTTATTTTCAATAGAAACTGATACTTTTCCATCAATAGGATCACCATTTTCCACGACAGAAATCGTAGGAAAGATTGCCTTTTCACCTGTCATGACAGCAATTTCTCTACTCAAACCTACCATAGAAAAACAGTCTGCACGATTGGCAGTTAATTCAAATTCATATACGATGTCATTTAACATCATCACATCTTTAATATCTTTCCCAATAGGAGTATCTGGCGGCAAAATATAAATACCATTGGATTCTTCTGGTAACACTAAATCAGGAGAGATTCCCAATTCATTTGTGGAGCACAACATACCATTTGACTCAATACCACGTAATTTTCCTTTTTTTATAACCACACCATTAGGAAGATGCGACTTATGATATGCCACTGGTACAATTTGTCCTACTTCTACATTCTTAGCACCCGTAACAATTTGCTTAATTTCAATATTTCCATTTTCATCTATACATTTTATTTGACAGATTTGCAACTTATCTGCATCAGGATGTTTTGTAATTTCAACAATTTGTCCTGTATAAACCTTTTCAATTCCTTTATTGACAGATATAACATTTTCTACAGGAATACCTGCCTGTGTCAATGTATCAGCCAATTCTTGTGCAGGGCATTTTAAATTAACTGGCACATATTCTTTCATCCAAGTTAAACTTGCATTCATCGTGTCTACCTCCTAGAACTGTTTTAAGAAACGTGTATCATCCTCGAAAAACAATCGTAAATCATTAATACCATATAACAACATAGCAATACGTTCTACGCCCATTCCAAAGGCAAACCCCTGAACTTTTTCTGGATCATAGCCATTTAATCGCAATACATTAGGATGCACCATACCGCATCCTAAAATTTCTAGCCATCCTGTATGAGAGCATACACGACAACCTTCACCACCACACATAACACAAGATATATCTACTTCAGCACTTGGCTCAGTGAATGGGAAAAAGCTTGTGCGAAACCGAATTTTAGTCTTTTCTCCAAACATATATTTCAAAAATAGCTCTAATGTGCCTTTTAAGTCAGAAAATTTAATATCTTTATCAATAAGCAATCCTTCAACTTGATGAAATACTGGTGAATGAGTAGCATCATAATCCCATCTATATACTTTTCCTGGCGCAATCATACGAATAGGTGCATTCGATGTATGAGCTTGCATAGTCCGTGCTTGTACAGGTGATGTATGTGTACGTAATAAAAAGTTATCCGTAATATAGAACGAATCTTGCATATCTCTCGCTGGATGATCTTTTGGTAAATTTAAACACTCAAAATTATAATAATCCTGTTCTATTTCTGGTCCTTCTTCTACAGTATATCCCATCTTCATAAAGAATTCTTCAATCATTTCATTAACGATCGTCAATGGATGCATATGACCCTTTTGAGGTGCACGCCCTGGTAGTGTAATATCAATTTGTTCCCGCGTTAATTTTTCTTTTAATTCCGCTGCATCAAATTTGTCTTGCAACGCACTAATAGCTTCTTCTAAAACTACACGAGCTTCATTCACCTTAGCACCTGCTGCAGGACGTTCTTCTTTAGATAATTTTCCTAGTCCTTTTAATAGTGCTGTTAATTCTCCTTTTTTCCCCAGAAACTTAACACGTATATCTTGCAGTTCTTGATTATTACTTGCTCCATGAATCGCAGATAATGCAGACTCTTTAATACTTTTTAATTGCTCTTCCATTAGAATCCTCCTATAAAAATAGACTTCACCCCATGCAAGGGGCGAAGTCTAAACTCGCGGTACCACCCTAATTAGTACTCAATATTCGTAACGAGAATAAAACGACCAACCTACTTATATATCATTCTATAGTGATAACTATATATTTTCAATTGATAGCTCCAAAAGGAAATGCACTCTATAAAAAGATGCAAAACTCTCAGCACTATTTTGCTCTCTGAAATCTTTTTTACTATAGAGGCTCATTTTATCATAGCCAAATTCATTATGCTATTAAACACTGATTACAGTATCATTCAATCAGTTCACAGTACATCAATTATACTGAATTTCACAAGAAAAGTCAAAATCAGACATTATATTTATACTATTTTGAATGACGTATTGAGTGCTGGTTATAAGTCAAAACCAGATACTATACTTTATACTTCATCTGGATTATCTTCTGCTATAACTTGCCATGGTAAATCAGGTAATGTAATTACATCGAGCACAAAAAATGTACCCTTAGACATGAATACTAATTCCCCTTCTTCATTATATACACGCCCAGTAGTAACCATAGTTGTTTTTCCATTATGTTCTACATTAGCCACTCCGCGGAGCAATGAACCACTCTTAACTGACTTTAAATAATTTCCACTAATCTCTAAGGTGCTAACTGCTTTACCTAAAGTAAAACAACTTGTCCCCATAAAACTATCAGCAAAACTAATACATACACCACCGTGTAAATCGCCTCGTAAATTAGCATGTCTTTCTATATGTGTTTGAAAAAACATTTCACAATGCCCTGGTAATACTTGATGAATCCATGCATCATTTGTCCACTCAAATGTATTACGCTTTCTAATATCTTCAAAGTAATCCACTAAATTGGTAATCATAGACTATCTCCTTTATCCATTCTTTATGTATGCCGTAATACATTATCAGATGCACATAATAGCTACAATGCTTATACAAAACAAGTGAAAAAGTTACATTCTTATATTAATACTAGAGTTCAAAAGATAAAAATACTCATTTGTAATACAAATTACTGGTGGCACATTATCAAAAATACCCACTTAATTATCTTGACTGATGGCAAGTATAGGGAAAAGCTAATGCTAACCTAGCATACGTGCTTTCATGTTAGTTACACTACAACTTCTGGTATCTTATAAATGAATACTATCTAATTTTCTTTACCTCTTAAGTGTTTTTCTCGTGTCTTTTGTTGATAATGAGCTACTTTATAGCTATGGCAAGTTTGTCTTTTTTCTCTCGTTTGACTCTTATCTCGATTAACAGATTGTATTATATTACTTGCTAGTTTCTTAGAATTATTATGTCTTTTTTTAAAGTAAATATTATTTTTTTGAAATTGGCCCTCAATTACACTTATAAGTTCTTTTGTGTGCCCATTAGTTGTATCTAATACAAAATCACATTTTTTATATACCGGTTTCCACCAATGAAGCATTGCCGTAACATAACCTGATACATCATCATAATTCATAGTAGGTCGTTTACCAATACGGCGATTTACTCGACTCACAATACGATATTGCGCAGCTCTAATACCAATAATATAAGAATATTTTTTTAAAAATCGTAATGTTTTCATTTCAATAGGAAAATTACCACCTACAGAAATGACGGCCTCATGATAGATAGACACTTGCTTTAAAATATCCGATTCTGCTTTACGAAAACCTTTTTCCCCCAACTTTCGATAAATATCGGCAATAGGAAACCCGTACCGTGCTTCTAGTACTCTATCAGTATCTACAAATTGCCAATGTAATTTTTCCGATAAATTTCTACCAAAATGACTTTTGCCACTACCCATAGAACCGATAAGTACAATATTTCTTTTTACCACATCTTTCATATCCATTCCCTTATCATATTCTAATAATCTTATTTTCTTATTGTACTATACTTTATCAATAAAATATACTACAAAAAGGTATACATCATTCATTGCTATTCATAGTGCATACCTTTTTATAGTATCTATATCCAGCTTATCTAAAATTCATCTTTCTTACAGTGGCACTAGCTACCTCTTCTATACACTTTATCAGTGACTATGTACATATGTGAGACTAACTCTATACATATAAAATTATCCTAATTGTACTGACTAGATTATATTATACGACGACCACATGAAATGTAATATGTAAATATCCTTGATTATACGTAAATTGTTGTGGTTTCACTCTGACAGTCATCAATTCTTTTTCAAGTACATCTACCAGTTCTAAATACTCACGCAATGTACCGATAATCTCGACATCCATATATTCCTTATGATCCTCTATCCGCACAACTTGTACATGATTAGTATCAATAATATCTCTAACACGTCCACATATACCTTCATAATCTTCTTTTTGACGTAATGCATTAACAATGAACTTTGCATCTTTGCTATTAAGTACCAGTTCTTTTATAGCCATAGCTTGTGTAATATTTTCATAGGATTCTATCATCTTATTCTTTAAAGTCTGAAAATAGAAAATACTATATACGCCACTAATTATTAGCAATACATATATAACAATAGTACTAAGAATTTTTTTCGTTTTTAGGTGATTTGCTCTCATATACGCACTGTAATGAAAATGTAATTCTTTCAGTTGACTTCGTATGGTTTTGCTTCCCATTCACTTGTACTCCCTTGATTTTATATTTAATATTATGAACGAACCGTTCATAATATTGACTATTCTGTGCTATGCCAGTAATTAAAATTCCCGTATCGGAAAATGTAATTTCTTGTAATACAATTCCTTCTGCTATGGAATCTGCTATATATAAGGGAATGCGACTCGTTTCTTTGTTTGTATTTGTCTCAGAAGATAAAGCTTGTAAACTATTTCGATAGCGTGTTTCTTTTTCTTGTTGTGCATAATAAGTATCACTATGAATACACAAGTCATAAGCCTTTTGAGCATTATTATATTGCAAGTAAGAATATATTCCTACACCTATTACTATTATTAAAATGAAAATAGATAGAATCATGCTCCCGAGAACAAAAGGATAGTACCGTTTTCTTAGTATTCTATAATATATTTCAATGGGCAATAAATTAATCATCCTTATATCTCCATAAATTATTGAGTAATATTCACATAAGAAAGTCCTCTCATACAGAGTCCTGCTGCACATTCCCATGCAAGATTTCCAGTTTTATATAACTCATACGCTCTATCAGATATTTCGATATCTACTGGCGTTATCGAACCATAAAGCTCTATAATACTATCACATAGTATAGCTTTCTCAGTAGCTAATTGTTCTTTCCCATATAGCTGTACTCCTTCTATAGTAGTATCTTCAAACATAGCTAATGTATCTTCTATCTCTTCTAACCGTTTCCAGATCACCTCTTCATCTATAGCCACTTCACATTCAGCAACACAGGCACCTTTCCACCATGCAAAAAAATGAATGGTATTAGTTTCCCCATTGATAATCCCTAACAACAATCCAGTTCTTTTTTCATATAGATACGTTAAAGGAGCTGGATAATAATCAACTATTCGAATGTATCCTCCCCCTTTTGTGACACCGCTAATCAATTCATTAGTATCGTTTTTATTGACAGCAACAATATATACATATGGTTTGTCATCTATTGTACGCAAGAAAAAATCGAATTCATAAGTGTTTCTATCCCAAGGTATATATTCATCAATATGCCACTCAAGCATAGAACGTACTTCTTCTTTTGTTTGTAATTTACTGAATTCTCCATGAATATACACTTGTGTTTTCCCTACAATAGCAATCTTTTCTTCTTCTAACGAATATCTATGAATCAGCGAGGAGATGTCCTCTCCGCTAGATTTAGAGCGAGACATAGTAATGGCATCTTCCATTCTACAAACACCTTTTATAATGCGCATAATTACGGCTGTTATAATGTTATCATCAATATAAATGCCTACATATTTTCCTTTCATATATTTCCTCCTTAATAGGGATATATTTGCTCTATAAAAATAGATTGACGATTCCTATCGATACCTAGTTCAATACGTTTTTGAGATGACAGTTGATATTTTTTATCTTCACAAGTAACAATGGCCGATATAGTATCTCTTTTATTTACTATATGATGAACCGTAAGTCTGTATTGACTACTATTTTCTAAGACATAAGAACTCCTTAATTTGCGCCAATTATCTTTGCAGTATAATAGAAACCATGTAACACCACCATCTACCTTGTATAAATTTTTAGTATACACTAATTCTTCTTGTACAGTCTGTTCCATCACTACCACTTGTCTATATGTTAATGACCAAACTAGAATAAGCCCCATGGCAATACATAACACCATATAAGAAATAAATCCATTTTTTTCTAATTTATGCTTCACCTATAATCAAATCCTTATGCTATTAGTACACAACAGGATAAAATCTTACATCGAATATATAGAACGTCCCTCTTTCATTGTTCTATCTACTATGTGCTATATCATATCACTATAGAATGTTATCCATAATTTTCATATACAACACAACTATTCATTCCTATTTAACACACTTCTAAACCAGTAATAATCTGGCAAAATAATTTCTTTTACAGAATACGTCCCCATAATATATAAATCAGCTTCATCATATGGATTTTTTCTTTGAATCTGCCAGCTTAACTGAATACCTTCATTATTTTTAGAAAACACAAATTCATTATTATTCTTTGTAACATACGTATTAGTGACTTCATTCGCAACAGCTGTTCCACTTATCGGTTGTAATACACCATTGCTCATAACTCGAGCTAATATCCAGCCATCTTTTTTAAATCTCCAATATCCTTTTTTACCAATAGAAACCATTGAATGGTCACTATCAACTACAGAAGGTTCATTAGAAAATCGTATACGATTACCAATAAATAATCGTGTATATCTGCCGTCTGCCATTGTCTCTAAAGAGGATTGTACTTGTTCGATATATTGTATACTGTGAGAAGCACAAAAGCAGATCACGCCTATGAGTAAAAAAGAAATAATAGCGGCCATAATAGTCGATGCCAATATAAATCCTTTTGTATTAGATGGTTCCCAAGAGAGTCGATAATTCATATACTTCTTGTTCATTTTTATATACACCAACTCGATAATTAACAACTCGTACTGTATTTACCATATCAGTTGATACAGTTCCTTGAATATAAAAATCTCTATATTCAACGCGATCCAACAAAGGTTTTTTATTATTTTTATAATACATCTTCCCTCGTTCTGTATAAGAAATAGCTGCTTGCAAATAAGTATCCTTACACTTGACTTCATATATATCATAAATAACGGTATAAGATAAAAAATATATAATTGGCAATACAATGCATATAACTGATATTGCTATAATACTGTCACTCATAATAAATCCTGAGGGATGATCTATTGGGTTATACTTAATATAAAATCCCCCTTCCACTAATCATAATAATTATCTTTCACATTATTATGTTTATTATCTAGAGAAATACATTTTAAATAAAAAAATATGACCATAAAGTAATAAACTGTTCCTATTCGTCTAGAATGTATGCCGTATTAAATCAATTAACTTACAGCAATAAGGCATATACTATAGTCATCCAACTCCAGTCATATCACACCGAATACGTCCAGTTTGTACAGCGATAATAACTTGAACTTTTTCTTTAGTTATCGTGTCTTCTAAAATAATACGAGTTAATTGGTCAGGTAATCCATTACCATTAAAAAATACCTCTCCTGTACCACCAATAATAACTATATGACTTGGTAATTCGACTCTGGTATTAGGAACTGCCTTTGAAGATGAACGATGTTCATAACTATGTGTTTTTATTAATACACTTCTTAGTGATTCATTAGTTATGCGCCCCATCATATTATTTAATTGTGCTTCTTTTAAAGAAAGTGCTAATTCTCTTGCATATGATTGTAGTGCATAGTGATTTGATGTATATCGTTGTAAGCTTGCCTGCCCTACAGATACAACTAGTAATAAAATAGTAATTGATATAATCCATTCTGCTCCAACGAATCCATTATATGAAGCTCTACTATATCGATGTATCTTATGTATCATCTTTTTATCTCTTTCTTTAGTGATAATGTATAGTATCTATACTATCGCCATATCCACACATACCATTCTTGCGGTATAACAAAAGATATACAACTACTAAGACAGATAAAAGGGCCAAATGGTATGTATGAATCACATTTTTTATTAGAAATATATAGAAATATGAGATAGAGGCTTCCTAATAAAAAAGAATTGATAACCATACATAGGCTGCCAATAGGTGATTGCCAACAAACTAAAGCCCCAAACCACTTGACATCACCTGTTCCCAACCCATTACGACTTATTTTTCTAAGCATATAGGTAGCTATCATAACTAACAATGATATTTCACAACATAACATCATATCTGCTTCATGAATGTAATGATATAATAAGCCACTAATTGCTAATAAGCATGCATATATATCAGGCAATATATAATATTGCTGATCGATGGTAGCACCTAGTAGTAACCCGCCTAAGAAAATAACTACTAAGAAAATGTCTATTGTCTGATGAAAGTGTTGCATACAAATCCATAATAATAGGCCTGCATTCAAAGAAATAATACTATGTAGTTTAATAACAGATACATTCCATGTTACAATATTCCATTCTTGTAATGTATAGATAACATACCATATACATAGATATGTCCAAATATAAATCCATATCATACCATCAGCCCTTATCATTTTTATTCTTGTTTAGTAACAACTATACTCTTAAATGAATTCCCATTCTTATTTTCTAAACTAATTGTATATTCCTTATCTTTTGTATCTTTTACGTGCTCTGTTAAATAGCCCTCTTTATATAATGTTTCTACAGTAGGAGGTGTTGTTACATTTTTATCTAGCAAATACAACTGTGTTGCATTTTTGATAACTTGCATGTCTGCTGTTTCTTTTGCTGTTCTAGCTTTGTCTGTGGCCGTCATAAATTGTGGCATAGCAATAGCTGCTAAAATAGCGATAATCGCAACAACAACCATTAATTCAACTAATGTAAATCCATTTTTTATCTGTCGCTGTATAGCCTCTTGATAATAGCGCAGTTGTCTATTATATCTTAAGATTTCATTCTCGAATTCTCCCATATATACCTCCTAATATTATTTCATCATAGATGTAATAGCATCAAACATAGGTAATAAAATAGTGATTACTAAAAATCCTACACTAATTCCCATACAACTTAACATAATAGGTTCTAATAATCGTTCCATTTTCTTAGTATATTGTTCTAATAGTGCCTGATAATAAGTACTACAATGACATAACATATCTACCGTTTCACCAGTTTCTTCCCCAATTTGAATGAGTTCATGAATAAAGGGCGTCCCTACGTAACAATCCTTCATAGCTAGGCCTAATGGTTTTCCATGCTTAACAGCATTAATCATGTCTTGGTGACATATTCTAGCATATTGATTTCTCCATAATTTAGTCGATAGTTCTAATGTTTCAATAAGAGAAATACCGCTCTGAATGAGTAACGACCAAACTTGTAAAATATTTATATAATATATGCAAGCTAGCCAATTATAGCGATTTGATTGTTTCCACAGCCATTTATGAACGTATAATTTTCCACCCCCTTTGTAATACCATATTCCCAATATAATCAATCCTAAACAATGAAGTAGTATAATTCTAACTATATGCTCACGAATCATATTTCCTGCCGTGAAAATAACTTGTGTCATAGCAGGAACATCCATATGCATAGTTTGAAATACACGCTGAAAGGAAGGTAAAATAAATACAATAGCAACACCAATAAAAATAATCATTAAACATAGTAAAAATGATGGATATGTTAAAGCACCTATTATTTTTTCCTTATAAATCTTTTCTTGTTCATAATAATTACGAATCAACAGAAGACTATCATCTAAAGAACCAGACGCTTCTCCAGCCTTTAATACCGCTATACCAACTGAAGGAAATCCTTGCTCATATAATGCATTAGCCAATGATTTACCTCTTTGAATAGATTCTGATAATCGAATATAGTTTATATTATCTGGATGTTGCTCACATAACAATACAATAATTCTTCTCAACGGAATACCAGCCTTCAACAACAGCGATAAACGATAGGAAAATTCTATAACATCCTTACGTCGCCATCTTGTCTCTTGTGATTTTGCAGTAGCACCATGAATAGATATAATTGTATATTCTTGCTCTTTTAACTTAATAGCTACCTCTTGTTGATTTTCTGCCCACATATGACCTTCTATAAAAGCATCTGAAGTATCAATACATGTATATTCATATAGTTTCATAACAATATCCTAGTAATGCTGTAAATTCAGATCTTGCTCCCCATGTTTTTTGCAATTCCTTAACTGCCATTTCCATTGTCTGCATTGGATAGGTCGTTTCTTGAATAGAACAAATTTGTGGCTCTTTACGTTGTCGTATTAAATTTGCAACAGCAGGTGTATTAATCAAAATATCACGAGCAGTAATAAATTTACCGTCAAAAATAAATAATCGTTGGCAAATAATAACTCGTAATACCTGTGATAGTTGATGTCGCATTTCTTCTTGTTGCTCTGATGAAAACATAGATAGCATCCTATTAATCGCCATAGTGGCTCGTTGTGTATGCATGGTTGCAAACACTAAATGTCCTGTTTCTGCTGCGTGCAGTGCTGCCGCTAAGGTTGAAGAATCACGTAATTCTCCTATCATAATAATATCAGGGTCTTCTCGTAGTGCATCTCTAACTCCCGTCGACATTGATTGTATATCTTTGCCTAGCTCTCGTTGATGAATCAATGAACATTTATTAGTAAATATATATTCAATAGGATCTTCCAACGTAACTATGTGACGATTCATATGTTCGTTTATATAAGACACACAAGATGCTAAAGTAAATGTTTTTCCTGAACTAGTCGGTCCTGTAATTAGTACAAGTCCATCTTTTGTAGTGCATATGGAGCGAAATAAATCTGCTTGCCTATCTCTTTCAAATCCAATGGTTCGATTATATAGTATGCGCAAGGTAGCACTCCAATGCCCATTGGATCTATATAAATGAACACGTATTCTAGTATTCTTATAGGTAAAGGCTGCATCATAGGATTGCTTTTCAATCAACTTAATACCACACTGACTAGCAATATCTAAAAAAATTTGATAACTCCCATGCATGTCATCCTGTTTAAGTAATTCATTGTCAATACGCATATAAATGGATTCTAATTCTCCTATATGAATATCTGTTGCACCTTTTTCCATTGCTTTTGATAAAACATCTATCAATGTGGAGGTCTGGCTAGATAAAGATTCCATGCCTTTTTACCTCCTCTTGTGTTGTCACTTTTCGCTCAACTAAAATTTTGGCACTCTCTGCTAATGATGTAATTAAATATTCTGGTATTGACTGTATCCAATGTGTCGTATCACTTGGTATGGATAATAATTCATATACACCTACTCGCCCCTGATAACTTTCTATAGTAGGTACGTATTTTCTCACTAATCGCTGAGCCATAGCACCAATTAAAGTAGCCTCAATCAAATAGGGGGCAACCCCCATATCAATTAACCGTTCCACTACTGCTTCTGATGAATTTGTATGAATTGTAGAAAACACTTTATGTCCCGTTAATGCCGCTTGAATGGCCAATGACGCAGTTTCTGTATCACGAATTTCCCCCACCATAATAATATCTGGATCTTGTCGTAACACAGCTCGCAAACCTGTAGCAAATGTAACGCCTACTTTTTCATTAATTTGAATTTGTCTAGCATGTTCAATATGTGCCTCTACCGGATCTTCTAAACAAATTAACTTATACATACTCAATTCAAGCCGCCGTAATAAAGCATATAATGTAGAAGTTTTTCCAGAACCAGTGGGCCCTGTAATTAGAAATAAACCATATGGGCGTTGTAATATTTTATCTATACAAGTGATTAACTCTGCGTCCATACCTAATTCTTCTAATGATTTGTAATTACACACATCTCCCATCAAACGACATACAACCGACTCACCATAAATTGTAGGCATGGTAGAAATTCGCATTTGAACAAATCTATCTGATTTCTTCCAATCCCAACGACCATCTTGCGGAATACGTTTTTCTCCTATATCAAGTCCACTTTCTACTTTAATACGATTAATAACTTGTTCTGCATATTCAGCTGCTATATTTTTATAAAGTGTTAACAACCCATCTACTCTAAATTGTACTAATACACCATTGACTACTGATTCAAAGTGTATATCGCTAGCCTTTTCTAATAATGCTGCTTCTATGATGCTATCTAATTCTAAATCGACGTAAAACACAAGCCCTCCTTTCTGCAACTTTTTTCTTTTACACCTGTCTTACCTGTTGCACCAATAAATTCGAGATTATTTTTTAAACTCCTGCCAAGGTATAAAAATTTTTTTATTTACATAAATAACCGTTCATACTGTGGTAATGCTATATATTTATTTTAAGTATATTTATTGACTATACGAACATATGACCTATATAATAAGTATATATAGCTATATTGGGTACAGTACATGAGCGCCCCATATTCTATGATGCATTTATTCCACACTCCATACCATTACGAAAGGATTTCCATGAGACACCCTGCTACCGATATTAATTCAAAACAAATAAAAATTTTAGAATATATAACTAATTGCTTACAAAACGAATATCGTTGTCCTACTGTGCGAGAGATTTGTGAATATATAGGATTAAGCTCTACATCTACAGTCCATTCCCATCTAAATGCCTTAGAACGTTTTGGATATATTAAACGCGATAAAAATAAAAATAGATCAATTTCTGTAATGCATATGCCTAAAACACAACCATCCGTAAATAACATAACCAACGAATGTACTACATCTGAGGAATTTGAGTTTATGGGATCTCACCTTCGTCAAATACCATTAGTTGGCACTGTACAAGCTGGTGCTCCTATTACGGCTATACAAAACATAGAAGATATGATTACCTTACCGATTCGATTAACAGGTAACTCTGATTGTTTCTTATTAAAAGTACAAGGAGAATCGATGATTCAAGCTGGTATTTTAGAAGGAGATTTGCTAATTGTGCGGCAACAAAATGTTGCTAATAATGGAGATATTGTAGTTGCTAGAATTGATGATGAAGCAACAGTCAAACGTTTCTTTAAGGAAAGTGACCATATTCGTCTACAACCAGAAAACGATGCTTTCTCCCCTATTATTACTCAAAACTGTGTCATTGAAGGACTCGTAATAGGCTTAGTTCGGGATTCTATATAATAATTCGCGCAAAATTAGTAAATAATTTTCAACGCATTACAAGCAACAATTTTAATAGATACACCTAGATGTACCTACTAACATAATAAATATCTGCATAAATAACAATCACCTACACGTATATATTTTATGAAAATACATGCGTGTAGGTGATTGTTTATTATTTTATTCATAGAATAATTGCCTAGCTTAATATGATTTCTAAATTTCTGTTAGCCAATCAACTCACTTATGATCGAGCATTGCTAAGATATATAAATAGGTCATACTATAAGCAAATTGTACTTATTAAAAAATATAAATTTTTGATAATATACAATTCCCAGTTATTCTTTTTGCTGTATCGGTTTTATCACTGGTATAAATTTTAGTAATGCTACTAACAAAAATGACAGAATCACTAAGAAGAGTATTGAATAGAATTTCAAAAAACTACAAAGAATTTTCAAAAATTAAAATTACGAGAAAAATATATATAAATATTTTATCGCACTATATATCCAATTTTATATATTGCATGAAAATCAAGACTGACACCATCAACATAGAGTGTAGAAAATATAAAATACGTCATTGTGAAAAGTGTATCCTAAAAAAAGATTATTTGTATATTAAAATGATTAATTTTTTGACTTATTCAAATCATAGTCACTATAGTTAGAAAATTTATTACTTACTAAAACTTCACCAATAAATTAGAGAGTTATATTAATTATTACAAGATTAAATTATAATCTCAAATCATAACCACCCGTAGAACGGGTGGTTTGCTCTGACCCTATAAGGGTCTTTCTCTAGTGGTAGCCCTCTAAAGAGGGCATTGAATGATCTGACAACCACTCTATTACCACTGGCTGCCCCCTACTCGGGGGCTTTTCTTTTGCCTATTTTACTGGCTCACCCGTAAACGGGTCTGTATACTCTTTAAAGTTTAATGTATCTTGTGCTATATCTTCTTGTAGTTGATTGCGAATATACTCTTTTATTGCTCCTTCATATCGCCCTACCGTATCCACATAATATCCTCTACACCAGAAATG
>NZ_KE384563.1:0-39352 GCF_000426745.1 Veillonella montpellierensis DSM 17217
TGGAGCGGGAAACGAGATTCGAACTCGCGACCCCCGCCTTGGCAAGGCGGTGCTCTACCACTGAGCTATTCCCGCATACAGAACCGAAGACAATCATAACACAATCGCTATAGACTGTCAAGCCGACTTACACATCTTGTTCTTGACTGCTTTATAATAATAGCAAATCACCTAGGCATTGTCAACACTTTTTTAGTCTAATTCTCAATGTTTATCGTTACGGCAACTCGAAAAGCACCTAAATAATTCATCTTAGCACCGTGAGCCACCTAGCTAACATGACAGAAATAGCCCTACTCACCGATAGACACGAGACAACAATATCCAGTGCGATTTAATCACAACTCTATTTCTTACTGAGTAGGATCTACCATAAAATAGTAAAATACGCATTCTAGTAACAACACGATTTCTTGACGAATACGACCTACTACTAAAATGTAGTATAAATTAACTACTATATACCGACAGTGATACTCCTTATTTAATGACTACCTATCACTAAGACGTTTGGTATGGGTAAATGTAGCGATCCAAAGCCATAACCAATCGCATTGCATCTAGTAAGACATGTTTCCATCTCCTCTATGCTAGACACACTATGGGTAGCCAAGGTTTTCACTAATGCAGCTCCAGTAGGTGTGACTAATTCACCCATAACGTGCGTCGTAAAAGTCGGTACCCCCTGCAATAATTGTTCTGTAGCCGGTGTCGGCACTGGCATCCACCCATGGTCACAATACACTTGACCCGTACCGACATGTAGGGGCGATATGACTAATTCACTGGCTCCTATGTATTCCATGCCAATCATCGTTCCTACTATATCAATGATACAATCAATGGCGCCCACTTCATGAAAATGTACCTTATCAATAGATACGCCATGAACAGTAGCTTCTGCTTCACCTAGGTGAGTAAATGCGGCTATGGATTTTTCTTTCACCCAGTCAGATAGATTACTGTGGCGAATGATATTCACAATATCTCCATAATTGCGTTTTACTCCATGCGATACGATTGGCACTACGCCGATTGCTTTAGTAACTGTTCTGCCCCAGTGCTGTAGAGTCCGCTCCCATACAGGTTGATGCGTAATAGCATGCAAAGTAACATCAAAAAAGGTGCCCTCGATTCTCACATCACGTTGTCCAGTCATGGGTCTATGATGATTTTTTTCAAACTCTTGCGCGTCGCCCCTTGCATGGACTTTCTCATCATTCGTAATATGATTGCCATTAGTTATCTCTTCTGTTTTACCGTCTACGCTTACTGTCTGTAACATACTTTCACACCCATTCATCTCATAGGAGCGAGGCTGATAGATATAGTCAAATCCTGCTACATGTAATTTTTCAATTTCCTTCTGAAAGTACGCAAAAGGGACGCCATAATCTAATAAGGCGCCCACCATCATATTACCACTAATACCAGAAGTACATAAGGCATATAATTTCATTTGCTAGTTCCCCACTATACTACGTTTACACTGCTTACTATATCCTAAGTTTACGCTTTGCCCTTTTTATAATTATCTGGGTTTTCTTGTCGTTCATTACCTGGTCCATCTTCTGCGGCCGCTACATTTGCTTCCACAAAAGTTTTCATATCGTTAAGCATATGCATAGATGCGTCGAGGATTGATAATCCCATAGTAGCACCTAGTCCTTCATCAATCGATACATCATAGTATAAATAAGGTTTCATCTGTAAATACTTCATTTGTTCTTGATGCACCGCATCATCATAAGCGGCAGATGGGAATACATACTCTATTACATTAGGTTCTATCGCCGTAGCCGCTACGACAGCTGCCCCTGTTATAGCATTATCAAACACAATCGCCATTCGGCAAGCCGCTGCACCTAGTACAAATCCCACTAAGGCTGCTATATCTGCTCCAGCTAGACGCACTATATCGTCTATGGTATCTGCTGTTTCATTCATCACAGATGTATCTATATAAGTACTATCATTGTCTATCTCTAGTTTCTTATGATACGCAGCGAGTAGCGTATCTACTGCAACCCCTGTTACCTTTGCCGTAACCAGTAACGCTCCTAAATAGGCGCCTTCGCCAATATGTCCTAGAGAAACGGCTTCGATGCCCTCTCTGTGCAAACGCTTAGCCCATGACACACCGACGGCTATCGCTTCTTGACACTCCTTTTTGGATAGTGCCTGTTCTCCTGAACCTCGTCCTTTCACAACGGGCATAGTAGCAATGGTCGACAAGTCAGATGTGTCACACCCAAGGCCTACATCCACTACATACACAGGGGCTTTCAATTTACTAGCGCCCCCCTGTGTGGCTGTACGTCCTTCGTGAAAGCGCATTACGCGCTGTAAACTATGTGCCATATTCGATGTAGGTCCTACATGATCTGCACAGAACAGAATTACTCCATATCGTAAATCATGCGGTTTTGGTACTTTATAAATGCCTGCTAATCGTTCAGCGATAACCTCTAATTGTGCCAAACTATAAATCGGTTTCGTTAAATTATCAATTCGTTCACGACATGCTTTCATTGCCTCTCTATCAAGTGTGCCTACCGTCATGCCATCACGATTCCATTCTATTGTATTAGGTATGCTCTGTGCCATCATTATACCCCTTTCATAGTTCTATACATGTGTACTGCTAAATCTAACATGCCCATTTGGATAGAACCACCCGATGCTTCACCTAAGCAAAGGCCCAAATCCACATAGGCGGCTAGACCCATCTTGGCCAACGCATTTTTATGAGCTTTTTCAGCCGATAAATGAGAAGCCATCACATAATCCATAGACATAGGTGCTAAGGAATGCGCTACCATGGCACAAGCAGTCGTATTAAATCCGTCAATAATCACCATGCATTTATGGGCAGCAGCACCCAAGATAACCCCCACAATGCAAGCAAATTCAAAACCACCTACGGCCGCCAGGATGCCCAATCCATCTGTTGATGGAATGTCCTTGTATTTTACCAACGTGTCATGCACTACCCGTTGTTTCAATTTCAATCGTTCATCGGAAATATTACTGCCTCGTCCTGTTGCTTCGTCAGCTGTTAGGCCCGCAAATTTAGCCGTCATTAAGGCGCTAGAGGTAGTATTGGCAATTCCCATTTCTCCCACTAAAAATACGTTATATCCTTCACTATGTTTTTCTTCTACCAACTGAATGCCTGCTTCGATGCCCTTAATAGCTTGCTCCTTCGTCATAGCTGGTTCTTCTAGAAAATTATGAGTTCCCATACCTAACTTGCACGAGCGTAATCCTGGCACCCACGACATATCAGCAGCTACTCCCATATCGATGACTTCCATATCCGCTTCACAGTAGTTAGCCAGTGCGTTGGCGCCTGCTCCTTTAGGGATTAAGTAGTTTTGTGTCATGCC
The DNA here is from genome assembly GCF_000426745.1 of Veillonella montpellierensis DSM 17217. Classification (GTDB taxonomy): domain Bacteria; phylum Bacillota; class Negativicutes; order Veillonellales; family Veillonellaceae; genus Veillonella; species Veillonella montpellierensis. Next base: position 3,390 of record NZ_KE384563.1, read on the forward strand.
TACCGTTGTTTCAATAGGATAGGCACTAACCCCTAATTTGGCAATACCGTGATCTGCCGAGGCAATAATCATACATCGTTTCGGTGGCATCGGCGACACTTGCTCCGTCGCCGCCCCATATTGTGCTACCATGGGTACTAATTTACCATACGCTTCTACACAATCTCTTTGTTGCCATTCCTCTTTAATGGCGGTTTCAATATCTCTATTGCGCGCTGTAATCGCTGCACATGTTTCTTTAAACGTACTCATAAGTCCTCCTCTACGTCTTTACTTGACCATTAACTCTGTAAATGTATCTCTAATCGCTTTCGCTTTGCGCAAATATTCTTCTAACCCGCGTCCTTCATCATCGGCCACTAGCAATTCTTTCAATCTAGCCACTTGTGTTTCCACCTCGGTCAACTCACGAAGGACCGCCTCCCGATTGCCTCGCAAAATTTCTCTCCACATACTTGGATTGCCTGCACAAATGCGAGTAACATCACGGAAACCTCCTGCTGCTAATTGCATGCGAAATGTGCCATCCTCACCGCCACCGCCGACAACGGCTACGGTAGCCGCCATCAAGTGCGGCATATGGCTCACACTAGCTAAGTAATCATCGTGTTCGTCTAACAGCACATGTATTACACGGGCCCCAAAAGCGCGTCCCATATTACTCAATTCCTGTGCCACTTGTTCACTCCAACACGCCTTAGACGGATCATCTAATACAATCCACGTGGTATGGCGAAACAGTTCCTTCGTGGTCATTTCAAAGCCGCCTCGCTCTGATCCCGCCATAGGATGAATGGATACAAATCGCACACCTTCTGGAATCGCATTATACACAGCTTTTACAAAATTACGTTTCGCACTAGATACATCGGTCACCACCATACCAGGGCGAAATAAATGGGCCGTTTCTGTAAATAATTTTGCATTTCTATCAGGCGGTAAAGCAAAGACGACAATGTGGGAATTCTCAATTATGTCTGTTACATTCGTAGAGGCACTACTGACACACCCATCGAGTAATGCTGCATCGCACACTTCTTGTCGCCGCGCATAGCCGATCACCTCATAATCGGTAAACGCTCGTAAGGCCTTTGCCATAGAACCACCTAATAGCCCTAATCCTATAATTCCTACCGTTGTACTCATATACGTCCCTCACGTTCTCTCTACTGCTATGTACCATCCCTGTATCTATACTACCATGAGGTACGCAATCTGACAAAAGAACATTCCTCATATCGATATGCTCTATTATACTCTATTTCACTACTATGAAAGTTAGGTGACTTCTATTTTTCCTATAAAAATAGCAAAACCAAGTATGTACAAGGTTTTGCTACGCTGCATATTTCATTCAGTTGTAAAAAAAGCATGGCGGAGGATTAGGGATTCGAACCCTAGCGACGGTAACCCGCCCTAACGATTTAGCAAACCGTCCTCTTCAGCCTCTTGAGTAATCCTCCAAGCTTTACTTTGCTATAATACCATACTCACTATAGGTTGTCAAATATAATACTCGATATAGTTTTCTTTTTTCTTCGACGCCAATGAGGATTCATGCTCTGCTCGTTCTAATTGGTTAGCCTCTATCGTTCCCGATTGTGGTTTTCGCACATACATATTTTCTGGATCCGTTTCAAAGATAATCATATCCGCAGGAATATCGTGTTTAATCACCAAATTACAGCCAATTTTTGTACGTGCCCCAATGGTAATATCTCCAAGAATTTTAGTGCCCGTACCAATCAGTACATTATCCTCTATTGTAGGATGTCGTTTCACGCGCTTTGACGACATACCGCCCAGCGTCACGCCATGAAACAACGTAACATCATCGCCAACAATCGCCGTTTCCCCAATAACGACGCCCATACCATGGTCAATGAACAACCCGCGTCCTATCGTGGCACCTGGATGAATTTCAATGCCTGTAACACGGCGCGCATGGAGTGCAATGCGTCGCGCTAGTATACACCAGCCTCGCTTGTATAAGCGATGGGCAAAAAAATGCCAAAATAATGCTGTCATATGTGGATATGTCCATAGCACCATAATTACCGTTGTGGCGGCTGGATCCACTTCCATAACTCGCTTTATATTATATTGTATTGTTTTCCATAATTGCCTCATACTACCCCTCATACTATCAATTTATGTACACCAAGCACTACTATCCCTATACCTTATACATAGAAAAACACTATATCTACGAATCGCAGTTAGACCATATACAAGTTCTGTGCTCATTGTATTACATCTATATTCCTATATCATAGCATATAATCCAATGTCTTTCCTACTATGTAAAATATTTTTATAGGTCTCATTATCGCTCTTTCTCATGGACACCCTATCCTACTATCATAGATGGGCGATACACACTACCTATCTCATCCATTTTTATCTATAACCATTTCTATTTTGATGCTTTTCTATCCGTATATGTTTCTATCTGTATACTTTTCTATCTTCATACAGCGCTATGATACGTAGTGATATCCATCTGATAGCAAGTAGTTACAAGTAGCGCCTATGTCGTATAAAAATCAGTTCCTTAGCCATCTTTCATAAAATAATGTATAATAAAGTATCACGTACTACTATGTAGTATTGAGCATCCATCACAGATGTACATTGATTGTATAGAATATGATAATTGATAGTATGCACGTATGACATACAGAGCCTATCCTAGATTTCTCATGTCATAAGCGCATATGCTACAGCAAGAAAGAGGTCATTATGAGCACTGGAAGAACTACAGAAGAATTACACGGCGTTACTGGATTAGGTCACACTACTACCTATCCAACCGATTATGCGCCACAAGTATTAGAAGCGTTCGACAATAAACATCCTGATAACGATTATTTTGTAAAATTTAACTGTCCCGAATTTACTAGTTTATGTCCCATGACAAAACAACCAGATTTTGCCACCATTTATATTTCCTATGTGCCAGACAAAAAAATGGTAGAAAGTAAATCCTTGAAATTATATTTATTTAGTTTCCGCAATCATGGCGACTTTCACGAAGACTGTATCAACATCATTATGAAAGATTTAATTCGTCTGATGGATCCTAAATATATTGAAGTATGGGGAAAGTTCACGCCTCGTGGAGGCTTATCCATTGACCCTTTTGCCAACTATGGTAAACCTGGTACAGACTGGGAACAAACGGCCAAGGAACGATTACACTTTCACGACATGCAACCAGAACGTGTTGCCTATCGCTAAGAGTCATATTCTCACCCCACATACTATAAGCCCTTATAACACCAATTATGTCTAGTGTTATAAGGGCTTTTCTTATCCTTATTCTATATGTATACATGTCACCATACAATAGGCTATAGTGGTTATCATGTTAACCTTCCTATATATCGTGGCTTATAAATCAGTCGCGTCTTATGCTGGTTAACTTTTATAACCACTCTGCACCATACCATTTTATGGTTATCTAAAGCTAGGCACTTCTCATATGATAAAAAATTCTAACAGCACTATTCTTGGTCATACCTTTGATTTCTACTTATATGTCTAATAGCACTTTGTAAGAAAAACGTTTTACGATCCTAGAAAAATCACCTAAAAAAACGTACTATACCAGTTGCAATGAGCATAGATGTGGAAAATTCAAGGAGATTTTCTATAGCAATCATCTAATGAATAGCACCACAAGTTCTAACTTACATGCGCCCATGATAGGTGTTAAAACTAGCATAAATAGAATCTCGTGCGTTTTCTAATTCTTCTGGCGTAATATTCGCTAGATAATCATTAATATCTTCAATCATATCATCTACATAGGACTCTGTCATGCCATGACCCTTGCAGGCTTCTAATACCGATACACCTTCTGTAGCATTACAAAATAGGCATAGCATACCATAATTTACTAAAATTTCTGGAATCACGGGAGACACCGCTAACGCCTCCACTAGGGGCATATCTTTTCTAATCTTCATCAAGGCTCTTACCTCACTTATAGTATACGCAAACTTATTACGATTATGTCTTAAGTATACACCAATCATCTATAACAAGCTACCCAAATGTTCCTAAGAGTGCCTTTTCCCTTATAACATGGTGCTCTATACATCAACGCTAACCTACCTATACTAGATGTATAAGAAGCAATTACGTTCAATAGAGTCTCTCACTATGCGCTCTTTCTAAAAAGCACATGTAAAAAAATCATGTCATATATCAATGATTACTCGTATCGTTTGATTACACACGTAACCAATACTGATCAATACTTTGCATAGCCCCCTTTTTATATCCCACTTCAGGAATCGTGCCGGCAAAGGTAAAACCAAACCGATGATGTAAGGCTATACTCGCCTGATTGCCCGACGTGATAACGGATACGACCAAATGCGTACGTTCATCGGCCTGTGCCAATCCTACAACAGCTTCCATTAATGCCGTCGCCACCCCTTGTTGTCGGTGCTCTGGATGCACATAGATAGACAATTCAACCGTACTTTTAAAAGCTTCTTTCACGCGATAGGCGGACAATGTAGCATACCCCAAAACGGTTTCTACCGCATCCACCGCCACTAGCACGATGTGATTATCCTGATGGTGTTCACGAAACCACACACGCCATTCTGAAAGTGTGCGCTCTGTTAGATCAAGCGTTGCCACACCGTGTTGCACCTCATAATTGTAAATCGCTAAACAAGCTTGTATATCGGCCTCAGTACCGTTACGAATCTTCATTCTCTCTCCTTTATCAGCTAACTGGATGTAGCATTGACCAATCTAGCAGTAGCATTGCTATGTATGTGCGTTCTTTCCCTCCAATAAGGCCCTTATTTTTTGAGCTTCTTCCGTATCGCACCGTTCACAAATCATAGCATAAAAATCACCAATATCCTCATCGTTGATAATATGCAACACCTGTGTATTCGTCAAGGCAATATGAATTAATTTCTGTCGCTGTGCATCATGCCATGTCGTCCAGTGTGATAATTTTTCTATAATTGAATGCGTGCTAGCAAAGTTAACACTATCTTCCAATTGGCTAATCAATTTATTCTTAGCCTTATCCTCTTCCGATTGCTTCTTCCAGTAAGCTTCCGTATCGCGATGACAGGCAAAGTGAACTTGTTCTAATCGTTCATTCACTGCGGTGCGGTCAATAATGCATTCCACCAGCGAGGATAAATCGGACCCTTTAGAATAATCGGCGGGAGCAAAATATCTAATACGATGTTCCGTCAACATGCGACATACTTTTGTCCGATCACGCAAGGTAGGATCATAGACGCCAATTGAATGACCGCCATTCGTGTTGACTAATTTCATGCAAGGAATATCTGTGTCACTATCGCCAATATACACCATATTGCGGAAGGGCACACGATATTCATCCGAACTAGTGTAATCATTGACAGCCTGATCATTCACATCTAAGGTGCCCTTTTCTATGCGAAACAAAAATTGTGTTTTATTGGTAAAGTTAACTGCTTGTGCTGGCCATACTGCCACGCCGGCTCGATCATAATAAAAGGAACTAGCATAAATTTTAGTGAACTCATGGGCAATGGGCGTGCCTTCAATCATTTCTTTAAGGCCCGATGAAATAATGTAATGCTCTACCTGGACTCCATGTTGCCTGCCATACTCATTCATGCGCTGAAACCACGTAGTCACCCCTGGGAACAACGTAACCTGTCGGCCATACCGTTGCAAACTATCTCTCGTTACCAACACTTTACCATGCGCCTTTTGTATCATCATATACATATAGGCCAAATTCTGATCCATTTCATTCCGTTCTGCCAGTTCATTAGAATCTTTCCAAAAATCAGAAATTTCACATTCCAAGGACTGAATAAACCCTTGGGCCTGCATATCACTAGGGGACAAGGTTTTATCAAAATCATAACAAATCGCCACAATAGGCAAACGAGTTTCCGCCTCATGTAGCAATTCTTCTTTATCCTTCTCCATACAAGTCCCATACTGATTTTTCTTTTCATAGCGCCCATGTCCATCTCGTCTACGAGATAGGGGGGCCTTATGCTGCTCTATAACAGGTGTTTCCTCTGAAAACTCTCTCGTCTTATCATCATTTCTTTTCCGTTTTGCCATTCCGTCGCCCCTCTCTACGCCTATGACTATGTACAATATGACTGTCTCATACAACTATTATCTATATCATACCATGTATGGCTGATTGTACCAATCACCTATATAGGTATGATACCTAATGGCACATATAGGGCTTTATCAAAGACTTTGTTTAAAAAGTTATTCCAACTAGGCACACATAAATGGTTTATCCCCTAGCAATAAGTGCAAATTGATATAAAGTATATTCTGACTAAATGTATTCATTTTCCAAGCTACGGGAATAAATACTATCAAACTAAGAGAAATCGAGAAATATAGCAGAAAATGAATACTCAAGATGATAGGGGAAAAAGCCCTCAATCCAAGACAAGTTGTATCAGAATACTTCTCAATATGTAACATATGTGTTGACAACTAAGAGAATTATGATAATTTACAAATTGCTTATCATTGTAAAATTTTAAATGAAGCTGGATTGATCGATTACTATAATGTTCAGTATGCTGATAACTCATTACACTTTTTTCAGTTGGTTCATTAACTTGGGAAGGACATGATTTTTTAGATACAATTAGAGAAGATACTATGTGGAATATTTCAAGAATATAATTAAAGATAAAGCTCTGCCGTTTCCATTAGAAGTTGCTAAAATCATCGCCACAAATTTGTTGGCAGTTTCAATGAAAGTAGCATTAAACTTATAAATGATAAAAAGCAAAAAAGCAACTAGGATTTTTCTCTTAGTTGCTTTTTGTATTCCTTGAAAATTATTCTTCAGGTAACCAATTTCTAAAATTTGCAAGCACAACACTCACAAAGCAGCCATTTATAAGGCTTTATACCCTATTTTTAACTATTCCCATTCTTTCTTTTCCAAACATCCGATATATCCCAAATCGTTCAAAATACTAGATTCTATTTTTTTCTTATAGCAGCAAATCCATCTAATTATAGGACATTTTTAAATTTTTAGTCCCATTCCAGTCCCAGTACCGGTACTAAAATTTATTTTTTATGCAATAATCTCTAACTTCATTAACCCAATTTTCATACCAATACCATTGTCTAGAAACCCATACACCAAAATTATATTTAAGGTTTCTTCCATCACATGATTTCCATAACTGTGTATGATAATGCATAGAAAACTTTGAAAACCCTTCATTTTTCATTAAATTAACTATTTCACTAGGAAGATATTTCTTTTTTTCTACACTTTTCAACAATACTCGTTCAAAATCTTTTGCGTCAGTACTATTTGCTGGTACGAATTTAATTGCTCTATCTGCTTGATTAGCTCTATTTACAGAAACAGGTACATATACTATTTTATAGGAATAGGATAAAGATTTTAACTCCTCGTCGTCTAAATCAGATTCAAACTCTGTTATAAAATTTCTAACATTAATAGGAATATTAACATTGGCTTCATTTCTTAATATTTCTTCTTGGTCTGGTGTTATAGGAGAAAACTGTATTGCTAAACTTAAATTATCTCTTATACTATGCTTTTTCCCAAACATTTTGATTATCTCTCTATTATAATTTAATGCGCATGCTTGTAGTTTAGCTCCAATATATTCATCAATGCTATCCGTTTTCTGATGTTCGATTTCATGTCTTATTCCAATTAAAAACCTCAGATTATTTGCTGTACCTTTATCTAATGGAGAAGCTTGTTCATTAATACACCTTTCTAGCTCCCAGTGCTTATATGCACCATTCTTAGTCCTATCATATCTTTTCCGTTTGCCTCTCATATGAAAATATCTATAATCTATACTTTCTTTGCTGTAATAAGCATGCATAAGATATGTCCAAGAAATAATGGCAGTGATAATAAACATCTCAGACTTAAATTTAATCAAAGGGTTGTTATAAATTTGTACAGCAGATACCATTGCTTCTTTTGATTTATCAAGTAACTCATTGGTTATTGATCTACCCATTTTAAACCCTCCAGCTATAAACGATTTCTAAAAGCATTCCTAATGTCAATAACTCTATCTATTACTTCATTAATTAATTCATTGTAGTTTTCATGATTGTCAAAATCTAATCCGCTAATATAGTAGATAATTCTGGAAGCTTTTTTATTATCTAATCTTTGCCAATCCATACTAAATCCCAATTCATTTTGTATTTCTCCAGATACTGAACACAACCTATCAAAAAGTTCCTTATTATCATTAATGTAAATTTCAATACCTATGCTATTGATTTTATTTACTAATGTAATTGATATATGTGCTTCGCTCGTACCAAGTGCAACATCATACCAGTGATCTGTTGTAGCTTTTCTTGCATTAAATGGCTTATTTCTTGAAATCAAAACTTCATTAAATCTATTCCAGAAGTTCAATCTTGCAGCCTGTGCTTTACTTAACTCTCCACTATCCATACCGGCGTTTGCTGTTTTTACAAAATCATTAGGCTTCTCTATAACCACAAATTTCGGTGCCGGCAAAGAATCTCCAATCTTATATGCACGAATTTCCATTAGAAAAAACGAAATATCTTTAGTTGTCTTATTATTTAGCCACTCTATTGCACTTCTATGTTCTTCTCTTGCTTCTTTAACAATCCAAATCACAACATTTGCATCCAATCCGGAAGCATATGTTATTATTTTGCCTAAATGGTCATGATTAGTAGCTTCAAGTTGGTTTTCAATAATAACCTTAATCCCCGTTGTTTCATCTTTTGCAACTAAATCACAACGGTAAGAACCAACAAAGACTTCTTTGTTTATCTCTATCAATGTTAAGCCTATTTCATCGCTTAGCATTTCAATATTTTCTTCTTTAGATAACCATTCCGAAAAATCATATTGCTCATGCTTCCAGAGTTCTCTAATATCAACTTCCTCTAATTTCCCTAATTTCAATTTATTCACCATCCTTTAAATATCTTTTAATATTTCTACTAAATTTTTCATTTCCTTAGAAGCAATATATCGATTCATAAACTTAAAATCTATATCTCCCAATTCATCCACTGGCATCATAATTTTTTGTCTTGCCATTCTATCTCCATTAAATTTATAAGCATAACGATATTTTTCTTTCTGTTGCAATATCATTTGCTTCAAGAACAAATAGCAATATTTATTTTGTCCCTCATCATCCTTGAAAGAAATGCGTTTAACATCATCAGAGAAAATACACTCATATGGATGATAGAAATTTTCTACTACACTTCCATTATAATTTACTCCAAGCACATTTTTATCTAATGATTTATTAGTATTACTTACAAAGTTAGTAATTCCGTTATTAGAATCTGTCGCTCCTATAAATGGCGTCTTACCTTCATTCATATTTGCCTTTGTAAGTCTAACACCAGAGTTAATATTGCAAATCTCATCCAAGAAAAACTCTTTCCAATCCACATTGTCAAAATGGTTATGTATTATATGTATATATATATATATATATATATATATATATTCGTCAAGGTATTTTAAGACATTTTTTATCTGTTTTTTCTCAATATTTTTTATAAAGTTTTCCATGTACTCATAATTAATTTCACCATCAGAAACTGGTAACATTATTTTTTGTCTCTTCAGCCTACCTGTTCCCATTTTATAACCATAACCATACTTATCTTTTTGGCTTGTAATTGCGTGAGCGATAAATAATGCAGTATATTTATTTTTTCTAAATGGTTTCAATTTTCTTGTATCATTGCCATATAATGCTTCATAACAATGATAGAATGCATATCCAACAGAACCATTACGGTTTACTGAAATACACTCTGAATCTAATGTTTTATTATTATTCCCTACAAAGTATCCTATCCCATTATTATTTGCAGTAGCTGTAATGTATGGAGTATCACCCATTGTTCTTTCTTTTTCGTATATATCTTTTCCAGAATAAATTTCAGCAATCTCTTCTATAAAAACCTCTCTCCATTCAACATCAGTTAAAACTTCAGGGCTAATCACTAAATCAAGTAGTCTATTTTTATAGTAATCCTTTAGCTCTTGCTTTTTCTTGTTTTCTCTTTCTTTGATATATTCTTCCATAAAGTGCCAGTTAGGATTACCTTGTTTATCAACAGGTAATAAAAGACTTGATTTTCGCATTCTTTTTGGTCTCCACTTTTTAGCATACTCAAAGCTTTTTCCACTTTGTTCCAACATTGGAATTAAAAATTTAGCAAGGCTACTATTTAGTTTGTATCCTTTTAAATATATAGGAGTAACATCATGACTACATGTAAATTTTTCTGCTTGATAATATACATTTCCTACAGATCCATTATTTGTAATCGTGAGACAGTTTCCATCAAATATTCTCTTATCTATATCTTTGCTAGTTTTTTCCCCTACTTTGTCGTAAGCTAAGATTATTTCTTCAGTATAGAAAGTGCTTATTCCATTGTTATATTGTGTTGCACTTAAAAAAGGTATTCTCCCTCCCTCTACTGGAGGTTTTTTATTATAATATCCATCTTTAATATCAAAAATTGATGATAAGCTAAATTGCCTCCACTCCACATCTTCTAAATGATACTTATACATAATCACCACCATCCTCTGCGACCTCTAACACATCATCTTCTATCTGTGCCTTTTTTTCTTCAATACCAAATAAATATCCTCTCCCATGAGTTATCATATTAACTTCAAAAGTTAAGTAGTCAGCAATAGTTTTTTCAAAATCTTCATCATTTGGAATTTCATCATTGAAATAATAAAAAGAGTGTAACCATTCATCTGTGTCTTCAACTGTGGTAGAAACACAGAATTTTGTTGGTGCTTCTATTTCTTCATTCCATACATCAAGAAGATGTTGCTTTTTGTCCTTTGCACTACCATCATCTATCAATCCAACGTGCTTACTAACGACATATCCATCATTTTCAAAATTTATGAATTTAGCTTTCTTACTTTTACTATGAGGAATACCTACAGTAAAAATTCCTATGCAAGGATTTGTTCCCACTCCATAGAATGTATTCTTATTTAAAGTTATAACTCCTTCAAGTGTATGCTTACTTAAAATTTTTGTCTTTAGATTCTGCTCATCCTTTGTTTTTCCTGTAAAAGTTGATTGTGGAACAATCACTGCAACTCTTGCTCCTTCAACTAAACTTTCTAATAGATGGTTTACAAAATTAATTTCATATAGTTCTGGATTCTGTTTTGAACCCTGTGAGTACGGAGGGTTCATCATTCCAACTGTACAGCCCTTAAGTTGAATTTTGCTTGGATTTTGAGCTAAGAAATCTTGGTTTTCTAAATTACTTTTACCATCTCCACGCAATATCATGTTTGTAGTTGCTATTGTGAACATATAATCCTGTAGTTCAATTCCAAACAATCTATTCTTTCTAATATCTAATTGTTCATTTTCATCTTCCGTCTTTGACAACATCTGGTGCATAGCAGCAATAAGAAATCCTGCAGTACCACAGCAAGGATCTAAAACTTTATCTGTAGGCTTTACATCAAGTAGTTCACAGAACAAATCTGTAATATGCCTTGGTGTCAAAATAATACCTAAACTCTGCCCATCTCCTCCAGAATATGACATAAATTCACCATAAAATCTACCGATATAATCTTCTGTAGATAAACTATATTTTATATTTGTGAAGATACTGTTATATAGAACCTCTGTAAAATATCTAAGTGGCGTTTTCCCAAGATTAGAGTTTTTTTCATTAATTTTGTTGTTATCTTTTATGATGTTGAATTGATTAAGAAGCTTGTCTCTTTTAACTTCAGGACTAACATTTGCTCTTTTTAAGTTGTCTTCTATTGCCTTATATATTTTTGAACCATCAGTTCTTATTTTATCGCCAATCAAATCAGAAATATCAAAATTTTTATGTTCAATTTCTGATAATGCAAGTAATATGCCAGAAACAATTAAGGGTTTGTTTTTATCTTCTAAATTCCCGTAATTTCTTAAATCTTCATGAAGGGAACGGGCAACTTTTAACAATTCTTCTGTCTTTAATTCATCATTAGTTTTGACTTCTAATATTTCTCTTTCGTAATACTCATTGATATTGTCACTACTGAAAGATATAAAAGTTTCAACATCATCAAGTTCCTTATATTCTCCCCTTTCATCAACGAAAATAGGGGAAATTCTATGATTTTTTTCATTTCCACTAACACCAATTGCGATTATTTTTTTATAAGTTGTATTTTTTGCTAAATGTTTCCCATAAAATAATGCACCGTTCACTGCATAATCTGTAATGGATTTAATATCTTCGGCGATTAAATCATGTTCATTCCTATTAACATGCTTATTTAAACTTGCTTTGTCTTCGATTACCACAAGAAAATCTTTAATTATTCCAACATATTCTGGAAATCCGACATTACCTGTCCCCTTCTTCGAAGCAGTAGCCAAAGCCTCATCTATTTCTTTTATAGTGCTTCCTTGCGCCGAAAAATCATTTTGTACACCTATTTCTTTAAGCATGTCATATACCCAAAGATCTGTCATTATTTCTTTCTTAGCCATACTTCTACCTCACCTTATTTATAAGACTTTGAATCAAGTCTTTATCTTCTAGCTTAGTAATTCCAAAGCTCTTTTTTCCTGCGTCCTTGATTGATGCTCCAATATGATAGACTTCCGCTTTATCTATAATTAAAAATCTATCATGAAAATCCGTAGTAGTTTTTACTGACAACTTTGGATATTGTGCATTGAACTTATTGATATCTTTTGTCGATAATTTCTCTTTACCTGCAGTTGCGATAATAATGTCTACACCTTTATTCTTCTTGCATAAAATATTAAGTGTATTGATATCAACATAGTTATCAATGAGAATTATCTCTTTTTTAGCTTTACCAACAAGCCCGACAATAAAGCTAAAGGCGTCATAGATTTGACCATCAAAGAAAATATTTTGTTTTATTTCTGTGTTTATTGCTATGTAGTTAAACACTTCTTCTAGCTTTTTATCTGTTTCTAATTGTTTAAGCTCAATTCTATCAAGGCGAGCAAACATTTCTCTATTTGAAAGTAAGAAATTGCGCATGTTAACAAATGCATCTATAATTTTAATACTAACATCTACTGCAATATCGCTTTTAAGCACTGCAGAAAGCATAGCAATTCCTTGTTCGGTAAAAACATATGGCATATAACGCCTACCACCATGTTTATTACCATTTTCACTTGAGGTCACAAATTGTGATCTCAAGTTTTTAAATTCTGATTCTGTTAATTGAAACCGAAAATGTTCAGGAAATCTATTTATATTCCTTTTAACCGCTTGATTAAAAACTCTCGTTTCTACGTGATAAAGTTCTGCAAGATCGCTATCAAGCATCACCTGCTTTCCTCTGACAGAATAAATCATATTCTGTATTTCTATATTATCAGCTATGACAATACTTTTACTTTCTGCCATAAATATCTCCTACATTTCTTTAAACTAGTCACAATTTGTAACCAGTTAACTATTGTCTATCTTGAGGTTCCATTTTGTCACCTCAAGTTTATTATTCATCTTTAGGCTCTCTAATAATTGAAACCATATCTCCAAAATCTGCATCAAGTTTTGTTCCTATACGGTACAAAACATCCATACTTACAAACTCTCCCCTTCCCATTTTAGATACTGTTGCAGGAGATAGTTCGCAAACTTCTGTTAGTTCTTTTTTGTTCATATTTTTATCTATTAAAATTTTCCACAATCCGTTATAGCTAACTTTCATATAATTACCTCTCATCTATAAGTTTATGAAGTTTTTCTATAGATATTATAATATTTTTGGAGTTCTTTTCAAAGCCTGAGAATATTTTATGACATACACTTCATCCTTTTCACCAACAAAGAATGTATATTCCATATTTCTTTTGATAGGTGCTCAATTTAGGATTGCATACCTTTGATGTCATCACTATAGATAACACCAGTCGAATTAACTCGTTTAGTAATTTGGTTTACACTACTTACATATCTAAAAAGCAGTCCTAATGCACATACAAAAGAAGAACTTACCCTAATACGGCGAATGCTAAAACGCAATGGAGTGTGCTGGATGGCAGAAAAGTCTTTACAAGAGAAAAAGAATTAATTAAACAAGCAGAAAAATATGAAACAAGATATAATAATACAGCAAAGACTAGTCTTGGGTTCAAAAGTCCAAACCAAGTTGTATCTGAATACTTATTAATGTGTAACATATGTGTTGATAACTAAGAAGAATACTTCTCAATGTGTAACCTATATGTTGACAACTAAGAATCGTTCAATTTCTTTTTTAATCGCATTATTGATAGAAATCTTTTTATCATCTTTCTATCTTCTAATTTCCTTAACAATGCTCTTTTTAGGCTCATTTGATTTATTTACAAATTTGCCGATTACTATAATGTCCAGTATGCTATTAACTCATTATACTTTTTTTCAGTTGGTTCATTACCCTGGGAAGGACATGATTTTTTAGATACAATGAGAGAAGATACTACGTGGAATACTATCAAAAAGATAATTAACGATAACACTCTGCCGTTTACATTAGAGGTTGCTAAAAGCATCGCCACAGATTTATTGGCAGTTTCAATGAAAGCAGCATTAAACTTATACATGATAAAAAAACAAAAAAGCAACTAGGATTTTTCTCTTAGTTGCTTTTTGTATTCCTTAAAAATTATTCTTCAGGTAACCAATTTCTAAAATTTGCAAGTATTGTGCAAGCACAACAATCACAAAACAGCCATTTATAAGGCTTTATAGCCTATTTTTAACTATTCCCACTCAATCGTAGCTGGTGGTTTCGATGTAATATCGTAGACGATACGGTTAATGTGGTTCACTTCATTAATAATACGTCGTGATATGAGATCAAGCACGTCGTAAGGAATGCGTGCCCAATCGGCGGTCATAAAGTCTGTCGTGGTCACTCCACGCAATGCAAGTGTATACTCATAGGTACGGAAATCGCCCATTACGCCAACGGTACGTGTATTGGTAAGTACCGCAAAGTATTGGTTGATGCTGCGCTCTAAACCAGCACGAGCAATTTCTTCACGGAAAATAGCATCCGCTTCACGAAGAATGTCCAATTTATCTTTCGTTAAATCGCCCATTACGCGAATGGCCAATCCTGGGCCTGGGAATGGTTGACGCCATACTAGGTAATCAGGCAAGCCTAGTTCCTCACCTAATTCGCGCACTTCATCTTTAAACAAGTTGCGTAATGGTTCGATCAACCCTTTGAAATCCACTACTGCTGGCAAACCACCTACATTGTGATGCGATTTAATCACTTCCGCTTCACCAGTCCCCGATTCAATCACATCGGGATAGATGGTGCCTTGTGCTAAGAAATCAACAGATCCAATCTTACGACCTTCATCTTCAAAGACACGAATGAACTCTTCCCCGATAATTTTACGTTTTCGTTCAGGATCGTCAACGCCTGCCAATTTACCTAAAAATCTATCTTCTGCATCGACCCGTATAAAATGCATGCCTCGATCTTTGAAAGCCAGTTCTACTTCATCGCCTTCGTTTTTTCTCATCAATCCATGGTCTACAAATATACAAGTTAATTGATCGCCCACTGCTTTAGAGATTAATGCTGCCGCTACGGAGCTATCTACACCACCAGATAAAGCCAGTAATACTTTGCCTGTTCCTACAGTGTGACGAATATCTTCTATGGCTGTTTTAGCATAGTTCGCCATCGTCCACGTACCTGTGCAACCGCATACTTCATAGAGGAAGTTATGAAGCATTTCTTTTCCATGTTCCGTATGAAGCACTTCTGCATGGTATTGCATGGCATATAATTTACGTGCTTTGTTTTGCATAGCTGCTACTGGGCAATGTTCTGTATGAGCAATTTCAGTAAAACCTTCTGGCATCTTAGACACATAATCTACGTGACTCATCCATACAATTTGTTCTTCTTCTAATCCTTTAAATAAAGGAGAAGTTGTATCGCATGTAGTTGCTGTTTTACCAAACTCACGATGATCTGCCGATGTAACCTTACCACCTAATGTATGCGCCATAAATTGCATCCCATAGCACATACCCAATACAGGAATACCTAGGTCAAAAATTTCTGCTTCAATCGTAGGCGCATTGTCTTCATACACACTGCTAGGCCCACCGGTAAAGATAATCCCTTGTGGTTGCAATTCCTTAATTTTTGCTAACGCTTTATTGTAAGGATATACTTCGCAATACACATGATTTTCACGGACACGACGAGCAATGAGCTGATTATATTGCCCACCAAAATCTACAACAATAACAATTTCCTTATGTTCCATTACATCCTCCTGCATCGTTTATGGCTATTAGACTAGGTATCTACCCTATGTTTCCTAATCGTTTACTATTTATTATAGCATATGCCCTATAGAGGATAAAAGGGGAATCCTATGTAAATGAAAGCAATCAGCTATCGTTTTTCCCACATAATTTCACACCTATCAAGCTGTATTTCATTACCATACAAATCGCGAGTATTCCTAGTCATCATCAAGTAAGTACATGAAATATCTACCCTAACTGTCATACATCCTACAATAAAAGCAATTATATATAGCCATCCACAAGTGAATACTTATCGAACTGTATCTCATTACCATACAAATCGCGAGTATTCCTAGTCATCATCAAGTAAGTACATGAAATATCTACCCTAACTGTCATACATCCTACAATAAAAGCAATTATATATAACCATCCACAAGTGAATACTTATCGAACTGTATCTCATTACCATACAAATCGTAAGTATTCCTAGTCATCATCAAGTAGTACCTGAAATATCTACCCTAACTGCCATACATTCTACAATACGAGAGTTCTATGTACCCATCCACAAGTGATATAGTTGTTAGGCCTTCCTATCTTCGTACAACAAAAGATGTTCGGTATTAAAAATAATATTGATACAAGGTAACGTAACACGTCGCCCCTATACGAAGGAAATTTTCCTAGCAACTCAGGTAGAATCATATGGTCTAAACTCATAGTATGCCTATCGACTATGTGTTAGCCTCTTCTACGGCTGCTTTCATAGTCGACACATAGTCATGAATCGCTGCATCCGCTTGTGAGCCCTTATCCGCCACAATAGCCACCAGTGCCGACCCTACAATGGCCCCATCAGCAACACTGGCCATGGTCTTTGCTTGTGCTGGATTAGAAATACCAAAACCGATTGCTACCGGTATGTTCGTATATTGGCGAATGGTCGATACGATGGTCGGCAAATCAGTTTGAATGTGTCCCCGCATACCCGTAACGCCTAAGGATGATACACAATAGATAAAGCCTTCTGCCTCACTTGCAATCATTTCAATACGATTTTTCGAGGTAGGCGCAATCATAGAAATCACGCATACGCCACAGGCATGCGCCGCTTCAATCAATTCTCCTTTTTCTTCAAATGGGCAATCTGGCACGATAACGCCGTCAATACCCACATCGGCGCAAGCGGAGAAGAATCGTTCTTTCCCATACACTACGATAGGATTTATATAGGTCATAAGAATGAGCGGAATCGTTAGTGCCGCTCTTTGTTCTTTGCCTTGGCGTAAGCGCTTCACCATGGCAAAAATATGATCGATTTTCAATCCTCCTTGCAAAGCTCGTTCACTAGCTCGTTGAATGACGGGGCCTTCTGCAACGGGATCCGAAAAGGGAATGCCGATTTCTATCATATCCGCACCAGCTTGCGCCATAGTATGGATATAGCGCTCCGTATCACTAATCGTTGGATCGCCGGCTGTAATAAAAGGAATAAATGCTTTATGGCGAAATGCTGCCATTATGCGTTGCTTTGCCGTTTCTAATGGTCTATGACTGGTCATATCATGTTCACTCCTCACTATATTCTCATTCATGAATGTCTACACCTCGATAGCGTGCCATGGCCGCCACGTCTTTATCACCTCGACCTGACAAGCAAATAATCATACTTTCATCAGATTTCATAGTCGGTGCCAATCGTAGGGCATATGCCACTGCATGCGCACTTTCAATGGCAGGGATAATCCCTTCCATCCGTGACAAATATTCAAAGGCCTGCACCGCTTCATCATCGGTAACAGGTACGTAGGTGGCACGTCCCATCGCTTGTAAATGGGCGTGTTCTGGCCCAATACCCGGGTAATCGAGTCCTGCAGAAATAGAGTACACCGGTGCAATTTGACCATCTTCATCCTGGCAAAATAAGGATTTCATACCGTGAAAAATCCCCTTCGTTCCTTTCGTCATCGTCGCCGCATGTTGATTTGTATGAATGCCACGGCCTGCCGCTTCACAACCGATTAGCTGTACCTCTTCATCATCAATAAAATGATAGAACATGCCCATCGCATTACTACCGCCCCCAACGCACGCCATAACAACCGACGGCAATCGCCCTTCTTGTTCTAAAATTTGTGCTCGCGCTTCTCGACTAATGATAGACTGAAAGTCCCGTACGATCATAGGGAATGGATGGGCCCCCATGACGGATCCTAACACATAATGTGTATCAGCTATGCGCGATGTCCATTCTCGCATGGCTTCACTTACCGCATCTTTAAGGGTACCCGTTCCAGAAGTAACCGCATGAACGCGTGCTCCCAACAGTTCCATGCGATACACATTTAAGGCCTGTCGTTTTGTATCTTCTTCCCCCATAAAAATTTCACATTCCATCCCCATCAATGCAGCCACCGTTGCCGTTGCCACACCATGTTGGCCAGCTCCCGTTTCCGCAATCACTCTCGTTTTCCCCATGCGTTTTGCCAACAGTATCTGACCGATAACATTATTCAGTTTATGTGACCCAGTATGATTTAAATCTTCTCGCTTTAAATAGACCTTTGCACCGCCCAAATCCTCGGTCATTCGTTTCGCATAATACAATAGGGAAGGTCGCCCCGTATACGTACGATGCATGTCTTCTAATTCACGTATAAAATCGGGATCATCCTTGTACGTTCTATAGGCTTCTTCTAATTCTATGACTGCATTCATCAACGTTTCTGGTATAAACTGTCCCCCAAATTCTCCAAAATAGCCATGACGTTTTGCTCCTCGCTTAGAAGAATCCATCAAGCTTTCATTTATCATTCTATAACTTGCCGCTTTCATATATATCTCCTATTCTCTACAAGATAGAATCATACGCATCATGTCACGCATGATCTCACCATCTTTATGACCATCTACTTCAATGCCACTACTCACATCAATACCAAAAGGTTGCAATGACCGCAATGCACGTACCACATTGTCCGTTTTCAAACCACCAGCTAGCATATAGGGACGTGGGTACTGTGCGAGCCACGACCAGTTGCATGTCTGTCCCGTACCGCCACGCATGCTCCTATCATAAGCATCAAAAACGAGCATATCCGCATGGCTCTGTTCCCACCGCTTCGCATCGTCAGCGCACCGTAGTGGCACTGCTTTCCACACTGGTTTATGAATCGCCTCTTGCAGCGTTCGTATAAACGATTCCTCTTCGTCCCCATGTAATTGCACCACATCAAGGCCCACGGTGCGAACGGTTTCTACAATCTCCTCGAGAGGACTATTCACAAACACGCCTACCACTTGTATCGGTTTTGCTCTATTATCTCGGTTTGTTTTCCGCCCCCTCTGAAAGTTTGATGTTTCTAGAGGCAATCTATCACGACCTCCATCATGTACCGACCCTGACGGTCTACTAAACGTCGTATCTACCGTTTCGTTCATTTCTTCTTGACGCAAGGCTTGTACCAATTTCACCGCTTGCTCTATGGACACATGCCGTGGACTGGGGGCAAACACAAGGCCCATATAGTCGGGACCACACGCCACTACATGAGGAATCGTTTCCACCTCTGAGATACCGCAGAATTTAACACGACTTAACGAAGGACGACCATATAAACGAGCTAAAAAAGCCACCTTATCATCACTGCGCATGCAAGCTTCCCCCATTAATGCCGCATGAATGTGATGGGCCCGTAATTGTTCAATATCTTCTGGCGATGTGAGTCCACTTTCAGAGACGAATATACAATCATCAGGCACCAAGTGACGAAGGGATAGACTATTTTCTATGTTCACCGTAAAATCTTTTAAATTCCGATTGTTCACCCCAATGACCCGTGCCCCACAGAGCACGGCTCGTTCTATTTCCACCTCGTTATGCGCTTCCACCAAACAAGATAGACCCAATGAATCTGCCAATTCGCGAAATGCACGCAATGTTGGAAGATCTAAAATGCTGGCAATCAACAAAATGGCCGAAGCCCCTATTCGTTTTGCCTCGTAAATCTGATATGCATCGATGATAAAGTCTTTCCGCAACAAGGGGATACTCACGATGTTGGCTATCTCCTGTAAGTAGGTAGCACTGCCTTTGAAAAAATACGGTTCTGTGAGTACAGAAATCGCCGCTGCCCCTGCTCGTTCATAGTCCTTGGCAATCTTACAATAGGGAAATTCTGTAACAATCCGTCCTTTCGATGGGGACGCCTGTTTCACTTCACAAATAAAATTAATATCCTGTGCCCGCAATGCCTCTTCAAAGGGAAAGGAATATGTTCCTCCTTTGGCATGAGCCAGTTCATCTTGAGCGATACGTATCGCTTCTTTTCGCACCACGTCTAACGGGCGCCGTTCTTTTTCCTGTGCCACTCGCATGCGCGTGGCTGCTACAATCCGATCTAATATCATAGGCCCTCTCTCACTGTAACTGTTCTCGTGCTACGGACTGCGTCATAGCAATAAATTCTTTCATCTTCGCCAATGCTCGTCCAGAATCAATCATGTCCTCTGCCATACGGATGCCTTCTTGTAAAGTCATCCCTTCATGGGCCAAATAGATGCTCATCCCTGCATTTAACACCACTGCCGTACGTCTTGCACTTATTTCTCCAGATAATACCGCTGTCGTAATAGCTGCATTATCCACCTTGTCACCACCTAGTATGTCATCTTTATTACCTCGAACAAGGCCAAATTGTTCTGGTGTAATTTCATACGTGTGGAATGCGCCATCATTGATTTCACAAACCTTCGTCGAAGCACAGGCAGAAATTTCGTCAATCCCATCATTACCAAATACAACGGCACCTCGCGTAACACCTAAATTGGATAATACCTTTGCCAATGGTTCTACTAAGGATTTTGCATATACACCCATCAACTGAATTGTAGCGCCGGCTGGATTTGCCAAAGGTCCCAATATGTTAAAGACCGTGCGAACACCCATATCCTTTCTAACTGGTGCCGCATACTTCATCGATTGATGAAATACAGGGGCAAACATAAAACACATGCCCGTTGTGGCTAAGACCCGTTGATTTTGTTCGCCTGATAAAGTGATGACCGCGCCTAACTCTTCTAACACATCGGCAGCACCGCATTTACTGGATACGCTGCGATTGCCATGTTTCGCCACTGGTACTCCAGCGGCAGCAATGACAAAACCTGCTGTCGTAGAAATGTTGAATGTAAACGCTTCATCACCGCCAGTGCCAACAATTTCAAGTACATCACCGTCATGAGATACAGTGCCGGCTTTAGCACGCATCACTTCTGCGCAAGCCGTAATTTCTTCAATCGTTTCCCCTTTATAGGCCAAAGTGGCTAAAAAAGCTCCCATTTGTGCTGGACTAACGGTACCGCTCATAATTTCTTCCATCGATGCCTTTGCCATAGCATAGGATAAATCTTGATGTGCTAATAATGTATGAATTGCTTCCTTAATCATAATAATACCCCTCTCATATTGCGTCTTGCCTATTTTACATCATCGTTATCTACTCCATAAAGGCTAGGTCCTATTACTATAGGATGTAACACCTAATCAACCGTCATAGGTAACCATATTGTTGTACTACTTGCTAACTTACTAGTAACCATCATTCTCTACTATCACTTGCTGATTTCATGGTCTCTATATGGCCTACTGTGAAAGAGCGAGAAAGTTTTCTACCATCCTAGCTCCCTCTGGTGTCAGTATAGATTCTGGATGAAATTGCAAACCATATATAGGATACTCTCTATGTTCTAGGCTCATCACTTCTCCATCATCCGCCACAGACGTCACTATCAATTCATCCGGTATCGTATCTGCCACAACGGCTAATGAATGATACCGTGCTACAGTTAGCGTTGCTGGTAATCCTTCAAATAATTTTGACGGTGTCACTACCGATATAACGCTCGATTTCCCATGCATAACTTGCTTGGCATAGGATACGGTAGCACCAAATACTTCGCCAATAGCTTGATGCCCCAAGCACACCCCGAGAATCGGAAATCGTCCCTTACAAGTGCGAATCAATTCCTCGTATACTCCCGCCTTATCTGGTCGTCCAGGTCCTGGCGATAAAATCACATGACTCGGTGCCAACTGACAAATCTCTGCTACCGATAATTCATCACTGCGGATAACCTTAATATCACTACAAATAGTCCCGACCAATTGATATAAGTTAAAGGAGAAACTATCATAGTTATCAATCAATAGAATCATTATCCTTCCACCTCCTGTGCTTGTCGAATCGCATCAATCATCGATTGTGCCTTGTGAATCGTTTCTTCATACTCTTTTCGTGGCACCGAATCACATACGATGCCGCCACCGGATCGAACAAATACGCGACCTGCTTTCGCCATCGCCATCCGAATACCGATACACACATCCATATTGCCGGAAAAATCAATATAGCCAATCGCGCCACCATAGACACCACGACAACTTTTTTCCAGTTTCTGTAAAATAGCAATGGCTCTAATCTTAGGTGCTCCCGATAACGTGCCAGCCGGTAACAAGGCTTGAATCGCATCTAACGCATCACAAGTATCTTTCAACTCGCCCCGTACGGCACTCGTAATATGAATCACGTGGGAAAATCGTTGTAACTGATGCAACTGTTCCACCACCACAGATCCAAAGCGACTCACTTTTCCTATATCATTGCGCCCTAAATCAACAAGCATATTATGTTCCGCTAATTCTTTTTCATTCTTCATCAACTCTGCTTCTCTAGATTGATCTTCCCTTTCACTCTTACCTCGTGGCACAGTTCCTGCAATAGGAAACGTATGTAGTATGCCATCTTTTACGGTTACTAATGTTTCCGGTGAAGCCCCCGTTAATTCTATATCCTTGCCACTGAGATAAAACATATAGGGCGATGGATTCATGGTGCGTAACAAGCGATACGCATCTAATAAACTCCCCTGAAAGTCGGCTTCCTTACGATTGGAAACAACGGCCTGAAAAATATCGCCCTCTTTGATGTATGCTTGTGTTTGTCGCACTACATCTTCATATTCTTCTTTGGAAAACTCTGAGCGAAAATCCGACAGTAATTTACATGGTTCGTGGTCAATTTCTTCACCATTCATAACCAATTCTGCTAGAGACTCTAATTCTAACACCGCTTTATTATAATTACGTTCTATATCATCGGTGCGAATATTTTTTATTAAATACATCACATTTCGATAATGATCGAAGGCGATGACTGTATCAAATAACATAAGGTCTACATCATTCACCATGCTATCATCATCCGGTACAGTAACATCTAAGCTAGGTTCCGCATAGCGAATATATTCATACGCAAAGTACCCCACGAGACCACCTGTAAACGGTGGTAATTCTGGAATCCGTGGACTTTTGTATTGATCTAAAATCTTGCGTATTTCGTCGGCCGGGTGAGAACAAGTAAATCGTCGTGTCGTGGTTCCTTTCATTGTCATGACATGATTTTTACAAGAAATTTCCAAGGAAGGATGATACCCCAAAAACGAATACCGACCCCAGTGATGCGTACTGTCTGCACTTTCCAATAAATACGTATGAGCCGATACACGTTTCAACGCTTTCAATACACTAATCGGTGTGCGTCGATCTGATAAAATTTCTCTATACACCGGCACCACATCATACCCTACGGCCAATGCTTTTACTTCTTGTAAACTCGGTTTCATAGACGTCCTCTCCTTCTTCATTGTATGTATATCCTGTCGCACAGACGTGTCGCTATTTTAGTCTTGTGCTACTACTAATGAATCAATTACTGTCTATTTCTTCGTTCCTAGCAACTATCTAGATTTCCATCTATTGGGTAACAAAAAAGCTCGCCCTTGCTACTGCAAGGACGAGCTAGCAACGCACACAATGTGCTGTAACTAAATCGCGGTACCACCTTGTTTGAATAGTAAAAAAAATCTCTAGTTACGTATAACTAGAGTCCTTAAGCCATTCCTCTCACTAGGATACTAACATATCCTCCACGAATAACGCTCGTGTCACGTTGTAGAATACTGAGCATACGCTGTTCACTACACCCTCAGTGGTCCATTTAATATGCTGCTTACTGCGGGCTTCTCAGCACCCCCGCTCTCTGTGAGCGCATCTCATATCTTGATTTCCACCTCATCGGTTTGATAGGCAACTATGTAATTGATGACTTCATTATAGGAGCAACCCGTATCCTTGTCAAGAGTATTTTTATAATATCTATCTCCTATTACCATACACTTACAAAATCCATGCCTATGACAATGCATAAAGGTGTCCATCATGCTTTTTATAGTTCTACAAATAATCATCATCGTCCCTATCTTCGTTGTGAACGTGATACTACGTAGACCATACTACCTATAATAATTTCTTATCGATTTGATTTTTTCTATACACAATCGCATACATTCTGTCATCGCGATACACGAGGTGCTATGTAGAAAGTAAGACACTTCATACTAATGTCTAATTCACTCGATACACGTCTATCCACAGTCGTCATACACTATGATCGTTGTAAGCGATATGCTACGTAATACGTTGCCCCTATTAATTTCTTAACGATGCGTATCGTTTCTATAAATAATCGTCATTGGTTCTGTTACCGACGTAGGCAACGTGCTATATAGGGTAAAGTCCCCTATCTGTTGTGGTAATTGCTGTATATCTGTTACTTGGTGCGTCAACATATACCGCGCTAAGAGGCCACGCATCATCTTCGACGATGTGCTCAACTGTTTCCACACCTCTTTTTTCAACTCGTGAAACTCTACGGTTACCATTAATGGATGTTCTACTAGACGAGCATATTCTTTAGAGGCTAGATTCAAAATCCAATCTTCTCCACTGAAATAATCTGCTACTAATGGGCGCCACCAATTATAAAGGCTTGTTTTTTCTTCTTTCAATATGGGATTCACCAAATCAAGACGATAGTCCTTAATGGGCATACTAGGCTCTAATACACCATATAAAGCAGATAAAATAACGAGATGCCCTTCGCCAAAAGCTTGCGTCTTGGCGTCTAACGTAGCCCAATCAAGTCGCTTAAAGGAAAGTCCTGAATAACTCGCTGCCGCAGCGCCTACGGGCATATCCTCATAGTGAAGAAAAAAATCATGTACCTTAGTCGCTTTATCAGTAGCAATCGCTAAGGCGTTAGCAATACTTTCTATCGACAACGCTTGCATTTGCCGAACAATCTGCTTTGTCATGTCAGAATGAAATGATGGTGTATGCGGCGTCCCACATAGTGTTTTCGTCTTGCTAGGAGATAATAGTATTTTCATGATTGTCTAACGCTTCTTTTATAGAGTCTACACTTAAATTATCTATCAATTCAGGATTCCACACCATCATTGGTATGGCCACCACGTGACTGGCTTTCATTTCATGGCATATGTCGATACACGCCTCTAAATACGGTGATCCTTCATCGAGCAAATCACAAATCACCACCACATAGCGCCCTTTCAAATCATCACCATGGTATGTAAGCTCTTCTCCCGTAAACATGATATGACCAATTTCCAATCGATTATTGCTCACATCGTCCATGCGATTGATACCAATATGTTCCAACAGCGTCGTTACTGGTGTTACGACCTGTCCAATACCATATAAGGACGATGGTTGGGCATGAACCAATACGGTTTTACACCGCTTATCCGTGCGAAATTGCAATAATGCTGATTCTAAAGCACCAAAAAACACAAACATCTGTGCTGGATCAAAACTTCCTGTCTGAAACATGTCTATGATGCTGCCATCTTCTCCCGTAGTTAACTGCGCTAATAATTCTTGTGCAATGTCCTCTACGACCTCTAAATAATCACTTGGTTCTTTCACTTCTACATCCGTTATATCTGCCATTGACCTCTCCTATTATCTATCCATCCCTAGTATACACATCATGTCTTGCATCTATACATATCTCGTATGCTAATGAATACATATAGACTGCTACCGTTCACTCATGCACAAAAGTACCTGTATCACATTCCCTATACACACCCCATGTCATACAATCAGTCTCATTGTTATCAGCCAACGTATCACCCGTATCCCCTAACCTTTTCATAAGATCCTATGGGCGCTACTAAATAGATCGGTGCTCGCATAACGCCACTGCCCACGCACATAGACTAAGCGCAATACGGCTCGATAATAGGCACACAAGGCTGACATACAGTAATATTCTTAATTGTAGCATACTTTCCCTCTCTCGTCATCTCCAGTGGCATGGATGATACACTATGGTAAAAACGTACTGCCTGTAACAAACCACATTTGGCACTTGATGATTCATACTATTTTCTTCTCTATCATATCCCCATCTCTTCTATCATTGCATACACCTATGCATACAATACACGATATAACGTCAAACTAATCCAATACCTAAAAAAGGCTTTCAAATCAACTATAGATTTGAAAGCCTTTTATAACTATATGTAATTATTTCTCTTGCATTTGTCTTGTACAATTGACTACCATTAACAGTGTCTTTACCTTTTTATAACTTATGTAATTATTTCTGTTGCATAGCTGTCACTAAGGCTATCAATTGGCGCACTTGTTCTTCTCGTTGTGCATCTTTTTCTTTCAGTGCCTTTATCTCTTTAGCCATCGCTGCGCGAGATGTGTACACTTGACCATCTACACCGGAACCAGTTTTAAACGAAACACCTAGGTTGACCATATTGTCTTCGCCACCTATTGTGCCACCCAATGAAATCATGGTTCGTTCATTTGGTCGATAAAAAGCGCCCAATGCAGCCGAATTAGCACCATTATAGTTACCTACGGCCACTGAAAAATCCCATTTATCATCGGCATCATAGTCTAATGGATGAAGTGCTGCCAAAGCGGCACTCTTAGCACCTACACGATCTACACGTTGTCCCATTTGCACCATGTGATGTTGTATTGTTGCTGTCGCCTGTTGCAATTGATCTTCCGTAGCAGCACGTCCCGATACAATTTTCTGTCCATCCCATTTTGTATTGGAAAGTCCGGTAATGGTTCCTTTGCCTTTTTCTCCGTGTATCTTCACATCGCCGACAGCAATATTTTCTTTATCTTTCGTACCGTCAATCGTAACTTCGCCTGCTTTGATTGTTGTGCCCAAACCGATAGTATACGTCTTTTTACCCGCATCGTCCATAGCCGGTTTTACGCTTACTCCGCTTTTGGTATCGCCTTGTATGTCGATATCCGCACCTGTTCCGTTTTTACCGTCTTTACCTTTCAGACTGTTAAGGAAATCTTGCTGCGTTTGAGTTTTATCGGTCTGTGTTTCCAACCATATATCATAAGCGGATTTACCGTCTTTACCGTTTGTACCGCCCGTACCTATTTTCTTTTCGATGGCTTTCAGCTGTGCCACGTTGACCGCATCGGTATCATTTGTACCGGCAGCCACGCCTGTAATCTGACGAGAATACCCTGTCACATCATCGCCGACGGAAAAAGCACCTAAATTCGATTGCCATGCCATTGACTTCTGTCCGTTTGCCAAGTATCCTACTTCACCGCTTGCTCTTTGTGCCACACTGAAAGAACCGAAGGCCGCACCGTAATCCACCGTTGCAGAAGCACTAAGACCGCCCACGGCAGTGCTTGCCGTTCCTTCCGTTTTGGCACCGCTTCCGATTGCGGTAGACCAGCCTTTTACCGTTTCCGCCTGATATCCCATGGCGATACTGTTCGTTTTATTCGTTTTAGCTTCCGCACCGATAGAAACTGTATAATCTCCCGATGCATTTGTATCGGTACCTACACTGACGGCCTTTTCGCCTTTGACAGTATTATTACTGCCCAATGCCAATCCCCATTGACCGCCTCCGTTATTACTGCCGATAATCTTATTACCGCTACCGAAAGCACGTCCTAAATCTTCCACTTCCAGACTGGTACCTACTGCGACACTGCTGCCGTTTGCCGTATTGCAACTGCCGACAACTACATTTCGATCGCTTCCGCTTGTACTTACCTCGGTATATATCCATTTTGTCGCATTATTGGGATCTTTGGCAGCCGTATATCCGACTAAATTGCCATTACCGATAACGGTATTCTGCTCACCTTTTACCTTCGTCTCTTTTTGATCGTAATTTTCATAATTAGTACCAACAACAATATTGTGTACACCGTCTACATTCAATCCGGTCCCGATAACGACACTATTGTTTTGATCGTTTTTTATACCGGTCAACTTGTTGTCATTACCGACAACCACCCCGTTGATACCTTCCGACGAGGAACGTACTCCCAGTACGATACTGCCTTTTGCTTTCGCACCGTCATTCTTATAGTTGGAACCTTCCCCGGTTTCCGAACTATTCACCGACAAGTAATGCACACCGCCTGTCGCTGCTGCACTTATTACGTCATTCATATCTACATCGAATGTAGTATTCGTATTCGTTGTAAAGGTAAGTTTCTTTGTATTTTTATCGTACGTTCCGCTTGTAATATGAATATCTTTGGTGGCTACCGTTACGGTTGTACCCGTATCACCGGCTTTATTGCTTTTAATAGTAACGGTGGTAGTATTATCGTCATTTTCTTTCGTTTCAACGGTATAAGCGGTACTGTTTGCCGCTACTTTATCCACTTTCGTATTCAACACTTTGAGCTGTGCCACGTTGACCGCATCGGTGTCCTTTGTACCGGCGGCTACTCCTGTAATCTGACGGGTAACTCCGTCTTCTTCATTACCGATAGCCAGTGCCGCTTTGTTTCCTATCCATGCACCTTTACCTAAGTTTGCTCCGCCATTCAATTCTTTTTGCAAGTTGTTATATTTATCGGTCAACTCTTGTCCTTTGTTCCATAATTTTTGTTGTTCGTTGCGTGCATGCATGACCCAGTCCGCCCATTCGTTGTTTCCGTTCAATCTATTTCCGTGAGATTCCGCATAGGCTTTACGCTCATCCAAATATTTATCAGGATATTTTTCTTTATCTACCCATGCTTGATAGGTAGGTCCCATTTGAGCGACTTCATTTGAAATGTCGTTCATTTCACGTTGGATTTCCTGTTCTCGTGCCGCACTTATACCTGCTTCCGGATGTGCCTTTTTAAAGTCTGTCCATGTTGTTGCATCACTTGTCGGGTCATAGCCGAAACTGCCGGCATTACGGGTAGCAAGGGACTGATTTCCCAACGCAATCGCACCGTCAAGATTTTCTCCTACCTTCGCTTCCGCACCGATTGCCACAGCGGACGCACTATATACTTTGGTTCTGCGGCCGATAGCAATACTGCTCTCCATGTCTTTCATTGTATTTTTCATGGACGGAGAAGTCATCTGCGGAAGTTGTTCCATCGCCAGCGTACGGAGTTTTTGCTCCAAATATTCACTGCCCATAGCGGCAGGCATCTTTTCCGCTCTTCGTTTCCATTCGGCAAATTTTTCCGGAAATTTTTCTTCCAGTTCTTTTTTTAATCCGTCATCTAAAATATAACGTGTCAATACCCATTTATTGACATGTTGTTTTTCTTCCGTTTTATCATCAAGCCACTTTGTACCGACATAAGCGCCCCCTCCGAGTGCCACACTGCCACTACCGCCGGCTACCGCTCCGGTTCCGGAAGCAAACGAGCCGCCTCGCGACAACGCGTTCCAACCGATAGCTATCGTATCGTTCCATGACGTATTCGTATTATCCGAACCGACCGCATGTGAACCGTAACCGATGGCAATATCTCTGGCTCCCGATGCCGTGCTTTCCACACCGAATACGATACTTGAGTGACCTATCGCTCTTGCTCTATATCCGAACGCTTGCGAATTTTCTTCCGTTGCCATAGCATCTGGTCCGACCGCCGTCGTAAATCCGGCTCTTGCACCTTGATTATCATAATTAATATCGGAGCCACTCCCGTTGGAAGAAAAGAAATGAATATCCTTCTTACCATCAACTTTCTTATTCAATGCTTTGAGCTGTGCCACGTTGACCGCGTCGGTATCTTCTGTGCCGGCGGCTACGTTCGTAATCTGTCGGCTTTCAATAATTCTATTTTCTGCTTCATCCAGACTGTCTCTACCTACGCTGACAGCCGCTTTAGTGGCTTTCCATGTCGCTTCCAGTCTGCTCTTCGCTTCCAGAGCATCTAAAAAGTCTTTATGCTCCCTTTTCCATTTGTCAAGAGCGTCCTTAGCTTCGGTTTTTTCATCTTCCGTCGAGGCATTCTCAAATGCCTTTGTCAAATTGTCGTATTCCTTTTTTGATTCCTTGATTGTTTCTGTCAATGTATCATAGTCCGCTTTTTTGCCCAGCGCTGTCAGTACATCATCAAGGTTACCATCGGCAGATGGCAAATAGCCAACTGTTCCTGCTTTTCTGCCGGCGACTGTTCCTTCACCCAAAGCAACACTTCCATCTTCTAGGGCTTGTGCCCCTTGTCCTAATGCTGTGGAAGATTCCTCTTTTGCTTGTGCTCCATATCCTAATGCCGTGGAAAACCAGCTTTGTGCTTGTGATCCACGTCCTACTGCCGTGGAAAATGACCCTTGTGCTTGTGCTCCATGTCCTACTGCCGTGGACTGGCCCCCTTTTGCTTCTGCTCCATTTCCTAATGCCGTGGAATCGTCACTTTGTGCTTGTGCTTTAACTCCTAATGCCGTGGAAGATTTCCCTTGTGCTTCTGCTCCTTGTCCTACTGCCGTGGATTCGTCCCCTTTTGCTTGTGCATAATATCCTACTGCCGTGGAATCGTCTTTTTCTGCTATTGCATTTTGTCCTAATGCCGTGGACCAGGCCCCTTTTGCTTGTGCACTAACTCCTAATGCTGTGGAAAATTCTTTTTCTGCGTGTGCATTTTGTCCTAATGCCGTAGAAAATCGCTCTTGTGCTTGTGCTCCTTGTCCTACTGCCGTGGAACCTTCCCCTAGTGCTTTTGCACGATTTCCTAATGCTATGGACTGGTCCCCTGTTGCTTCTGATTCACTTCCCCATGAATAGGAATTGGTCCCATCTGCTTGTACTCCTTGTCCTAATCCCGTCATGAAGCACCCGAGGAGTGCCATGAGAACTAACGATTTCAGACGTTTTCCGTTTCCTTCCGACGAAGAGCTTTTCCCGTGACCTTTCGCAATTTCAGAAGCCACCACCCAAGCGTTTCTCACTTTGCTCCAAACAAGTTTGTAAATTTTGTTCATATACATACTCCTTTTACTGGTAATAACGCTCTCCTATACACAAACTACATATTAATGCTATTATAATTCACCTTGTTTACATAATCAAATGCCTATTAATAATTCCTATTATTAATGATGTATTTATATAATACAATCTATGGGGACAGTCAATGTTACTTTCACAAATGATGTTTATTTTTTTCATCATACACCGCAGTGTATCGTTAGGTTATCGCAAAAAGTCTCGAGATAATGCATCGTATCCCTTATTAGAACCGTCTAATAGAACGTCATCATCTCGAGACGTATTCACAGCGCCTACGTGTGCTGTATCGTATGTAATTGTTATAAGGAGTATCGATTGTTCTAGCAAAGCATCATGTGGCATAACCTAATCCCTTGTGGGGTCAAACAAACCACCTATACGTACTAGCATGCATATTCATCGCTTTCTATTTCAAAATATATTTCACTATGTCATCATTTTATTCTGTTTTTCATTCATGATTACAATTTTTGCATAACTCCCCTGAAACACGCAATTCACCTCTGCCGTCATTCTTGAGCGGTGGTAAGCATACAGAAAGAAATGAACTAGTAAAAAGCAGATTGTTATGAGTAGCGAAGAATCCGACAAGGATACCTGAAAATGTGTATATAACCCCTGTTTCTTTGCCTGATTCTTACCGCTCCCGTCGGTCGGGTATGGCGTTTCACTCGCTTTTACAATGTCGCTTCACTCCTCGAAAAGCGGTTCTCTTGCCATCACTCTTTCCCGTACTTTTTATAACGCTATTCCCGACCGTTTTTTACAATCGTTCAAGAATGACAGACAGCTATGTAATACCGTTCCGTATGAAATCTTTTTTCGTGCTTACTTACTCACTCTTTCCCCTTGTTCACTTTTCCCGATGACTGAGGAATGTTCCGGACCTTGCGGGGCGATAGGGACATTTGTGTACACCGGTCTGAGCAGAATAATGAATCTACATATGAATGAAACACAAAAAACAAACACACCTTCATCGATGTGTTTGTTTTTGTTTCTCGGAATTATTTCACTTTCTCTAAAACCTTTTCCAGTTTTGCTTCCAATACGGCAATTCTGTCTTTAGCTTCTTTATTTTCCTTACGAATCGCATCATTTTCACGTTTTAATGACTGCACTTCGTCCTGGAGCATATAGACACTGCTGATTGGTCCCTTGTCGTACTGTGGCATACGGAGATTTCGTGCCTTTTGGGCTTCTTTATCTTCTCCGTTTCCGAAACGATAGGAAACCCCTACATTCGCCATGAGTTCGCTTGAACCTGCATATGAAAGTCCTGCATGTACAAGTGTGTTTTCATTTGAATAGTGTGCAAGTCCGAGTGCTACGGCTTCTTGCCCTTTGTATGTCGAAACGCCCGCCATGATTTGACTTCTATTGTAAGGATCGTAATCCAACGGTTTCAAAGCGGAAAGAGCCGCTCCGAGAGCATCACCACGTACGGATTCGGTCTTGAATTCATGCATCTCTTTCGTGATTTCATTCTTGAGTTCAGTTGTTTTTCCTTTTGCGATGTTTTCTACTTTCTCTACATCAAGAGTAACACGCGTGTATTTCTTGTTGTCTTTGTCGGTTACCTGTTCCGCTTTCAGTCCGTCGCCAAAGTCCATGCGGAATTCATTGAGAGACATGCTCCAGTTTGTAGTACCCGGAGTATAGACATTGGTACCCTTATCCTTAGTACCACCAAAGTAGAACTTCATCGGGGCGGTAGCAAGTGCTTTCAGCTGTGCCACGTTCACCGCATCGGTGTCTTTACTGCCGGCGGCTACGTTCGTAATCTGGCGGGTTATTAAATTATTTTTATCTTTAGCACTTCCTACAGAAAATGCTGCTTGTGTCGCTTTCCAAATGGCAGAGGTTTCCGTGCTTGCTTCTCCGGTAGACGGATCATATCCGACTATTCCTTTATTTATCGAAGCAATAGAGCCGCTACCCAAAGCAACGCCTCCATCTACCAGTGCTTTTGCTTCATATCCTACTGCCGTAGAAGATTCCCCGTTTGCGTGTGCTCCTTTTCCTACTGCCGTGGAACATAGCGCTTCTGCTATTGCTTCTTCTCCTAATGCCGTAGAAGAGATCCCTTATGCATGTGCTTCACTTCCTAATGCCGTGGAAGATAGCTCATCTGCTATTGCTCCATATCCTAATGCCGTAGAATCTTGCTCTTTTGCTTGTGCGCCTTGTCCTAATGCCGTGGCATTGTCTTTTTCTGCTTTCGCTTCTTTTCCTACTGCCGTGGAAGATTCCCCTTTTGCTTCTGCTCCTTGTCCTAATGCCGTGGAAGAGTCTTCTTTCGCTTGTGCTCCTTGTCCTAATGCCGTGGCATTGTCTTTTACTGCGTTTGCTTTTCGTCCTACTGCCGTGGAAGCTTTCCCTTGTGCGTTTGCTTCATTTCCTACTGCCGTGGAATCCTCCGCTTGTGCTTCTGCTCCTCGTCCTACTGCCGTGGAATTGTCTTTTTGTGCTTTTGATGATTCTCCTAATGCCGTGGAGCAGGCCCCTCCTGCGTCTGCATTAGGTCCTATTGCCGTGGAAAACATCCCTGCTTTTGAATCATCTCCTAATGTCAGGTTATAGTCGTCGTTGTGTGATCTGGCTAGCGCACCATCTGCTGTCATCACGAAGCACCCGAGGAGTGCCATGAGAACTAACGATTTCAGACGTTTTCCGCTTCCTTCCGAAGAAGAGCTTTTCCCGTGTCCTTTCGCAATTTCAGAGGCCACCACCCAAGCGTTTCTGACTTTGCTCCAAACAAGTTTGTAAATTTTGTTCATATACATACTCCTTTTACTGACAATAACACTCTCCTATAACACAAGCTCTATATTAATGTTATTATAATTCACCCTGTTTACATAATCAAATGCATATGAACAATTTCTTTTATTAATGATGTATTTATATAATACAGTCTATGGGGACAATCAATGTTACTTTCACAGATGATGTTTATGTTTCTTTCATTGTACTTTCAAATATGTCATTCGTGCTCTATCACGTTGATTTCTCTCTAATGTGCATTCGATGTATACATATGCTGCAACAACCTTATGGGCACCTCATTTTCATCATACACCGCAGTGTATTCGCCCGTGTTACCCTAAAAAAAGCCTCGAGACAATGACTCGTATTCCTTATTAAAACAGTCTAATAATAGGAACGTCATCATCTCGAGACTTATCACATCGCCATGTGTGCTGTATCGTATGTAATTGTTATAGGTAGTATCGATGCTCTAGCAAGGCACATGTGGCATATACATAGTCCCTTATCGGGTCAAACAAAACCACCTATACTACTAGCCATGCATATTCATGCTTGTTTTATTCCCCTAACGCGTCATGTCATCGTAGGCTAGGTTCTCATGAAAGCATAGAATCTATCGCACCTATGCAAGCCACTTAGTGTACTTGTTTACCTGTACGTGCCACTTGATTTACACGCACCCGTTCAATCGTTGGACGTCCCGCTTTGTCCTTTGCAATCACATCAATTCGGAATCGTTCAAGCTCTGGTTCAAATTCTTGAAGTAATCGTTCATCCACATTCATACCCCGTTGCATTGCTTTATATACGAGCACAGCGAATTCATAGCGAGTCATCATACGATCGCCTTTGAAAGTCCCATCAGGGTATCCTTCTAGTACACCTTGTTGTAATAATTTATCAACCGCTTCATAGGCCCAATGATTCTTTTCAATATCTGGGAACAATTTCATTTTCAACGGATCAAGTGCCTTGCCTTGACTCATACCCGTCATAGCTTGTCGTAGTACTTCTACTTCAGCACGAAGGTCTTTAATTTCCTTCGCCATAGCCACTCTTGATGTAGTAACGTGATTACCTTGTCCCAATTTAACGGCTACACCAGCATTTACCATGTTGTCGCCACCGCCAAAAGAACCACCAATACTAAACATCGTATCTTCATTAGGACGATAATAAGCACCTAGTGAAGTCGCATTGGCACCTCGGTAATTACCATATCCTGCCGCAAAGTCCCATTTATCATCTGGATCAAAATCAAGTGGATGAAGGGCAGCAAGGGCAGCCGCACTAGCACCGACAGAATGTATCTGTTTTGTCATATCTACCACCTGATATTTCATAGCTTCTGTCGCTTGTTGCAATTGATCTTCCGTAGCAGCACGCCCCGATACAATATGCTGTCCATCCCATTTTGTATTGGAAAGTCCGGTAATGGTTCCTTTGCCTTTTTCTCCGTTTAGCTTCACATCGCCGACAACAATATTTGCTTTATCTTTCATTCCGTCAATCGCAACTTCGCCTACTTTGATTTTTGGTTTTAAACCGATAGTATACGTTTTTTTACCCGCATTGTCCGTAGTCGGTGTTACGCTTACTCCGCTTTCGGTATCATCTTTTATGTCGATATTCGCATCTGT
>NZ_KE384563.1:39682-153937 GCF_000426745.1 Veillonella montpellierensis DSM 17217
AGTACATTTGTTATTATAGGTGATATGTTGAAATAATGCAAGTCTTTTTTTTTAAAGATTTTGCTCGTCTTTTATAGTCGTTACCTATGTGTGACATAGACGGCTAATAGTACCTGTAAAAAGTACGTTTCTATCTATTCATTAGGTGATTAAAAATCAATACTATTTGCGCTATGTTGATATATCTACGTCTTAGTTGTTACACATATGTTACACATCGAGAAGTATTCTGATACAACTTGGTTTGGGCTTTTGAAGTCAAGAGTAGTCTTTGCTGTATTGTTATATCTTGTTTCATGTTTTCTACTTATTTGATGAATTTTTTTTCGCTTGTAAAAACTTTTCTACCATATAAAATTTTTCCATCTTCTTTATGACTTCTCTCAACGTTACCATGCTGCCATGGTGAGTAAGGACATTTCTTGCCTGAAAGTTGCACAAGAATCGCCTGATGCGCAGTATCGTTTAGTGCTATATTCATTATACAAGCACAGTAAGAATGACTCGTTGAACAATCGAGTAAAATTTAGTAAATATAGTCTATTAATTATAATATATACATATATATTGTAATTTTAAAATGGAGAAAGTGAGTAATATATATCATAAATGCATAATTATAGGTATGCTATGATTGAAATGCTTATGACAAAAATTCATAATACGATTATTTTTAGTAAGGTCTGATACCATGTTTATTAATAACCTCTATAGATAGGCATGACAGTAAAACGTCAAAAAAATAGATGGTTACTTATGTTGTGATAGAAATGATCAAAAATTTTTCTTTCTAAGTGGCAGATTCTGAGAATAGCTATATGTGTGTATACGATCTAAAAATTTATAAAAATATGATAATTACTATCAATAATAAGGGATAAAGGACCCTTGTATGAGGTAATAAATATAAATTAAACTGTTGTGGTTACAAAAAAATAATCTCGATGGTTTACTTGTCATAGAGAAGATGCTAGAAATTTTGCGTTTTTAAATGAATGAAGGAATGTTGATTAATACAGTTATTTACAATCATTGTGATAAATCCTATTAAAAATACAGACTATTAAAGTTTGACATGTAAAATACCGTGGCTAGACGAAAGAAATGTATTACATCAAAAATGTTCGTACTGGATAGATAAATGTCTATAAATGGTGGATATGATAAAGCTTCTCATAAATGAAAATGGCTTGATAAAACGGCATAGTATGTGCCTTGAATGACCCTATTTAGCATGTTATGATAATTTCATAGAGTTGATTTATGTTCAGTGTTTTGACTAAATCATGTTAATTGAGGAGGGATTATTTTGCGTACAATTAATGTTGCAGAAATTACAAAAGCGGTTAGACAATTATGTATGGATGCTGCTTACTACTTACCACAAGATATTTATGAAGGATTAAAAAAAGGTCGTGAAACAGAAGAATCTCCAGTAGGTTGCGTTGTATTAGACCAAATCATTAAAAACGCAGAAATTGCTCGAGAAGAAGATCGCCCATACTGCCAAGATACAGGCATGACATTAGTATTCCTTTCAATTGGTCAAGATGTACATCTTGAAGGTGGAGATCTTACTGAAGCCGTTAACGCTGGTGTAGCAGCAGGGTATGTTGAAGGATATCTTCGTAAATCCGTTGTAGCTGAACCATTGTTCAATCGTAAAAATACTGGTAACAACACACCAGCTATTATTTACACTGAAATCGTACCTGGCGACAAGATTGATATTCAAGTAGAACTTAAAGGTTTCGGTTCTGAAAATAAATCTGATGTAGCTATGTTAGTTCCTGCAGATGGTGTAGAAGGCGTAAAAAAAGCCGTACTTGATATTGTAAAACATGCGGGCCCAAATCCTTGCCCTCCAATCGTACTTGGTATCGGTATTGGCGGTACTATGGATAAAGCGGCAGTTATGTCTAAAAAAGCGTTACTTCGTCCTATCGATGTACCTCATAAAGACCCTGAATACGCTAAACTTGAAGAAGAAATTCTTGGCATGGTAAATAAAACTGGTATTGGACCGCAATTAGGTGGTACTACTACTTGTATTGGTGTAAATATTGAATGGGGTCCTACTCATATTGCAGGTCTTCCTGTAGCTGTTACCATCATGTGTCATGCAGCGCGTCATGCACACGTAGAACTTTAATTGATAGGAGGAACTCAGAATGGCTGAAACAATTCGCATTAACACTGAAGATTATAATGAAGAAGTATCTCGTAAATTAAAAGTAGGAGATAGCGTATTATTCACTGGTAAAATTTATTCAGCTCGTGATGCAGCTCATAAAGTTATGACAGAAGCATTGGCACGTGGTGAAAAATTACCAATTGATTGGACTAATAAAATTGTGTACTATTTAGGACCAACTCCTGCAAAACCTGGTGATCCAATTGGTTCTGCTGGTCCTACTACATCTGGTCGTATGGATGCGTACACACCAACAATGCTTGATCAAGGTATTAAAGGTATGATCGGTAAAGGATCTCGTAAACCAGAAGTTGTAGAGTCTATGAAGAAAAATGGTACAACTTATTTTGCTGCTGTTGGCGGTGCTGCTGCATTGATTGCTAAATCTATTAAAAAATATGAAGTATTGGCATATGAAGACTTAGGCCCAGAAGCATTGGCAGAATTGACTGTTGAAGATTTCCCATGCATCGTTGTAGGCGATACTGAAGGTAATAACTTCTATGAAATCGGTCAAAAACCATATAAAAGAGACTAATTGTAGTATTTATTAATACGTAGTTTTACATCATTAAGTGCTATCAAACTGTTAATCGGCATGAAGGTATTAACCTTTGTGCCGATTTTTTGTGCTGTTTGTAAAGCACTAGGCAGAACTAATAAGAAGTGCCATACATATAATTTGCTATGGAAAAGGAAACGTGTTGTGAGATACAAACATTAATTTATATGGAATGGCATTTAAACCATGTAGTTAAAGTATGTTGTATCACTCACATAAGAAAGATGCTGCATATCATTGTTAGTAGTATCATCATGGGACTAGTAAGATAAGAGTTTTTTACAGTAATGATAGACATATGGGGCTGAGTAGTATCTTATCGATTTAGGGGGAAGTATTTTAAATTTTTAATACTATTTTTCTAAAAAATACGGCGTCACATAATTATAAAAATAAACTATTTTTACCTTTAATGGATACGTAAAGTATGATAGGATATAACGTAGTGGATATATAATTCCATATAAACATTTAGAGATGAGATGAAAAGAGGGGTTGGTGTGGGACCTAATAAGAGAGTCTGTCACGCTCAGGCAGAAG
The DNA here is from genome assembly GCF_000426745.1 of Veillonella montpellierensis DSM 17217. Lineage (GTDB taxonomy): Bacteria > Bacillota > Negativicutes > Veillonellales > Veillonellaceae > Veillonella > Veillonella montpellierensis. The sequence goes on from NZ_KE384563.1 coordinate 42,979, forward strand.
AAAATAGGGATGACTACCCAGTGCAAATGACTTGTATGAAACAAGAAACGAGTCCCGATGATGAAAAACGTCGCTGGTTAGATACGATTACTGGTGCTACAAAGCAGGCGGTCATAGAGTTAATCGAAGTGGCCAAGTTAAGAGAAGGAAGTCGATTGATTATCGGCTGTTCGACTAGTGAAATTGCAGGATATCATATTGGTAAAGCATCTAATTTACATGTGGCAGAAGCTGTATATACTGGTTTATATGATGTGACACAAAAGCAGGGTATTCAATTGGCCATTCAATGTTGCGAGCATTTGAACCGTGCATTGGTCATTGAAAAACAGACGGTTACTACCGAAGAAATTGTCAATGTGATACCTCAACCCAAAGCGGGAGGGTCGTTAGCTACGGTGGCCTATGAACGATTTAAAGACCCTTGCGTAGTTGAGTTTATTCGTGCTGATGCGGGTATTGATATAGGCGATACTTTAATCGGCATGCATCTTACACATGTGGCGGTGCCAGTTCGATTATCTGTTACAACGATTGGATATGCCCATGTGACAGCAGCGCGCACACGCCCTAAAAGCATTGGCGGTAGTCGTGCCATATATAATGAAGAATTAGGATAGCTAAATCTATGGGATTGTCGTTGTCTACGATGAACGATGATTAGCGGATGGATTGAGCTACTTTTTATGAATATAAATTGTAGATTGTATAGATGATTAGACTCTAGATACTAGATATACTAGAAATATATAGTGAGATGTATGTGTAGGAGGAATTATGGAAGAATTCATACCATATCTGGTCATTGCAGTTGTGGTGATTATCTTTTTTTTAATTTGTTATTGGCTATTTAAATCGCCACAATCGAAAGATGCTAGATTGCGTCAAACTAATGGAAAAAGAGCGGGCGAGAAACGATATAAGGCACAATCGAATCGTCAGGAACGGGCGAACAGTATGCCGTATAGACGTGATGATACACGTACATCGATGAATACATATAGTGAAACTACGACTGATGATGAAAACACATCGCTATCTAATCGAAAACATGCTATCGAAGAGGCAGATCGCATGGTGGGAAATCGATTAACGGGGAGCCATACAACCGTAGTGCCTAAGCAGTTAGTAGAAGAAATGCCCGCAACCGATGGGGTGGAAGACGATGTAGAACGCGACTTTTATAGCCCTATTGATGAACCGTATGATGATATAGACATAGATAGTAATGATACAGAAACATCCGCCACATTAGTCATGCCTGCGGTAGATACGCAACATAGAAATGTACCAATGGATGAAACACGTGTGATTTCTACAAGTGCTATGTGGGATACGCATTCTATGGGAGAAACCTGTGGCGTAGCAGATGCAAGTAGAATGGGTATGGATCATAACAAAGACGCCACTGAGTCGATGGTGCCTAAATCTCATGTTGATATCGCCATGGCTCCGTTTCTCCATTATTTTGGAGGCGTTAGTGAAGCAACACGTAAGGTTGTTACAGAGATTACAACGGATGCATTGTATCACTTAGATGTGACACATCCTGAAGAGGCACAAGCTTTATTAGAAAGTATTGTTGTACAAGAAGCTATGCTATGTATGCAGAAAGCCTATGCGGCAACACCAACGTTTTGGATGAAATCGGCAGCACTAGAAGCGTTTTTAGATGTAGTGCAAGAACCAAAATCTAGTACGCCTTATTTAGTGGCCTTTGATGCATTACGTATCTTACCACATTTGACACTAGGTCACTTTCAAATTATGGCCATCATTTTGCTGTTGCAATATTCTCGTAATTCTAATAATTACACCTTAGATTATTTTCAACATTATGTAGAAAAATATATTGAACCATTTATTTCGGATATTCCACGAGATAATTCGGTATTCCGTCAATTAGAATATTTGCGTTGTAGTATGCCGGAACGGGAACAAATTACCTTTGCCCACTTAATGAGTAATTCCTATCCATTCGTATTCAACTTTAGAGGATTTACCATTGAGGAATTAGAACGTGCTATGGGTGGAGAAACCTTACCAACATCGTTTGTTGTTAAAAGTATGAATTCTTCATTGTACAAACTTGCTATCGTAGATGAATCAATGGCACAAGCCTTATTCCGTCAAGCACATATTAACGATATAGATATACAACAACGATTAATCGGATTAATGAAATCGAAACCTACCTCATTCTCTGGGGCAGAGGCTCGCAATATTTTAGAAAAAATTTCTCCTGTGTTGCTCGATTTGGCAGATATATTTGATAGCGGCGAATTATCGAATATATCCTTAACCTTGTTGGGGTTATATTTAGGACGAGCTCATGTGAAAGCTACCATCGGTGAGGAATTTGACATTAGCCGTTGGTTCTAATCAGTAGAACTTGTATCAATCTATGATGCCACATTTTACTGATAGTGTAGGTATTGAGAAATATAGTGACAGAAAAAGCGATACAACGTATAACTTGCTGATAGTATAGTTATGGTGAAACTAACATGGGCAAGGTAAAGAGTAGATGATGATAGGCTATTTATAAATGATACCATCTTATAGATAGATATCAACGCGGCTATAGAAATGTTGGTTTATCTGGTGTGGAGAGCGTTATATAATAAAAACCATATAAAAGCACTGAGTCTAGTACTCTTACTAGACTCAGTGCTTTTTGTTTGTTTTGGTGGATATTTTAGGCTTATAGGACAAAAAGAGTTGGTAAAAATACTCGAAACTCTTGAAATCTTAAGGAAAATTAGTGTTATATCTTCTTTAGAAAATGAATTTTCGGAGGTAGATATAATGAAGAGGGTTATCCGTCCTGTTTGCAATAGTATTTGTATGAAATATAGCAAGAATAAATCAGGTTCTCAGAGATGGTTTTGTAAAGAATGTTCATCTATAACGACTCAGTTAGGTGGAGATTGCATGCTTATATAGAGATGGTAAATGAGTTGTATGTCTTAGAAACATGGTAAGCCTAGGTATAGGTGTTAGAAATGATTTACGTACATGCATACATACTAGAAACGGTATTCTAAAATAGTATCTAATTCTTGTAGATGTACTGTTTTACCATGAATGGCAATGATATGTTCATCTCGTAGACGACCTAGCTCACGGCTTAAGGCAGTGCGGCATACATTGAGGGCGTCTGCCATTTCTTGGCGTGAATGTGGTAGTTCCAATGTCGTGGATTGTTGCATCGTGTACAGATCGGTTAAATAGGCAAAAATTTTTTCTCGCATACCTTTCAACGTTAAATAATGAACTTTTTTAGTCAGTGTTAATGCTTTTTCTGACAGATCATGGAGCAAATTAGTTAACATCTTAGTTTGACAATATTGACAATTTGGCAACGTTTGGATAAAACTGTCTAGCGGTATAAAGAGTACAGTAGTAGGTTTTGTTGTTTTAATCGTAGCCGGCCATAAGGGGCGAGCAGTAAATAGTAAGGCTTCTCCGAACATAGATGATTGTGTTAATTCTGTCATAATCACTCGCTGGCCAAGTACATTTTCACGAGTTAATAGGGCACTACCTTCTACTACGATGCCGATACCTTCCATGGGATCTCCAGAAATAGCGATAAAGTCATGTTTTTGATAGTTTTTTAGTAAAATAGGAACAGATTGCAAATAGGATAATAACTCATCGCGCTGTAAACCGCGAAATAGAGGACAAGCAGCAATGGCTTCATAATGACTCTCTAGTAATGAAATCGTTGAATTTTTTACCATATATATCTCCTTTTATGCGTGTTAGATATTTTATACGATTACATATGTTGAAAGCTAGTTATAGTAGAACACGAAAGGTGGATACCACAGGACATGAATCGTATGACACGGGTAGCGATTAGATAATACGTGTATAATAGGTCAATTATACATTGGTACTATTGTATAAAAAATCGTATACAGATCTCTGATTGGTCATAGCCATGATGGTAGTATGAAACTTTCAGCATATAAAATATCAGATGTAGCTGAAGCTACAGATTTTGTTCTATGATTATAGTACACTATATTCGTAGTTATGACAAAGGTCATATCGTACAAGATATGAATAAGAATGAATAGTATATAAAGCGAGAAAGTCTCGTGAAGGAGGATCATTATGAGTATGTTTTGCTTTCAATGTGAACAATCAGCAGTACCAGGTGGTTGTACAGTACAAGGTGTTTGCGGTAAGAGTGAATCAGTTGCCACATTACAAGATCAAGTAACGGCGGCATTGATAGGATTAGCACGTGCTTGTAATGCGCATCGGGCTACAAGAGAAGCGATTAATATATTAAAAAAAGGTCTATTTATTTGTGTAACGAATGTAAATTTTGATGATACATCGATCAAAGCCTTTTTGGAAGAGGTACATGCGTGCCGAGATAGTATCGATACATCGATAGCAGATTTTGATTGGGAAGCACTTTGGACGGGAGATGAAGATATTGTATCCTTGCGCTCTACCTTATTGTTAGGATTGCGTGGTATGGGTGCCTATGCTTGGCATGCGGCGATATTAGGGTATAATGATGAACAGGTAGATGCTTGGTTCGTTAAGGGATTAGTGGAAGTGGCTACTGATCATTCTCCTGAAGAATGGTTAGACTTATTGATGGAATTTGGTAATGTTAATTTAGCGTGCATGGGTTTGTTGGATGCTGCTAATACAGAAACCTATGGTACACCAGAACCAACAACAGTGCCTTTGACGGTAGAACCAGGACCATTTATCGTGGTTACAGGTCATGATTTACATGACTTGAAAATGTTATTGGAACAAACGAAGGGGACAGGCGTTAATGTGTATACCCATGGGGAAATGTTACCATGTCATGCATATCCAGAATTAAAAAAATATCCACAATTAAAAGGAAATTTTGGTACAGCATGGCAAAATCAGCAACAAGAATTTGATAACGTGCCAGGGTGTTTCTTGTTTACTACCAACTGTATTATGCCACCAAAAGAAAGTTATCAATCCCATATTTATACTACCGATATGGTGGCTTTCCCAGGGTGCTCTTATATTCCTACGAAAGAGGACGGAACGAAGGATTTCTCGCCTATCATTGCACATGCTAAACGATTGGGAGGCTATCAAGAAGCACAAGAATTTACAGGTATTAATGGAGGCCACGAAGTGACTACTGGTTTTGGCCGTGGTACAGTTCTTAGTGTGGCGGATACAGTTATCGACGCAGTAAAAGCAGGACAGATTAAACACTTCTTTTTAGTGGGCGGTTGTGATGGTGCTAAAGTAGGTCGTAATTACTATACTGAATTTGTTAAACAAACACCAGCAGATACCGTTGTGTTAACGCTTGCTTGTGGTAAATATCGATTTAATGACCTTGATATGGGGACTATTGGGGGACTACCACGTATTATGGATATGGGTCAATGTAATGATGCGTATTCAGCCATTCAAGTGGCATTAGCGTTAGCAAATGCCTTTGATTGCGATGTGAATGAGTTACCGTTGACACTCGTTTTATCTTGGTACGAACAAAAAGCGGTTTGCATTTTATTGACTTTATTAGCATTAGGTATTCGCAATATCTATATTGGGCCATCGGTTCCTAAATTTTTCTCATCCAATGTGTTGCAAATACTAGTGGACAAATTCCAATTACATCCGATTACGACACCTGAAGCGGATATGAAAGAAATACTAGGCTCTCATCAATCATAAGATATAGAGTAAGGTACTCTTATTTTCAATATATCGATATTGTAATAGATTCATCATAAAATATATAGCATGTTACAGTGCATCGCGTATGGTAGGATACGTTGCAAGTATCATAAGTTATCTACTATGTTTCAGTGTATAAAGGTTTATATGACGATACACTACGATATAAGAGAGAACTGCTACGCATAAAGAATTGAAAGGCACCTCATACACTTGTTATGTGTGAGGTGCTTTTTTATGGAGTGATTTATATAATTATCATCGTTGTTTAACATTCATGGATTAGAGGTATAGCACATGGTTCGATACCACTGAACATAGTAATATAAAAGAATCCACCGTAGAAAGATTTGATGATACACCAGATAGTGTACCTAGGTGGTAAGACAGTCAAAATGAATGGATAAAAAAGATTGAAAATTTTCATTGACCTATGTGGTTAGAAAAGCCTCATTATGCATGCATTCCTCATGTCACATTAAAGAAACATCGCTAATGCGTGTGCGGCGGAAACTATAGCATTTTAACTAGCGAAATAGGTATTATTATGGATACGATGGATTGTCAATTCTATTGATGTGGTGCAGTATAGATATCATTTGCGTGAGAGGGCGATGGTAATTTGTGGTAAAACATATAATGGCGAGCTAGTTATAGACTTTTACTACGGTTATTTATATAATGAAAGCGATAGGAGGTGCTGTATGAATAGTATTTTTGATATCATTGGTCCCGTTATGATTGGACCGTCTAGTTCTCATACTGCAGGAGCCTCTCGGTTGGCTAACATGGCACGATATATTTTTCAAGAGCAACCTGCGAGAGTGGATATGACCCTATACGGATCATTTGCTAAAACCTATAAAGGACATGGTACGGATAAAGCGTTATTAGCAGGCTTGTTAGGACTTTGCGCCGATGATGAACGCATTCGAGAAGCGTACACACTAGCAAGTAAGAGTCATTTGTCATATCGCTTTATTGAATCGCCGATTGATGTAGGTCATCCTAATGTAGTGCGATTTGATATGTATAATGCGGATGATTCGCATCATGCTTCTGTGGTAGGCAGATCCTTAGGAGGCGGACGCATTTTAGTTACTGAAATTGACGGTATGGCAGTGGACATTACAGGTGATGAAGAAACATTAATTATTTTGCATAATGATAAACCGGGTGTTATTTTCGGCGTATCTGGTGTATTAGGTCAGAAACAAATTAATATTTCCGGCATGCGTGTATTTAGAAAAAATAAACATGAAGAAGCTGTTATGGTGATTACTACAGACTCGCCTGTGGATAAAGCGTCATTAGGAGAAATTCGTAATCTGCCAAATGTGACCGATGTATTAATGTTTGCTAAACTTTAGTGATGAGTAGATGGTTATCTAGCGCGAGCTATCTGGTTCTACATTGCGGTGATACGAGGTATCGATTGCATAGAATATGTAGTTCATATGATATAGGGCTTACTAGATAGGTAAACGCTTGATGCATTTACTTTTAGTTGTTAGTCATTGTATAGATGTACATGATAATAGAACGTGTGTTGTTAGGCATAGTGAAAGATAGATGGGCACTCATTGCGCCCATAGTATAGTTGGCGAGGAATAGGCCAGCATACGAGAAAAGTAGTTATTAGAGAGATAGGGGTTGTACTAATTAGATATGACGATGGGTGATACTATGAGATATCAGTATGAAACAATAGCAGATATTATTGAATTAGCACAAACGGAATCCATTTCTTTTAGTGAAGTCGTTTTACGGCAAGAAATGGCACAATATGAGAAATCTCGTGAAGATGTTATCAGAGAAATTCAACGACGGTTACAGATTTTTGAAGAGTCCGTTCAATCGGGGTTAGATAATATTGATCGTACGCAAAGTGGCATGTCGGGTGGTCAAGCGGCTAGGTTATTAGGCAATACGCCACGGTTTATGAGTGAACTCGCCTATCGTGCGATGACTTACGCCATTGCGGTCAATGAGGCGAATGCAAAAATGTATCGTATTGTAGCATGCCCGACGGCCGGATCATGTGGTGTGTTACCAGCCTGTTTAAAAGCAGTGGGAGAAGCCTATACATTGCCAGAATCTGCCTATATAGATGGTTTTTTAGCGGCTGCTGGCATTGGCAATGTGATTACGGAACGAGCTTGTGTGGCAGGTGCGGTTGGTGGTTGTCAAGCTGAAGTGGGCTCAGCAGCGGCTATGGCGGCAGGAGCAGTAGTAGCTATGATGGGGGGGAAACCTTCGACCGTAGGCCATGCAGTGGCATTATGCTTGAAAAATATATTAGGCTTGGTGTGCGACCCCGTAGCAGGACTAGTGGAAGTACCTTGTGTTAAACGAAACGGTGTGTATGCCGTGCATGCATTGACGGCGGCAGAATTATCCATGATGGGGATTGCCTCTCAAATTCCTCCCGATGAAGTGATTGAAGCAATGAATGAGATTGGACGGGCCTTGCCAAGCACGTTGCGAGAAACGAGTGAAGGCGGTTTGGCGAAAACTATGCATGGCGAATTAATTGCAGAACGAATTAGAAATTTATAAGTCCATAGAGTTTATATACTAGTGGCAAGGTGTTTCTTTTAACACTCGTTTTCGTAAAAAATAATTTTTATGGATACCTATTTTACATGTCCTATGCGTATTGTCTATAATGAATTATGTAATCTTGTTGAAGAAAGATACATAGTATCACGATAGGCATACGCATTTTTAATGCATAAAACATATTCCTGTAGTACAATAAAATAATAGTTACTAGTTGTATCGATGTGAGTCTTATTCTTGGTAGGAGGTGACGTATGAATATATCAATTATGTGGAAAGGGGCTAATCGTATTTTAGCGGCCCTTACTGCAGCTGGTTATGAAGCATTTATTATTGGTGGCGCAGTCCGTGATATTGTGATGAAGCGAGAACCGCATGATTTTGATATTGTTACCTCTGCTAGACCAGATACGGTTGTACAGATTATGGAACGCAACGGCTACCAAACGACTGGACTCGTAGGAAAATCATTCGGTGTTGTAGTAGTTATCACGCCAGAAGGTCACTATGAAGTGGCTACGTATCGTCGAGAACAATATGGAAAAGATAGTCATCGCCCTACTTCTGTGGCATACGCAGATTCCTTGGAAGAAGATGTTAAGCGACGGGACTTTACTGTCAATGGGATGGCCATGAATGAAACTGGGCATATTATCGATTTAGTAGGCGGCGTTCATGCGATTTCTCACAAACGGTTGGAAACAATCGGTGATCCTCATAGACGCTTTCAAGAAGATGCATTGCGTTTGTTTAGAGCGTGTCGTTTCGTGGCCAAATTAGACTTTTCACCTAGTGAAAGTTTGGTAAATGCTATGCCATCTGCTTTTTCACGCGTAGAAGGACTTTCATTAGAACGGGTGAAAGCAGAGATAGAGACATTATTGTTGGAACCGTTTGCTGAAAAAGGCTTAGATTTACTAGTGCAATCAAGATTGGGAAACTGCGCTTGTAAAGTTGTGCGCCATGGACAAATAGAAATGGTCCCTATTTTGCCAGAGCTATATCATTTGGTGAATTTACCGCAAGAAAAACGGTATCATGAATTTGATGGATGGCATCACACCTTGGCGGTGGTTCATGCTACACAACCAGATTTAATTTTGCGATGGGCCGCATTATTGCATGATGTGGGTAAAGGGTTACCAGAGGTGCGAGGCATTCGTAATGGAAAAATTACGGATTGGGGCCATGATGAAGCTGGTGCCGTGTTAGCACAGCAGATACTATTACGGTTTGGATACGATAAAAAATTCGTCAGTCGAGTTGTATGGTTAGTGCAAAATCATATGCGCTTTCATTATTTTGTCAGTCATCCAGAGGCGAATGCGGAAAAGTGGATGCGCAAAGAAGCCAATAGTGGATCTTTTCGATATAGCCGCGAATTACAAGAAGCATGCGAGCAACAATCGAAAGTGTGTGTAGCTGATATTATCGGTACGGGCAAGTCGGAGCAGATGGTGGATGATACGGTGACATTTGGAAAAAAATTAGCGCGTATCGCAAAGAGTATACCTATTCATACGCGGGATTTACAGTATGATAGAGAGCTATTGACAGTGATGGGGGATCGCGTAGGAGAATTATTACCCCATGTATTACATCAAGTGCAGTCTAAGCAGGTAAAAAACACACCAGAAGCACTGATGCATGCAGTGAAACGTAAATTGATGAGGGATACGATTAAACAAGAGGAGATAGAAAATGGAGAATAAAGACGTTAATCGCATACAAAAACGGTTACACATTTTATATCTATGCATTCTATGCTTTATTTTCTTATTAGTAGGCCGCTTGTTTCAGTTGCAAATTTTTGATGCCCGTGAATTGATTGGTAAAAACAATGCACAAGTAGAAGTGGATCGTAAGTTGCAATCGCCTAGAGGGACCATTTATGATCGCAATGGCAATCCATTAGCCATGAGCATGATGACGAAATCCCTCTATGCTGATCCGGCGATGATTAAAAAAACACCAGAGGAAATCGCTGAACTGTTAGCACCGTATGTAACGATTCCTAAAGATGAAATCGCAGCTCGTCTTAGACAGGACACAGCTTTTGTATGGTTAGATCGCATGATGGATCCAGATAAATCAAAAGCGGTACAGGAGATTATGGCACAAGAGGGCTTGGAAGGACTTAATTTTGTGGAAGAAAGTCGGCGCTTTTATCCAAATAGTGAATTGGCAGCACAAGTATTAGGATTTGTTGGTACAGATGATAAGGGATTAGATGGCCTTGAAATGGTGCTAGATGACACGATTAGAGGAACGATTGCAGAGGAATTAATTGCTACTGATGCTAAAGGAAATGCTATATTTGGTTCTGTCATGTCTAAATTTTTACCCAATAAAGGGGAAAGTGTGACCTTGACCTTAGATTCTACGGTACAGTTTATAGCGGAACGAGCGTTAGATACTGCTATGGCTACTACAAAACCAGCCCATGCGAGTGTTATCATTATGGACCCTAAGACGGGGGAAATTTTGGCCTTAGCTAATCGACCTACCTACGACCCTAATCATTACGAAAAAGGGTCGAAAGAATCTTTTAAAAATATTGCAGTTACTAACTTGTACGAACCGGGATCTACGTTCAAGCCAATCATTGCATCGGCGGCACTAGCTTCTAATAAGTGGAGCCTTGACACAGTGTATCACGATGTAGGCTATATTAAGACGAATGACCATGTTATGAAAAACTGGAATGGAGAAGGTTATGGGGATGTGCGATTGTTGGATATCCTTAAATTTTCTATCAATACAGGGATGGCGAAAATCGGCATTACGACAGGTCCTAAGATTTTAGTGGACTATGTGAAAAAATTCGGGTTCGGACAACCTACGGGGATTGAATTGCCTGGCGAAGGGGAAGGTATTTTATTTGAAGCGGATCAGATGGCAGATGTCGATACGGCCTCTATGTCAATCGGTCAAAGTATTGCAGTTACGCCACTTCAAATGGTGCGTGCTTTTGGGGCGATTGCTAATGGTGGTAAAATGATGAAACCACATATTATCAAGTCCTATAATAATTCAGATGGTTCTGTTGTGAGTACTACAGAACCAGAAGAAGTAGGACAACCAATTCCGTCATCAGTAGCTCAGACAATCGTAGATATTCTAGAAAAAGAAGTATCCGAAGGGGGCGGTCACAATGCCATGGTAGAAGGATATCATTTTGCTGGCAAAACGGGGACTGCTCAAAAATTAAATACTGAGTATGGCGGATATTTAGATGGTCGCTATATAGCATCATTCATAGGGTTTGGTCCCGTAGAAGACCCTCGGTTTGTGGCGTTAGTGGTAATTGATGATCCTAGTCAAGGCTCTATTTATGGCGGACAAATTGCAGCACCAGTATTTAAGGATATTATGTCCCAATTAGTACGATACTATCAAATATCTCCATCTGTGCGCGAACAAGAAAAGACGACAAAAGTAGAAAAACGGTCATTGCCAACTGTCACTAAACAAGGGAATGAACGCATCGTGATTCCTGATTTTACGGGCTATTCTTTCGGTGAAGTTAGACAGTGGTTACATGAGGCGGGTCTTGCCTTTATACCTGATGGTACGGGATATGCCGTATCACAAGATATACCGGCTGGCACAGAAGTAACCGACGATGAAACAGTTCGAGTTGTCTTTTCCCATTAACATATATGTTTAGCTAGATTTCATCAAGAAATCATTCGTAGTTGGGTATAATGAAATCATGTTTTTTAGCGTGTATTGCTTTGGTCAATACACATATAGTAAATGGTTAGTTAGTTGAGAGATGGAGAGATAGTTATGTTGGAATTAAGAGGTAAAGCTGTTGCAGAGGCACATAAGAAAATATTATTAGAAAAGTTAGGGGCATTGAAAGAAAATAATACGATTCTTTCTATGGCGATTATATTGGTAGGCGATGATAAAGCGGCTGCTATGTATGCTAAATTTATGGAAAAAACTGCGTTACAAATAGGATTCAGTTGTCGACGTATTACATTGCCTACAACAGCTACACAAGAAGAGGTAATTGGCGTCGTGCAATCATTGAATGAGGATCCTAGTATTCATGGCATTTTACCATTAATGCCTATGCCAAGTCATATTCATACAGATGCTATTATCGATACATTGGCACCCAAAAAAGATATTGATGGACTCACCACTTACAATATAGGGCGCATGACTTGTGGCAAACCAAGTTTAGTACCATGTACAGCTAAGGCGTGTATGGCGATATTAGCACACTATAACATCTCTGTGGCAGGTAAAAAAGTTGTTGTTGTAGGTCGCAGTCAAGTGATTGGAAAACCGGTGGCATTAATGGTATTGGCACAACATGGGACAGTGACTATTTGTCACTCCCGTACGGCTGATTTGCCTGGCACCGTGAAAGATGCAGATATTGTGATTGCTGCGGCTGGCAAGGCGCATATGATTACTGCGGATATGGTAAAAACAGGCGCTGTTATTATTGATGTGGGCATTAATGATTTAGATGGCACCACTATAGGCGATGTAGATTATACAAATGTAAGCAAAGTAGCTAGTGCGATTACGCCTGTACCAGGTGGAGTAGGATCAGTGACTACGACTATGATGCTAGAGTCTGTATATGAAGCGTACCAACTACAAAAGGCAGGGGATATACATGCATGAAATGTCGATAGCAGAGGGAATTGTTGATATTGCACTCGACACATTACAGAAAAATAATGGGACGGTGGTTCATAGTATTCAATTGAATTTAGGTCGTATGAGTGGTGTTGAAAAAGAGGCACTCTTGTTTTGCTTTGATGCCGTTACTAAGGGAACACCTGCGGAAGGGGCAACACTTGCCATCACAACCTTGCCAATCGTGGGTCATTGTGTGGATTGCGATAAGGAATTTCCCGTTGAAAACTATCGGTTTGTATGTCCCTATTGTAAAAGTCATATGATTGCTACCGTAAGTGGCCGTGAATTACAAGTGACATCCATTGATATGGATTAATATTTTATTAGATTTGTCATGCAAAAAAAGATAAAATAATATATGATATAGATAAGGTAAAAGTTACTAGTCCATGACCTCGGGTCTAACTAGTAACTTTGTTAGTATAGTAATTTAATAGATACATAGAATACTAAGAGGCAAATACGTATGGAAGTACCAGTAATGACAAATGTGCTAGCTAAGAATGATGCCATAGCACATAGTTTAAAAGAAGTATTTAAGGATAAACATATTTTTGTATTTAATTTATTAGGTTCTCCAGGGGCGGGGAAAACGTCTTTACTAGAGGCTACATTAAAAGATTTAGTGAAAGACTATCGATTGGCTGTCATTGAAGGTGATTTATTTACATCAAAAGATGCAGAACGAATTCATGCATTGGGTATACCTGTATTGCAAATCAATACAGTAGGAGGGTGTCACTTAGATGCACAGATGATAGAAAATGCATTGCAAGAATTAGATTTAGATGCATTAGATATGATTATTATTGAAAATGTAGGTAATTTAGTATGCCCTGCAGAATTTGATATTGGGGAACATATGAAAGTGACTGTATTATCCGTTACAGAAGGGGAAGATAAACCGCTAAAATATCCTCTTATTTTCAAAGAGGCTGCTGCGGTTTTAGTCAATAAAATTGATTTACTTCCGTATATTCCCTTTAATAAAGAAGTGGCGTTACGAGATATTCATAATTTAAATCCCCATGCAAAGATTTTCGAGATTAGTTGTACAACAAAGACTGGTCTCGATGCGTGGACATCATGGTTGCGGCAGCAGTTAGATAAACGGTAGAGGTATAATATGCATAAAAGACAATGGTTAGTAGCAGTTATTTTGAGTAGTATGGTAGGTGCATGTAGTAGTTTGTCTATGGCTACATCGGAAGGCAATCAACAGGGATTAGTAGAACTAGCACCAAAAGAAGCGGCCCATCATCAGGTACAACTTGACAATACGAAGCCCCATACAAGTGACACATCTCATAAAAGTATGGATACCACATCATCTTTACAAGAGGATCACAAACATGGGGTTATGCATGATGATTTTGATTTAGCAAAAGTGGGTACCGATATTACGGCTAATAATTTATTTCCCATTGAAGGCTCTGACTTTTCCATGAATGGCTATTCCCTAGGTGATGTATATAGAGGGGCTAAAATCGTCAATCAACATGCAGCATTCTTACTTTCAGAGAAAGAAAGAAAGGATGAGGAAACAAAGAAAAAGGACACGATGAATACGAATCAGTCCTTAGCGGAGCGATTGGCGGCAAAGCGAGATAAACATGAAGGTCGTAAGGATGGGCATGACAAAGTTACATCTGATACGAATGAACATACTGATTCTGTTACGTCAACACAGAAAGAGTTGAAGAATAGTCAAGAAGATAAGGATGGGCATGCAACGGAGGCATCTCGGGTAAATCAGGATGAAAAGTCTTGCAATAAGGATAAAAAACAGTCACTTGCTAAGACAGCACCGACAAAGATAAAAAGCACTACAGAAGAGAAGACTGTTGATAGGAACGATAGTAGTGAAGGTCAAGACATAGGCTCTTGCGAGAAAGAGTTGGATCATGATCGCATGCAGCCTAAGGGTAAGGTGGAACCAAGCGTAGATGACAATAAGACGGCTAAGAAAAAGGAAACATCCCTATCAGGACATCTTGTGTGTGCCGTACCCGCTATGGAAATGATGGAAGAATCGTCTTCAACGATGCATAGTGAAATGAAGAAAGGTGTAAAGAATATTAGTTCTGGTGAAGATGAGCATGTCCAGCATACAACGGTAAAGGATAAGAAAGTGGCGGATCTCAAGACAGATTCTTCTAAGAAACATACACAGTCTACTAATGCAAAGCAAGCTACTAAGCATAGTCATAGTGAAAAACAACAGCCTACGGCAAAGGATGAAGAGAAGGTAAAAGATAGTTTTACCTTGCCAGAAGGTATTGGTTGGCATGATGTGTTACAGGTTAAGAGTAATGATAATTTTACGACCTATACAATGATAGGCTCTACTATTACTACCTATACAGGGGTTGAATCAAAGCGGTTTGCTCATCAACGCTTGCGTGGGCAAGGAGCACATTATTTTTATTCAAAGGATGGTACAATTACTAATATCCATGTAGAGCATGGAGAGGGAACTACTGTACGGGATATCGGTATTGGTAATACACGAGGCGAAACATTGTTTGCCTATGGAGCACCTAATGTGATTTGGCGCGATGCGAATACATCGGATTTGCTATTTCTCTATGAAGGGCATAGTCAGTTTTATGATATACGAAATGATCGTGTCACTCGCGCACCGCGTATGACACAAGATGCGGCTTCGCAAATGAAAAATAAGAGATATTTGTTATTCACATTCCATGATGATAAAATTAAGGCCATTGATATGATTGATGGGCAAGTGTGGCCACGATTAGGTGCGCCTAATCTAAGAATGAATCATTTTCAGGCGGGACAATTAACCTCGGAAGATTTTGTATTGCGTGGCTTACAGTTAAATGATACTTTCCATGGTAGTGTAGATGGAGAATGGAAAACGAGAGGCACTGTATTTAATTCAGATTTTATTTCCTATCGAGATTACGCAGTAGGCATTGACAAGAAACAATGTATTAATCGCATATTTTTAAATGGTAATTCGTCGACCACACGACGTGGAGTAACTATTGGTGACACTAAGTATTTACTATTATATATGTATGGGGAACCAACACATATTGAAACGGTAGATGGTGAACATATATATGAATATAAAAATCCATTTGCAAATAATAGTTACTTGTTGTTTACTATAGATAAGAAGGATAAATTTATTAATATGGTTATGGTATCGGATCGTCCTGCCAGTCGGCTACGATAAGATGATACACTTCATTATTAAGGAGGTACCTATGATTTCAGCACAAGATGTAAAAGCAAGATGGGAATCGATTCAAAATGATGATGAACGTATTTTGTTTGTTGTAGGTGGGCCAGGCAGTGGCAAAAGTAGAATTATTCGCGAGTTAGCAGAACAACGTGGATGGAAGTACATGGAAGCAAAACATTTGATTGATGCAGATTTTTTAGAAGTGCCTAGGGAAGAACGGCCTGCATTAGCCGAAGAAAGCATACGTCGTGCTCTAAATATGAATATTGTAGAAGTAGCGTTAGTGGATGGCATTAATGTTCTTTTTGCACCAATTTTAAATTTAGAACCTATTGAATTGCTCCGTAAACTTAGTACGACCATTCCTATTGTAGTGGGGTGGCGCGGCCACTTAGAAGGTAATACATTATACTTAGAACATAATGGAAATACGAAATATGCCTCCTTTGAAGTACAAAACTTAAATCATATTATTACCATTGATGAATAAAGATGGTATATAAAATTTGCATAGATATTGTAACTAAATGTAATAAAATCATTTTTTAGTGGTGCACAACTACTATTGTTGTATGTGTATAAGGTAATACATATATGATATATATATCATGAAAATGAGTTATGTATCATAGAAAATACTATATAATATGCAGTATACAATATATCTGCCTAGTTATAAATCATTATAACTAGGCAGTTTTTTCTATTCTTTTATGAAAGGTAGATACACTGAAAAAAATAATATATGAAAATAAATCATAATATAATACCGAAATATGAAATAATGGTTGACATATTACAAAATTAAGATTAATATTATAACTGTATTAGATTTCAAGAGCATTGGCGTTTGAAATTCTATAGTACTTGTATGTTGGAGGTGTTATTTGTGGTAATGAATGGTATTTATTTAGTCATTGCATCAGCCTGTATCTTGATGTTAGCATATAGGTTTTATGGTGCATTCTTAGCCGCTAAAGTATTGACATTGGATCAGTATCGTTTGACTCCATCGGTAGTACATAATGATGGACATGATTATGTACCAACGAATAAGTGGGTTACCTTTGGTCATCACTTTGCAGCGATTGCTGGAGCAGGGCCATTAGTAGGTCCTGTTATTGCCGCACAATTTGGTTATTTGCCAGGTGCTTTATGGATTCTTATTGGATCTGTTATGGCTGGCGCGGTGCATGATATGGTTATTTTATTTGCATCAATTCGTTATGATGGTAAATCAATTGCGGACATCGCTAAAGAAGAAATTAGTAAGCTAGCAGGCTTAGGTGCTATGTTGGCAACGTTGTTCTTGCTTATTATTACCTTAGCAGGGATGGCTGTTGTAGTAGCGAATGCATTGCATAATTCTCCATGGGGATTCTTTTCCGTTAGTATGACGATTCCTATTGCTATTTTTATTGGTATTTATTTACGTTGGATTAGACCTGGTAAAATTCAAGAAGCTACTATTATTGGCGTGTTACTTATTTTTGCAGCGATTATTTATGGTCCTGTTGTTGCAGAATCTTCCTATGCTTCCTGGTTTACTTATGATTTACAAACGATTGAAATTATGTTAGCTGTGTATGGTTTCTTCGCAGCAGCTTTGCCAGTATGGTTATTATTAGCGCCCCGTGATTATCTATCTACGTACCTCAAAATTGGTACTATTGGGGCATTAGCATTAGGCATTATCATTGTTATGCCAGTTATACAAATGCCAGCTGTCACTCCGTATATTTATGGTGGCGGCCCTGTATTGAAAGGCTCTGTATTCCCATTTATCTTTATTACCATTGCGTGTGGTGCTTTATCTGGATTCCATACAGTTATTGCGACAGGTACTACACCTAAGATGATTACGAATGAAAAAGAAATCTTGCCAATCGGTTATGGTGCTATGTTGACAGAAGGGTTTATTGCTATGATGGCATTAATTGCGGCCACTGCATTACATCCGGATGATTATTTTGCGATTAATAGTACAGCAGAATCTTTCAAAGCCTTAGGCTTGCAAGTGCATGAATTGCCAGTATTGTCTCATATGGTAGGCGAAGATTTGATGCATCGTCCTGGTGGAGCCGTATCATTAGCTGTAGGGATGGCTCACATATTCTCTAAACTTCCTAATATGGAACAATTGATGGGATATTGGTATCATTTCTGTATTATGTTTGAAGCGTTGTTTATTATGACCTTAATCGATGCAGGGACTCGTGTAGGGCGTTATTTATTACAAGAATTATTGGGGCGTTTCTATAAACCGCTTGGCAATGTTAATTGGAAACCTGGTGTGTATGGATGTGCCGCTTTAATTTGTCTTACATGGGGATACTTAGTATTGCAAGGTAACATTGGTATTATTTGGCCACTATTTGGTGTATCGAATCAATTACTAGGTACTATGACATTAGCTGTTGGTACTACTGTTATTATGCGACTTGGCCATAAACGTTATGCATGGGTTACTGGTGTGCCATGCGTATTAATGGCAATTGTAGCTATTGCTGCGGACTATGAAAATGTATTTAATAGTTATATTCCAGCAGGTAAGTGGACATTAGTAGCATTTAGTGTCATTATGTTTATTATGATATTAATCGTTTTAGTAGAAGCTGTTCGTAGTTGGATTCGTTTATCGCGTATACCACAAGACTACAGAACACAAGAAGAAATTGAAGCTGAAACATTAAAACAATTACATGCACAACAAAATGCATAATACATTATAAACATCTATACCAGCTATACGTATAAGTAGTAACTTAGATACGTGGCTAGGCGAATGCCTAGTAGAACTACATATCTATACGTATAAGTAGTCATGTAGTATAGGATGAAAGTAAAAGATTAGCAAGTAGCAACTATATAGTTGCTACTTGCTTTTTATCCTTGTATGAAAATAGATGCACCCTAGTTAAACTAGGGTGGGAGTAAAAACTTTAGAGAATAAGACATAGATCGTGATAGGCTTGGATGCTATAGGCTCCAAGCCTATAGTACTTCTGATTGTTATAGTGATTGTAACGATACTATACATAAAAGTATCATAGGAGTGTAATTAATTACGTAACATAGTAGCCTTATGATACTAGGAAATAGGTTAGCTAGTTATGATAGTCAATGTAACATAAGATGGTGTACATGATACAATACATGGTCACCGTGTAGGTCTAGCGCACAAAAAAGTAGCAGATAGCTGATTATAGTATCAACTATCTGCTACCGTTAGCAGTTATGAATCATTTAGTATAGTTTATCTGTTCTTTATGTATTACTTATAGAAGAATGTCATAAAGCTGGAATACTAATTGTAGACCAAAGTAGGAAATTAATCCATCAGCAATTAAGAATAGTAAGAAGTATCCTACTACAGCTTGCATGATAGAACTTGCTTCGATGGATTTGTTTAGTTTGTCGGCTTCACTAGCATTCACGTTGTTTTCCTTAACAAATGCGGCAAGTGCAGGTCCCACAGCGCCAATTGCGATAGCAATGGATTGAGGAGAGAACATTTTGCCGATGCCGGCAGCACCAGAGTTAATACCTGCTAACCAAAGTGCTAAATGTGGATGTGATGGATCTAATTGAGCAGCAGCGGCTATTTGTAGTGGTCCAAATAGTACATTGGCATTTGTACCAGAACCTGTTAAGAACGCACCTAAGGCACCAACTACAGGAGCAAACGCTGGATACAAGGAGCCTGTAGCAGCAACTAAGGCATTCGCAATATCGATAGTCATACCGCTATATGTCATTAATTTTGCAGTAATAACAACGGCGATAATAGTAATATATGTGAATTTTAATCCTTTGAAAGTATTTCCTAATACATTAAATATTTCACTTGCTTTTGCTTTTTGTACGAAACCACCGATGAAAGCAGAAATAAAAATCATAATACCAGGAGTGGCAATCCAAACGAATGTGTAAGGTTTAGCTCCTTCACCTTGATAGATTGGCACAGATGTTTTAATGGAAGCTAAAGGTCCATTGATAGCTGGAATTAATTTTGATGTACATAATAACAATAAGAAAATTAAAATAAATGGGCAAGTAGCAATTAACCCTTCTTTGAAGGAAATTTTTGTTGTAGGTGCTTCTACTTGGTATTCAGGTTCATTGTTAGGCATAATTTTGGCCATAATAATGATGATAGCCATGATTATGATGGAAGAACCGATAACAGATAATTCAGGGCCCATGAATTTATTAATAAGTAATTGAGGAATAGCTAATGCAAAACCACATAGTAAAGTGATAGTAAATACGCCTTTAATAGCGCGGATACCACCAGCGATAATAGCTACAATAAAGAATGGGGTAATTACATTTAGAATAAATAATTGAGCGGAAATGAATGTACCTAAATGTAATGGATCAAGTGTTGTCAAAGCAGCTAATGTAGTTGTTGGAATACCGATAGAACCATATGTTGTTGGCACAGAGTTAGCAACTAAGCAAGCTACAATAGATTTTAATGGATTGAATCCAACAGCGACCATCATAGCTGCAGGAATAGCTACAGCGGTACCAAAACCAGCCATACCTTCCATAAAGTTACCGAAACCCCACACTAATAACAATGCGAGAACACGTTTGTCGGAAGTTACAGAAGAAAGCATAGTTTTTATAGTTTCCATAGCTTTCGTATGCACTACTAGGTTATAGGCAAAAATAGCAGCAGTAATAACTAGTAGAATAGGCCAAATGGCAAGCGCGGCACCTTCAGCTGCACCTGATAGCATGATAGCAGGACTTTTGTCATAAAATGAAGGTATTATAGCAATAATGAATGATACGATAGCAGCGATAGAACAAGCTTTCCATGCAGGAATTTTTAATATAGCCAGTGCTAACACTAACCAGATGATAGGTATAAGTGCAATTAATACCATAAGTGACATGATAATTCACCCTTTCCATAATAAATATAAACTTTTATATATACGATATATTAGATTTGCTTTGTGAATTACTTTAAGGCTATAGACATATTTGTATAGGCACATAATAATAGCAGTAGGTATAATACGCATGATACATACTATACCTCTAAATAATTGATGGACTATAGCAAAAAAAGTTATCACTGTGAGTAAAAAAAATTTAACTATAGATACAGTTTATAATTAAATAAAAGTTATTATATTATTGATTCCTATAGTTAGTAATATTTTACACGATACTAACATAACATAAATGAGAATAATAAGGGGAAATAAACCTGAGTTTATTTCCCCTGTTTGGTATATAATACTCGTTTATTAGAAGTATACTCAGATAATAGCTGAATTTATGACTTCTGCTATCGTATAGTATTAGTAGTTACCTTTAAACATTGTTTGAGGTGCTTTTGGTACATAATCACCAAAGTATGATTTAAAGTCTAAGCCTAATTCATTGCAAAGATCTTGAACTTCTACCATTGTACCTTCGATAATTGGCACACCTTCTTTAAGAACGCGAGCTACAGATTCATGTTCTTTTTCACCATGAGTGTAGATACGAGGTTGACCGTCAGCTTTAGGAGCATCACGAAGTTCTTGTAAGAATGTGCTGAAATGAGCTTTGATTTCAGCAGGGTCACCAAAGAATGCTGGGTTGATAGCCATGAAACCATGACAAATGTTGGAACGACCATCTTTCATACATTTATTGGATGTACCACCTTGAGAAAGAATGGAAGCGAATAATTCGGCAATCATACCGTTACCATAACCTTTATGGGAACCAGAGATTTCAGTAGCTCCGCCTAAAGGTAAGATACCGCCACCTTCATGACGAGAAATGTTGCCTAATACTTCAGCTGCATTAGTAGAAGGAACACCTTCTTTATTTACAGCCCAACCATCTGGAGTAGCTTTACCCATTTTGTTGTACATTTCTAATTTACCGCGAGTTACTACAGTTGTAGAGCAGTCAAAGAAGAAATCTACTGGATCAGCAGGTACAGTCCAAGCAAGTGGGTTAGAACCTAACATAGCTTTACGTGCATAAGTTGGAACCATGATTGCTTCGGAGTTAGTACAAGAGAAACCAATCAAGCCTTGGTCACTTGCCATTTTAGCGTAGTAACCAGCGATACCATAGTGGTTGGAATTACGAACAGAAACGATACCAACACCGGATTTTTTAGCTTTTTCGATAGCCATTTCCATAGCTTTGTGACCGATAAGTTGACCCATGCCATCTTCACCGTCGATAACTGCAGAAATTGGAGTTTCGAAAACTACTTTGCCTTTAGAGGCGATTTTAATCAAGCCAGAAGTAATACCTTTGTGGTAACGAACCATACGTTGCATACCATGGGATTGAATACCAAATAAGTCGGAAGTTAGAAGTACATCTTGAATGATGTCAGCTTCTTTTTCAGTGAAACCGAATTTTTGGAATGCATCCATGGAAAGTTTTTTTAGAGTTTCATAAGGAAAATAAACGATATTTCCAGCCATTGTCAAAACCTCTTTTCAAAATATAATAATGTACCTAGAATGCTACGGCAAGAAATGTAAATATCAACTAATCGTTTATAATTAAACGCTCCACATTAGATGATATCCTCTTGCGTGCTTCCTTTAATTGACAATGTCAGTATAGCATAGAATACAACATTGTTGAATAGTGTTTGACAGCGAATACCCTTACTAAATATGCATAGAACTAGCAGTTTTGACGAAAAAAAGACGGTGCTATTCAAGAGAAAGTAAGAATTAATCAACGTTAATTCAATGATGAATTTTAGTTATAGGTAATCTAACTATTTGTATTGTCAACGTGCATTTTTATGAAAAACATGAGTTTTTTGCATAGATTATACCTAAAATAGATGATAAATATAAAAATACATTCTTATAGCATTGGTAGAGAATATAGAGATATTTAAAAATATAAATTGGGTTATTTTTATTCTTGTTAATGAATAAAAACTCTGTATTGCGTTGTGGACATCACTTTCTTAAATATATCGATATGTAATTCGTTTCAAGAAAGACTATTAATTTAGTATATAGTAAATGTATTTATCAATAAGTTAAATAATAAATGGGAAAATTGAGCCATACGTATTACATAGAGATACTAGTTAGATGATGTGATAGAGTATAAAACTTAGAGGCTGGTGATAGAGTATATAAACCATATATATCAACCTATTTTATGATTTTAGATCCCTGCAGGTTGAGTATAGAGGTAAGTGATCATTATGCCACCGTAAGTTCTGCTATTATACGAATTGTTTTGTGTGCTAGAAATAGTTGTAAAGCATTATATAAAAGTAAGAAGAGATACTTAATAGCGTGTAATGGTTGGCGTAGGTCTGAGCATTGCTATGCATCATATTTAATTGTTAGTGCATAATTATAGTTAAGTTATAGCATGTATAGTCATGAAATTATATTGATTATCTATGACTAACCATAGAGAATATCTACTATACGCTGTGGTGGAACGTATACTATGATGAAGAAGCTAATATAGTGTTAATGATACACAACAATCGTTGGGTCTATCATTCATACATTGAATCTTGATGGATTCTATTAGTGATAGAATTCCATAGTTTAATAGGCAACAGTACTCTATACGTTAGCATATAGTATTCATATATTTATTAGTATTTGGTGAAGATATAGAATGCAATGCTACTATAAAATTTGATTATGATATACATTATAGATTGTCATATGTGAAACTTTAGTTTATACTATATAAAATAACTACTGTTGATAGAATAGATGATTCGTACTCCATATGTTCTTACATGTGTTGTTATAGACATTATTTTCTAAGTAAGTAGAGATTATGTGGTAAATCATATATGTGTTATTGTAGAGGAGCATTGTTATGAAAAGTTCTCAAAATTTATCTGGCCGTGCGTATGTGGCGATTGGACTTATGCTGTTCGCCTTGTTTTTCGGCGCGGGCAATTTGATTTTCCCTGCCGCCTTAGGGCAACAGGCAGGTGTTAATGTGTGGTGGGCGATTATAGGTTTTATACTTACTGGTGTAGGACTTCCACTATTAGGTGTATTGGCAATGGGCCATTCTGGTTGTAAAAATACTGATGAATTAGCAGGGAGAGTTCATCCTTGGTATGGTCGAATTTACACAGTGCTATTGTATTTAGCCATTGGACCTATGTTCGCCATTCCTCGTACAGGGACTGTATCTTATGAAATTTCAGTTAAACCCTTTTTGGATGCCAGCATGTATTCACTTGAAACATGGTTTCTATTATTGTTTTTCTTGATTTCTTTATGGCTATCGATTAATCCTGCTAAATTAGTAAATCGCATTGGTAAAGTGTTAACGCCTTTATTGTTATGTGCCATTTTATTACTCATTGTAAAATCTTTAATAAGCCCTATGGGAAGTTATGATGTAGCACAAGAGGCCTATGCCACACCAATGATTGCTACAGTACAAGGCTTTTTAGATGGTTATAACACGATGGATGCATTGGCATCGCTGGTATTTGCTATTTTAGTGATTGATTTTGTTAAGTTGAGTGGCGCTACAAGTCGCGAAGAAATTACAGCATCTACAATGAAAGCCGGTATGATTGCCGTAGGACTACTTGGCTTTGTATATATATTTATTGGTAATATTGGTGCTACTAGCGTGGGGCAATTGGGTCTTTTAGAAACGGGAGCTCCTGTTTTGGCTGAAAGTGCGAAGTACTTTTTCGGTAACTTAGGGGCCGTAATCTTAGCCGTTATTGTTCTATTGGCTTGTTTGACTACTAGCATTGGGCTTATTACATCATGTGCTAGTTACTTCCATCAAATTTATGGTCGTATTGGATATAAAACATATGCCGTTATTTTTACACTTGTATCTTTTGTAGTTAGTATGTATGGATTGAAAACTATTATTTCTGCGGCAATTCCAATTTTAATGCTCTTATATCCATTGACGATTGTGCTTATTTTCTTGGCACTAGCACATAATATATTTGGTGGACGCCGCTGTGTGTATGCCGTAACTATGGCATTTACTTTGGTTTCAGGTGTTGTAAGTGGTTTGGAAACGGCAGGTTTTGCACCAGCAACGGTAGAACTTTTATTTAAAGAATATGTGCCACTACATAGTGTTGGCATGGATTGGTTACCACTTGCCATTGTAGGCTTTATTATTGGATTAATTGTAAAAGCAATGACAAATGGAACAGATTGTGGAAATGAGAGAAGGGCTAATTAATGAATACTAATTTTTTACCTAATTATACGATTGGTGGTCATGAGGCATATGAAGCAGTACCACATATTGTAAGACCTGTGGGAAAACGTGTTTGTATTATTGGGGGAAAAACAGCATTATCTAAGGCGATGCCTATTTTGCGACCTATTTTAGTGAACAGTGATTTGGAAATCACTGGTGAAATTGTATATGGTAAAGAATGTTGCTATGAACGAGCTGATGAAATTGCATCTATGCCAGAAGTGCAAGATGCGGATGTACTTTTTGCTATCGGTGGGGGACGCGCAATCGATACTGTGAAAATTGTATCGGGGCGACTTGGAAATAAACCATTTTTTACATTCCCTACGGTAGCGTCAACCTGTGCAGCCACTTCGAAGGTAGCTGCTACATATACACCAGATCATATCTTTCGCGATGCTTATTATTTGGATCGCCAAGCAATTCATTGCTTTATTGATGCACAAATATTAGTAGAAGCGCCTGTTAAATTTGTTTGGGCCGGCATGGGAGATACGATTGCTAAGCATTATGAACCAGAATTTTCTTCTAGAGGGCAAGCATTAACCTACGAGTCTGAATTAGGTGTTACTGTATCGCGCCTATGCTCAGAACCTATTAAGCGAGATGGGGTTGCTGCCTTACAATCGGCTAAACGAGAAGAACGATCCGAGGCATTTGATCAGATTTGTTTAGCCATTATTGTAACCACTGGAATTGCCTCAACGTGTTTGATAGAAGGATATAATAGTAATTTGGCACATGCTATTTGC
Source organism: Veillonella montpellierensis DSM 17217 (assembly GCF_000426745.1). Classification (GTDB taxonomy): domain Bacteria; phylum Bacillota; class Negativicutes; order Veillonellales; family Veillonellaceae; genus Veillonella; species Veillonella montpellierensis. The sequence continues at coordinate 69,103 of NZ_KE384563.1, forward strand.
TATGGTGCGTCTACCTTTGAAACGGTGGCGACAAGACATTTACACGGGGAGATCGTTTCTTATGGCGTACTTGTGCTTTTAACGTTGGATAAACAAATTGAAGAACGAGATACGTGGCTTGCTATTTATAAAGAAATGGGGTGGCCTACGTGTTTGGGAGATTTGGAGTTAGACGTAGCCGCAATCCCAGCTATATTAGATAAAGCTATGGCTGTACCAGATACGAATGTGAGTGCTTACCCCGTCACACGCGATGCTGTGGAAAAAGCGATATATGAATTGGAAAGAGTATAATTTATATGATTTATGCCATCTAATGGAGATTCTATTAGATGGCATATTTTTAGAATTATAGGACAAAACGTGTTGTTTTAAATGCTGATAGAACTAGAAAATACCTAGCTTCATCGGCATTTTATCTTTTTTGTGAACTTTAAAGGGCGTACACAATGTGTTGCAAAAAAGCTGAAAACACTTTCATTTACTGACCTAAATAGGGTTTTATCTTTCTAGAAATATATTTTTTTATGTAGTTTTAGAAAAAAGAGGGTATTTGAACTATGTATCTAGTATGTGGCGCCACGTTGTTAGATGCAGAATACTTTATTACATACAAGAATCTTTCGCTACATAAAGGAAATATCTAATTAGAATATACAAACAAGCTAGGTAATGATTCATTTTGCATAGATAGGAGTTATGAAAAGAATTCATTGTATAACACATTATGCGGATCTACTATAGAATTAGTGAATAATTACTAGTAAGAGTATCAAGGAGGAGTAGAAAAAATTAGGAAAATTTGTTAGTATAATGAATAGAAATTATTGGAACTTAAAATATTATATATGCAGAGAACTATCTATTGGTGTAGTCGTGCATAGTGATAATTCAGTGATGATAGAGAGGTTTATATGCATGAAATTGTAGTAGGAGGATTATACCGTCATTTTAAAGGAATGCTATATTATGTTTCTAATATTGCTATTCATTCTGAAACGGGTGAACCCTTTGTAGTATATCAACAATTGTATGGGGAACGAAAAACCTATATACGTCCGTTAGTCATGTTTGCTAGTGAAGTGGATCATGAAAAATATCCAGAAGTAACTCAAAAAGAAAGGTTTAAACTGCTGTCTGGAAGAGATGAGAGATAACGATTAGGAGGTACTGTGGAACAAAAACTTTTCTTTTTTGACGTGGATAATACATTGGCTGTTTGGCCAGATTGCCATATTCCTGATAGCGCTATATATGCATTGGCACAATTGCAACAAGCGGGGCATCGTGTGGCATTAGCTACAGGCCGTATTCAAAAGGATGCAGCTAGATTTGCGGCACGCTTGGGGTTGACAGATTTTGTGGCAGATGGGGGCTATAGTGTTACGATTGATAATACAATACATTGCATGCAAGGCTTACCCCATGATACATGTCTTAACTACTTGTCCATGTTGGAAGAAAAAAATGTGTACTGGGCGGTTACTGACAGTAATGAGTTGCGTCGCATTACGCCTTATAAGGAAATTTTGGAATGGCATCCTGAATGGGATGTATTTCACACTGTTGTTGATCCGTCATATGATTATCGACAATCAAAGCAGTTTTACAAAATTTATGTATTTTTTAAGCCAGGGGAAGAAGAGGCTAAACAAATTACGCATATGACAGAAAAATTAATCCGTTATGGTGAAGGCTGCCTTTTGTTTGAACCTATGGATAAATCACGGGGCATTTATAAAATGCTTAATTATTTTGGTATGCGTGAGGATCAAGTCGTTGTGTTTGGTGATGGTTATAATGATTTATCTATGTTTAATCCGGCATGGACTAATATTGCCATGGGCAATGGTAGAGAGCCGTTAAAAAAGGCCGCAGATTATGTAACGGCTTCTTGTGATGATGATGGTATTTTGAAAGCTTGCCAACATTTTGGATGGGTCGATACATAGATATTTGATGATATAGATAGTGATAATGTACAAGTGGTCCTTCGTGGCTACTAGTAAAGGATAATGATGAATAGTAAACAAATTTTATGTGTTATGATGTTAGTAATTATGGCCGTGATAAGTTCTGCTTGTAGTCTAAATACAACGCAGATGAGCGTTCAGTCAAAAGGCACTGTAGAAAGCACGGGCATGCCTAACTTTACACCAGAACCAATAGCAGATAGTTATGCCACATTTAATACAAACATGGGAACATTCAAAGTTCGCTTATATGGGTCCAAAGCACCAATTACGGTGAAAAATTTTGAATATTTAGTGAAGCAAGGATTTTATAAGGGGCTTACATTTCATCGTGTTATTGATGGATTTATGATTCAAGGCGGCGATCCGGCTGGCAATGGTACAGGCGGACCTGGCTATGAAATACCAGATGAGTTTTCTAATGATTTGCACTTTAACCAAATGGGTGTGTTAGCGATGGCTAATCGAGGCCCTAACACAGGGGGATCGCAATTTTTTATTACCTTAGCACCTACGGATTGGTTAGAGAATAAACATACTATTTTTGGTGTCGTTGTACAAGGTATGGACGTGGTTATTAACATTGGAAAAGTACCGACTAATGAGCAAAATAAACCTAAAAAGCCAGTTATTATTAACTCTATTGTTTTAGAACCAATTCCAGAAACTAAATCGAGTAAGTAACAAGCAACATGAGTAGGCATGACTTGTAAAAATGATTATGTAATAGAGTACTGATATATACTTATATAGGAGTAACGTGAATTATACATATATAGTGGAATGTAGTGATCATACATATTATACAGGATGGACAACAGACTTAAAGCACCGCATGAAAGCACATAATGGTGTAATCGCAGGTGGTGCCAAATATACGAGAATACGTCGACCTGTGCAGCTTGTATGGTATGCAGTATTTTCTACAAAGCGTGAAGCACAAGCAAAAGAATATGCGATTAAACAACTTTCTCGTAAGGATAAAGAAAAACTGATCGAAACTTTTACCGGTGACGATTTGTGATAAAGCATGATTATGAGATGGAGTTGATAGGTTGGTTAGCATGCATTCTGCTAATGGTGCGATAGAAATTATAAAAGAAACTAAGATATAGAAGTCAAATCATCTATTATATGATATACTATAAAAGATTAAGTAAAAAAAGTAGGTTTCCATAGGTCAAGGGAGGAATCGGATGAAACAGGTGTTAGTGTCTGTTAAAAGTATTCAGCGAGACCGTGATGGCGAAGACACCGTTGTAGAACTAATTTCATCGGGTCGTTACTATGAGCGACAAGGTGTAAAATACATTATATATAATGAAAGTGAAGTTACGGGATTAGAGGGCGTTAAGACAACTATTAAAGTCTATCCTAATTCCGTTGTTTTATTGCGTACCGGTGATGTCAATATGCGTCATCAATATGTGCTCAATGAAAAGCATGAATCTGTATATCAAACACCGTATGGACAACTTCATATGGCAGTATATACACATGAGTTTAATGTATCTATTCAAGATGGCATAGGAAGTGTTCACTTAGGATATGATATTTCAGTAGATGGAGAATGGCAATTTTATAATCAATTAACAATTACATTGCGGGAGGATACAGAAAATGGATATGAAAGAAATTCTAAAGGAAGGGATTAATACAGCCTTACAACAAGCAATTCAAAAAGGTCATTTACCAGAAGGTGTGTATCCAGAAGTAGTACTAGAAGTGCCACCGCAAAAAGAGTTTGGAGATTTTTCGTCGAATATTGCCATGCAGTCAGCACGTGTGGCCCGTAAAAATCCAAAAATGATTGCAGAAGCGATTATGGAAGAAATGAAGTTTGACTGGTTAGACCATGCAGAAGTGGCTGGTGCAGGGTTTATTAACTTTTACTTGCAATCTGATGTAGTATATGACACATTAAAACATATATTAACTACAGGTAAGGAATATGGTAATCAACCGCTTCGTGAAACTGATACAATTCAAGTTGAATATGTAAGTGCAAACCCTACGGGACCATTGCATGTGGGACATGGCCGAGGTGCTGCCTACGGCAGTGCATTGGTAAATTTGTTGCGTGCTAGTGGATATCATGTGCAAGCAGAATATTACATCAATGACGCAGGCAATCAGATTAATAATTTAGCTAAATCAGTGGAAGCACGGTATCAAGAATTGTTAGGTAATAGCGTGGAATTTCCTGAAGATGGGTATCGTGGGGCAGATATTGTGGATACTGCTAAATCATTGTTAGCCACATATGGCAATCAATTAGCAGCCATGACGGTGGAAGAACGGCATGCATTTTTTAAAGAAGAAGCATATAAATTAAAATTAGATGCTTTAAAAGATACATTGGGAAAATTTAATGTTCATTTTGATAAGTGGTTTAGTGAACGCACATTGCATGATTCTGGAGATGTGATGGCAGCCATTAAAGAATTACAAGACAAAGGCGCTATTTATGAAAAAGAAGGTGCATTGTGGTTGAATTCTACTGCCTATGGTGACGACAAAGATCGTGTGGTTATTCGTGATAATGGGGTACCTACTTATTTGGCAGCGGATATAGCATACCATCGCAATAAATATCAACGAGGCTTTAAAGAAATGATAAATATTTGGGGGGCTGATCATCATGGGTATGTGGCTCGTGTGAAAGCGGCTATGTCCTCCTTTGGCTTTGATGCAAATCGACTAACCGTATTGTTGTTACAAATGGTGGCATTATTCCGTGATGGACAACTTGTTAAAATGTCGAAACGGACTGGTGAATCCGTTACACTCGATGAATTGATGGAAGAAGTAGGCGTTGATGCAGCGCGATACTTTTTCTTAATGCGTTCCTTAGATAGTCAATTAGATTTTGATATTAATTTAGCAACATCTCATAGTAATGATAATCCTGTGTACTATATACAATATGCCCATGCACGAATTCACAGTATTTATCGACAAGTTAGTGAAGCAGGCATTTTTTATGGCGATTGGAATCACACTGATTTTACCGTATTAACGGCGGAATCTGAATTAGAATTGATTAAAAAATTAGGCTCCTACGAAGAGGAAGTACAGGTGGCAGCTAAATTACGAGCACCACATCGAATTTCTCGTTATTTATATGATTTGGCGGGTATGTTCCACTCATTCTATCGCCAAGGCCGTATCATGGGTGTGGATAGCCAATTACAACAAGCACGCTTAGGATTGATTACGGCAATAGCTTTGGTGTTGGAGCATGGACTTAATATATTAGGCGTATCGGCACCAGAAAAAATGTAAATGGCACTTTCTACGACGTATCATAGGAATTCTAATGATTAATTGGTAATTAGAGATAACAAATTTAGAAAATTAGTATATAATAAAATGTATGAGATTTGATGTATGACAATGACATAGTATTATATTCACATAGTTTCAATTTTCGCTTTGGGAGGCATCATGGCAACTAAGTATATTTTTGTAACAGGTGGTGTTGTATCTTCTCTGGGAAAGGGAATTACAGCAGCTTCGTTAGGTCGTTTATTAAAGAATCGTGGTTATAAAGTAACAATTCAAAAATTTGATCCTTATATTAATATTGATCCTGGCACCATGAGTCCGTATCAACACGGTGAAGTCTTTGTTACTGACGATGGGGCAGAAACCGATTTGGATTTAGGCCACTATGAACGATTTATTGATATTAATTTAGGAAAGCGCTCTAATGTTACAGCAGGGAAAGTATACTGGTCTGTTATTAATAAAGAACGTCAAGGCGATTACTTAGGGAGTACGGTACAAGTTATTCCTCATATTACGAATGCGATTAAAGAAAATGTCTATAAAGTAGGTAAAGAAGAAAATGCCGATTTTGTGATTACAGAAATTGGCGGTACTGTAGGAGATATTGAAAGCTTGCCATTTATGGAAGCCATTCGTCAGGTGAAAAAAGATGTGGGCCGTAATGATGTATTATATATTCACGTTACGTTAGTACCATATATATCGGCAGCAGGAGAACTTAAAACTAAGCCTACACAACATAGTGTAAAAGAATTACGTAGCATTGGAATTCAGCCAGATATTATCGTATGCCGTGCAGAAAAACGATTAACGGAAGATATGAAAGAAAAGTTGGCTTTATTCTGCGATATTGATAAAGAAGCGGTTATTGAAAACATGACCTGTAACAGTATTTACGAAGTGCCATTAATGATGCAAGAAGAAGGACTAGATAGCATCGTAGTAAGAAAAATGGGATTAGAAGACGTACCAGCAGACATGACTGAATGGCAAGCTATGGTAGACAAAATATTGAATCCTACGCAAGAAATTCAGGTGGCCTTAGTGGGTAAATATGTAGCTCTACATGATGCGTATTTGTCCGTAGTAGAGGCATTAGGTCATGCAGGTATTGTGGCCGACACAAAAGTCAATATTAAATGGATTGACTCTGAAGAATTAGATAATGCATCACAAGATGAGTTGGCAGAAATTTATGCAGATTGTGATGGTATTGTAGTACCTGGTGGATTTGGTCATCGCGGTGTGGAAGGCAAAATACGTACAATTCAATATGCCCGTGAACACAAAGTACCATACTTAGGACTATGTTTAGGCATGCAATCGGCAGTTATGGAATTTGCGCGAAATGTATGTGGCTTAACTGGTGCGACATCTAGTGAATTTGATGAAAGTGCAAAGCACTGTGTAATAGACTTGATGCCAGATCAAGTGGACGTAGATAAAAAAGGTGGTACGTTGCGATTAGGTTTATATCCTTGTAAAACCGTAGAAGGCACAAAAGTACGTGAAGTATATGGAGAGGATTTAATTTACGAACGTCATCGTCATCGCTATGAGTTTAATAATGAATATCGTCAACAATTGACTGAAGCGGGATTAATATTATCTGGTACATCTCCCGATAGTCGCTTAGTAGAATGTGTGGAAGTGAAAGATCACCCATTCTTTGTAGGCGTTCAATTTCATCCAGAATTAAAATCCAGACCAACTCATGCACATCCTTTATTTAAAGGGTTTGTAGATGCCATACTTGCTTTGAAATAATGTATTGTAAAGATAATAGGACTATTTTGATTCGTGAATAGTCCTATTTTTCATAGCTCTTTTATGAAGAAAACCATCGAATTACTACTGGTTAGATAGAAAAAGTAATTATTGACAATGTTTTTTATAGACCGTTATAATGATACAACAAGTAGTTTTTAGTTAGTAGTCATGTACTATAAAGTGAGAAAGCTGAGAACTTAATTATTGATGTATAATCTTGTGGAGGAAAGAAGTTAGCATGGCTATTGAAGTAGGCAATGTTCTAGAAGGAACAATAACAGGAATTACCAAATTTGGTGCCTTTGTAGATTTAGGAGAAAAACAAACAGGACTGGTTCACATTTCTGAGGTTTCTAACGAATATGTAGAGAATATTAATGATTTTTTAAAAGTGACCGATCAAGTAAAAGTAAAAGTGTTAACGGTGGAAGGTAATAAAATCAGTTTATCCATTAAACAAACACAACCAAACACGGTTTCTGCTAAAGAAGAGGGAACGGCTAGAAACTTTGATAGTACTTCTACAAGAGGGTATGTAACGGATAAAGGCCTACGGCGAGATAGCTTTGATAAAAAACGAACAGCGAGTCGAAGCGGTCAATTGTCGTTTGAAGAAAAAATGAAACGCTTTTTGAAAGACAGTGATGAGCGTTTAACCGATATAAAACGTAATACCGAATCTAAACGAGGCGGTCGAGGTGGCCGTAGAGGTTAATAAACAAGAGGTGACAGTTAGATGTCATCTCTTTCTTGTTATAGGGTGAGCAAATGAGTTATAGAGCTAGTAGATAGTAGAGAAATATAATAGATAATTCATGCATAAGGAATATGCTAAGTTCATTTAAATTGTAAATGAAGCGTACTAATATGCATGTTAATCGATTAAATTGTTAGGTGTAGGGTATGATGAATGTAAATGGTATAGGTAAAAAAGTCGCTATTGTTGATATGGGGTCTAATTCGATTCGTTTATTATTAGGTACATTACAAAAGGGTGTATGGCATAATGAACCAAAGCGATTATGGACTACACGCTTAGGCGATAGACATAGGGATGGTTCTTTGAAGAAAGAACGCATGGAGGCTAGCTTTGAAGCACTTTCAGAAATTTATACGCTAGCGCAAATGTATGGAGCTAGTGATATATATGGATTTGCCACTAGTGCTGTGCGAGAGTCGACGAATGGAAAGACATTTTTGACAATTGCGAAGAGTTATTGTCCGATGCATACGCGTATATTGACGGGAGAGGAAGAAGCGTACTATGGATTTCAAGGCGCTTTGCAAACCTATTTGCCGGATGGAAAGCAACATGCCCTTATAGATGTAGGTGGTGGTAGCACTGAAGTGGCCTTAGGATCGATACAGGGCGTTGCGTGGAGCACATCATATTTGGCTGGTGCAGTACGATTACAATCGGTTTCTGAAGAAGGACCGCAAGCGGTGTGGGAAGTAACACAAAGTATGTGGCTATCTATGCCGATGAAAGAACCGTTTGGCGTGGTTGTTGCTATTGGTGGTACTGCTACCACATTAGGGGCTATTGATGTAGGAGTGGATGTCTATGATCCTTTACGTATTCAGGGACATATGATGAGTCGAGAAACGATAGAAGGCCTTGTCATGAGACTTAGATATATGTCTATGGAAGAAAGAAGACAAGTGGTAGGATTACCAGAAGGCAGAGCAGATATTATTGTGAGCGGCGGAGAGATTATTACATCATTTTTAGATTTTTACGGCATTTCAGCAATATATATTAGTGATACAGATGGTATGGAAGGCATACAAGCATCTTTGTATGAGTTATGATGAATGTATAGTGTGTCGTGCATAAAGTGATACTTTCATCGTGAACTGTCATATCCGATAGACGTGATGTATCAAGAAAAGCGTATGTACATAACATAGATACGATACTGATAGTAGCCAACGCGTGTATGAGAGTATATCGTTGCTATAGTCTGTTCTTCTATAAGGATTTGATAGATGTGATGGGCGTAGTAGATGATTAGAGAAAGTGGGGTTTTGTATATATGGTTCAGCTTTGCGTGGAAACAATTCGTCATACTTGTGAAAGAGAGCATTTATTCGATCAAGTGTCACGTATATTAGTGGCCTGTTCTGGAGGACCAGACTCAATGGGGCTCTTATATATACTACAAGAACTATATCCACAGTGTCATATAGGCGTTGTGACTCTAGATCATCAGTTGCGCTTAGAAAGTGGCGAGGAACTCTCCTTGGTAGAAAGAATAGCACAGAAAGAAGGCTGGGACTTTTATGGACAGTCCGTAGACATTACGTCGTTGGCAGAAAAAAAGGGACTTTCCATCGAAGAAATGGGACGCATTATGCGCTATAAAATCTTTCAAGACATTGCTACTCTTCATGAGTATGACTGTATTGCCGTTGCTCATCATAAGCGCGATCAAGCGGAAACGATACTGGCGCATATGATACGTGGTTGCGGACTCAATGGCTTGCAAGGTATGAAATATCGCACCGATTCAGTGAGCGGCATACCCATCATACGACCGTTGTTAGATGTGACAAAAGAAGAACTGGTGGAATATGTAGAAGCGCATCATATTCCCTATGTAATCGATCACTCTAACTTTGATACGCAGTATACGCGTAATCGCATACGTTGGGACGTGCTCCCCCCTATGGAAACGATAAACCCAAAGGCGGTGGATGCCATACTTCGATTAGGTCACTTGGCACAACAGGCCTATATGTATATCGATAAAAGAGCGCAAGAAGCGTTAGAAGCATGTGTATTGCTATCGGATCAAGAAAAAAATGATAGACATAGGAATAGTACTACTACGGATAGCGATGCCTTACCCTTCCATGAGAAACGAGCGATAGGGCAGCAGCAACATGATGCGTATCCGCTAGAAAGTTGTTCCTACATTAGTTTATCAAAAACTGGTATGCGTCAGTTGGATAGAGCGATGTTGCCCTATGTGTGGCGGCGAGCGTTTTCCATGATTAAAACGGCCTCTATCGATGGAGAGCTGGTGGCTCGTCGTTTGGAAGAAGTGCATGAAAAGCAACTATGTACGTTACTAGGTAGTAAAGAAGTAAAAGTTTTTGCTATAGGACAGATGAAAGTTGTAGCGCAATATGATAAAATAGTAATCGGTGTTGCCTCTGTTGTTGATGAGGTTTTCAAGTCTAGCGTGCAGCAACTAGTGACCATTGAGAAGGTGTGTATACAAGATACTGCGCCTAGCATGTTAGATAATAATCAATTTTGTATACCTTATGAGTGGGTAACGGATGCGATTACAATACGGAATCGTGCACCAGGTGATCGTATTATTTTATTAAATGGACAGGGACAACGAATTGGTAGTAAAAAATTAAAGTCCTATTTAATTGATAGAAAAATACCGACCTCAAAGAGGGATGTGTTATATTTTATAGCGATTGGACATCAATTGGTATTGCCTTATAGAAACAATTGTGCACTACGCGTAGTTGATAGCACTGCGAGCGCATACTATGTAGGAACCATTAAGGAGACGGATCATAATGTTACATAACGATGTGAAAAAAGTACTATTATCAGAAGAAGAAATAAAAAAACGGGTACAAGAATTAGGGGAGGCGATTTCTCAAGACTATAAAGGAGAAGAACTTGTACTTGTCTGTGTCCTTAAAGGGGCGGTTGTATTTTATACAGATTTAATTCGCGCCATTGGTAATGATGTAGATGTGTCGCTAGATTTTATCTCTTGTTCTAGCTATGGTAATGGCACTGTTAGTAGTGGAGAAGTACGGATTATGAAAGATTTAGATCGATCCGTTGAAGGCAAACATGTGTTAGTAGTAGAGGATATTGTAGATACAGGCACTACATTGCATTATCTACTAGATAACTTGAAAGCTCGTCAAGCTAAGTCTGTAAAATTAGCAACCTTATTAAATAAACCAGAACGGCGTAAAGTGGAAGTACATGTAGACTACAATGGATTTACCGTGCCAGATTATTTCGTGATTGGCTATGGTTTAGATTATGCAGAACGTTATCGTCAGTTGCCATATATTGGGATTTTGAAAGAAGAAATATATCAATAAGTACTATCTACCAGCATAGCTTTTACTAGAGTGAACACTACTATCTTGATTGTCTAGTTCTATCAAATGTGATACAATAGCAAAAGGTATATCTGCATAATTTATGAGATAGATAGTAAAATGATATAACAAGTATAATAATGAAAGGAGTCATACATTGGGCCGATTTACAAAAAATGTCCTTTTGTATTTACTGATTATTGTAGCAGCGGTAGCAGCTATAGACATGTTTGCTAGCTCTACTTCTAATAAACCAGAGATTAGTTACTCTGGTTTTATGCAACAAGTAAAAACAAAGAATGTAGAAAGTGTTTCCATTACAGATAATCACTCGATTATTGGTAAATTAAAAAATAATGGTACGGAATTTACAACCTATGCACCGACAGATGCTACGTTGATTCAACAATTAACAGAAAATGGCGTAGAAATTACAGCAAAACCACCGGAACAACCATCTATATGGATGAGTTTACTGACATCTATTTTGCCAATCGTGTTGTTAGTAGCTGTTTGGTTTTTTATTATGCAACAGACGCAAGGTGGCGGTGGCCGTATTATGAATTTTGGCAAAAGTAAAGCCAAAATGATGGAAGGTAATACGAATGTTACGTTCAAAGATGTGGCTGGAGCTGATGAGGCAAAACAGGAATTACAAGAAGTTGTTGATTTCTTGCGTAATCCAGCAAAGTTTAATGCCATCGGAGCCAAGATTCCTAAAGGAGTGTTATTATTTGGCCCTCCAGGGACTGGTAAAACCTTATTGGCTAAAGCAGTAGCTGGTGAAGCGGGCGTTCCTTTCTTTAGCATTTCTGGATCTGATTTTGTGGAAATGTTTGTCGGCGTTGGAGCTTCTCGTGTGCGTGACTTGTTCATGCAAGCTAAAAAAAATGCACCTTGCATCATCTTCATTGATGAAATTGATGCAGTTGGTCGTCAACGTGGCGCCGGGTTAGGTGGCGGTCATGATGAACGAGAACAAACATTGAATCAATTATTGGTAGAAATGGATGGGTTTGGTGCGAATGAAGGTATTATTACTGTAGCAGCTACTAACCGTCCTGATATTTTAGATCCTGCATTATTGCGCCCGGGTCGATTCGATCGCCAAATTACTGTAGGTCGTCCCGACTTGCGTGGTCGTGAAGCCATTTTACATGTACACGCTAAAAATAAACCATTAGCCGATGATATTGATTTGAAAGTGATTGCTCGTAAGACACCTGGATTTACAGGAGCTGATTTGAGTAACTTGCTAAATGAAGCAGCTTTATTAGCAGCTCGTCACAATAAAAAAATTATTTCTATGGATGAGTTGGAAGAAGCTAGTGAAAAAGTTATGATGGGTCCTGAAAAGCGCAGTCATATTGTGAATGAAAAAGAACGTCGATTAACGGCGTATCATGAATCAGGACATGCCATTGTGGCTCATTTATTACCAGAGGCAGATCCAGTCCATAAAGTAACGATTATTCCACGCGGTGGTGCCGGTGGTTATACATTAATGTTGCCAGAGGAAGAAGTAAACTTTAAGACGCGTTCCCAATATTTGGCGGATATTCGTGTAGCTTTGGGGGGACGTTGTGCAGAAGCCCTTATTTTACATGAAATTAGTAGTGGCGCTTCTAATGATTTACAACAGGTGACCAACATTGCTCGGACAATGATTACTCGTTTGGGTATGAGTGATGAATTAGGACCAATGGTATTTGGTGAACATCAAGAGCAAGTATTCTTGGGACGTAATTTAGGCCACGAACGAAATTATGGCGAAGCAGTGGCGGAAAAAATTGATAAAGAAATGCATGCTATGGTAGCTGATGCCTATAATGATGTAATGGAATTATTAGCGAATAATATTGACTTCTTACATAATATGGCGCATGCTTTATTAGAAGAAGAAACGATTGATCATACACAAGTGGAAAATTTGTATAAGTATGGTACTGTTACATCGCCAGAGGTAGATGAATCGAAAGATGCTAAACATGCATTAGAAGAAGCGGGCATAGTAGTGCCTAAAGAAATTATTACACCTGGTGTATTAAAAGACACTACATCAGAGGCAGATAAATCATAAGCATGAGTCATTGGGCTATGAATATAAATTATTGTTCTTAAAAAGACTATCTCTATATGATACTATCATATAGAGATAGTTTTTTTATATGTGCCATTCATAGAATGTCAATTAGATGTAGAACGTATTACTATGAATGACATAATCTACTTGTGTAGGTTTAGTGGGGTGTATTACTAGTAGTCAATGCTATTGATAGTGATGGGGCGTAAGCAATGATATAAATATAGATATAGGCAAGTGTACTAGATAGTCTGTAGGCCTATTAAGGCGCGTGTTACGATTCATTTCACATATCTATACATAGATATGTGAAACATTGTAAGGAGGTTACTATTCTAGATAGTCGTTATAGGGGAAAGGTTTATTTTTCTATTGCGTATAGATATATATTTTGGGCTATTTCTAATAGTGGTGATAACTGGTAAGGCATAGGACAGGATACAATTTATATAATTTCCTATGAATAGGAGTCTATCAGCTCATAAAAACTTGATTTACATTTCTATTTTATTGTAGAATCGTATTGTAAACTTAAGTTGACAAAAAGGAGGGGTATTATGAGAGACATGGTTTTAGATCTATTAAGAGCTAAGAATGGAGAATTTGTATCTGGACAAGATATGTCGAACACGTGTCATGTATCTAGAACAGCAATTTGGAAACATATTAAAGCATTACGCGATAAGGGGTATGTAATTGAGTCTTTTACTAAAAAAGGATATCGTCTTATAGAAGAACCAGATCTACTAAGACCTAGCGATGTACAAAAAGATTTACATACAAAGTACTTTGGTCAACATTATATATACATGGATAGTACTGATTCATCGAATCGTGAAGCTAAATTATTGGCACAAGAAGGTGCACCAGAGGGGACAATTGTGGTGGCGGAAACGCAATCAGCAGGGAGAGGTCGATTGACACGAGGTTGGTTTTCTCCTTATGGCAAAGGTATATGGATGAGTTTAATTTTGCGCCCTAAATTTTCACCCATAGAAGCGCCTAAATGTACGTTAATGGCTGCAGTAGCGTTAACAAAAGCTTTTCATGCATTAGGACTAGAAGCAGCTGGGATAAAATGGCCTAATGATATTTTAGTGAAAGGGAAAAAAATAGTTGGCATTTTAACAGAAATGAGTGGCACTATGGAAGAAATTTCCTATATCATTATGGGCATGGGGATTAATATTAGTGTGGAAAAAAGTGAACTGCCTGAAGATATTAAGGATATTGCTACGTCATTTGCGATGGAAGGTGTAACGGTTGATCGCAAGGTTGCGTTACAAACTATTTTACAAGAACTAGAAAATCAGTATAATAAAGTGGTTAGTGGTGGATTTGATACGACTCTTGAAGAGTGGAAACAGTTAAGTGTTACATTGCATCAAGATGTAGAAGTTAGAGCCCCAGGTAATACCTATGTAGGTCATGCTATCGATATCGACCGAGATGGTAATTTAATAGTTCGCTTGCCAAATGGCAAAACAGAACGTATTATAGCAGGTGATGTATCTATACGACCAGCTATGAAATAGGAGGATTATAATGTTATTAGTAATAGACGTGGGAAATACCAATATTGTATTGGGTGTGTATGATCATGAACATTTAGTAGGACATTGGCGAATTTCCACGGATCGAGTTCGTACGACAGATGAGTACGGTGTTATTATTATGAATTTATTCTTTCATGATAGAAAGGTAAATGTTAGCGATATTACATCGATTATTATTTCGTCGGTTGTACCCCCATTGATGCCAACCTTGGAGCATGTGTGCTTACGCTATTTTAACGTAAAACCATTAATTGTAGGACCTGGCACCAAAACAGGCATGGCTATTAAGTATGATAATCCTCGCGAAGTAGGAGCTGACCGTATCGTTAATGCGGTGGCCGCTTTTGAAAAATATGGTGGACCTAGTATCATTATCGATTTTGGTACGGCGACTACCTATTGTGCCGTTTTAGAGAATGGGGACTATATGGGTGGTGTCATTGCACCAGGTGTTAATATCTCAGCAGAAGCACTATTCCAACGGGCTGCTAAATTGCCGCGCATCGAAGTGCGTGATCCAGGTAGAGTCATTTGCCGTAATACTGTTTCCTCTATGCAATCAGGCATGTTTTATGGATATGTGGGACAAGTAGAAGGCTTGGTTAATCGTATGAAAAAAGAATTACCAGAAGGTGTGACCGTTATTGCCACTGGTGGATTGGCTAATTTAATTGGCAGTGCTACAGATTGCATTGATTATGTAGAACCTATGTTAACACTAGAAGGATTACGGTTAATCTATGAAAAAAATCAATAAAAAACGTTGGCATATTGGGAATGTGGAAATTCAAGGACAGGCTATTTTAGCACCTATGGCAGGTGTTAGTGACATAGCCTATCGGTTACTAGCCAAAGAACATGGAGCGGCCCTTGTGTGCACAGAAATGGTTAGTGCCATGGGGCTTAAATATAATAATGACCGTACGCATGAATTGTTGCGGATGGAAGATGGGGAACATCCTGTATCGATGCAAATATTTGGTTCTGACCCTAGTGCGATTGCATTGGCAGCCCAAGCGGTTGAAAGAGCAGGGGCTGATATTGTAGATATTAATATGGGATGCCCCGTAAAAAAAATCGTGTCTTCCGGTGATGGATCTGCATTGATGAAAACACCAACCCTTGCGTGGCAAGTGGCTAAGGCCGCTGTTAAGGCTGTATCCATACCCGTTACGGTAAAAATGAGAATAGGATGGGATGAAGATCATAAAAATGTAGTTGACTTGGCTAAAGGTATGGCTGATGTGGGAGTCGCGGCTCTTGCTATTCATGGTCGAACCAGGGAACAAATGTATAGTGGTAGTGCTGATTGGTCTTTTTGCAAGGTGGTTAAAGAAGAAGTGGATATACCAGTGATTGCCAATGGTGATATAGTTGATGCTAAAAGGGCACTTGATGTGCTGACATATACTGGGTGTGATGCGGTCATGATAGGACGCGGTGCGCAAGGTAATCCGTGGATTTTTGATCAAGTAAATCAGTATTTAGCAGATGGCACATTACTAGCAGAACCAACAGGCATGGAAAAATTAGACATGTTGTTGCGGCACTTTCATCTATTATGTAACTATAAAGGCGACATGTTAGCCGTTCGTGAAATTAGAACGCATGCAGGATGGTATATTAAAGGCTTACCAGAAGCAGGCAGGTGGCGTAATTTGATTAATACGGTAACGACAGTATCACAGTTTGTAGAAACGATTCATCAATATAGAAGTTTATTAGGTTAAATTGATGAGCTGTAGTATAATAGACTACAAATGGTTGACTACGCTAGATGTATTACATATGTGCTTATGGATTAGCATTGACAATAAAATTGTATCTAGCTATAATAATATAGATTAATTATATATTTATTATATGATTGTAAAGGTGTCATCATTGTGACACTTTTTCCTTTTATAGACTTTAGGAAAGTGGGATTGTAAGAATGGCTGATGTAAAAGAAACTTTATTAACAGCTGAAGGGCTAAAAAAATTAGAAGAGGAATTGGCTTATTATAAATCTGTGCGCCGTATTGAAGTGGCAGAACGTATTAAAATTGCCATTGAATATGGGGATATTAGTGAAAATTCTGAATACGATGATGCGAAAAATGAACAAGCGTTTATTGAAGGTCATATTTTTGAATTAGAAAACAAAATAAATACAGCAAAAATCATCGACGAAAGTGCAAAAGGTGATGTGGTAACTGTAGGTAGTAAAGTTAAATTATTAGACACATCGTATGATGATGAACTTGAATATGTAATTGTAGGATCCTCTGAAGCAGATCCATTTAATAATCGCATTTCTAATGAATCTCCTGTAGGCAGTGCCATTTTAGGTAAACGCAAAGGTGATAATGTAGAAGTCATTACTCCGGACGGCCCTGTTACTTTTAAAGTATTGGCGATTAATTAAGTAATGCATCATAGTGGCGAGTGGTACAGTGTACGTACAAGGAGGTAACAAATGAGCGAGGAAAAACAAATTCCACAGACGGAATTAGAAAATTTGAATGATCAAATGATAGTGCGTCGTGATAAATTAGCTCAATATGAAGCAGATGGGGTATATCCATTTGGACAACGATTTGTAGCGAAACAGCATGCACAAGAAATTAAAGATGATTTTATTAATTTTGAAGATCAACCTGTGACCATGGCGGGCCGATTGATGACGATTCGATCACATGGAAAAACAGCATTTGCTAATATTCGTGATTTGTCTGGCGATATACAAATATATTTTCGTAAAGATGTATTAGGGGACGATAACTATAAACATGTTAAAATCCTTGATATTGGCGATATCATTGGCATTGAAGGCCATGTTTTTAGAACGCATACAGGTGAAGTGACTGTTAAAGTATCGAAATTAACACTATTATCGAAAGCGCTACGTCCATTGCCAGAAAAATGGCATGGTTTAAAAGATACAGAATTACGATACAGACAACGGTATGTGGACTTAATTGTCAATCCAGAAGTGCGTGATACGTTTATAAAACGAACACAAATCGTTGCGAAAGTGCGCGAATACTTAAATGGACAACAGTTTATGGAAGTGGAAACACCAATGATGCATGCTGTTCCTGGTGGCGCGGCAGCACGTCCATTTATTACGCATCATAATGCATTAGATATTGATATTTATATGCGCATCTCACCAGAATTATACTTAAAACGATTAATTGTTGGCGGGTTAGAACGTGTGTATGAAATTAATCGCTCATTTCGTAATGAAGGTATTGATAATCGTCATAATCCTGAGTTTACTATGATGGAATCATACCAAGCGTATGGCAATTATGAAGATGCGATTCGTTTGACTGAAAATATTGTAGCCTATTGTGCTAAAGAAGTATTAGGCACTACTAAGATTAACTATCAAGGTACTGAAATTGATTTGACCCCACCATGGAATCGAATTACTATGGCAGAAGGTGTGAAAAAATATGCTGGCGAAGATTTTGATGCAGTGGAAACGGTAGAAGTAGCTAGAGCTATTGCTGACCGCTTGCATGTTGCTTATGGACCTAATGATGGCATTGGTAAAATTATGAATCTTTGCTTTGAAGAATATGTAGAGGAAAACTTAATCCAACCAACCTTTGTGTATGGCCATCCAAAGGAAATTTCTCCATTAGCTAAATTGAAGCGTGAAAAACCGCTAACAACAGAACGATTTGAAGCATTTGTTTATGGTCGTGAATTGGCCAATGGCTTTTCTGAATTGAATGATCCAATCGATCAAAAAGAACGATTTGAAGCACAATTAAAAGAACGCGAAGCTGGTGATGATGAAGCGCATCGTATGGATGAAGACTATGTAGCAGCGTTGGAATATGGGTTACCTCCAACAGCTGGATTGGGTATTGGTATAGATCGTCTAGTTATGTTCTTAACTGATTCCGCTTCTATTCGCGATGTATTGTTATTCCCATTAATGAAACCAGAAGTGGCAGACCCAACTGAATAAATGTTTATTGCTTCGTATAGTAATAGTTATTGCTCTTTTAAGCTACTATAGGTATAGCGTATCTATGTGTCTTAGACAAGAGGTAATGATAGAAGCGTAGATGAAGATAGTGTAGTGTAGTCCTTATTATAAGGGCTACACTTTTTATATAGTTATGAATGTGAAAATAGGTACAAGTATCGGATTATACTAACATGTGAGTTATAATTATTTTTATAAACTTATGTATATGGAAAAAAGTTAGAAATTAACAGTAATCTGATAGCATCTGGTGGATAGTTGATAATTACTTGTGCCACTGGTGCGTATGTAGTTGATTGAAGATTGTATAGAGTAGGAGACCGTAGCGTGAAACCACTAAAAATTGCGTATTCAAAAATAGGAGCAACTTTATTTTCTCCATTGATTGAAAGAGAGTGTGTGCCCTTAGAGACAACCGACTTTTCTGACGTGGCAGCGATTGTCATGACAGATCAGGATATCACTCATTTTGAAAGGATACATGCGTTAGACATTCCTGTTTTTTTAATACGCACATCCTCTCAAAGAACACAATCGCATCTATTGCGACATAGGGCCCATATCATTGATACTGATGTGGCACAAAGAAAGTCATATATGAAAGACATTGCTAGCGCCGCTACAGAGTATGAAAAGAAACTATTACCTCCTTTTTTTGGCGCATTAATGGAGTATGTAGAGTCACAACCAGTGCAATTTGATTGTCCAGGACATCAAGGGGGACGCTTTTATACGCGCCATCCTGCAGGTAAAGCGTTTGTTGATTTTTATGGAGAGACTATATTTCGCAGTGATCTATGTAATGCAGATGTAGCATTAGGTGATTTACTCATTCATGAAGGGCCAGCTTGCCGAGCGCAACAAGAAGCGGCTCGTGTATTTAATGCAGATAAAACTTACTTTGTCCTCAATGGCACATCGGCGGCGAATAAGATGGTGCTCAATGCTGTCTTAACACCGGGAGATATTGTTTTATATGATCGAAACAATCATAAATCAATTAGTCATGGAGCTCTTATACAGGCTGGCGCAACACCAGTATATTTGGAAACGGCTAGGAACCCATTTGGTTCCATAGGGGGAATTTTAGAACATTGCTTTGATGAAACATACATCAGAGATGTAATAGGAAAGCGGGACCCTATTAAAGCCCAAGAAAAAAGACCAGTACGTTTGGCAGTTATTCAATTAGGCACGTATGATGGTTGTATCTATAATGCACGGCAAGTGATTGATGCCATTGGTCACTTATGTGATTATATTTTATTTGATTCTGCTTGGGTGGGGTATGAACAATTTATCCCCATGTTGAAAGAGTGCAGTCCATTGTTGTTAGAATTGGGCCCTGAGGATCCAGGTATTTTAGTAACCCAATCTGTTCATAAGCAACAAGCTGGATTTTCACAGGCGTCACAAGTGCATAAAAAAGATGCTCATATAAAAGGACAAGCACGATATATTAATCATAAACGATTTAATAATGCGTTTATGATGCATGCGTCTACATCTCCTTTTTATCCGCTATTTGCATCATTAGATGTGAATGCTAAGATACATGATGGTGAAATGGGACGACAATTATGGAAAGAATGCGTAGAACGTTCTATTGATGCACGCAAGGCAGTCCTTTCACAGTGCCATTATATACGCCCGTTGATTCCCCCAATGGTACATGGTGAGTCGTGGCAAGATGGCACTACGCGTGCTATGGCTGAGGATATTTCTTATTTTTCACTTACTCCAGAGGCTAAGTGGCATTCTTTTAAAGGATATGGTAGCGGCCAATATTGTATGGATCCATGCAAATTACAGCTCATTACACCGGGCATTAATGTGGCTACAGGTGATTATGAAAGTTTTGGCATACCAGCCACGATTTTAGCAAATTATCTTCGAGAACACGGAGTGATTCCAGAAAAATGTGATCTTAATACGATTTTATTTTTGATGACGCCTGCTGAAAGTGCGGATAAAATGAATCGATTATTGGCCGCTTTGGTACAGTTTGAGACAATGATTGACCAAGATGTACCCATGAAAGAGGTATTGCCATCACTGTATGAGGCCTATCACTATAGGTATCGAGACTATACAATTCGCCAATTGTGTCAGGAAATGCATGATTTTTATAAAAATCGTGGCATGAGTAGTTTGCAAAAAAGATTATTCTTATATGACTATTTACCAGAGTACGTGACTACACCACAAGTGGCAAACATTGCCTTTGTACGTGGAGAAGGAGAGTTAGTGCCCCTAGCTAACATAATGAATCGCATTGCCTTAGAAGGCGCTTTACCATATCCGCCAGGTGTTATTTGCGTACAACCTGGCGAACGATGGTCTGAAACAGCTAGAGACTATTTTCTCGTGTTAGAAGCAGGTCTTAATCAATTCCCAGGGTTTGCACCCGAAATGCAAGGTGTATATATAAGACGTACGGCAGAGGGAACTAGAGAGATTGAGGCATATGTATGGAAGAAAGAATCGGCTCCTTTCTTAAATAGATAATATTAGTGATAGCATGTATAGTAGACACATTTGAGGGCCCCTATACAGACGTAGTGCAGCTGGTAAGATATGGATCTCTTTGGACAGGCAACCTACTTATTTAGTACAATATATAGATAGAAAGATAATTACTAGCACGAAGGTAAGGGGCTATCCTATCAATAGTATATGGATGATTGATTTAGAGTTCTTAGTTTGCAGTATGTATTAGGGGCGTATCTTCTGTAGTAGGCATAATAGATTTTGTATAGATGCAGTTAGATTGAAAGTGTATATAAGACAGTCAATACAAATAAGGGAGCATGGGACAATGAACGTTGTAGAAGCGCGGCAATCAATTGAGCAAAAATTACTGATACAGTCCACAGCGTTGATGAGTTTAGTTGCCATTAGTGGTACGATTATGGGGATTGTTACGGGATCGAGTGCCGTATTACTAGATGGGGTATTTTCTTTTGTCGACGTAGTCATTAAGGTCATGATGCTGATGACATCAAAATTAATTGCTCGCGAAACGAGTAAGCGATTCCAATTTGGTTTTTGGCAATTTGAACCATTGGTGTTGGCCGTAGAAGGTTTATTCATTTTAGTCATCGTTTTATACGCTTTATCAAGTGGTGTTACCGATCTTCTGAATGGGGGCCGCGTAGTAGATTTTGGACCAGCTATCTTTTACGCCATCTTTTTTACTATTGCTGATGCGGCGTATTACTT
The DNA here is from genome assembly GCF_000426745.1 of Veillonella montpellierensis DSM 17217. Lineage (GTDB taxonomy): Bacteria > Bacillota > Negativicutes > Veillonellales > Veillonellaceae > Veillonella > Veillonella montpellierensis. The sequence goes on from NZ_KE384563.1 coordinate 91,075, forward strand.
GTATGTACATCGCATTAATAAAAGTTTGCAATCAAATCTTATCAAGTTTGATAATATTAGTTGGTCCGTTGATGCGTGGCTAGAAGCGGCTATATTAATTAGTTTTGTTATGGCGGCTGGATTAGAATTTACGGACTATGCAGTGTATGCTAAATATATAGACCCTATTGTATTAATCGTATTAGCGTTACAAATTTTGCCATCGGCTATCAAAATACTCATTCCATCGACAAAACAAATCTTAGGATATGCACCGCCTGCATTGCATGATGAAGTGCAAACGATTATGGATGAGTTCATGCAGCGGTATCAGTTTAAAGACTATGTGAGTAGTGTTCAAAAATATGGAAATGCTCGAATTATTGAAATCGATATTTTAATTCCTAAAGACTTTCCACAACAGAGCATTGTTGAGTTGGATCGCATTCGCAATGAAATTGATGCAGAAATTGGAGGCAATCCTACTGAAAAATGGGTAACCATATCATTTACTGCCACGAAACGATGGATGGCAAAGGATTATTTGCTAGATGAAGAGGATGATTGAGGATAGCAGTGATGACAGAATGTTACTGTCTATCGATTGGTATAGGTTCCTAGATGACGAAGGGTGTTAGATCGGCTACTAGTCGAAATAAGTAGTTTATGGTAAACTAAAATGTAATTGGATATTTCCATTAAGAGGCAGATAAATAAAAGAGGGTTTGTATATGTTAGATATGAAATTCGTCCGAGACAATTTGGACGCAGTGCAAGTAAATTTAGATAATCGTCATACAAAAGGTGATTTAGAAACATTTGCTACATTATATGATGAACGCAAAAAAATTATTCTAGAAGTAGAACAGTTAAAAGCAACACGCAATGCAGTTACTGCTGAAATTAGTCAATTAAAACGCAATAAAGAAAATGCAGATGATAAAATTGCAGAAATGCAAAAAGTAGGGGAAGCAATTGCTCAATTAGATGATCGTGCCAGAAAGGTGGCTGCTTCATTGCGCGATGTAGCACTTCGCTTGCCTAACATGTGCGATGCTACAGTGCCTGTAGGGGCAGATGAAAATGATAATCCTGAAAATCGTAAATGGGGCACACCACGGGTGTTTGATTTTGAAAGTAAAGCCCATTGGGATCTAGGTGAAAGCCTTGATATTTTAGATTTTGAACGGGCAGGGAAATTAAGCGGTGCTAGATTCACCATTTATAAAGGTTTAGGTGCTAGATTAGAGCGGGCATTAATTAACTTTATGCTTGATTTACATATAGAAAAACAGGGTTACACGGAAATGATGACCCCTTATATGGTAACGCGTGAAACATTAACTGGCACAGGTCAACTTCCTAAATTTGAAGAAGATATGTTTAAAATTCATAGTGATACGATGGATTACTTTTTGATTCCTACGGCAGAAGTAACCTTGACGAATTATTATAGCGGAGAAATTTTGAAAGCAACCGATTTACCAAAATATTTTACCGCACATACAGCTTGTTTCCGTGCAGAAGCGGGTTCAGCTGGCCGTGATACAAGAGGACTTATTCGTCAACATCAATTTAATAAAGTAGAAATGGTCAAATTAGTTGATCCAAATACATCGTGGGATGAATTAGAATCGTTGACCCATGATGCAGAAGAAGTGTTACAATTATTAGAATTGCCATATCGTGTGATTACTCTTTGCACAGGAGATATCGGATTTGGATCTGCTAAAACATATGATATAGAAGTATGGATGCCAGCACAAAATAAATATCGAGAAATTTCTTCTTGCTCTAATATGACAGATTTTCAGGCACGCAGAGCGAACATTAAATTCCGTCGTGGACCAAAAGAAAAACCTGAATTTGTTCATACTTTAAATGGTTCCGGATTGGCCGTAGGTCGTACTGTGGCGGCAATTTTAGAAAATAATCAGCAATCTGATGGATCAGTCGTGATACCGACTGCCTTAGTGCCATACATGGGTGGATGTACAGTTATCCGACCAAATAATAAATAGTTGTAGTGACAACCATTGTAGTTAGCAAGAAAGTATGAAAGTGTATATATATGAAATTTTTTATTGATACAGCGAATATTGAAGAAATTAAAACAGCCTATGCTATGGGATGTATTAGTGGTGTTACCACCAATCCATCGTTAATTGTGAAAGAACATCGTGATTTACAAGCGGTCATCAAAGAGATTTCTCAGTTAGTTGATGGTCCAGTCAATGCAGAAGTCATAGGAACGACAGCGCTTGAAATGATTGAAGAAGGTCGCGCAATTAGTCAATGGAATGATAATGTGGTCGTAAAAATACCAATGACTAGAGAAGGGTTACAAGCCGTGTCCGTTCTTCACAAAGAGAACATTAAGACAAATGTAACTTTAATATTCTCTGCAAATCAAGCTTTATTGGCGGCCCGTGCTGGTGCATCTTATGTAAGCCCATTTGTAGGTCGCATTGATGATATAAGCATGGATGGCATTACATTGATTAAAGATATTGCACAGATCTTTCAGTTACATAACATTGATACTGAAATTATTGCAGCCAGTGTGAGAACACCGCTTCATATAACTCAATGTGCTAAAGCGGGTGCTCATATTGCGACAGTACCTTATCAAGTCTTGATGAAAGCCTTGACACATCCATTGACAGATGCAGGAATTGCTAGATTTTTAGAAGATTGGCATACAGCAAATCAATAAGTGTATAATAGAATTAATGAGTGTGTACTAGGACTAAAATACTATAGTGATTGTACTATAGAGAATTAATGATTATATACATAAGCATATGCTTGAGGAGGCAAATTATGGATCGTTCTTTATCATTGGAATTTGTTCGTGTAGTAGAAGCTGCCGCATTAAATAGCGCTCGTTTGATAGGCCGTGGTAAGAAAGATGAAGCTGATGGACTAGCAGTTGATGCTATGCGTCAAATGTTTGACACTGTTAACATTACGGGGACAGTGGTTATTGGTGAAGGTGAAATCGACGAAGCGCCTATGCTCTATATTGGAGAAAAAGTGGGCCGTGGCGGTGAAGTCGTTGATATTGCTGTGGATCCTATTGAAGGTACTAACTTGATTGCTAAAGGTCAAAATGGTGCCATCGCAGTATTGGCAATTGCTCCGAAAGGATGTTTATTACACGCACCAGATATGTATATGCAAAAATTATGTGTAGGTCCACGTGCGAAAGGTGTTATTGATTTAGACGCATCAGTAACAGAAAACTTAACACGAGTAGCAGAAAAGATGGAACGTAGTATTGATGATATTACTGTTGTTATGTTAGATCGTGAACGCCATTATGAAATTATGAAAGAATGTCGTCAAGCTGGTGCCCGTATTCGCCTTATTACAGATGGCGATGTAAACCCTGCTATGGAATGTTGTTTTGAAGGTTCTGGTGTACATATGGTAATCGGTACAGGTGGGGCTCCAGAAGGTGTATTAGCAGCGGCTGCTTTAAAATGTGCTGGTGGCGATATGCAAGCACGATTACTTCCAGAAAATGAAGAACAAATTGCTCGCTGTCATGCCATGGGAATTACTGACGTCAATAAAGTGTTGACTTTGGATGACTTAGTTGGCGGCGATGATGCAATTTTTGCTGCCACAGCGATTACACCAGGTAATATTTTGAATGGTATTCGTACATTTAATGGTGGCATGAGAACACATTCTGTTGTTATGCGTTACAAAACAGGAACCACTCGATTTGTAGATACAATTCATAATTTAGATAAGAAATTAAAAAATTTGAAAGCTAAATAATTGATAATGGTATCAAGTGATATGCTAGAGTGAGTATCATGAAATGATAGTGTAACTGCATTTTATGATACTCATTTAGATAATAAGGATAATGCGGACTGTACACATAGGTGTCTACAATCCGCATTATTAGTTTGAACACGTGCACTAGTACAAACGTGTTAAGTATAGAAATTAACGATTAAGTTGCTCAGTGGGGCACAGTATATATTCCTTATGATATGCGTTATACATTATATACTATGTATAGTACTACAATCATAGTACATATTTTTTGTTTTAATGAGATGTATAAAAAGATATAATCAAGACTCATCATTGCATGAGCAATATTACTAAATGAGGCCTGTAAGCTACTAGTTTGATGTATATAGGTGAGGAACATCGTCACAAGGATTCCTTTGGAAATTAAAACGCATAATACTTGATGATACGAGTCAAATAATAGTATACTATAATGTAGTGAATTATGATGAACAAACTGAAACGTTACTATAGAAATGGGATTAAATAGGAGGAACTCTGTTGGAAAAGCTTATTATTAAAGGTGGTAATCAATTAAAAGGTAGAGTACGAGTTAGTAGTGCAAAAAATGCCGTCTTACCAATTATTGCGGCTACTATGTTAGCCACAACTCCTAGTACGTTACTAGAAATCCCAAAATTAGATGATGTGTTTACGATTTGCGATGTCATTGCATCATTAGGTGTGCGTGTGACGTTTAATCGCGATACAGATGAAATTAACTTTGATGCTTCGCAGTTAACCGCTATCGAAGCTCCTTATGACTTGGTTCGACGCATGCGAGCTTCTTTTTTAGTAATGGGGCCACTCTTGGCACGTAAAGGAGAAGCTAGAATTTCTCTGCCTGGCGGGTGTGCTATCGGTAGTCGACCTATTGACCTACATTTGAAAGCGTTTGAAGCACTAGGCGCTACCATCGAATTAACTGAAGGATATGTGTATGCCCATGCACCAAATGGATTACGAGGCAATACAATTTATCTCGATTTCCCAAGCGTTGGTGCTACGGAAAATGTTATCATGGCGGCCACATTAGCAGAGGGAAAAACCATTATTGAAAATGCAGCCGAAGAACCTGAAATTGTCGATTTGGTTACCTATTTGAATAGTATGGGGGCCAATATTAAAGGGGCTGGTACTAACATTATCCGCATCCAAGGGGTTAAAGAACTTAGCGGAGCGGTACATACGGTTATTCCAGATCGTATTGAAGCTGGTACCTATCTGATTGCGGCAGCTATGGCTAGTGGCGATGTGTATGTGGAAAACGCTTTGTCAGAACATTTAAAACCAGTGGTGGCTAAATTAAAAGAAGCTGGTGTTACCGTAGAAGAAGATGTAGATGGCATTCGCGTCATTAGTGATGGAAACCTCAAAGCGGTTGATATTAAAACATTGCCATACCCAGGATTTCCTACGGATATGCAAGCGCAATTTATGGCGCTAACAACGATTGCTACAGGTACTAGCTCTGTGACAGAAACTGTATTTGAAAATCGGTTTATGCATGTGGAAGAATTGCAAAAAATGGGAGCTCACATACGCATTGAAGACAGAAAAGCCATTATTGATGGGGTTGATCACTTGACAGGTACCCGTGTTCGTGCCACCGATTTGCGAGCTGGAGCAGCATTGGTGTGTGCAGGCTTAGCGGCCAAAGGTTCTACTGAAATTGATCATTTACATCATATCGATAGAGGCTATGATGATTTGGTAGGTAAATTGAAAGGGTTAGGTGCTGACATTGTTCGGGTGGACGAATAAGAAAAAAGCGAAGACTCTAACCATAGACGATAGGCGTAAAGCACGACGAGCAAGGCAAACACAAATGATTGCTAAAACAACGCCACAAATGACCATGAAAAAAGAAACAAAAAAATACAGAAAATCTCTTTTCGATATTGTAAGTCGTGTAGCTACTTATGATGTGGGCATTGATTTGGGAACGGCCAATGTGTTGATATATGTAAAAGGAAAAGGTCTTGTCTTAGATGAACCAGGTTACGTAGCACGAGACATTCACACAAAGGAAGTCTTAGCAGTTGGTAAAGAAGCGCAACATATGTTAGGACGCACACCGCAAGGAGTGGAGGTTATTCGCCCAGTACAGGCGGGCGTTATTGCCGATTATGATACTACTGAATTTATGCTACGCTATTTTTTAAAAAGTGTAGTATCTATTTCTGCGATTATACGACCTAGAATTGTAGTATGCGTGCCATCAGGTGTTACACCAGTGGAAAAAAGAGCGGTCTTAGAAGTTTTTTTGCGAGCCGGTGCTAAGAAAACGGTACTCATTGAAGAACCTTTAGCAGCTGCGTTGGGAATAGGCTTTGATACTGTGAAAGAAGCAGGTGCTATGGTAGTAGATATTGGTGGTGGTACTACAGACATTGCCGTAGTATGTACTACGGGCATTGTTGTGAGTGAATCATTACGCTTAGGTGGCGATATGTTTAATGAGTCAATCATTCGCTATATCCGTCGAAAACGCAAATTAATTATTGGTACCTGTGCGGCGGAAGCATTGAAAATATCTATTGGTACTGTAGATCGTCATGCGAAAAGCAATGAAATGATTGTTCGTGGTCGTGATAGTGCTTCCGGATTGCCAAAGGCAATTATGGTTACGTCTAGCGAAATTCAACGAGCTGTAGAAGGACAAGTCATGACTATTATAGAAGGTATTAAGCGGATTTTAGAAAAAACACCACCAGAATTAGTGGCTGACATTGCCGATCATGGCATTGTCTTAACCGGTGGTGGTGCTCTTATGGATGGCTTAGATCGATTAATTACACGAATCGTTGGAATCGCTACGTACCTAATGGACTCACCACGCTATGCAGTGATTAAAGGAACGGCTAAGGCTTTAGAAGAAATGTCTGATTTACGAGATAGTCTAGATGAATTGCAATAGGCAGAGTAGTTTATGAAATCATAGGTTAATTAGCTTACTTATTACTACCAATGGATTACAATAAATTTTTATTTGTTGTAATCCATTTATATATAAGTACTTATACTATTTCGTTTGTATTCTATGACGATTAAGCGTGGCGTATATAAAATAACTCTAGTATAGAATTATTTTTTGCTATATAATGTAATATATGGTACTAATTATAGAGTGATAAGTTTTATAAGTATAATACATATAAGTTCATCATGTTATAGCCTGTATGGGTATGACTGGAGGTATATATGAAAAAGAATATAATTATGGCGGTAGTAGCCGTATTGACTGCTATTGGGATTATGCCAGCTATGGCACAGCCAGTGCAACAATTTACAGTATTAAGTGGAACTGTAGCCACAGTATTACCGGTAGGTACTGCTGTCACAGAAGGTGATACATTACTCACCATAGAAACATTAGCAGGTCCTATGGCAGGTGCAAAAGCCACTGTAGATGGCGTTATTAGTGCTGTAGAGGCACAAATAGGATCTTCCGTAGAACGAGGTCAAGTAGTTGTTACTATTGAAAGTAAATAGAGAGGAGAAATAAGAATGAAATTACCTCATTCTTTGCGTCGGTATGGAAAAGGTGTACTGGCGCTTTTCTTCTGTTGGTCTGTAGCGGTACAGGCGCAAGCTGTTGATTTTATGCCTGTGGCTGATGTAAAAACAGGCATGGAAGGAATTGCGAAAACTGTACTTGTAGGAGATACAATCTCTACATTTAATGTCAAAGTATTAGGCATTATGAAAGATAAAGGGCCATCAGGAGATTTGATATTAGCAAAATTTTCCGGTCCTGTTATGGATAAAACAGGGGGTATTGCGCATGGTATGAGCGGTAGTCCTGTATACATTAATGGAAAATTAGTCGGTGCCGTAGCCTATGGCTGGGGATTTGCAGATGGTACGATTGGCATGATTACACCGATTGCGGATATGGTCAAACTGTGGAATATACCCTACGAAAAAGAAATGGCCCATCAATGGCAAGATGGTCAATTAATTCCTATGGGGACACCGTTAATGGCCTATGGATTTGATCGGGATGCATTGGATTATATGGCGAAGAAATTACCACAATATCATTATGATATGTATGATACGGCAGCGGCCAATGGAGATGATGTGGTTAAACCTTTAGTCCCTGGTGGATCTGTAGCAGCATTATTAGTGGATGGCGATTTGAAATTAGGTGCAATTGGTACCGTTACCTATGTGGATGATGATAAAGTTGTTGCCTTTGGACATCCTTTCTTAAAACATGGTAGCACTAATTATTTCATGCACAACTCTAGTATCTTTACAGTAGTAAAAAGTGTGGAATCAGCTTTCAAATTAGGATCTATGGGTGCTGAAGTAGGCTCTGTTGTCGAAGACCGTGGTAGCGGTATTGCTGGTACGGTAGGTCGTATTCATGCAGGTATTCCCGTACGTATGGTCATTCGCGATTTAGATACAGGTAAGGAACGAACTGCCTATGTAAAAGTTATTGAATCTAGCGATATGACGCCATCATTAGCATCCACATCGTTATATACATTTTTAAATAAAACCTTAGATAGATCTGGAGCGGGAACGGCGACCATATCATATACCATTACGCCGCGTAATACGGGAATTGTTCCTTTTACAAGAAAAAATATGTTCTACTCTGCGGATTCTATTAGTATTAAAAGTGTAGATGAATTTTATAATGTCATCGATGTACTAATGAATAATCGCTTTATCGATTATGATATTTCTGATATTACGATTCATGTAGATGTGATGGAAGACAAGAAAACGGCTAAAATTGTTGATGCCACCGCATCTCCTGTCATCGTTTCACCAGGCGATACGATTTCTGTTAATGTAAAATTATATCCATTTAGAGGCACACCATTTACAAAAGAAGTGCTATACACTGTTCCTAAAGATCAGCCATTGGGCGATGCCGTGTTAGAAGTACGTGGTGGTGGCGTTGTACCATTACCATATGTATTTGAAAAACAAAAATATAATTTAACAGATGAAATTATTCGGCGCTTGAAAACGTATAAAGATTTTAATGAATTTTATAAGGAATTATTGACAACTGACTCGAATCAACAAATAGTAGTTGAAATTTTAGACTCTGGGGTTAGCATGGTAGACAGTGAAGGCACATCTTCTAAAAAGACTGCTAAAATCGATGGTGTGGAATCAAATAAATTACCAGGCACTATTACTAAAAAGGGAAATAAAGATAATTTACATAAGGATACAAAAGAGGAACGAACCTATGTGAATACAGACTATATTATTCAAGGTGATGGTCAGTTTAACATTCAAGTTATGACGCCGGATAAGCGAGATAAAATGTTGGCGAAAAAGAAAAAAGAAGCAATACAATTGGCAAAAATGAAATTGGAAACATAACTTGATAAGACGTATCCGATAAGCGAGGAGGCTTTATGCACTGGTTAGAGGTAATTGGTCGTTGGACATTAGAACGATTGGAACAAATAGGTAGTGCTATGTTACTTGTAGTAGATACCTGTAGCCAATTAACAATGATTAATTGGCGTCATACAATACAACAAATGGCATATCTAGGCGTGGATTCCTTGCCGATTATTAGTTTAACTTTAGTGTTCGCCGGTGCAGTTATGACGTTACAAATGGCAGATGTATTAATTACCTATGGTGCCCAAAGCACTGTAGGTGGCATTATGGCCATTGCTATGGGACGTGAATTGGGCCCCATTTTGGTGGGCGTCGTGTTAGCAGGTCGTGTAGGGGCGGCTATTACTGCTGAACTAGGTGCTATGAAAGTAACTGAACAAATTGATGCGTTACGCGTGATGGCTACGAATCCTGTAGGATATTTGGTAGTTCCACGCGTCGTTGCCTGTATGATTATGGTGCCAATTTTATCATTCTATGGCGTCTTGATTGGCGTTGGCGGTGGTTGGTTTGTAGCTACCTATATAAAAGGATTAGCCAGTCTAACCTATACGACGTCGATACAAAATTTGGCGGTGATAACAGACTTAACATATGGCCTTATAAAGGCGAGTGTGTTTGGTGCCGTTATCGCTCTCGTAGGTGCTTATAAAGGGATGTACACTGGCAGTGGGGCTAGAGCAGTAGGTAATTCTACGACTAGTTCGGTGGTGACGAGCATTATTTTAATCTTTATATTAAATTACTTTTTATCCGTTTTATTATTCTGAGGTTCATTATGATTGAATTTAAAGATGTAGTCATGGCATATGATGAGCGGGTTATATTAAATCATATTAACATAACAATTTTAGATGGAGAAACAGTAGCTATCTTAGGAGGCAGTGGTAGCGGTAAAAGTACGTTGTTACGCTTATTAATAGGATTAGTAAAGCCTACATCGGGACAGATTTTAGTGGATGGACACGATATTACACATATGTCTGAAGCGGAATTTAATCGAGTACGGCAACGGATGGGTATGGTATTTCAATATTCTGCACTCTTTGACTCCTTAACGGTAGGTGAGAATGTAGCATTTGGCTTAGTTCGTGAAGGCCACAGAAGTGCTGATGATATTGCTAAGATAGTAAGAGAAAAGTTGGATTGGGTCGGACTAGGAGGGTATGAAACATATAAACCCAGTGAACTATCAGGGGGCATGAAAAAACGCGTTAGCTTGGCGCGAGCCATTGCTTTTGACCCTATGTTGATTTTATATGATGAACCTACATCAGGATTAGATCCAGTAACCTCGAATGCTATTAGCATGCTGATTCGTAATATGCAAGAACGATTGAATTGTACGTCTGTTGTTGTGACGCATGATATGAAATCGGCGTTTTATATAGCGGATCGGATTGCTTTGTTAGATAAAGGGCAATTCATAGAAGTGTCGAAGACGAAAGACTTTCAACAATCTACGAATGTTCGCGTACAGCAATTTATTCATGGTGATATAGCGTTCGAGGAGAACTAAAAGGGGGGATACATTCGTGCCGATGACAACAGAAGCTAAAGTAGGTATCTTTACATTAGCAGGCATTGTATTATTGATTGTGACCATATTGTTTGTAGGGCGTGTGTCATTATTCCATGAACCACAGATGACATTAGTGGGAACGTTTTCTAATGCATCAGGATTACAAGCAGGAAGTGCCGTCAATTATTCTGGCGTGCGTATCGGTAAAATTGACCGAGTTGATATTGGTACTTCAGGTGTTGTGATTACGATGACGGTAGATAAAAAAACGCTGATACCGACAGATTCTACATTCACAATTGAGTCCGATAGCATTTTGGGCGATAAATTCATACAAGTACAACCAGGAAAGGCGACGACGTATTTTCATGATGGCGATCATTTTAATGGCCACGTAGATGATATGAAGCGTGCTTTTAAAAAAGTGGAAAATTTAATTGACAGTAGCGATAAGACATTAAAAGCTATTAATGGCATCATTGGCGATCACGAAACACAAGGCGCTTTGCGAGATACATTGCGCACGACATCGACGATAGCTGATAATATGGCTATGTTAACGGCACAGATGAATAGCGCACTGGCACAAAATTCAGGAAATATCAATCAGATTACTTCGAATATGGTTGAAGTCACTCGTAATGTAAATTCTTTAACAACGGAATTAAATCGGACAGCGACACAATTTGATCATGATGGACAAGCTGGACAGCAGATGCGACAAATATTAGATAATCTAAAAGATACTACAGATACTGTAAATACAATGGCGCGTTCTATGTCTTCCATAGTGGATGATCCACAAGCACAGCGCGATATTAAGGAAACATTACATAATACGGCACAAATTTCTAAGCGGATTAATCAATTGACTGGAGGCAGTGTGTATAAGGATTCTACCACAGCGACTAGTGATGAAGGTGAACACATGAATACGCAGAATCGTGGAACCATGTGGTCAGAAAATTCTGTAGAATTGCTATATAATTCTCATAATCATAGATATGGAGTAAATGGTAATGCAAGACTATTTTTAAGAAATGGAATGCTCGAGATAGGTGCTTTTAACATAGGCGATAACACATCATTGAATGCCAATTATGGTAAATTCTTAACTGACCGATGGTTGCTTCGAGGTGGTTTATTTGAAGGCGACTTAGGTGCAAGTCTCGATTATGGTGTAGGTACTCCTTTTTCCATTTCGGCGGCGATGATTAATCTTAATCATCAACGGTATCGGATTCGTAGCGAATATAAATTGTTTGATGATACGTATGGTATTATACAAATTACAAGGCCCTATAGTGATCCCCTAGGAGGAAACTATTTTGGTGTTAAACATGTATTTTAAGTGAAATGGAGATGATGAATGTGCATAAGAAAGCGGCCACATTGGCACTTATATTATCGATAATGACCACTAGTGCATTGGCAGCGCCTAGAAATCATACAAGTTTAGAAGATTACCAAGAGAAGGCGTTACACATAACACAACAAGTGGTAGCTGATAAAGTAATAAGCGACAAGGCAATCCCTCAGGTGGTTACTTTGGATGAAAATCGTGCTGTCGCATGGACCCTTCAAAATAATCGCTCTATTAAAGAAGCAAACTGGTCTTATGAAGCGGCAAAAGCGGGTGTACGTGTGCAAGGGGCAGCAAAAAATCCTGTAGTTACCTACCAATATAAAGCTAGCAAAATGCAGACGACGGATGTGCAACCTATTGATATGGCAGCTAGTCATACCTTGGATATACAGGTTCCTCTGTATACCGGCGGCAAGATAGAATCAGCTCTTGCTGGTGCACGATATCAACGGGAAGGGGCACAAGCTGCAGTGGTAGAAGCAAAACAAGCAGCTAAATTAAAGGCCGTTACAGATTATTATGGACTGATAAAAGCAAGAAATAAGATCAATATAGCACAACAAGCTTTGCGAGATTATGAAGGTCATTTATCGAATGTGACAGCTCAATATAATGTAGGTATTGTAGCAAGTTCTGATGTGTTGGCTTCAAAAACCAGATTAGAAAAGGCGAAAACTAATCTAGTACAGGCACAACAAGGTGCAGATTTGGCAGAAGCGGCATTGAACATGGTATTGGCGATTCCTGTACAGGTGCATATTGATACTACCGATCAAGAGATGACATATCGACCATATGAAGTGACCTTAGACGATGCTAAAGCCTATGCCTTAGCACATCGAGCTATACTAGTTCAGTCAACGATGCAAGTAAAAGCTGCAGAAGAAGCAATTCATGCTGCTAAAGCGGGAAAATTGCCAGCTGTATATCTAAATGTGGGAGATAGTTTTAAGAGTCAAAACAGTTTGACTGGGACGGATCATCATACAGGATGGCATATTGCAGGACAGGCTAGTTGGAATCTTTGGGATGGCGGTGCTAGTGATGCGATTGTGGCACAACGAAAAGCTATGTTGGAACAAGTAAAGGAACACAATTTAGCTACCATTGATTCTATTTTGTTAGGCGTGCAACAAGCCTATCTTACTATGCGTTCTACAGAGCAAATGATAAGCAGTACTAAAACAGCTGTCGAAGAAGGACAAGAAAACTTCCGTATTGCCTCTTTACGATATCGGGCTGGTGTGGGAACCAATATAGATGTATTAGATGCAGAAACAGAATTAGCAAATGCACGAAATCGCTATGTAGATGCATTGTATGACTATAACGTTAGTGTAGCTACATTGGAACAAGCAATTGGCATTCCTGTAGAGACTCGAGTGGCTAACGGAGCAGATTTAATTCGTTCTCATAACATGTAGATAGAGTGGCGTGACAAATGCTCTATAGCAGAATAGATATACTAAAAAGACTATTGCCATGGATAACTATGGTAATAGTCTTTTGTGTAGGTATGTATCTGGAGATGGGAACACCTTGATAAGGCTACTATGATAAAGAACTCAGCAGATGGAGAAAATAATTGATTATAGCACTCACATGTGACGTAACTCGATTAGACATGGTTAAGTCGTATTAGCACACATAGAAGGTAGAAGTACGATACGAATGGTTGTCATCTATATTTTTATCTACACATTTTGTAAGTCGGTCATAGTATAATAGAGTATAGGATGATATATAACTGTAACGCTTTTCGGGATAGTGACTAGGTGATGTACATGGACTGACGTATCACCTTTTAGCTTATGAAGATTCCAATTTGTATTGGCAGTGATAAAAAATAATATTCCGTGATAGTCACTACGCACTATATATAGTACAATAAAAGATAATGATGATTATAATGATTGTTGGAACTAGGTCAGTTAAAAATTTGGAGTATAGACAATCATAACGATAAAGATAAGAAATCTATGACTAGAAATGTCATGTAAGGTATATGTATGAAATAAATGCATTCATCGTAGAGGATTGCATAGTGATATAAGGTGTTAATAAAGGTGTGTGATAATATGAAACTAGGAAATACACGCTCCATCGCTCTAGCAGTGGCTGCTATCTTGACGTTAACAGGGGGCATTACGATAGCAAAGCCAGCACTAGAAGTATATGTAACACCATTAGTGCAAGAACAATTAAATACCGCTGTAAATGGGATTGTTACCTATGACAGTTTACGACTTGATTGGCGTGGACAGGTTCATATAGATAATGCACGTATACAAGACGCAAAGAAACAAGAAATTATGAGTGTTAAGGATATTCAAGTCGCATTATCGCCAAGCATGATCATTGATATTATACAAGGCAAGAAAACGATGATCGCTCTTATCTCTACAGTTACTATTTCTGATGGAGATCTACAAATTTGGCAAGAAAAGGACTCTTCCTGGAATGTAACACATATTATACGTTCCAATGATGAGGATACATCGTCGGATTTCAGAGGACGCATATTGTTTGATACTATGCATGTTCACATCAAGCCCCTACAAGGACATGCCTATGATGTAACCAATGTCAGTGGTGGCGTTGATTTGTCGAATATGCCAATCATAGATGGGGCAGTAAAAGCTACGCTGGATAACAAACCTATTACAGTACGTGGAACTATCACTATGAATGATGCTAAGGATTTTGATATATCGATTAAGGGCGATAGTATTCACAGTGCGTATGTCAATGATTTTATTGGTGATACCATACCGCTTAGCGTAAAGCGCGGTTCACTCGGTGATATAGCTGTACATGCAGTACGAACTAATAATAATTTAAAATTATATGGTTCTGTAGTGCTTAATGATGTAGATGCTGTATATGACACTACCTATAGGATTCATGATGTACATGCTCATGTGCGACTAGATGATCAGAAGATTATTCTTTCAAACACAAAAGGTAGTGTTAACGATCAAGCTATTGGACTCGATGGAGTGATTACGCTGCAAGATACGGCGAATAGTGCATTGAATCTTAATGTGTATACCACTCATTTTGATGTAGCACAATTCGTGGATAGGCCGATTCATGGATTAGTGGATGGGACACTACATATTGGTGGCACTACAGTCTCGCCGACTGTAGATGGGCATATTACATCTGATTCTATACAATATGAGGGTATAGGATTAGATCGATTATCGGCAGATGTTATGTATGATAATCATGTATTGAAAGTCATTAATGGGCAAGCGTCTATAGGCAATGGATTAGTCGAAGTCGACGCTACGTATCATACGGATACAAGTGAATTTTCTGTGGCTGCTGTGGGAAAATCATTAGATTTGTCAAAGTTGCAAGATATCACTGGCTATGATGTAACGGGCATAGTGAATGGTCATGTTATGGTAACAGGTCGAGATGGACAGCTTACTTACATAAATGGTACCTTACATGGAGATGATATATCGTATGATTCTTTTACTTTCGATACAGTGGATGCTAGATTTGAGGGATCTCCTAATGCCTATACATTGACATATCTAAATGGAACTATAGATAATGGAGCGATTACTGGCTATGGCACTTGGAATTATGGAGAGGCTCATATGAATTTCACCGGTCACAATCTACCGCTTTCTATAGCTAGTAAGATGACAGGACATCAATTGGCTGGAACGGGTACCATTACAGGGACTTGGACGGGTACTGTAGATAATCCATCTATACAAGCGAAACTGTCTGCCAATGATATTGGCGTTGATCAAACTCGTTATGAACGTGCTAAATTAGATCTCTTCGTCAAGGACCACGTGCTCCATGTAGAAAAAGGAGATTTGTTAGATGCAACTGGATCTCATAGCGTAACAGGCACTATAGGCCTAACTGGTACGCAATCGATTGATATGCGCTTAGACACAGACAATGTGAGAATTGAAAACCTTATATCACCATTTACAGATATACCAATGACAGGTTGGTTATCGATGAATAATCATATTACAGGCACTTTACGTTCACCAAAAGTAGATGGATACGCTCATATGTGGGAAGGCTCTCTATATGGTAAGTTGATTACCGATGCACGTACTACATACGGTTATGAACAAGGGAAAATCACTGTATACGATGGCATAATAGATGCGTATGGATCAAAAATTTTTGTTGACGGTATAGCTAGCAAAGACAAATTACATATTAATTTATTGGGAGATGCGATTGATATAGGGCGTTTCTTACCTCGCACGTCAGTGGATGTGGATGGAAAAATTGCGATAGAGGGCACCGTAAGTGGTACTATGGAAAAACCTATTTTTGAGGGAACTGTAAAATCACGGTCGTTGATGATAGAAAACACGGCTCTTTCTAATATGGTGGGACAGATTCATGTGGATCCTACTGTGGTGCATGTGGAAGATATCTCTTTCGGCGATGAAACTACAGGTTACTATCATGCTACTGGGGGTATGACATTAGGAGATGCGATAGAGAAAAATCATATATTTGGAAAAGCGATAGTACAAAATGGTAATATTTCGCGTATAGCTTCAATGGTAGGGCAACCGTTAGAACGGGTCGGCGGGAAATTATCCGGCACGATTGACGTAGGCGGCACCGTAGAAAATCCGTCTCTTACCGTGTGGGGAACGGTAGATCATGTTACCTTCGGTGATAGGCTAGTTGGTAATGCTACGATTGATGTGGGATTATCGAACCATATATGTAAAATAAAGAAATTATCGTTGCCTATTGGCAAAGGTATGTTGGCTGTAGGAGGACAAGCCGACTTGCGTGGTGAATCGAATCTGCAAATTGCTATGAAAGATGTTGATGCAGCGTATATAGCACCATTACTCAGTCAGTCACCACTTGATCTAACTGGCACGATTAGTATGATTACTAATATAACGGGACAAACCAAGAATCCGCATATGGAATTTTCTGGGGAAATACAAAATGCATCATATCAGCAGATAGGCATTGATCGGGCCTATGCGTTGGCAACGATGGAAAATAAAGTGATTCATGTGAATCAGATGGTACTACAAAAAGGACCGTATAAAGTAAAAGCCTATGGCAAAGTGCCACTTCATGCATTATATACGAGTGAGTATCTCTCTCCGGGAGATGCAGAGGGAATTGATATGATGCTTGATATGAATGATGCTGATTTGGCAGTATTACCACTTAGTTCCTCTTTGTTTACAAAAGGAAACGGTAAGTTAAAAGGCACCTTACATGTAACTGGTTCCTATGAACAACCAGAAGTGAATGGTTCCCTTAGTATTACTAATGGCTCCTTACACATAAAAAATGTAGCTAATGATTTAGCGAATATTAATGCTAACCTTGTATGTAAAGGTAGAACTGGAGACTTTCAAATGGAAGGCACCATGGGGAAAGGCAACATGGGTGCTACGGGACACATTGATTGGATGGGTAGAACCTTAACAGCCTATACGGGCGGTATTCAGCTTGATAAATTAGATGTGGTAAATGAATATATAAAAGGTCCATTGAATGGGGAATTATATATAACTAAGACAGATGATGGCCCTGTAGTAAAAGGCGATATTAATCTAGAACATACAACTATTAAGGTTCCTCTCACGTTGACCAGTGACACTGCTACATCTAATATAGCCCTTGATGTAAGTGTTCATGCAGGCGATAAAGTGCGCCTCTACGATCCAGTTTTATACGATATGTTGGTTACTGGGGATGTACACTTTGGAGGTACATTAGTAGAACCGCGCTCCGATGGTCAGTTTACGGTTAAACGGGGCAGTGTTAAATATTTAAATAATCGCTTTACCATCAATAAAGGCATGGCTAATTTCGGAAATAATTCTTTATTGCCTCAGCTCTATATGGAAGCAAGTACAGACAGGTCTAATTATCAAATTTTTATGAAAGTAGATGGTACGGTTGATGCATTGAAAATGAATTTGTCGGCAAAACCGACATTGACACAGAATCAGATTGTATCATTGTTGACCTTCGGCCATGATCGAGGAATTACAAGAGGGGTAGGGCGAGATGATGCGGATTTCTTATTATCAGAGGGATTGCAAATGTTTGCCTTTGGATATGTAGAAAATACAGTGCGAGATATTACAGGACTCGATACGTTCTCGATTACAAATGGGGCTATGGGATTTCAGAAAGAAGATGATAAAGACGTGGCTGGTTTTTATAATTTGGAAATCGGTAAATATATTATTCCTAATGTATATCTTAAATATAGTCGCGGCATTAACAATGATAACTATTCCTACAGTATACAATATGATGTGTCGAAACATTTTGCGATTAGCGCATGGACTAACTCTGATAAGAATCGATTTGTAGGCATGAAGTGGAGTAAAGAATTTTAAAAGGTGCTAGAATTGTAGAAATCATTTGTACTTCATAGAATGTGTATATACTATATGAAATGCTATATAGGTCCTATGAATTGGTGATATACAATCTGGTATAATATGGATTCTAGGAAAGTTTGTGAAATAGCGATTTTGTAGCTAGCAAGCCATGATGACATGGAATACATGGGGCAGATAAAACTATGAGTTATCGAGAATTGTGAATTATATGAAGTGAGAATGTTCCCAATGGAATAGGGATGTGCTATAATGTAAAAGATTAAGATATCATTCATTGAGGCTTACTAATAGTTATTATGATAGAATATAGTATGTTACTATATGTTAAAATTTAGGAGGATTTGCATAGATGCTTAAAAAAAGAGCCTACAAGAACGTGTTGGCAGTTGCTGTGGTATCAACATTGATGGGGGCGGGAACCGCATGGGCCGCTACACCATCCAGTGATCATGTACCAAGTGTGGATACAACAACAGATCATAAAGCATTAAATAATGTGGATGTCATGGCGGCTATTACTGAAGCTCGTGGCAATGTAACGCCAATCGATGGAAAGCCAGCTAATGTAACGGTTGATAATTCTGCTTTATCTACAGCAGATACAGAAGTGGCGGTTATTGCTAAAACAACAGGTAAGACTGATTTGGAAAAAGCAAAAATGGAGGCTGCCTCTACAAAAGTTGTAGGCGTACAAGCAAAATATATCTCGGCGGTGACGGATGAATTGTTAACACCGTATGTGGGAAAAACAATAGCTTCTTTTTCCATAGATGGGGTTACTCAAGAAGCAGAGCAGGAATTGGTTGCTGGGTTGCATCAAAAAATTGGTGATGCCCTTAGTATTGATGGTGTAAAGAATGATATAGTATCTATCGGCAATCGAGGTATATTTTCGGAAGTAAATCCGATTATAACGGTGATACCAGAAGGTGTTAAGATTACTTACAAAGTAACATCAAACCCTATCGTACACAGTGTTGCTTTTGAAGGAAACACTATTTACACAGATGAAGCCTTAACTAATTATATGGCGTTAGAGCCAGGTAACATTCTTAATACGGTTACAGTGGGCGAAAAAATACAAGGTATTAATGCAGCCTATAATCGTGATGGCTATATGTTAGCTCATGTATCAGGCATTCATGTGGATAAACAAGGCACTCTACATGTAGGCATTGTAGAAGGTATTGTGGAAGATATTACGACTGCTGGTAATAAGAAAACGAGAACGAAAGTTATTACTCGTGAATTCAATCAAAAAAAGGGCAAGCCTTTCAATAAATTCTTAGTACGCCGGTCGGTAGAAAAAGTGTACAACCTAGGATTTTTTGATGATGTTAATGTTCGATTGTTAGAAGGTAGCGATCCATCAAAAGTTATCCTTGAAACAGATGTACTAGAACGTAAAACAGGAACTGTTACTATTGGTGCTGGTTATTCAGAATCAGATGGGTTAACAGGCATTTTAGAATTAGGGGAAGATAATTTACGTGGTACAGGCGATAAAGTTAAACTTCATTGGGAATATGGGGGATCTAATAAATACAAAAATTATCAAATCTCCTATTTACATCCATGGCTAGATGATAAAGCAACATCGTTAGGTGTGAATGTGTTTAGTCGTACGAATGAATACAATGACTATGATGCAAAAGGCGCAGCTGTTGCAGAATATAATAAGAAAACAACAGGATTTAATATATCCTTAGGCCGTCAAACGGGAGAATACACACGAGATTATTTAACGCTAGAAAGTCGTGACGATAAGTATATATTTGACCCTAAGAGTAACAGCGCGAATGGTTTTATTTATACTAAAAACGGTGGGCCACAAGAAACTGAAACTACGCATGTGCCTAACCGAGGGTTCATGTTTAAAGATATGAATTATGTGGGTAAAAATTTTGGCCGCACGAATAGTATTACATGGCAGAAAATTTTTGACTCTCGTGACAATGTGTATGATGCTACACAAGGTAAGCGTTTATCGGCAGCAGTGCAGTGGGCTACGCGTGTCCTAGGGGGGAACTTTAATTTCTGGAAATTCACTGGTGAAGCACGTTTCTACCATAAAGTAAGAAAATCACAAGTGATTGCACTTCGTGGTCGTATCGGTTGGATTCAAGGAAGTAGTCCATACTCTCAATTATTTACCTTGGGTGGTGCCGATTCATTGCGTGGCTATGAAGATGATCAACTTCGCGGTAAAAAAATGTACAATGCTACATTAGAATATCGTTTCCCTATTATTAAAAAAGTAAGTGGTGTATTATTTACTGATATCGGTAGTGCGTGGGATACATCTAATATAATCTGGTATAAGGATACAAAGAGTTTTGAATACTCCTTTGGTGCCGGTGTTCGTGTTATTACGCCAATTGGACCAGTGAAACTTGATTATGGTATTGGGAAACATGATAAAAAATTCCATTTTAGCTTTGGTACACAATTCTAATAGAAAAGTATGGTTAAGAAAGAAGGGCATGTAGTATGATGCGATTGTTGGGCAATAAAGCCAACGTAAAAGTTATTTCTGTAGTAGTAGCAGCTATTTTTATTATCGGTATTGGTGCATTAGCGTACACGCAGATGGCAGCACCTGCCTATGCGGCGTCAGAAAGTAATATCGGTGTCATTGATCAATCTAAACTATTGACTAATGATAGTCCTCTAGTAACTAATGCGGAAAAAGAATTTTCTGACTATCAAAATCAATTAAAGACAGAGTTCGAACAACAATCTGCTAACTTAGACGATCAGGGTAAACAAAAACTAAGTGCTCAGTTTAGGGATAAAATGCAAGCAAAACAAGAAGAAATTCAAAAAGGCTTGCAAGATAAAGTGGCAGAGGCCTCTAAATCAGTAGCAGAAGCAAAAGGATTAACAGTTATTTTGGATAAACGTGCTGTGTTATATGGTGGCGTAGATGTAACTGAACAGGTAAGTAAAAAACTTTCTAGTGATGCTAGTAAATAATATAAAAAAATAATGTATATTGTGAGCGATGGAATCTAGCAGACATACAGAAATTGTATAGCTATGATTTCATCGCTTAACTTACACATATGAATGATAGAGGGGAGGGATTGTGTGCGACGTACATATCGTTGGATTCTAGTAGGCCTTATCGTAGTAGGCGCTCTGTTAGGAGGTTACGGAATTCGACATTTTTTAGTACACCATGAGCCTACCGCTTCTTCTGTTACTAAAGTCGGCATTGTTCATCTGGATAAACTTATCGAAATCAATCCATCCTATCAAGAATATATACAGGCAAAGCATGAATTAGAAGAGTTAAAACAACAATATGTAAATGAGCAAGGCACATTGAATGCCAAGGCGAATGTACAATCATCACAGTTGGCGGCGATTGCGAGTGATTCTGCTTTTATACAGTCGTTAAATGATGAACTGCAAGCAAAAATTAAAGTAAAAGAAGATACGTTAAATGCAGATATGCAGCGACAACGACAAGCTTTGCTAGCTAAGTATTTACAAAACCATACATCGACAGCAACGGACATTGATTTACGCATTGTTAATTTACAATTAGATTTAGTAAGTCGTGTACAACGGGTTCCTCTTAATCAAGAAGATGCTAAACAAATCGCTGATGAAAAATCAGCTAAGGAATTAGAACTGAAACGACTATTAGCACAGAGAGGACCGGCTATCGAACGTGATATACAGCGTATACATGAGCAAGTCGACGCAGAACTAAAACCGATGCAAGTAAAAAAACAACAGGAACTAGAAGCCTATGCGAGCACCTTGCGTGCAGAACTTATTCGTAAGCGTGATGGTCATATAGAAGAACAAGCTCGTATGGTTATGAGTCACAACGATTTACCATCACCTGTTGAATGGAGTGGTCAATGGACTAAGCGAATACAGGACAAAGAAGCAGAAGTAAATTCTTTACATGAAGCAATTTTAGAAGATATTGAAATGCGTGTAGCGGTTATAGCTCAAGAAAAAGGACTTGACCTTGTTCTTACTGATGAAGTGAGTAATAATAAGGGTATAGATATTACCGATGAACTGATTGCTACCTACAAGGATACATAAAAGGAGTATAGATAGATGAATAAACGTTATAGCAAATTAATGATCTTAGGCGCCATGATGATGGGTGTAGTATCTGTGGCTGGCTGTGGACACCAAGATAAAATTGGTTATATTGACAGTAATAAAGTGATTGCAGAAAGTACAAAAGGTCAAGAAATCACACAGAAATTAAATGCAAAACATCAAGAAATTATGGGAAAAATAAAAGCGGCGGAAGATTCTCAAAATCAAGAAGAAATTCAAAAAGCCTATGCGGCAGCAGATCAAGAATACCAAATTTATGCAAAAGCTATGAAGAATGATTTACAAACCTATATGGAACGCAATATCGGCGAAGTGGCGAAAGAACAAGGTGTAACAGTGGTAGTTGATAAAAATGCTGTCGGTGGCGGTGGTGTAGATGTAACCGATGCATTATTAAAAAAGATTGGCACAGCTAAGCCAGCAGCTGATGCATCGACGTCTACAGCACCAGCAGATACGGGCTCTACAGAGAATAGTCAACCAGCACAATAATAGTCAATAGAAAGGAGCATATTAGGTGGAACACACGATATATTCATTAGCGCAAGCTGTTAGCGGACGAGTGGTAGGTGATGGAAATACCCTTATCTATGATACACGAAGCTTAGAACAAGCAGTAGAAGGAACAATTACATTTGCTATTGGTGAATATGTAGAGTATGTACCGCAAGTGAAAGCGAGCGCTGTTATCGTAGAAAAGGCTATACCAGAGGCACCTATGACACAAATTGTCGTGCCTAATGCCAAAGTGGCATTTGCCCGTATTCTTGAACTATTTCATCCACCTGTTATTATTGATCGCGTGGTGCATCCTACGGCGGTGATTGGCGATCATGTAAAGATGGGAAAAAATGTGGCGATTGGTGCCTATGCGGTCATTGCTGATAATGTGACTATCGGTGATAACGTCACTATTTACCCTCACACATATATTGGACATAATAGTCGAATTGGAGACGATACGACTATTTATACAGGCGCTATCATTCATGAGAACTGTGTGCTTGGTCAGCGTGTCGTTATACGAGCTAATGCTGTTATTGGTGGAGAAGGGTTTGGCTTTGCCACTGAAAATGGTAAACATCGACACATTCCTCAAGTGGGTAATGTTATATTAGAAGATGATGTGGAAGTGGGTTCTTGCACGTGTATTGATAATGCTACTATGGGATCTACCATGGTTCGTAGAGGCACTAAAATTGATAATTTAGTACATTTGGGTCATAATGTTGAAATTGGGGAAGATTGTTTCATCATTGCACAAGTGGGAATTGCTGGTAGTGCTAAATGTGGTAATCATGTTACATTTGCTGGACAAACTGGATGTACGGGGCATATAACTATTGGCGATAATGTTACATTTGCCGCAAAAACTGGGATTATAGGAAATGTGCCATCCGATGGTGTTTATGCAGGATTTCCTATGCGACCTCATAAACAATGGCTGAAAGTAGCAGCCTATGAAAATCGCCTACCAGAAATGGCGAAAATGATTAAGCAATTACAAAAAGAAGTGGAACAATTAAAAGCAAAGAAAGAGGATAAGTAATACTCTATGTATAGGTTTATGAAACTATTAAGTGCTTTTATTTGCATATTGCCCACAAGTTTGCAATATGCATTAGGCTCATTATTAGGGGAAATTATTTGGTTACTTTTACCACCTAAACGTCGTAAATTGGCGATTGCTCAAATTTTGTTTTGTCGTATTACGGAAGATAAACGAGAAGCTGCGCGTATTGCTAAGGCTAGTACGACTCGGTTTGGTAATATGATCATCGATGTGTTGCGATTTCCAGAAATTAAAGATGGTCAATATAGAGACATGATTCGATTTGAAGGACGTGAGCATTTAGATGATGCATTGGCATTAGGGAAAGGAGCTATCATTCTGTCCCTACATAGTGGCAACTGGGAACTCCTTGGTGGCGTATTAGCGTCGGAAGGCTATCCGTTGATTTCTGTAGCGATGCAACAAGATGGTGGTGCCGATCGATTTATCAATGAATATCGAGCACTTATGCATCAACATGTAACGTATAAAACTGGGGTTCGAGAAATGATCGCTGAATTAAAAAAAGGCTCATTTATCGGCTTACTTATGGATCAGGACCCTGCGCATACAGGTGTTCTAGCACCTCTATTTGGCTATGAAACATTAACGGCTACAGGGGCCGCTTCATTGGCTCGTATGCAAGATTGTCCTATTATACCAGTAACGATTCACTATGATTGTTTTGAAAAAAAACATATTATTAACGTAGACCCACTGATCTATGCAGAGCATACGGACGATAAGAAACGGGATATCGTGGTGACAACAGTAGCGTTAAATGAAATTATTGAAGACCATATCCGTCGATATCCAGAAGATTGGTTTTGGCTTCATAATCGTTGGAAATGGACTCGTCGCAAATATGCCGGTAAAATTGAAACACCACCTGATCCTATGATATAATCCTTTCTTGTAAAAGACTAGGTGAATACTGTATAATACATATTGGATTATACTAGTGATTAAACATATTAGAAAGGAGGCCCTCATGATACTGCATGAAAAGACATTAAAAAAGTCAATTCAGTATAAGGGAGCCGGACTTCATAGTGGTGCGCCTGTTACGATGGAGTTTAAACCTGCAAAAGAACGTACAGGGATATTATTTGTACGGACTGATTTAGAAGGATGCCCATCTGTTAAGGCGAATATACAATATGTGACGAATACTATGAGAGCTACTACATTGGAAGATGGATTAGCTAAAGTATTTACCATTGAACATGTAATGGCTGCCTTTAATGCCATGGAAATTGATAATTGTATCGTTGAAATGAACTCTCCTGAACCTGCAGTGGCAGATGGGGGTAGTGCTACCTTCGTATCATTAATTAAAGAGGCCGGCATAGTAGAACAAGAAATAAAGCGATTAGTGTATTCGGTAAAACGAGCACATACGGTATATGATGCAGATAAATTTATTGCCATTGTACCTTATGATGGACTACGTGTTACCTTTACATCTATTAATCAACATCCATTATTAGGGACACAGCACGCGGACTTTGAGATTACTCCAGCTACCTTTGAAAAAGAAATTGCCCCAGCGAGAACGATTGGATTCTTGCGAGAATTAGAACAGTTGCAAGCCATGGGATTGGCAAAAGGTGGCACCTTAGAAAATGCACTGGTCTATGATGATACACAGTGTTTGTCAGTACCTAAATTTGAAGATGAATTAGTGCGACATAAAATATTGGATATTTTAGGGGACTTATATTTATTAGGCCCTATACAGGGGCATATTATTGCCGTGAAATCGAGCCATGAATTAAACTCTCGATTATCTAGGAGTATTTTGGAAGAAATTATGGAGGACCAGTAACCATGATATTAACTGTCGAAGAAATTATGGAAATTTTACCACATCGTTATCCGATGTTATTAGTGGACAAGGTTATCGAATTAGAACCTATGAAACGAGCAGTGGGAATTAAAAATGCTACATTTAATGAAGGTTTCTTCCAAGGACACTTTCCAGGCAATCCAATTATGCCAGGTGTATTGATTACCGAAGCTATCGCACAAGTCGGCGGATTAGCATTGTTATATCCAGAAGAAAATCGTGGACTTACACCAGTATTTACAGGCATTGATAAAGTACGTTTTCGCCATCCTGTTAAACCAGGTGATACGGTTCGTTTAGAAGCAGAAATTGTGAAAACTAAAGGAAAAATGGGGAAAGTGGCAGGTCGTGCATTAGTGGATGGTAAATTATGTGCTAGTGGTGAATATATGTTTGCCTTGGTAACTAAAGGTTAATTCTTGAAATAGATGAGCATATAGTTATTACTATATCTACTGTTCAAGTAGTATTAGTAATGAGAACTAGATAGTAAGGAGTTGACATTTATGATAGTAGTAGGCATGGAACATGCTGATTCTAATATACATCCGACGGCCGTTATACATCCAAATGCCAAATTAGAAAAAGGGATAATCGTAGGACCAGGAGCTGTTATTGGCGAACATGTGGTGATTGGTGAAGACACAAAAATTGGGGCTAATGCTGTGATTGGTGGCTGGACTACTATTGGTAAACGCTGTGAAATTTATCCGAATGCGGCTATCGGCTTAGAACCACAAGATTTAAAATTTAAAGGGGAAAAAAGCTATTGCAATATTGGCGATGATACTGTTATTCGTGAATGTGTAACGATTAGCCGTGCTACAGGTGAAGGTGAAGAAACACGAGTAGGTAATAATTGCTTGTTTCAAGCTTGCACGCATGTGGCTCATAATTGTATTGTAGGTAATCATGTCATTATGAGTAATTGCGCAGGATTAGCAGGTCACGCCATTGTAGAAGACCGCGTTGTTATTGGAGGACTTGCAGGCATTCATCAATTTGTAAAAATCGGACGCAATGCGATGGTTGGTGGCATGGCAAAAGTGGTACAAGATGTACCGCCTTATGTGATTGCCGATGGTCAACCAGCTCGCGTCATCGGTTTAAATTCGGTAGGCCTATCACGGGCAGGTATTTCTGAAGAAATTCGTCGCGATTTAAAGCAAGCTTTTCGCATTATTTATCGCTCTGGCTTTGGACTAACTCGTGCCATTGAAGAAATGGAATTACAACTTAATTCGTCGGTGGAATTAGAAAATTTATTGCGCTTTTTGCGGAACGCTGATCGTGGTATTATGCGTACTCGCCGATCATAAGTCGTAGTAACAAGAGGGACTGTAAGATTACAGCCCCTTTTTTATGTGTACTGATGGAATCAATACAATGTTTATGACGTATTTACTAATTTGGATAACATGATAAGGTGAGAGAAGTTATAGAAAGACGGAAAACGTTGCATGGATGGAACGGATTAGACGCAAAAATGACAGAATACATGCAAACTAGGAAGTAAGTTATAACACTAAGAGCATAGATGTCTTTAAAAGTTAACCAGTTTTCTTAGAATACGTATCTATGTGGCACATATGTGCTAATAAGTATGCTCAAAATCTGTAATTATTTTATGAGACACTGTGTGCTGATAGGTAAGAGAGAGTAACTCTGTTTATAATTGTATAAGACATGAAATGAATGAAATATATCGATATGAAAATCTTGGATTAGCAGATTGATGACGCGATGAAAATGGTTGTTAAGCCTTGATTTAATTGAATTAATCGGTATTTTATAGTACAATAAAATGTATCTATACTATAGAATAGGACGATAAGAAATAACCATAGAGTAGGAGGAATATGTAATGTCTCGAGTTGGACTCATTGCAGGGATAGGCGTTTTGCCAGTAGAGTTTATGAGGGCTGCCCAATCATTAGGACATGAAGTAGTCGTTGTAGCCGTTGTGGCAGGAGTTAATCCTGCACTAGCTGTGGAAGCCAATCAGTATTATGAGATTAATGCAGCTAAATTGAATAAAATTTTGAAGACCTTACATAAAGAAAATGTTGTAGACATAACTATGCTGGGCAAGGTAACAAAAGAACTACTGTTTAAAGGATTATCTATGCCAGATTTACGGGCTTTACAACTTTTAAATCGTT
Source organism: Veillonella montpellierensis DSM 17217 (assembly GCF_000426745.1). Classification (GTDB taxonomy): domain Bacteria; phylum Bacillota; class Negativicutes; order Veillonellales; family Veillonellaceae; genus Veillonella; species Veillonella montpellierensis. Next base: position 119,184 of record NZ_KE384563.1, read on the forward strand.
TGAGAAATCGAAAAGATGATACGATTATGTTAGCAATTGTCGACGAATTAGAGGCGGAAGGATTTCATGTGGTGGATCAAACAGTATATTTACAACCACTGATTCCTAAGGTAGGCGTATTGACCAAGAAAGGACCAACCAAAGAACAAATGGAAGACATTCGCTTTGGGTTTACCCTAGCAAAGCAGATGGGGGGGCTAGATATTGGTCAAACGGTAGTTGTTAAACATAAGGCGGCTATGGCTATCGAAGCAATCGAAGGTACCGATGCTTGCATTGTGCGAGGTGGCTCGTTGGGAAGAGGCGATGCAGTAGTAGTTAAAACTGCTAAACCAAATCAAGATGTACGATTTGATGTACCAGCGGTTGGTCGTAGAACATTGGAATCGATGATAGAAAGTAATTGCCGTGTATTGGCCATTGAAGCAGGTCGAACTATTTTTGTGGAACAAGAAGAAGTGTTGGCACTAGCCAATAAAAAAGGAATTACGATTTGTGCTGTTAGTGAAGAAAGTTTACGAAAGGATGCATAAATGAAAGTGATGTTTTCCGCTGGAGAAGCGTCTGGTGATACGCATGTAGCTAAAGTAGCTAGCGCACTTACCGCCTTAGATCCTACAGTGACTATGTTCGGTATGGGTGGACAGCTTATGGCACAAGCAGGAGTTAACATTGTATATGATATTAAAAATCTAGGCATCATAGGATTTGTAGAAATTATACAAGCCCTCCCTAAATTTTTTAAACTTCGTGCCTATTTGCGACAAATTATGATAGACCAGCGCCCCGATGTTCTCGTCTGTGTGGACTACCCAGGGTTTAATATGAAATTAGCAAAAGTGGCACATGATTTAGGAATACCAGTGGTATACTACATCGCTCCTACTATATGGGCGTGGCATAAAAGTCGAGGTAAGGACATAAAAAAATATGTAACAAAAGTTGCTTCTATTTTTCCATTTGAAGCAAAAGCCTATGAAGAATTTCACTGTGATGTAGAATTTGTAGGACATCCTTTGTTAGATATTGTGAAACCTACCATGACAAAAGAGAGGGCAAAACAATATTTTTCTGTATCACCAACGGGAAAACGCGTGTTATTAATGCCGGGTAGTCGTAAGCAAGAAATTATGAACCTATTGCCACCGATGCTAAAGGCTGCAGAAACAATGGCTGCCCAAGGGGAAGTTTCTTTTTTCTTACCCCGTGCACATACGATTAGTCTAGAAGAATTAGAACATGTGATTAGCCAATATACAGTGCCTATACAGGTTACAGAAGAATATACGTATGATCTTATGCAAATTTGTGATGCTTGCGTGGCGGCTTCTGGGACAGCTACGTTAGAAACAGCATTAATGGGATTACCAACCGTATTACTATATCGATTGTCACCAATTACGTATGGCATCGGAAAACTGGTAGTTAACGTACAGTTTGTAGGTTTGCCTAATATTATAGCGGGTACATCGGTTATTCCTGAATTGTTACAACAGGATGTGACACCAGATAACATTAGTAAAGCCTTACAACCTATGTTATATGATGATGTATATAGAACGCATATGATAGAAGAATTACATAGAGTACGATCATTATTAGGTCAAGAAGGTGCAGTTAATCGAGTGGCACAACTCATTAGTACAGTAGCACGAGGAGAAGCATAAATGAATAATTATAAACGGTTAGTGGTTTTTGTGAAACCCTATCGATGGCGCATGGTATTTGCTGTATTTTGTATGATTGTAGCAGCAGCAGCGTACCTTGTCGTACCTTGGTTGATTAAAAATGTAGTCGATGAAGTGTTACAAGCAAAAGCAATGTGGATGTTGAATTTAATAGTCGGCGCCATTTTAATTGTTTTCTTACTTCGCGGTTTTGCTACCTATGGTCAAACCTATAATATGTCCTATATTGGACAACGTGTCATTATTGATATTCGTGAAGCCTTGTTTAAGCATTTACAACGTATGTCATTATCTTACTTTGACCGACGTAAAACAGGCGTGATTATGAGCAATTTAACCAATGATGTAGGGGCATTACAATCGGCTATTGTAGAAAATTTAGTATCTATGGTTACCGAATCGGTTACATTGATTGGTTCATTTGTATCTATGTTGTTAATCGATTGGAAATTGACACTCGTTACGTTAATTACTGTGCCAATGGTATTAGGTATTATTAATATATTTGGAAAGCGATTGCGCCTAGCTGGTCATGACGTACAAGGAAGAACAGCGGATATTACTTCTTTATTACAAGAAACACTATCGGGTATTCGCGTGGTTAAATCATTTGCTCATGAAGACCATGAAATCAAGCGATTTACTACAGAAAATGAAAATAACTTTAGAGCAGTTATGAGGGCCACGAAACTAACTAGCTTGTTGAGTCCGTTGGTAGAGTTCTCAGCGGCCATTGCCATTACAGTAATTCTTTGGTATGGTGGATATTCCGTTGTAACTGGTAGCATAACGGCAGGCTCATTAATTGCATTTTTGATTTATGCAATCAACTTGTCGAATCCAGTCAAACGATTAAGTCAAGTGTATGGAAATATTCAAAAAGCTATGGCGGCTGGGGATCGTGTATTGGAAACGTTAGATACACCAGAAGATGTAGTGGAAAAAGAAAATGCTATCGTTATGCCCCCAATTCAAGGGCATGTGGTGTTTGATCACGTAGATTTCACCTATGATGGTGAAAAAATGGCGCTACAAGATTTTTGTTTAGATGTAGAGCCTGGTGAAGTGACGGCTATCGTAGGCCCATCGGGGGCAGGGAAAACAACATTGGCTAATTTATTACCTCGCTTCTATGATGTGGCAAATGGCCGAGTATGCATTGATGGTATTGATGTGCGAGATGTTACATTTACCTCCTTGCGCGAGCAAATAGGCTTAGTACCGCAAGATACGATGCTATTTAATACGACAATCTGGGAAAATATTTTATATGGTAATTTAACGGCTACCGATGAAGAAATAGTAGAAGCGGCAAAAGCGGCTAATGTGATGGAATTTGCTCAGAAATTACCTAATGGGTTAGACACTATTGTAGGAGAACGAGGAAATTCGTTGTCTGGTGGTCAACGGCAACGGGTGGCAATTGCGCGGGCCATTTTAAAAAATCCTAAAATTTTAATTCTAGATGAAGCGACCTCGGCACTTGATACAGAAAGTGAAAGATTAGTACAAGAAGCATTAGATAGACTTATGCGTGGACGGACGGCCTTTGTCATTGCCCATCGGCTAAGTACCATTCAAAATGCGGATCGCATTATCGTATTGCAGCAAGGAAAGTTGGTAGAACAAGGGACACATGAAGAATTATTAGCATTACCAAATGGAGTATATCAATATTTGCATTCAGTTCAATTTGCTGATAAAGGATTATAAATAACTATGTATTGGATTTATAATATACTGCTTATCATATATTGGTTGGGGTTAATTCCTGTTATCCTATATCGATTAGCATTTGAAGAAGGTTTTTATGAACGGATTAAGCAGAGTGCTGGTTATATGCCGTTACCATTACTAAAAAAAATAGAAGGACGGCGTGCGATTTGGGTACATGCAGCTTCTGTAGGGGAAATTGTGGCCACCAGTCCCATTGTAAAAGCCATTAAACGGGATTTTCCAGAAGCAGTTGTAGTCGTATCTGTTGTTACCGCCACGGGACATGCTATGGCACATCGCATTATCCCTGAAGCCGATGGAATTATCTTTTTCCCTTTAGATTTGCCGTATTTGACGAAAAAGATTTTGCATATTATCAAGCCAATTACGATTTTACTCGTAGAAACTGAGATTTGGCCAAATTTCTTGCGTATAGCGGAAAAAGAAAAGATTCCTATTATGATGGTGAATGGGCGTATTAGCGATAGAAGCATGAAACGATATCGATATATTAGTGCGTTTACAAAAGAAATGTTAGGATCTATTAATCGTTTTTGCATGCAATCTAAATTTGATGCAGCTTATATTGAACAATTAGGTGCACCAGTACAAGACATTACAGTAACTGGCAATATGAAATACGATCAGACCTACGCGACTGTATCAGAAGAAGAAAAACAGTCACTGTTAGACGAGTTTGGTTTTTGTCATAACCATCCGATTATTGTAGCGGGAAGTACGCATAAAGGGGAAGAGGAAGTACTATTTCACACATTTATTACCGTATTACAAGCATACCCACAAGCTAGAATGTTGATAGCCCCACGAGAAATTATGCGCGGTAAGGATGTACAAAATATTGCGAGTCGCTATGGACTTTTATCGATTTGTCGTAGTGCTATGAAAGAACCAGTTCACGAAGGCATTCCCGTCGTTGTCTTAGACACGATAGGCGAATTAGGGCGCTTATACAGTTTAGGAGATATTATTTTTGTAGGTGGCTCTTTAGTGAAAACGGGAGGGCATAATATTTTAGAACCTGCCGCACATAGCAAACCGATTGTGGTGGGACCACATATGTTTAATTTTAAAGAAATATTTAATTTATTACATAGTCGCCAGGCGTGCTTACAAGTACGTAATGGACATGAATTGACAGACACCATTCTTAGGTTGTGCGGAGATGCTCAACTACGTGAGGATATGGGACGTCATTGTATGGAGATTATGGCGGAAAACAAAGGGGCGACGCAGCGAAATATAGAAGAAATACGAATGTTGTTTAAAAAGAAACAAATCATTCCTTAGAAATGAGGTGAATATCTGTGAACCGTGATAGTATGTTTAAAATGATTATCAGTGGTCATGATGCATCCTTAGCGGGCGATATGGCTCGTGTTGGACTTACAACAGCGAGTAGATTATACGGACAAATTATGAACTTGCGCAATCGTAGATTTGATAAGGGCATCGGCGTCTATCATGCAGATGTACCCGTTATTAGCGTCGGTAATATTACCGTAGGAGGTACGGGAAAGACACCGATGGTTCGTTATATTTGTGATATACTAAATACAGATGGCTATCATACGGCGGTGTTAAGTCGAGGTTATAAGGCGGAAAATAATAAAACGAGTCGCATCGTATCTCGCTTAGGAAACATCGATGTATCACCAACGATAAGTGGCGATGAAGCGTGGCTTTTGGCAAAATCCTTGCCACAGTCCGATGTAATCATTGGCCGCTCTCGCGCTACATCGGCGGCATTAGCCACATCGTCTTTGGGAGCTAATCGGCTAGTGCTAGATGATGGCTTTCAACATAGACAACTGGCTAGAGATTTGGATATCCTATTGATAGATGCATCGAATCCATTCGGCTTTGGGTATGTGTTACCTCGAGGTTTGTTGCGCGAACCATTAACGGGTCTGTCTAGAGCGGATATGATTATTATAACGAAGGTAGATCAGGTACCGGAGAATGAATTGCTACAACTGCGACGTCAATTAAAACAATATGTGCCCCATACACCGATAGGAGAAGCCATTCATAAACCAACGACTATGTACACATTAGATGAATGGATGGATGGTAAAGAGGGACAACAGGTAAAGGCCTATGTTACGGATCCAATCATGACCGTTACGGGTATTGGCAATCCAGGGTCCTTTGAAATGACCTTGACGAGTCTTGGCTATACGAGTGTTCATTGTATGGCCTATGAGGATCATTACAACTTTACCAATGATGATTTAGTGGATATATGGTCTATGGCATTTGCTAAAGGAGCGAAAGCCATCGTTATTACAGAAAAAGATGCGGTAAAATTTAGTCAATTACCAGCGATTACCGATTTTAATATTCCTATTTATGTACTGGCCATAGGTATTGAATGTATAGAGGGAGAAGACCAATTACGCACATTAGTAAGGTCTTTGTAATAAGCCTTTATATCACGGTATACCTTGTAAAAGGGATAGAGGAATAAGGAAGATTGTATATATAGACATATGAGGACCTGGATAGGCGTATATGCCTATCTAGCGTAGAAGTATAAGAGAAAGAAGGAGCTATGATGAAGTTTGCATGTGTCATTCCATCACGATATGGGTCAACTCGATTGCCTGGAAAACCGTTGGCAGATATTGCAGGACGCCCTATGATTGAACGCGTATATGCACAAGTGTCTAAAGCAAAACGACCTGAAGTAGTCATTGTTGCTACCGATGATCAGCGTGTGTATGATGCGGTAGCAAAATTCGGTGGCAATGTTGTTATGACTCGCGCCAACCATCCAACAGGCACGGATCGTCTGGCAGAAGTGGCTCTATCCCACGACGATATAGATGTCATTATTAATGTGCAAGGCGATGAACCCTTAATTGATTCCGCGATTATCGATGAACTAGCAGATGCATTTTTACGGGATACTACATTACAGATGGCCACCGTAGCATCTCCGTTGTTGCCGGAGGAATATAGCGAACCGTCAGCGGTTAAAGTCGTCTTAAATCGCAAGGGAAATGCTATGTATTTTTCTAGATCCTTGTTGCCCTATCCACGACATGACTTTGTAAGTCCTCCATTAAAGCATGTGGGCATCTATGCATATAAACGGAAATTTCTTTTAGACTATGCAAAGATGGCACCTACACCAGCAGAAGAAACAGAGTCTTTGGAACAATTGAGAGCATTAGAAAATGGGTATACGATTCGTGTGATTACTACGAAAGAGAGATTTATTGGCGTTGATACCATAGAAGATTTACGACTGGTCAATCAACTATGGGAGGATAAGGAGAAATAAATGAAAGAAGTTACAATTGGCAACCTCACAGTAGGTGGCGGTAAAGGTTTGTTTTTATTAGCAGGGCCGTGCGTTATTGAAGATCCAGAACGGACACTTATGATTGGACGAAGAGCAAAGGAGATTTGCCAACGCGTGGGGATTCCATATATTTTTAAGGCTTCTTTTGATAAGGCAAATCGATCAAGTTATAGTTCTTTTAGAGGACCGGGCTTAGAAGAGGGCCTTCGCATTTTGGCACACATTAAACAAGAGTTACAAGTGCCGATTGTGAGCGACATCCATTCCATTGAACAAATAGAACCAGCTGCAGAAGTGATCGACCTGTTGCAAATTCCCGCATTTTTATGTAGACAAACCGATTTAGTATATGGAGCGGCTAAAACGGGAAAAGCGGTCAATGTGAAAAAAGGTCAATTTATGGCACCTAAGGATATGGAAAATGTGCTGCATAAAATGCAGGAAACGGGAAATGAAAATTTGATGCTCACAGAACGAGGTTTTAGTTTCGGCTATAATAATCTGGTAGTCGATATGCGCTCATTCCCGATTATGAGACGCTTTGACTATCCAGTGATTTTTGATGCGACTCATAGTGTACAATTACCTGGTGGTGCTGGTACTTCATCAAGTGGACAACGAGAATTTGTACCTAACCTTGCACGTGCTGCTGTTGCTAGTGGCGTGGATGGATTGTTTATGGAAGTTCATGACAATCCTGAAGAAGCTTTATCGGATGGTCCTAACATGGTATATTTAGATGACCTAGAATCGTTATTAACAGATTTAGTGGCGATTGATAAGATTGTAAAAGGGTAATAGTAGTAATAGAGTCAGACGATTGATGTAATCGAGGCATTGATACATGTCGTAGGCGACTACAGGATAGAGTAGCGCTTATAAAGTTATAGCGTTGGATAGAGGTGATATCGTGACCATATTAGAACAAGCAGCGCGCGTTCTCCATGAGGAAGCGCAGGCCATTGAAACATTAAGTACTACACTCGATCACAACTTTGAAGAAGCCGTTACCATGATTATGGCATCACGAGGGCGTGTGATTTGTACAGGTATGGGAAAATCTGGACATATTGCTAGTAAAGTGGCGGCCACATTGGCGAGTACTGGAACACCAGCCTTTTATCTACATCCTGCAGAAGGGGTACATGGCGATTTAGGCATGGTAACCCATGAAGATATTGTAGTAGCCTTTTCTAATAGTGGAGAAACGGGCGAAGTGGTTAATTTATTACCATCCTTACGCCGTATTGGGGCTAAATTGATTAGTGTGGTAGGCAATCCGCATTCTACACTAGCTACGAATGCAGATATTACGCTACTAGTAGCTGTTGAGAAAGAAGCATGTCCCTTAGGGTTAGCACCGACTTCGAGCACGACGGCGGCGTTAGCCTTGGGAGATGCCTTGGCTGTCTGTTTGTTAGAAAGCTCTCACTTTACGCCAGAAAAATTTGCCATTTTTCATCCTGGTGGCTCTTTGGGTCGTAAATTATTGATGACCGTAGAAAATGTCATGCATACGGGTGAACATAATCCCGTTGTACTAGATACTGATTCTGTACGAGATGCATTATTTGTTATGACGGATACAGGGTTAGGCGCTACGAATGTAGTGAATCGAGAGGGACGGTTAGTAGGCTTGGTGACAGACGGAGATATTCGTCGAGGCCTGGATAGAACACAAGATTTATTATCCATGCCTGTATCGTCTATGATGACGACGGCACCAAGGACGATTACGAAAGATAAATTGGCAACGGAAGCGTTACGCCAGATGGAACAAAATGAGCCGAGACCGATTACGGTATTACCGGTGGTCAATGAAGAATACCAATCGATTGGGCTTGTACATCTTACTGATTTGTTGCGAAAAGGTATTGTATAATGGCGATTCGATGTGTATTGATGGATGTAGATGGGGTGTTAACAGATGGTGTTATTACCTATACATCTGATGGAAAAGAATTGAAAAACTTTCATGTAGCGGATGGTATGGGCCTTACAGCCTTGCGCACACAGGGCATAAAAACGGGGATTATTACAGGGCGCACATCATCTATCGTAGAGCGACGAGCGAATGAACTACACATGGATGTGGTACAAATGGGGGTGCGTAATAAAAGTGAAGCACTCCTCACCATTTGTAAGAACTTTCATTGGCAAGTTGCGGAAGTGGCCTATATAGGTGATGACTTAAATGATTTAGGGGCCTTGCAATTGGCAGGTATTGCCATTGCACCGGCGAATGCATGTGTAGAAGTACGCAACGTAGCGGATTTTGTGACCACTCGCCATGGAGGTCATGGTGCTGTTCGTGAAGCGGCGGAATATATTATAAAGCAAAATGGTTCTTGGCAAGACGTGGTCGCACTATACGAGCGTGAACAATATGAAATGGGACAATAAGTAGAGGAGGTGGACTCTGTGTCGAATGAATGGCAATATACCGTATTGCGGGGAATTAGTTCGTTAGTATGCAAATTATCTTATAACACGATACTTTCTATAGGGGCTAAGCTGGGTCCAGTGTACTCGCTTATTGCAAAAAAACAAAAGAAACGGGGCATGAAAAATGCCATGATTGGCTTAGCTATATCGGAACAAGAAGCATCCGATTTAATGGAACGACTATTTTGTAATCTTGGTCGCTCTGTCATGGAAATGCTCTACATGCCTAACTTGACGAAAGAATTTATCAAGGAACACATAGAATTACGAAATGCTCATATTTTAGAGGCCGCCTTAGCAGAAAACAAAGGCGTCGTCGTCTTAACGGCACATGTGGGCAATTGGGAATGGATGGGCGCGGCCCTTGCTGCGTATGGATATCCTACGACGACGTTGGTAAAAAAACAACCGAATGCCCAATTTACCAGACTGTTAAACGAATATCGAGAAATGGCGGGCATGGAAGTTTTTGCGCGTGGCGGATCTGAAGTGATTCGAGCGGCTAAGGCGATGAAACAGAAAAAACTATTAGGTTTTTTAGCCGATCAAGACGGCTATGTGAATGGCATTCCAGTTCCATTCTTGGGACAAGAATCCTCGGCTGTGTTAGGACCTGCTACCTTTGCAGAAAAATTTAAGGCCCCCGTAGTGCCTATTTTTTCATCACGAAAACCGAATGGTGGGCATGTGATTGATGTGTTACCAATTCTTAGATATGAGGATACGGGTCATAAAGACGTTGATTTATATCGTTTGACGGAACGGATGATACAAGTGACAGAAGACTTTGTTAAGGTGCATCCCGATGAATGGTTATGGTTTCAACATCGTTGGCGTACACAGCCGCATGAAATTATAGATTATGATAAAAAAATGGCAATAAGGGAGTTAGCTCATGACCAATCGTAAAAAAATAATAGCCTTGCTAGTGGCCATACTACTCATTATTGGTGGTTTTGGATATTATATATACCACTATGAAGAACGAGCCGACATGACTGGGCAAAGTGGACAAATTAGTTTTAGTGGCACCGATATTCGTGAAGAAAAAAATGGTCAAATTATTTGGTCCTTATCGGCGGATACCATTGATGTGGACCCGATAACACAAGAGATACATTTGAAAAACTTGAAAGGTACGTTTTATCATAATGGAGTGACCACAAGCATTGTAGCACCTGAGGCGCACATGACTAAGGACCATACAAATTTAGATATGACGGGTGGCATTCATGCGACGAATACAGAAGGGGCTGTATTTGATACGGCGACGTTACATTATGATAATAGGACGAAACAACTATCATCGGTAGGGGCCTTTTCCTATACGGGTAAGAATATTACGATTACGGGAGATCGATTAGTAGCCGATACGGGGTTACAGAAAATTTCTGTAGAAGGACATGCTAAACTAGCTAAGAAGTAATGGAGAAAAGCAGATGAAACAATTACAAAAAGTAACAGGTATTGCATTAGTCGTAGTGGCTATGACGGCATCTGTATTAGCAGCAGGTAATTCGTCAAATGTCATGATTAGTGCAGATAGAATGACCTATGATGGCACGACAGGTCGAGCCGAAGTGCATGGCAATGTGGTGATTACGAAAGACGATAAGACGATGACGGGCGCTGATGGCTGGTACGATGTACATCAAGAAGAAGCCAGTTTAACTGGTGGCGTTAGTTTGATTGGCGATACTATGTCGATGGTTGCCGATTCCCTTCATAGTAGACATGAAACAGAATTAGAAGCTACGGGCAATGTTCATTTACAGAAAGACAATCGTCAAGTATTTGGTGACTCTGTTATCTATCATACGGATACAGCCTATGGAATAGTCGGTGGTAATGGTCGTTTAGTGGTGGACGATGCCACATTAACGGCGGATCATATAGAAGGCTGGCTGAATGAAATTCGAGCAGAGGCGAATGGGTCCGTTACGCTATCGAGTCCATCGCGTCATATGTCGGCCACAGCCGATAGTGCTACCTATACGCAAACACCGGGACAAGACGATGGGGTAGCGTACTTGACGGGGAATGCACGAGCGATTCAACAGGGCAATGTATTGAATGCACCAGCATTAAAATTAGCCATGAAAGATAATTCAGCGGAAACTGTTGGCGGTCGTAGCACATTGATTATTGCTCCCCGATAAGGAGAATCTATGTATATTGAAACACACAAGTTAGTTAAAACATTTAAAGGACGAAATGTTGTCAATGGCGTTAGTATTCGTGTGCAAGAAGGATCGATTGTAGGACTGTTGGGTCCCAATGGCGCAGGAAAGACAACGACCTTTTACATGATTGTAGGCATTGAAAAACCTAGTTCTGGGTCCATCTTGATTGACGGTAAAGACATTACACGGATGCCGATGTATAAGCGGGCCGATGAAGGCATTGGCTATCTGCCACAGGAAGCGTCGATTTTCCGTACCATGACAGTAGAAGATAATATTCGCGCCATGTTACAAACGACGACCATGACGAAAACGGCTATTGAAGAGGCGGTAGAATCGTTACTACAAGAGTTTCACATTGAACATGTTCGGTTTCGCCAAGGCATGCAATTATCGGGGGGAGAACGGCGCCGCGTAGAAATTGCTCGCTGTTTAGCCTTGTCACCACGCTTTGTACTTTTAGATGAACCATTCGCTGGGGTCGATCCCATTGCCGTAGCCGACATACAAGGAATGATTCGCCATTTAAAAGAACGAGGAATTGGCGTTCTGATTACCGATCACAATGTACGGGAAACCTTGGGCATTGTTGATACGGCGTATATTTTAAATAATGGTGAAATTTTATTAGAAGGCTCGCCACAGGATATTGCAAATAGTGAGATTGCTAGAGAATTTTATTTAGGTCAAGATTTTCGCATGTAGCATGAAAGTAGGCACATAATTGTATGAGATTATTAGATAAATATATGATAAAGGCGTTCTTTGGCCCCTTTATATTTGGCATTTTTGCCTTTACCAGCATTTTTGTGGGCACAGGCACTCTATTTAAAATTGCCCAATATGTAACAGAATATGGTGCTTCCTTGTGGCTCGTTTTACAAGCTTTTATATTAGCCTTGCCTAGCATTATTACGCTTACATTTCCAATGGCCGTATTGCTGGGCGCTTTGATGGCCTTTAGCCGTTTGAGTAGCACTAGCGAAATTATCGTCATGCGTGCGGGTGGACTTAGCTTTCTACGATTAGCATTACCCGTGTACCTACTAGCACTCTGTATCTCTCTGTTTTCCGTTGCCTTTAATGAATATGTGGTGCCGCGAACCAATCATATGTATCAAACCATTGTTCGTCAAGATATTATGAAACAAGCCACACCGCAATCACAGGAACATATCGTGTTAAAGACGATCGACAAAGATAATCTAACGGCCTTGATGTATGCTAGAAAGTTCGATGCTACTACGAAAGAATTGACTACGGTAACGGTGCAACAATTTACCAATGGTACCTTGTCACAAATTGAAAATGCCAATCGTGCTACGTGGGATGGGGAATATTGGATTATGCACGACGGCACTATATTTGATGTGTCCGCAGGTGATGGGGTTGAACGGTCCTTGCATTTTAAAGAACAAAAATTACCGATTAGACAAGCACCGTCGGCGATTGCTAAAGACCAACGTAAACCAGAAGAAATGACGATTCGAGAATTAAAGGAACAAATCAAAGCCTATACGGTGGCTTATACGAGTACGACGAAATTGGAAATGGAAATGTATCAGCGCTTTACCATTCCCATGGCGAGCTTTGTATTCGCTCTAGTAGGAGCTCCATTAGGGTTACAAAAAACGAGATCCAGCTCCTCCATCGGTTTTGGATTGAGCGTTTTGATTATTTTTGCATACTATGGGATTATGACCTTTACTGGCGCCTTGGGTAAAGGCGGCGCTATGCCTACGCTCTTAGCGGCTTGGTTACCTAATTTAATTGGTGTCATAGCGGGACTTATTTTGAATTGGAAAGTGTCTAAATAACATTTATAGATGTATAATTTGTTGATAGTCGCCCCTATGCATATGTGTTACAATGTAACTACTATAGGAGAGGGGACTATAATCCGTATCAAGAAAAACGGTGATGTAGGTTCCCTATAGAGAATGAATCGAATACGTGCCGTAGAAATTGACTATGGCGGAAAGGAGGATGTATGTTAGTAGGACTTGGCGTCATTATTATATTGGCCATCATGGGTGGCTTGATTGCCTACATAGGCGATAAACTAGGTACTAAAGTGGGTAAACGACGTATGTCACTGTTTGGACTACGACCAAAACATACATCCATCATTGTTACGATTGTAACGGGGATTTTAATTTCTGCCTGTACCTTGGGCGTATTGACGATCGTGTCGAAAGATGTGCGCACCGCTCTATTTGGTATGGAGCAATTGAAAGCTACCATGCGCCAATTGAATAAAGATATTGCGGCTAAAAATGAAGAATTAGTGTCGGGAAAACAGTTATTGACGACAAAAACGAAAGAACTAGAAACGATACAAAACGATGTACAAGCGACACAGAAAGAATTAGCCGAAGCACGTGCAGCTAGAGATGCTATGGGCAAGGACTTGGTAAGCGCCCAAGAAGCGTATGAAGAAGCGACACAAAAATTAGAGGACTCCCATAAGGATATACGCCAGTTAGAAGCAGTTAAACGAGATATGGAAAATCACATTTCCGATTTACAAATCACTCAAAAGCAACTGGAAACAGGGATTACTACGCTAAGAGAAGGTACTGTACTATTTCGCATCGGTGAAACCTTATCGTCGGGCGTAGTGCAACCGGGACTCGATGAAACAGGCAGTGAAAATGCGTTGGGCAATATTATTAACAATACGAATGGCATGATATTGCGGCGCCTACATAGTGATGAATCAAAGAGTGTGCTCTATGTGAGTCGACAAAATGTGGCGACTGTAGCACGTGACATCGCTGCCTCAAAAGAACCTATGTTAGTGCGCATTATTGCTGCCGGCAATATTATTTACGGCGAACCAACCTTAGCAGAAATTAAAGTATATCCTTATCGATTGATATTCCATGAAGGCGATGTTATCTACACTTCGGTGATGCAAGGGGGAGGCAATGCACAAGATGGAATTTTGTCATTTTTAAAAGATGTAAATGCCCAATCAAAAGCGAAAGGTATTTTACCAGATACGTTGACGGGGGAAGTAGGAACATTGTCGGGGAAAGAATTATTTGAAACCATTCATAAGGTGGAAACGATGAATGGCCCTGTCCAGATACGAGCGGTCGTTACAGATGATGCCTATACGTCGGGACCGGTGCATATCCATTTGGTGGTCACATCGGCTAGTTAAGCGTGCCCTACACATGACCATGATAGGGCGTTGTATCCCGTTACCGTTGTAGTCGCTAGTTATGACGTTGTACAGGTGCGTACAATGAATGAAACAATACATGTAATAGTAGGACAGACCGTTTATTGTTCAACATTGTACAATGGATAAAACAATCGACGTAATGAGTAGGAGAAAGGAAGAGGAGTGCATGACATACTATATGGCCATTGATCCAGGTAATCAAAAATCGGGAGTCGCCTGCCTTTCTTATAAGGGAGAATTGGTGGATAAACGAATCTTGCCAACTAGTGAATTAGTGGCGTATATAGAAAACGTGGTGGCGAGTACATCCTTACCTCGCAATCGTGAACAATTTGATGGGGCAGTAACGCCCCTTTTTGATCATACGGGTCCTATACACATCGATCGCATCGTATGCGGTAATGGGACGAATCATAAATATGTGTATGGCGAATTACAGACACTTTCATCTACCTATCATATAGACGTAGTACTATGCGATGAGGCGTATACTACGGAAGAAGCAAAACGATTATATTGGAAGTACCACAAACCTCGTGGGTGGCAACGATTTTTGCCAAAGGGGATGCGCGTGCCACCTGAACCGGTGGACGATTTTACAGCCTGGGTCATCGGGTTACGATATGTAACTGCAAGGCAGAAAAATAGTAAAACGAAGGTCCCTCATGGTTCGTGTGAAAGCACCGTGGGAAAATAATGTGCCAGTAATCGTGAGCAAGAAAGAGGCATTGCATGCACAATGAAAAAAATCAACGACGGAGTATTAAAAATTTGATGATTCGCTACATACTTATTATAGTAGGGGCTCTGATTTATACGGCGGGCCTAGAATTTTTCCTGGTACCCAACCATATTATCGACGGTGGCGTCGTAGGTATTTCCTTGATGGCCGCTAGCTTGAGCGGTATTTCATTTAGCTTTTTCGTGGTACTCATCAACATCCCCTTCTTATATGTGGGCTATCGGGTGCTAGGCAAATCCTTTACCGTTTCAACCCTCTTTGGTATCGTATGGATGGCGATTTTTTCCATCCTATTCCAGAAGGCCCACTACGTGGTGACAACGGACCCCTTCTTGGGCGCCATTTTCGGTGGCATCATCCTTGGCGTGGGCGTTGGCCTTATCATTCGTAATGGCGGCTCTCTAGATGGATCCGAAGTGGTGGCAATCATCTTTGATAAAAGGAGCAGTTTTTCCGTAGGCGAAGTAGTGATGGCCTTGAACTTTGTCATTCTAGGTGCCGCTGGGTTCGTATACAGTTGGAACAGTGCCATGTATTCATTGATTGCCTACTTCATCGCCTATAAAATGATCGACATTACGATTACCGGCTTAGAAGAATCAAAAGGCGTTATGATTATCACCGATGAAGATAAAGCGGGGGCCATTTCCGATGCGTTGAATGCACGCCTAGGTCGCGGAGTCACCGTTATCTATGGTGAAGGCGGTTATTTGAAACAACCCAAACGGATATTATATTCCGTAGTGACCCGTCTTGAAATTATAAAACTGAAAGACATTGTATATGAACAAGACGACAAAGCGTTTATTACGATTAGTGACGTACATGACGTGTTTGGCGGACAATTTCAAAAGAAAAATATTCATTAATGGTGAGCTGCAGAGAGTAGTAGAATGGAGATAGACAATGAAAACCTCAGATAATTCACTAGGTCGTGCGGTTATGCACGAAGTATTCGATTGGATCTATGCGGTGGTCATCGCCTTGGCGTTGGCCATGGTGATTCACATTTTTATCATGCAACCGACGCGCGTGTCGGGAGAATCGATGGAAAATACCTTGCATAATGGCGATTTTTTAGTGGTTACAAAATGGAATCACGTGATGCGCAAGGCCCCTAACTATGGCGATATCGTCATCATCGACAGTCGCGTGCGGCGAGATCGGTCGTGGAAAGATGACGCCATTGAACCGTTAATGACCTATCTATCCGTATTTCATAAGGAAAGTCAAACAAACCATGTGTGGGTGAAACGGGTCATCGGCAAGGCGGGCGATACCCTAGAATTCCGCGATGGTCATGTGTGGCGTAATGGACAAGAATTACAAGAACCCTATACAAAGAATGAAATCATGAACTATAGTCGCACTACCCCCGTCGTCATACCGGAAGGCATGGTATTCGTCATGGGAGATAATCGCAATCATTCCAGTGATAGTCGATTCATTGGCCCCGTACCAGTCGATCATGTGTTAGGCACAGTGGTGTTCGACTGGTAACAGATGGATGTTGATACTGTGTATCAAAAAATGTAACAAAGTGTTTACAAAAAAATTTTTCTATGCTATACTTACTACAGTAATGTCGATACCCCTATGATTTGCGGTGGATAAGATGGATATGAGAGGAAACATGGACACTCCGTAGAATCTTATCTAGTACAGATACATGAGGGCGACATACTCATATATTTTTTGTTCTGTATTAGAAAGAAGGAATGAACAATGAAAAAACGTTTTGCCGCTGTATTTGCAGCAACAGCAATCTTGGGTGTAACTACAGCATTTGCTGCTAACCCATTCTCCGATGTAACTCCTGATACTTGGGCATACCAATCCGTATCCCAATTAGCTAACGCTGGTATCATCAACGGTTACCCAGATGGCACATTCAAAGGCCAAACTAACATCACTCGTTATGAAATGGCTCAAATGGTAGCAAAAGCTATGGCTAACCAAGACCGTGCTAACGCTGAACAACAAGCTATGATTAACCGCTTAGCTGACGAATTTTCTACTGAATTGAACAACTTGGGTGTTCGCGTATCTAACTTGGAAAACAAAGTAGGTAACGTAAAAGTAACTGGCGATGTTCGTTTGCGCTACAAACAAACTGAACATAAAGATTCTAAATTTGATTATCGTGGACGCATTAAATTCAACGCCATGGTTAACGATAATACAACTGCTACTGTACGTGTAGGTGCTTCTAATAATTTTGGTTCAGGTGATGCTGATCATACCGATTTTGCTGCTACAGTTGATCAAGCTTATGTGGCTCACAACTTCTCCAAAGAATTGACTGCTGTTGTAGGTCGTCAAAACTTATTTGTTGGTGGCGGTTTAATGTATGATGATGCATTTGATGGTGCTGCCTTAGCGTATGATAATGGTAAAGTATCTGCTACTGTAGGCTATGGTACTCCTATTGCTGGGTTAGGAAACCAAGAGGTTAAAGATACAGCAACTGTAACATTGGCTCAAGCTAATGTAAAACTAGCTGATAACGTATCTGTAGGTGGTTTCTACGTACGTGGTAATAAAGATATTTATACTATGAATGATAACGGGAAGAAGACTGTTAAAACAAATAAGGCGGTAGTACCAGCTGATAAAGATACATCTAGTACTACTAACGTATATGGTTTTAACACAGATATGAACTTTGGTAATGTATGGGTTGGTGGCGAATGGTTAAAAGCTAACTATGATAATTCTAATGCATGGGTAGCAGGCATTGGCTATGGTAACTATGACCAAGCTGTAGCAGGTACTTGGGATGTAAAAGCTCAATACATGTATGCTAATGTGGCTGCTCCAATTTTATCAAATACATATAGTTTCCAAGATGCACCTTTCAAAGGTTGGTTAGCCACTGTTGATTATGCAGTAGCTAAAAATGTAGGTGTAACTGCTTACTATGGTTTTGCTAATAAATCAGTTGATACTGACGCAGCAAAAGATAATCAAAAACAAGCTGATTACTATCAAGCACAATTAAACTTCAAATTCTAATTGCTAGTAATTGAAAGAGAGTCTCTTCGGAGACTCTCTTTTTTTTACCCATGGCAATAAGATTGGTTAGCCACTGTTGATTATGTATTAGCTAAAAACGTAGGCTTAACTGCTAACTATGGATTCGGTAACAAAACTATAGATCGTTTTGCTGAAAACAATAACCAAAAACAACCTAATTACTACAAAGTAGAATTAAACTTCAAATTTTAATTGTTAGTAATTGAAAGAGAGTCTCTTCGGAGACTCTCTTTTTTTGTACCTTAGTACTGGTGATGATAAGGGCGGTTGTAACGAATCACACTGAGTCTACATCATACGACTGTAGATAAGTGGTTGCACCCATACATACTTTGTTTATGTAGTGCCAGTGATAGATATAGCTAGTTGTAACGAATACATCTAGTCTTGTAGTACCAGTGATAGATATAGGCGGTTAGGACGAACTAATACCGTATGTATGTAGTACGAGCAATCGATATAGAAAGGCGTAATGCATACATACTTAGTCTATAGTACTATGCTAGTGTATTAATAGCAGGGATACGCGTATTATACACAAGGTGATAATCTACAACAACATAGTGTTATAAGAGTTATAGGACAAAACGTGTTGTTTTAAATGCCGATGGAACTAGGAAATACCTAGCTTCATCGGCATTTTATCTTTTTAGTGAACGTTAAAGAGTGACAAAATGTGTTGCAAAAAAGCTGAAAACCTTACATTTACTGGCCTAAATAGGGTTTTATCTTTCTAGGAATATATTTTTTAGAAGGAGTATTTTTATGAAAAATGTTAGATATCCGATTGCTATAGTAAGTATTCTACATCTATGGTAGTAATCATCTATACATTCCGTAAATATATTGTATAGGGCGAGTATATGTGGTGGATAGAAATAGAATTTGTAGCATAACCCTATGTGTCTGCCTATAGCGCTGGCAACAGTTACTTTCAAGAATTCATATAGAATGCTTGACGGCACCAGTAATTATTGATATAATAACTCTTGTTGACGGGGCATAGCGCAGTTTGGTAGCGCACCTGGCTTGGGACCAGGGGGTCGCAGGTTCGAATCCTGCTGCTCCGACCATGTGATTACAATTAGTGCCGCAATGAATGTATAAGTCCATGCTTACATTACGCATCTGTAACGGTACTATAACATATAGAATACTAGTACATCTATGAATTTGGTCGTGAGGACCAAATTTTTTTTATACGAAGCGATCACTAGTATATAGAAAGCACAGACGTAACACGCTTTCTGGGTAGAATTAAAAAATTCACCTATTAAGGCGATACAGCATTGATTCGACTGATACAATCAGTCGATTTTTTTATATATACATATGTATATATAACTATAATACGAACACTGCCGTTTGAATGGCATAGATGGTGAAACGTATATATCCACCGTCCTTCTAATGTACCATAGATAGATGCTAGAGATGAAAATAAATACATGGTAGGAAGTATTATTGCCACTAATACAATTTATTGTTTTACTTTTACACACAATAATGCATGATAAACCTATTCATCACAATCATGTCACAGTTTTGGTGTACATGCTGTGTTATAAAAGGAGTACATCACACCGAATGGACGCTACATGTTAGCGCATACCTACTGCGCTATAAAAGAATTACATCTTATTAGATGGATCCTATATGTTAGTGCATATATATTAGATTATAAAAGAGATATATGTAATGAATGGATGATACACGTTTGATATATGTATACTGCATGATACATAGCGTCTATTGCAATGGCTGCCACATGGTAGTCCATGTATTGGCAGTAAATGAATTACATCGAATGCATAACGTACTTTCAGAATATGTAGTATGAATGATAGTATGGTTTACAATTATATATGGTTATACTAGTTAGTGTCTAGCTTGTAAGGAGATAGATTTTTTACGTTACACGAAAGATAGCGTATATAGATATTCATACAAGGCTAGTAAAAATGATGACTATAGAAACAGAGGGGATAGAACTGATTTAGTGTGCCCCCTTCTGTTCTTGGACAGATATAAGTAAGCCACTTATGGAGAATGAGTTTGATATGTTACCAGACTCATTCCTTTTAATGGGAGCGAATACTTTCGTATTGCAATCATCGATAGGATCCATTCCTATGTTGATATATCTTCATAAGGAGTAAATTTCTGTCGTTATAGTAACTCGGTCCTATTGCTGACAATATATGTGTAACATTTTCTATTATGATTACTCTATATACGTTGCGTAATCGTATACGATGATTAATGGTATAGGTAAGTAACCGATTAGGGATAATACTTTCTGATATTTTAAAATTGTTAGCCATTGAAAAGAAGTCCCTTTTTTTAGAAAGATACATAGAATATTTCCTTTTTTCAAATCCTTTGCTATAAAATAATCATATAGATTGCACACAATTTAACGGGGGGGTGCTTAATATTGACAGTATGTAAAAGATAGAGTAATTTAGTAATGTATGGAATAAACAAAGTAAATACCTAGGTCTATTATATAAAATAGTCTATAGAAAGCCTTTTTTTCTAAAAGCTTCTGTGAGGATTTGAGTATGATGTGAGCTTTTAGTGGCTTATTCGATTGTGTGATGTAAAAATATAACAAATATGTTGAGGAGGATACGGCTATGAATCGTATTTATCGAGTTATTTTTAATCGTTCACGAGGATTGTATCAAGTTGTTTCAGAGATTGCGAAACGTGGGGGAAAAGAAAAAAGTAGTAGAACTAGTGGCTCATCATTGCGACGCGGTGCGGGTATAGCACTTTGTATTGCAGGCATCATGGGCGGGACGCTATCTGTCCATGCGGCGGATGAATATGTGTTGAAAACAACCTTTGATCAGGAAGTTCAGAATTTAAATGCTAGAATTTCAACGCAAGAGATGTCGATGATGGGCTATCAAGCTATCATTGATAAACAAGTAAAGGATATGGGTACGAAAGTCGATGGTATAGGTACGAAAGTCGATGGTATTGACGCAAAAGCGATTGCGAACCAAGAGGCTATTTCTGCCTTGACAAAAGCAAATGGCACGATTGATATAATTAAGAAAGGCTTACAAGATAACAAAGAGGCTATTAACGAGATCACGAAAGATGGAGGAAAACTGGATCAAACGATTGATCAAGTTAATACGATGGTAGGTGCACTGGGCGACTCTATGACCCGCTTGCAAGAAAAGCAGAATGCGAATAGTGGAGACATTGCGCAACTTAAAACAGCTGTAGCGGATATTACAAAAGATGGCGGTGTAGTGGATACGAATAAGAAAGCTATCGCAAAGAATGCTGGAAATATTCAAGCCAATAAAGACCAAATCGGCAAAAACACAGAACAAATCGGTAAAAATAAAGAACAAATTGGTAAGAATACAAACGCCATTGCTACTAATACACAAGCATTAGATGAATTAAATGGGCCTAATGGAACCATTGCAAGCATTAAAAACGACATTCAAACGAATAAGGACCAAATTGGTAAAGCAAATGAAGCCATCGAGAAGGCGAAAACTGATTTAGCGGAACAAATTTCAAAGGCGAAGAACGAAATTGGACAAACAAATCAGGCTTTGGATGGACGTGTATCACAAAACGAAAAAGATATTAAACAGAATAAAGAAGATATCAAGCAAAATAAAGTAAATATCAATCAGAATACAGAAGATATCAAAAAACTTACACAGACGGTTAGTGACAATAAAGAAGCAGCTGATAATGCGTTAACAACAGTAAAAAATGATTTACAAAGTAAAATAGATACAACTAATGAAACATTAACAACTACAAAAACTGAATTGTCTAATAAAATTGACACTACTAAATCTGATTTGGAAAAGGTAATTGGCGACAATAAAACAGCTGCCGATACTGCGTTAACAAAAGCGAAAGAAGAATTAAACAAGACAATTAGCGACAATAAAGAAGCGGCTAATACTGCGTTAACAACAGCAAAAAATGATTTTCAAGGAAAGATTAATACCACCAACCAAAACTTGGATCAAGCTAAAACGGATTTGACGAATAAAATAAATAAAGATGTAGGTGATGCAAAGACAGCATTGGCAGGTCAGATTTCCGGTGTACAAAGAACTTTGCAGGGAAAGATTGATGCAACAAATCAGACAGTGGCTACCAATCAGCAGAAAACAGATGATAATTTCAAAAAAATTCAAGAGTTTATTCAGAAAAGAATAAATGGACAGACTGCGGGTCAGAAAAATTTAGGGTTAGATATCGGTGAAAATGCTAGATTGGGATTTAGATATTTCCGTACCAGCATGGATAATAAGCACGATGCAGATCCACAAGGTGCTAATTCCATGGCCATCGGTGTGAGTACAACTTCCGGTGACGGTTCAATCGGGATTGCCGCAGGCGGACCAGCGGGGGCTCTTACAGCAGGTGGTGAAAACTCCATCGGTATCGGTAATGGCATACAAATTGATGACAAGGAAAATGGTAATACCATCGCCATCGGTACAGAGGCGAAGATTCTTAAACAATCTGAAGGTGCCATTGCCATCGGTCAGGCCGCTAATATTGTAGCCACTAATAAATACGCCATTGCTATCGGTGCGGCAACGCAAACTTACGCAGAAGAAAGCATGGCACTAGGCCACAGTGCTAAAACCTACATGAAGGGTGGCGTGGCTATCGGGCAAGACGCTCAGGTCGGCGAGTATATAGAACCACCCGTGTTAGATGGGGATGTGAAACAGGACGGTCTCGGTACTGGTATCGATGGGATTGCTATCGGGCGTGGTGCACAGACCTTGGCGGATCAGACCATTTCCATCGGTGCAGAAGCAGGTCTAGGCATGAAGAGAACGGGGACAATTCCGCTTGCCGCATCGCATATCGTCATTGGTAATCAAGCCGGTCAATCTATGCAAGGTATGGAAAATATCGCCCTCGGATATAAGAGTGGTGGCAATGTACAAAGTAACTACAACATTTCCATCGGTTCCGAAGCGGGTAGAAATATCTTAGGAAGTCGTACAGACCCTATCGGTAAAAACGTTTCTATCGGGTACCATGCAAACTTTAGAAAAGCGGTTACCCAACCAGGTCAGAATATACCTGAACCAGAACCAGGAACCGAGCCAGCCGATCCAACGGCAGAACCTAAAATGAAGATTCCATCCATTGCAGAAGATTCACAAGCTATTAAATTAGTACAATCGACAGCCATCGGTAGTGAAACCTTGGCGGCTAATAATGGTACCGCTGTAGGCTATCAGGCACAAGCGTTGGGTAACTCTACCGCTGCCTATGGTTTTGGTGCCATTGCAGAAGGTGAAAGTTCCTTAGCCTTAGGTACTGGTGCGAATGCAAAAGACGGCAATATCGCCTTAGGCGCTGGATCTATTGCATTGAAACAGGATGTGGAAAATAAATTGGCAGCCCTTACCGGTACAAAGGCTAAGACCGGGATAGTATCTGTAGGTAATGCGGAAAAAGGTATGCTTCGTCGTGTGACGAATGTGGGCGACGCCGTAGATGATCAAGATGCAGTTACGTTGGCACAATTACGCGCTAGCATGACACAAGTAAGTAATGATCTTATGGTCAAGGCGCAAGGTGAACTTGGTAAAACAGACCTTCATTATGACCCAGTAGCCATTGGTGGTGATCCAAGCATTACGTTACAAGCAGGGGATAATAAAACTGGTACAGTCATTCACAATGTGGCAAAAGGCGTACATGCAGGTGATGCGGTTAACCTAGCACAACTTAAAGAATATACAGAAAAAGGAATGGGTCACTATTTCTCCACCCGTACTACGGGCCATAAACACAATTTTGCTAATGAAGGCGCTACGGGGGAAAATTCCGTTGCCTTCGGTGTCGATGCAAGTGCTACCAATAAATATAGTGCCGCTATGGGTAACTATGTACAAGCACAAGGTGAAGGCAGTTTGGCAATCGGTACTGGTTGGTTCAATGAAAATGATAAACCTACCATCGAAGGAACTGGGGAAGAAGTACAGCCAGTTATGACGAAAGCCTACTCTGGATATCGCTATAATGTAGCGATTGGTGCTGGTGCACAAACGGAAGGTAATTACAGTATGGCTATCGGCCCACGGGCGTTAACCAAAAAGAAAGCGTATAAGGCGGAAAGTGAAAATACTGGCGTCGATTATGCCTTATCGATAGGATACTTATCAACCGTATATGCAAAAGACGGTCTTGCTATCGGTCATTTGGCAGAAGTACATCAACCAAATGGTGTGGCTATTGGCAGTGAATCGTGGAGCCTTCGTAATAAAGCCTTAGCCATCGGTAATCACAATACGGCACTAGGCAGAGAATCTGGCACAATGGGTACGCGTAATGGCGTATCTGGTGATAATAGCTATGTTATCGGTAATGATAATATGAATTTGACAGATGACGATCGCAAGGACGTGCTAGATACTATTGCTAATGCAGCGACTAAAGGGATTTCCGATAATGATTCCACCGTTCTTGGTAACCGCAATACCATGGTGTCCAAATTCAAAAGCTTTGATGGATTAGATGGAAAAACGTCATATCAAGGCATTGTTCGCGGTGAAGATAATCATATTGTAGGTAATGCGAATACGTTAACACGAACTAATAATTCCTTTGTTACTGGTAGTACGAATGAATTAGTAGAAACTACATCCACATTCCTTGTAGGGAGTGAGAATAAATTAACGAATACTAATACGATTTCCGGCGTATTAGGTGAGAAGAACGAGATTACAAGTCATCATACTACTACACTAGGCAATGAAAACAAAATTAGCGGTGATTCTGTAAAAACCTTGGGTGAACGTAATGAGGTAAGTGGTGCTAATTTAGCAGTTATCGGTAATGATAACACGCAGGTTGCTGGAGAGGGCTCCAATGTATTCGGTAATGCCAATACCGGTGTTACCACTGAAAATGGGCATGTTATCGGTTTCTCGAATAATGGAATTGCTGGCACTAATCAACAAGTGTTGGGCAGTTTCAATAGCACTATTAATGCTCAAAAAAGTCATGTTATCGGCTTTACTAATACGAATGTATCCGGCGAAGATCAACGCGTTATCGGTAATGAAAATGATTCTATCAGCGGGAACCGCAATACCGTATTAGGGAATAAGAATAAAGACGTTACAGCAGGAGCGGAAGATACACAACTTATCGGTAATGAAAACTCGTCTATTTCTGCGGCGCAGGCACAAATTTTAGGGAATAGTAATGCGAAGATCTCTACGAAGAGTGGCCACGTTTTCGGTAATATGAATAGCGCTATTGGCGGTGAAAAACTCTCTGTTATCGGTGATGAAAATAGTGATATAGCAGGAACACAGTCTCTTCTTTTCGGGTATAAAAATAATCAAGTACAGAAAGACACAGCTAATACCCAAATTATGGGTAATGTTAACAGCAATATAGCGGCAAACAGAACACAGATTATAGGTAATGCTAACAAGGTTGGTATTACTAAGAACCTCAAAGAACAGGGTGCTGAAGGGCAAGACGTAACTAAAGAGGTTTTGGAAGCGGTTAAAGATGCACAGGTCATGGGGAACAATAACCAAGTACGGAATAATTACGTGCAAGTCTTAGGTAACCATATTACGACTACGCTAGATAAGTCTGTATATTTGGGTGATAATGCTGCATACAACGAAGATGAAACACTATCTGCTACGAATAAAGACTATACGAAAGATTCCATTTATGGCTATGCCTTTGCAGGTACGAAACCAGTAGGTGTTGTCACAGTGGGCGCAAAAGGAAATGAACGACGCCTTCAAAATGTGGCTGCTGGTTTGGTAGCAGCTAAAAGCACTGATGCAGTGAATGGCAGTCAATTGTATCAATTGACACGACCACTCCATTTTGCAGGGGATAATTCTACTTTTAATGAAGCAGAAGACCATGATAAAGATACAAACGTACTTCATCGCGGATCGAATCAGAATATTACGATTAAGGGCGGCGCAGAAACAACTAAGTTGAGTGATAACAATATCGGTGTCACTGTCAACACTCAAGAAAATGTAATGAATGTGAAATTGGCTAAGAATTTAACCGATTTGGAAACAATTACATTCGGAAAAGACGGTACGTCGATGAAAATTGACGGCACTAATCAGTCTATTTCTAATATCAAGAAAGTGACATTCGGTGCACCAGACAGTCAAAATAGTATGATCGTGGACGGTGAAACTAAGGTTATTAAAGGCTTGTCTAATACGACATGGATTCCGAAAGATAAACGGGACGCTACATTTGACAGATCACAAGCGGCGACACAAGGGCAATTAGAAGCCTTTGAAAAATCGACACAACGTGGATTCGATGTGTATGTTAATAAAGATGAAGAGGCGAATAAGTTCACTGTACAATTAGGTGATGAAAAGAAAAATGATGCCTTTGGATTCTTAGCAGGTGACAATCTAACTGTTTCCAAAGAAGGCAAACAGATTACCTATGCCTTGAAGGACGACTTGGCTGTCGGTAAAGAAGGTCAAGATGGCAAGGATGGGACACTTACTGTACATGGTAAAGCGGGTGAAACAGTTGCCATTAACGGTAAAGATGGCAATGTGACCATTGAAAGTGCCAAAGATGGTGAAAGTAAGAAGAATACGATTACTATGAATGGCAAAGATGGCACTGTAGGCATTAATGGTAAAGACGGTGCGACTGTTGTGATGAACGGTGACGGAACCATTGTTGCGAAAGGTAAAGGTGAAGATGGCAAGCCAGGCGCTTCTGTTACTATTGATGGAAAGAATGGTATTACTACTATTGAAGGCAAGACCGACGATAATAATCAAAAAAATACGATTACCCTTGATGGTAAAAATGGCAAGATGGGCGTTGCTGGTAAAGATGGTAATAGCGTTACATTAAATGGCCAAGATGGTTCTATCGGTATGAAGGGGAAAGACGGTGCTACTCCTGTTCAGATTACTACAAAAGATGGCACTGTTGGTGTTGATGGTCAAGATGGTACGACTCGCCTTGTAGTCAAAGAAGGTACCAAGACACATGAAGTGGCAACCATGAATGATGGCATGAAATTCATGGGTGATGTTGGCACTGAAGACAAGTTAAAATTAAATGAACAACTTACTGTGACTGGTGGTATTACTGATAATGCTCAGTTAAGTCAAGACAACAACATCGGTGTTATCGCTGATGGGCAGAAGAAATTAACACTTCGGTTGGCAAAAAATATTCAAGGCCTTGATACCATTACACTAGGCGATGCAGAAGCACCAATGAAAATTGATGGCACGAAAAAAACAATCAGTCGTATTGAAAAAATGGTATTTGGCGTAGCGGATAGTACAGATAGTTTAATTATGGATGGTACCAATAAAGTGATTACTGGACTTTCTAATACAACATTACCTGAAAATATGAAAACGTTGAAAGCCGATCAAGCTGCTACACAAGGTCAATTGAAAGAAGTCCTTGATAAAATTGGAAAGAATATCGATGACAGTGCGGATTACCGATTGGTACAAAATGCAAATAATACAACTGATAACAGTTATAGTGTGAATGGCGATGGGGACATTAATTTAACTGTACAAGATATAAAACATCCAGATAAAAAAGATACGGTAACGATTAAAAATGTAGCGAAGAAGTCTGACTTAACTGCGTCGGATAAGAAATTTACCGATTATGCGGTGAAGTATGATACAACAGCAGATAATAAGGTTAATAAAAACTCTATTACCTTGGAAGGTGATAAAACCACTGGAACCGTTATTACTAATGTAGGTGCCGGTAGTGTTACTGCAACTAGTAAAGACGCTGTTAATGGTAGTCAATTGTACAAGACAAACCAAGGCTTTGATGTATATGTGAAAGACAAGACAGATGGTAATACATTTGATGTGCAATTGGGTAGCGATACAAAAGACGCCTTCGGTTTCGATGCAGGTAACGGCCTTGCGATTGCACGCGATGGTAAGAAGATTATCTACTCCTTACAAGATGACGTTTCAGTTGGTAAAGCTGGACAAGATGGCAAAGACGGCAAAGTGACTGTCAATGGTAAAGATGGCGAATCGGTTACCATCAACGGTAAAAATGGTGAAATCGGAGCTCAAGGACCAAAAGGTGATGATGGTAAGTCGAATAGCGTTACTATTTCTGGTAAAGACGGTACAATTGGAACAAATGGCAAAGATGGTAGCTCTGTTGTATTGAACGGTAAAGACGGATCCATCGGCATGAATGGTAAAGATGGTAAAAATGCGGTTACTATTACCACCGGAGATAGTAAAGTAGGACTTGACGGTAAGGATGGAGAAACCCGTATTATCGTTAAAGAAGGCAACCATGTGAACGAAGTAGCCACCATGAATGATGGATTGAAGTTCAAAGGCGATGATGGCACAGCGGTAGGCGTAAAACTAAATAATCAAGTGAATATCGTTGGCGGCGCTAAAATCGTTAAAGATCATGAAACCATCACCAACTTGACCGATAATAACATTGGCGTAGAATCCATTGTAGATGAAACAGATGGTAATAATGCGAAGATGAAGATCCGTTTGGCGAAGAACCTTTCTGATTTGGAAGACATTACCTTTAACAGTAAAGATAAGACAAATCCGATGAAGATTGACGGCAATGCGAAGACGATTAGCAATGTAAATAAAATTACAGGACTTACCAATATAACATTGCCAACGGATGGAACTCCGATGCAAGCCGATCAAGCAGCGAGCCAAGGACAACTTAGCCAAGTCCTTGAAAAAATTGAAAATAATAAAAATGCAGCCACTGATTATCGCTTAGTAGAAAGTGATAGTGACGATAAGAAATATAGCGTTGACACAAATGGTGAAGTGACACTTACTGTACAAGATCAAAATCATAAAGATAAAAAAGAAACAGTTACCATTAAAGATATAGCTAAGAAATCTGATTTAGATACAGCGACTAAGACATTTACCGATTATGCGGTGAAATATGATAAAAATGGCGATACAGTAAACAAGAATTCTATCACCTTAGAAGGCGGTAATGATGGTACAGTCATCAAGAATGTAAAAGCTGGCGATGTTTCTGAAAATAGCAAAGACGCTGTTAACGGTAGTCAACTCTACAAGACCAATCAAAATGTTACGAATATAACGAATAATTTGGCTAAGACTAATGAAGGCTTCGATATTTTGGTAGGCGAAGATACAGCCGATAACAGAGCCAACGTTGCGTTAGGTAAAAACAATAAGGAAACTGTTGAATTTGCAGCAGGCAATAGCCTTGAAGTTACATTGGACAAGAATGCTAAGAAAGTTACCTACTCTTTGAAAGATGACATCACAGTCGGTAAAGATGGAGAAGCTGGCAAAGATGGCAAGGTTACTGTAAATGGTAAAGACGGTGAAAAGGTTACTATTGATGGTAAAGATGGTAAGATCGAAAGCAAGGCGAAAGACGGTACAACCGTTACAGTAAATGGTAAGGATGGTACTGTAGGTGCTACAGGTGCAGACGGTACAACTGTTACCATGAACGGTAAGAATGGTACAATCGGCGGTAAAGGCGCAGATGGTACAACTGTTACCATGAATGCGAAAGATGGTACAATCGGAGCCCAAGGACCAAAAGGTGCTAATGGTAAAGATGGCGCGTCTGTTACTATCAACGGTAAAGATGGAATTACAACGATTACTGGTGCTACCGATGATGAGGATCATAAAAATGTCATCGCTCTTAACGGCAAAGACGGCAAGATGGGCGTTACTGGCAAAGACGGCAATAGCGTTACATTAAATGGCCAAGATGGTTCCATCGGTATGAAGGGTAAAGATGGTACGAATGCAGTAAGCATTACCACACAAAATGGCACTGTTGGTGTTGATGGCACAGATGGTACAACTCGCCTTGTAGTCAAAGAAGGTACCAAGACACATGAAGTGGCAACCATGAATGATGGTATGAAGTTCATGGGCGATGTTGGCACTGAAGACAAGTTAAAATTGAATGAACAACTTACCGTAACTGGTGGTATTACTGATAATACTCAGTTAAGTCAAGATAACAACATCGGTGTTATCGCTGATGGGAAGAAGAACTTAACACTTCGCTTAGCGAAAGAGCTTAAAGGCTTAGATGGCATTACCTTCGGTGCTGGCGATACAGCGATGAAGATTGATGGCACTCAAAAAACTATCAATAACATTACGAAGATGACTTTCAAAACTCCAGATAACAAGGATAGCATCGTAGTCGATGGTACCAATAAAGTAATTACTGGTCTTTCCAATACAACCTTACCAAAAGATATGACCACTATGCAGGCGGATCAAGCCGCTACACAAGGTCAATTGAATGCATTATTAACTAAGGTACAAACAGAAGCAACTGATTATCGATTAGTGCCTAATGCACAAGCTACTGACAAGAAATATACAGTAGATGCGAATGGTGATATTACACTTACTGTACAAGATCAAAATCATAAAGATAAAACAGAAACAGTTACCATTAAAGATGTGGCTAAGAAATCTGATTTAACTGCGTCGAATCAGAAATTTACCGACTATGCGGTGAAATATGATAAAGACGGCGATACAGTAGACAAGAATTCCATTACCTTAGAAGGGAATACTAAAACAGGTACTGTTATTAAAAATGTAGGTGCTGGTAGTGTTAACAAGGATAGCAAAGAAGCTGTCAATGGCAGTCAATTGTACAAGACCAACCAAGGCTTTGATGTATACATTAAAGACAATACGGATGGCAATACATTTAATGTAAAATTAGGCGATGATACAAAAGACGCTTTCGGTTTCGATGCAGGTAACGGACTTG
This sequence comes from Veillonella montpellierensis DSM 17217, assembly GCF_000426745.1. Taxonomy (GTDB): domain Bacteria; phylum Bacillota; class Negativicutes; order Veillonellales; family Veillonellaceae; genus Veillonella; species Veillonella montpellierensis. The sequence goes on from NZ_KE384563.1 coordinate 150,343, forward strand.
CGATTACACGCAAAGGTAAGAAGATTATCTATTCCTTACAAGATGACGTTTCAGTTGGTAAAGCTGGACAAAATGGTAAGGATGGTAAAGTCACAGTCAATGGTAAAGATGGCGAATCGGTTACTATCAACGGTAAGAATGGCGAAATTGGCATTCAAGGACCAAAAGGTGCTGATGGAAAAGACGGCAATAGCGTTACTTTGAGTGGTAAAGATGGCACGATTGGCGTTCAAGGACCAAAAGGTGCTGACGGTCAAGACGGCAATAGCGTTACGTTGAATGGTAAAGACGGTTCCATCGGCATGAAAGGTAAAGATGGCAAAAATGCGATTGCTATTACCACTGGAGATAGTAAAGTAGGTCTTGACGGTAAGGATGGCGAAACTAGAATTATCGTTAAAGAAGGCAACCATGTAAACGAAGTAGCCACTATGAATGATGGCTTGAAATTTATGGGCGACAGCGGTACAGCGGTAGGCGTTAAATTAAATAACCAAGTGAATATCGTTGGCGGTGTTAAGGCTGAAAGAACAGGTAATATTGTTACTAATTTAACTGACAATAATATTGGTGTTGAATCCATAGTAGATGATCAAGATAATAAAAATGCTAAACTTGTTGTACGCTTAGCGAAGAACCTTTCCGATTTGGAAGGAATTACCTTTAACAGTAAAGATAAAACGACTCCAATGAAGATTGATGGCAATGCGAAGACTATCGAAAATATCAAGAAAATGACATTCGGTAAAGATGGTAGTACCGATAGTGTTACCGTAGATGGAGAAAATAAGGTAATTACCGGACTTTCCAATACAAAATTGCCAACTGATTTGACTAAAATGAAAGCCGATCAAGCGGCGAGCCAAGGACAATTGAAGGAAGTTTTAGATAAAGCAACTGCTACTGATGATTTCTCTGTTAAGTATGATAAAAAAGATACTGGTGAAGTCGACAAAAACTCTGTTACCTTAGGTGGCGATACAAATGGTACAGTTATCAAGAATGTGAAAGCTGGAGATGTATCTGAAAATAGTAAAGAAGCTGTCAATGGTAGTCAATTGTACAAGACAAACCAAGGCTTCGATATTTTGGTAGGTCAAGATACAGCCGACAACAGAGCCAACGTTGCGTTAGGCAAAGCCAATAAGGAAACTGTTGAATTTGCAGCAGGTAATAGCCTTGATGTTACTTTGGATAAGAATGCTAAGAAAGTAACCTATTCCTTGAAAGATGACATCACAGTCGGTAAAGATGGTGAAGCTGGTAAAGATGGCAAGGTTACTGTCAATGGTAAAGACGGTGAAAAAGTTACTATTGATGGTAAAGATGGTAAGATTGAAAGTAAGGCGAAAGACGGCACAACCGTTACAGTAAATGGTAAGGATGGTACAATCGGAGGTAAAGGCGCAGATGGTACAACTGTTACCATGAATGCCAAAGATGGCACAATCGGAGCCCAAGGACCAAAAGGTGCTAACGGTAAAGATGGCGCATCTGTTACTATTAATGGTAAAGATGGAATTACAACGATTACTGGTGCTACCGATGATCAGGATCATAAAAATGTCATCGCTCTTGACGGTAAAGACGGCAAGATGGGCGTTACAGGCAAAGACGGTAACAGTGTTACATTAAACGGCCAAGATGGTTCCATCGGTATGAAGGGTAAAGATGGTACGAATGCAGTAAGCATTACCACACAAAATGGCACTGTTGGTGTTGATGGCAAAGATGGTACAACTCGTCTTGTAGTCAAAGAAGGTACCAAGACACATGAACTGGCAACCATGAATGATGGCATGAAATTCATGGGCGACGTTGGTACTGAAGATAAGTTGAAATTGAATGAACAACTTACCGTCACTGGTGGTATTACTGATACTACTCAGTTAAGTCAAGATAACAACATCGGTGTCATCGCTGATGGGAATAAGAACTTAACACTTCGCTTAGCGAAAGAGCTTAAAGGCTTAGATAGCATTACCTTCGGTGCTGGCGATACAGCGATGAAGATTGATGGTACTCAAAAAACTATTGATAACATTACCAAGATGACTTTCAAAACACCAGATAACAAGGATAGTATCGTAGTAGATGGTACCAATAAAGTAATTACTGGACTTTCCAATACTACATTGCCAAAAGATATGACCACCATGCAGGCGGACCAAGCGGCAAGCCAAGGTCAATTGAATGAATTATTAACTAAGGTACAAACAGAAGCAACTGATTATCGGTTGGTGGGTAATGAACAAGCTACTGATAAGAAATACACAGTAGATGCGAATGGTGATATTACACTTACTGTACAAGATCAAAATCATAAAGATAAAACCGAAACAGTTACCATTAAAGATGTAGCGAAGAAGTCTGATTTAACTGCATCGGATAAGAAATTTACCGATTATGCGGTGAAATATGATAAAAAGGGCGACACAGTAAACAAGGATTCTATTACCTTAGAAGGGGATACTACAACAGGTACAGTTATTAAAAATGTAGGTGCTGGTAGTGTTAATAAGGATAGCAAAGAAGCTGTCAACGGCAGTCAATTGTACAAGACCAACCAAGGCTTTGATGTATATATTAAAGATAATAGCGTTGACAATACATTTAATGTAAAATTAGGCGATGCTACAAAAGACGCTTTCGGTTTCGATGCAGGTAATGGCCTTGCGATTACACGAACTGGTAAGAAGATTATCTACTCCTTACAAGATGATGTTTCAATTGGTAAAGCTGGACAAGATGGTAAGGACGGTAAAATCACTGTCAATGGTAAAGACGGTGAATCGGTTACTATCAAGGGTAAAAATGGCGAAATTGGAATTCAAGGACCAAAAGGTGCTGATGGTAAGTCGAATAGCGTTACTTTGAGTGGTAAAGATGGCACTATTGGCGTTCAAGGACCAACAGGTGCTGATGGTAAAGATGGCAACAGCGTTACTTTGAATGGTAAAGATGGATCCATCGGTATCAAAGGCAAAGATGGTGAGAATAAAGTAGATATTACCACTGGAAATGGTAAAGTGGGCCTTGACGGTACGGATGGCGAAACCCGTATTATCGTTAAAGATGGTAATAGGAACAATGAATTGGCAACCATGAATGATGGCTTGAAATTCCAAGGCGATGATGGCAATGCTATTGGCGTTAAATTGAATAAGCAAGTAAATATCGTTGGCGGCGCTAAAATTGTTAGAGATCATGAAACCATCACCAACTTGACCGACAATAACATTGGCGTAGAATCTATTGCTGATGAAGCAGACGGAACAAATGCGAAGATGAAGATTCGCTTGGCGAAGAACCTTTCTGATTTGGAAGGCATTACCTTTAACAGTAAAGATAAAACAAATCCAATGAAGATTGATGGCGACGCTAAGACTATCGAAAACATCAAGAAAATGACCTTCGGTAAAGATGGTAGTACTGATAGTGTTACCGTAGATGGCGAACAAAAGGTGATTACTGGACTTTCCAATACAACCTTGCCAACGGATTTGAAAGATTTGAAAGCGGATCAAGCAGCGAGCCAAGGTCAATTGAAGGAAGTCTTAGATAAAGCAACTGCTACCGATGATTTCTCTGTTAA